>JAKLFY010000059.1 GCA_022710935.1 Verrucomicrobiota bacterium
CAAACGCTGGCTCGCGCTATGAAATGAGCCAGCGTTTGCATCACGGCCTGAAGGATAAAGACCTCGTCGGCATCCCCTGGCGCGTAGCCTTCGCGCTGCAAGATGACGGCTGGTATCTGCGCTCGGACATCATCTGGGCGAAGCCGAACCCCATGCCGGAATCGGTTACCGACCGCCCGACAAAATCGCACGAATACGTATTTCTGCTCGCGAAATCCGAGCGGTACTTTTTCGACGCCGACGCCGTGCGGGAACCGCTCGCGCCCGAGAGCACTGCGAGATATGCGTACGCGTTTGGTGGTGCCAAGAGCACAGCATTGGTTGAACAAAATCGGCGCGGTATTGGGCAGCGTACGCGACCGGTTGGTGAGCGTGTCGCGACCGCCGGCCGAAATGTTCGCACCGTCTGGACGATTGCCACCGAGCCGTATCCGGAAGCGCACTTCGCCACGTTCCCGACGGCGCTGCCGGAGCGGTGCATCCGCGCCGGATCGCGGATCGGCGACACCGTGCTCGACCCGTTCGCAGGATCTGGCACCACGCTGATGGTGGCGCGGGGCCTTGGGCGCAACGCGGTCGGCATTGAGCTTAACCCGGAATACTGCCGGCTGATCGAGAAGCGATGCGCTCTGCCGTGGGAGAAAACCAGTCATGACGACGAACAACAGATACCGCTGTTCTGAGGGGGAGCGCGTGTGGCTAAGTACAATTTCTGCCCAGCGGTTGTCGATCCAACCAACTGGATTCACAAGTACGTGCAGTACGCCAAGGACTGCACCGACGCGCCGCATGACTACCACGAAGCCTACGCGGTCATGCTGCTGGCGCTGCTGACCCAGGGGCTGCGCCTTGAAGTCTCCACCACCCCTGGTGGCATCCGCACGAACCTCTACATGCTGATCTACGGCAAGTCGAGCGTCATGCGGAAATCCACCGCGATGAAGCTCGCCAAGGACGTGCTGAACCGGGTGATCGGCGGCGTGATGCTCCCCGAGAACTTCACCCCCGGTGGGCTCGAGGAGGAGATGGCGAAGCGCAGCAGCCAGCCCGCGATCCTCTTCGTGGACGAGTTCGCAGGCATCATGGACAGGATGCACCACCAATCCTACATGGCGGGCACCCGGTCGTTCCTCCTCACCGTGCACGGGCATGAGAACTGGCGCTACGTCAGGCGCGAGAAGAAGGGCAAGGAGGACTGCTGGGAGGTCAACGACCCCCACCTGTGCATCATCGGGAACCTGACCACTGCGTTCATGTCGCGGATGAAGATCGACGACGTGGAGGACGGATTCTTAGCACGATTCGCCATCATCGCCCCCCAGGACAAACCCGAGCGCATGAGCCTGCGCGACCTCCAGCCCGCCGACCCCGGCAAGAGGATGGACATCGCAAACGAGTTGCAGGCCATCCACAAGCGGGCCAAATACGCCGCCGAGCGGTGCCCGGACGCATGGGTGGACGGCCGGGCGGTGAACGCGCTCGACCAGTTCCAAGCCGAAACCGAGAACGCGCAGATGAAGGCCGACGACCCCACCACCATCATGCTCGAGCGGGTGAGTGAGATGAGCATGAAGCTCGCCATGATCATCGCCGCAGGCAGGCCCAACGGCTTCGGCAGCGACGGGCGGCTCGAGGTGCTGGACACCGACGCGGAGCAGGCGGTGAGCATGGCGCGGAAGTGGGCGTACTGGGCGACGGAGTTCATCCGGGGGGCGACGCCCGCCGAGGTCAACCGCCACATCGCGAAGGTCACCGTGTGGATGGCCCGCAACGGTGGGGAGCTGCCGAGGTGGAAGGTGGCGCGGGTGCTCGGGCTGCCGGCCTACAAGGTGGACGAGGTACAGAGCGCCATGATCGACCGCAACCTGCTGAGCGTGTCCGAGGTGTGCAAGAACGGCAGCAAGAAGCCGACCTTGATGTGGACGCTCCGGCCGGCGGACGAGCCGGAGGACACGCTGCCGGAAGTGAAGCTGTCGGAGACGTGAGATGGACATCGCCTCACTCTGCCCGCTGTGTCACGGGACGCGCTGGGTGGTCACCACGAGTGACGACCCCTACGACGATGACCGACCGGAGGTGGAACGGTGCCCAGCGTGTCAAAAAGCCCCCACTCCCGTCGAGAGGAAGGAGGGTGAAGGACACGACGGGAGCGGGGTGTAACAGGGGGTGAGGTCTACGGTGGAGCCACGGCGGAGCACTTCGGCAGCGCCGAGTTGTTTGCCGTCACCTTTGCGAGCCACGCAGCCTCCCGAGCGTCCATGATCTCGAGCCGCGCCTCGATCGCCTCTCCCAGCGTCAGCGCCCACGCCTTCAGCGTCTCCTCGTCCGCACCCACCGGGTAGGGCGGTCTCACCAGCGGCCCGACCGCTGGCAGCGGCGCGATGTCCACGATGCACGGCACGGGCACGTTCACCTTCACGATCACCTGCTCCGGCTCCTGGCAGGGCGGGCACGTGGACCGGCAGCCCGCCGTGCAGAACACGATGATGAAGATGGCGATGATGAGGACGCACAGCCCGATAGTGCGGAGCAGGTCGGCGGTCCGTGCAGTCATGGCGCACCTCCGGCGAGTGAACGCAGCACCATCCCGTACGTCTGGCACACGTCCAGACCAACCGCTTGCAGGCGCAGCGCGTCGTACTTCTCGGAGATCACCCGCAGAGCAGCCGCAGCGTGCGCCAGCTCCGCTTGCAGGCGGTCGATCTCGACCTGCCGCTGCTGCGCGAGCACCCCGTTGTCGGCCATGCCCTCGATCAGGGCGTTCTGCTCCTTGATCGCGAGCATCAGGGAGTCGATCCGCTGCTGCTTCTCGGTGACCTTCGTCTCCCACGCCTTGTTGAGCAGCTCCATCGCGGCGATCTGCTGCTGCTTCGCCTCGACGCGATTGGTCTGCACCCAGAGAGCGCCCGAGAGCGCGACGATCACGACCAGCGCCCCGATGCCAAGGTAGAGGGGCAGCCCGGTGAACATCAGCCACCTCCCCGTTTGGTGGCGATCGAATCGGCCGCGCCCTCGATCCCCTTCGCGGTGAGGAAGGCCAATCCGATCACCTTGTTGTAGTCCACCCACTGCGCCCAGGTCATGTCATGGAGGATGACGTAGCCTGCGGTGAAGAGGGCGGCGAGCAGAGCGAAGACGAACCCGCGACCGCCGACTGAGTTGATGAGTGTCCCGACCATGATGCGATCACCTCCTTCAGTACGTCCAGAGCCTCGGGAACGGCAGCTCGGAGTCGATGTCGAGGTGGACGAAGGAGCTTCCGATCCCGATGCGCTTGAACCCGACCTTGAACGCCGCGTCGAGCACCTTGAACCGCAGCTCGCCGTCCCGCGTGGAGATGTCCGCCGCGAGTCCGCGCAGGTGCGATGAGTGCGGCACGCCGCCGACCTCGGCGTTGTACTTGACGCAGCGGCAGCCACTGTTGATGTACAAAGCCGCGCCGGAGATGTCACGGACGACCTGGAGCTTCTCGACGAACGTTAGGTCGATGGCGTCGTACCCGCAGCCGCAGCGGCAGGCGAACTCGGAGCGGTCGAAGTCCTTGGTCAGGTCACCCATGATTCCCTCCTTGCTTGGCGATGATCGTGTCGATCAGCCAGTCGAGCCTCCCCCGGATGTAGCGGATGTCCTCCCGCAAACCGGCGTCCACCTGTGCGATGCTCGCCTTGGTGTCGCGGATGCAGAAGTTGTGACGGTTGTCGATGCGGGACAGCTCCCGCTGGACGTACTCATGCTCGGGCTTCATGGCTTCACCTACCGCTTCCTTCACGACGCGCAGCACCTTCGGCCAATAGTAAAGCCACTGCGCCGCGAGGATCGCCCCAGAGATGGTGACGACTCCGACGAGAATGGCGACCATGTCGCGGACCCAAGTTTCCATCATCGCAGTCTCTCAATCGCCCACCAGGAAGCCCGACGGTGGTGGGAACTCCCCTGCGCGTAAGCATTCTCACTCATGTTGTTCCACTCGCGGGCATAGAGGATGATCTCGTCGCCGCCTTGGAAGATATCGACATACTCGAAATGCACCCCGCAGTCATCCGCGCCCTCTTCCAAACGTGAGTCGGATCTGGATGCATCGACTGCCTCTCCGTTGATGTATAGGCGGACGCCAACTTGGAATTCAGCGATTACGGCATCGCTCCTGAACATCACCATGCCAGTGATCTTGTAGCGCCCGTCCGCAGGGATGATGATGCTCTCGATCCCGCCACCGCCATAGTAGAAGAATCCGGCATCATCGTAGAGCGCGTCCGCCGCCCACACGATGGCCTCCTCTGTGTTGTGCGTCAGCTCCTGATCGGCCGACAGCCACGTCCGCGCAGCCAACCCGGCCACGTTCCTTGACGACGTGGTCAACCCCCACGCCAGTCCGTCGTACACCACCTCGTAGGAGCCGCCGGCAACGATCTCCCCACCCTTCAGCGGCTGCCCCTCGTACAGCACCGACTGCGGGCCGATCTCGTTCACGTCAAGGATGGTGCCACCCGTGTTGGTGTACGCCGCGGTGAAGCGCAGCGACTGACCGGGTGTGATCTGCACGATCTCCTCGTCGGTGGTCAGCTCGAGGCTGTTCGCCGTGCCGCCCACCGTGACGGGAGGCGTCGCGATGTAGAAGGTGTCGAGCAGAAACTGCCGCCAGCGGCGGGCGATCTCGGCAGGGAAGTGCGTCGCCCAATCCTGGTAGTAGGTGATGTACTGCTTTGAGGTGTCGGAGATCGGCCCGATCGCCTCGCCCATGACCAGCGGGGCCACCACCGCAGGGTTGTACCCCGTCACCACCACCTGACCGAGTGACGCCCAGACCGGCGTCTTCGCCACCACCGCGTCGAAGCCCGTGACGGTCACTACCCCCTGGGTGGCCTTCACCACCGTCGAGATCGTGTTCACCGCGTCGAAGCCCGTGACGGTGACCTGGCCGAGCGTCGCCGGCACGATGACGCCCACGATGTGCGGACTGACGTCGTACCCTGTGACGGTGACCATCCCAGTGTTGCACAGGACGTCGATCCTCGCCTGGTGGATCTCCGCCGGGTAGGCGGTGACAGCCACCATGCCGAGCGTCGCGGCGATCACCGGCGCGATGATGCTCGCTGCGAAGCCCGTAACGGTGACCGCTCCGCTCCCGGCGCTGACTAGCGTCCGCTTCCAGTCCTTCATGGCGAAGGCCGGGGTGACGGCCGTGACCGTCACCGTGCCGAGCATGGCGTTGACAGTCGTCGTCGGCATCGAAGGCCCCTACACTGCGACCTTGAAGATGCCGTTCGCGTTCCAGCTCACGACCACATCGCCGTCGTTGTTGTTCACCGGCCCCGCCAGGTCCACGAACGCCAGCGCCGGGTCAGCAGGTGAAGTGATGGTGTCGTCGTACAGGATCGCCCAGTAGGCGCCCGTGAAACCGCTGGTGCCGCCGCTCGCCTGGCTCCAAGTCACGTCGCTGGCGTCGAACACGGCGTCGCCATCGGCCTCGTTGAAGCTCTGGCTCGCAAGCGTCGCGCCTCCGGCAACGTACCCGCTGCCGGTCACCTCGTTGGCGCTGAAGTCGCCCCACGCCGGGGTGGCGAGCGCGGCAGTCGGGGTGATCGTGCTGTCGATGATCCCGAGCTTGAACGTGTCCCCGCCGGTGTCGAAGTCCATCGCCTTCTGGGAAGTCAGCGTCCCGCCCAAGTACTTCGCCAGTTCTTCGAAGAGCACGAGATCACCACGAGCCATAGCACACCTCCTATTTGATGCGCTCGATCGCAAGCCAAGATGAATCGGACTCTGTCCCGTTGCCGTAGACATAGCGGGGACTGCCATAGACGTTGCTGTGTGTCACGACGATCGTCACGAGGTCATTTTGCGTGAGTTTCCCCTCCCAGACGAGGTTGACGTTCGGCTTGACGTAATATGGGCTCCCGGCGAAATGCGAGGTGACCAACGAAAACGGAGCCGCCACATACCATCGTGTGGCGTTGACGGCCATTGCAGCCTGCGCGAAACCCTCCCCAAGGTCAGTTCCAGCCGTCGCCCAGTATATGAACGCCGTGACGCGATACCTCCCGGTCACCGGGATGGTCAGAGCTGTGCTCGACGGAGAGGCATAGTTGGAATCATCGTAGAGTTCCGTGTTGAAGACAACCGGAGTGGGTGTGTCCGTCGCGATCTCCTGCGCCGAACTCATGCACACTTTCGCCCCACCGTACGATGCCCCACTCCCACCCCCGGCCCCGATCAGGTGGAACTGCGTGCCGTCGTAGATCACGGTGTAGACGCGGTTGATGACGATCTCACCCCCAGCGCAGGCCGCACCGTTGTAGTAGACCGCCTTCGCCCCGAGGCTGTTCACGTTCAGAGTGGTCGCCCCACTGTTGCTACGGTTCGCCTTGAAGCTGAACGTCTGCCCGCCAGTGTACGCGGAGGGGGCCATCACGAGCGTCAGGGTGTAGGCGTTCAGGGAGCCGCCCGTGATGCCCGTCACGGGCCAGATCAACGACCCATTCTGCACCTGACCGGCCGTGGCGTACTGATCGTAAGCAGTGGCCGTCGCCACGCCAGTGTGCTTCCGGCTGCCCATCGGCAGGTTGGCGGTCGGCGTGTTCGTGCCGTCCTTCGTCAGGCAGGCGTTGATCCCCGACTCGAAGTTGTCATCCTCCTCGTCGAAGCGCGACGCCACGATGTCGTACCCACCAGCCTCGTCCTCCGTCCAGTCGTGGACGCGAGTGAAAATGCCGCCTGACCATCCCATAGGGTTACCTCCCTGCGAGCAGGCCCATGCCGGGGATTTGACGAGGGCCGGGTTGTTCCATGCCGGATTTCATGTTCTGAACAAGTTCGAGGAGAGCCTCCTGAACTTCTGGATCTTCATACGCAGCGATGCCGGACAGTGCTCCGATATGTGATGCCCACTTGTTCGGAGCTATCTTCGCCCCTTCGACGACCCACTTCAGATACGTCTCGCTCGTGAGGAGACGACCGAAGGAGTTCATCCCCATCGGGTAAGCCCCGAGAGTGACAAGTGCGAGGAACGGGTTGCCCTTCGCGGCGATCACTCCAGCAGCTCCGGCCACGGGGCCGACCACCTCGCTCGCTACCATGAGCGGGTTGCGCTGCACACCGCCTGCGCCGTACTTCGCCTCGTTGCGGGCGATGTCCTTCAGGTTTGACATCCAGCGGTGCTTCTCGGAACCGGCACCGAAGACAAGGTCCATCATCTGGTCATCCCATTGCTCGGCTTGCCTGAGAAAATGGTCGAAACCGAGGAACCGCTTGCCATCAGGCGTGACGAGGTTCTTTCTGATGAACCAGTCTTGGAATGCGCCCCACTCCTCGTCGGTCAGCGTCGACTTGATCTCTTGGAGTCTCGTTGGGTTTGGAGTCGAGCCGACGATGTACTTGTCGAGTTCAGCAGTCACCTCTTCTGGGGTGACCTTCTTGTTGATCTTCGCGTAAAAGTCATCGACCGTCTTGATACCTTCTCGGTAGTGATTGCGAGCAGCCCGCCATGCAGCGACGGCATCTGGTTGTACTGCCGGGTTGGTATCTAGCGCCTGTTCCATGTCGTCCGTGAGCCGAGCGAAGAACGTCTTCAGTTCTCCGCGCTCGGTGCCCATTGTCTTGCTGATCTGCCGACCGACGAACGACCGCAGGCGCTCGAGATCCTCGAAGAGGACAGGATTGCCGCCAGCGATGGCCCGCTGTACGCGCTGTGCGATCCCCGCCATCTTCGTTCCGCCAGCCGCCGACGCGATGTCCACGACGTGCTCGTACAGCGTGGAGTCGAGTTGATCCATCGCCCGGTTGAGCGTGACAGTGAGATCCGGCGGGCGCAGGCGACGGGCCTCGTTGAAGAGCCGCCGCGCCTCGGCCTCGAACGCAGCCTTCGCCCTGCGTGGCCCAGCACTGACTACCGCCCCGACCTCCTGCGCTGTCCTGCCCCCGAACGCCGTACCGGGCTTGGCCGTACGGCTGAGAATCGTTTGGAGCAGGTGCTCCTCCTGCTTCTGGAGGAAGTCATCCGTGACACCAGCGGAGTACAGGCTCTTCTGCGCGTAACCGAACGCACCTTGAAGCATCTTCGACTGCATGATCGACGATGCGCTCGGCGGATCAACCCCGGCCTCTCGGTAGAGTTTCAGAAGGTAGCGGGCCTCTTCCCTGGAGGCTCGACCAGGGCCACGCCCGAGGAGCCCGAGACCTCCGCGAAAGGCCTTAGAAGCCCCTAGGCCAGCGAGTTCGCCAGCCCCAGCCGCTCCGGCCAGCCCGGCCGCTCCGGCCAGCCCCATAGGCTCAGGAGGCACCCCCATAGCCCTCTGGAGCGGCTCTGAGATCAACTTCCGACCGATCGGAGCCCCAATAGCACGACCGGCCATCCCGAGAACGCCGGGGCCACCAACGGCAAGTCCTGGGGGAGTCGCCCCGGCAGCCGCCCCGAGCAGTCCAAGGCCAGCCGACGCGGCCATCTCACCGGGGATGTTGGTGATCAGACGGGCCGTCGACTCCTTGATCTTGACGGGGCCGGTCGCACCGCGCATCCCGACCGGGATGGAGACTCGCCGCGGCTCCTCGATGGCGCCAGTCTGCACGAGGATGTCCTGAATGAGGCGGTTCTTCTCCTTCGTCGGGAGATCGTTCGGGATCTCATAGATCTGCCCGTTCGGCGCCTCGAAGCGGAAGACATCCGGCTCTGGCATCAGTCGATCCTCACAAGGACGTTCACACCATCCTCACGCTGCTGCCACTGGTAACCGGTAGGAGCCGCTGGCATCTCCTTCGGGCCAGCGAAGAAGTTCCCGCCATCCTTTGTGACGTAGAAGTTGTAAGCGTCCTGCGATGCTGAGTCGGCAGCAGCAAGGGCGCGTTCCCTACTCTCACCGCGCCTGAGCGCTGAGTAGAACGCATCGTGGTTGGCCTTGAGTGCAGCTTGGATCGCGAGGAGTTTCGCCCGGAATCGTGTCTTGCCCTCACCCATCTGCGGCATGGACTTCATCAGGCGTTCAGCTTCAGCCTCGCTCATCTGCGCCCCAGTGATCTCCTTGATGTAGCGATTCAGGTTCTCGAGCGTGTACGACTCAAACGTCGCGTAACCGGCAAGCTCCTTCTCCCCGGCCGCAGACAGTGAGAATCCAGCCCGCTCCCACTTATCCCGCAGCCAGTTCTGCCACTGCTTCGGGGCGTTGAGATACGACTCATCATAGGAGTTGAGGATTCTGTCGATTCGAAGGAGTCCCTTCTCTGCGTTGAGAAGCTCCGTCTCGACGGCGGTCTGCGTTGGCTTCGACATCTGACTGGAGGCAACGGATGGCACCCCACCGATCTGCACTGTCGGCCGACCCTCTGCGTCATATCCCATTGAGATCCCCTGCTGATCCTTCTTGACGGTCAAGCCATGCGCTGCGGCGAAGTCCTCGGGGACGAGGGTGTACTTGCCGGGAGAAGTTTCAGCCGAGACGTACTTAGTTTTCGGAGGGGTCGTCGCTTTGGGGAGTCCTCGTGCAACCTCCTCGAACTGACCCGTCTCCGGGTTGGGCCGCATCACGACCTCGTTCTCCCTGAGTTTTAGCGTTCCAGTGGGGAGTTGCCGGTAGGAACCGTCAACCTTGTTGAAGATGATCGTGTCTGACGCCCGTGCCCATTCGTCCTGTTTCTCACTTCCGAACATCCGCCCCAGCGCCATCTCCTGTACCTGCGGGATGCCGCTCGTCAGCATGGCGCGCAACGGCGCGGTGGTGGCGTTCTGGGCGGCTGCAGCCCCTGGGGTGCGAAGCTGCGCCTGCTGGCCTGGCGTGAACTGCGGGGGCGCGAACGGCAGCGCGTTCTGGACCATCCCTCCAGTAAACAATTGGTTCCCAACAGGGCCTGTTGCAAGCGTCGGCTCCTGCATGTGCTCCGGTATCGGCATCGCCTGCCCGACGCCGGCCAGCAGAGGGGCAAGCTCGCTCACGGCCTTGCCGGTCGCTCCGGGCTTGACTGCTCCAGCGAGAAGCTCCGCAAGGCGCTCCCACTTCTTCCGCTCGCGGCGGCTGCCAAGGGCACTGCCGATCCCGGCACCAAACATCGTGAGGCCCTGCCCGATGGTAGGCATCATCAGCCTCCGAACCAGCCGCCGAGTGCCGTTCCTGCACCACCGAAGAGTCCGCCAATGATGTCACCCCACAAAGCAGTGTTGGCGTTTCTCCCAGACTGGTTGATCCCGTACCCGCCCATCACATCGACCTGTCCGGGGCCGTAGAACCCACCAAGCCCGCCTGCGGAGGACGGCGTGCCGGCGAGTCCGAGGATGGACGCCAACTGGTTGAAGCTCGCCCCCGTCGTGCCCATCAGTTCGTTGTAGAGCTGCTGCCTGCCGCCCATCTGCTCGCCGAAGAGCTGGCCCCGTCCGCCGAGTGCCTGCTGGAAGAGTTGCTGGTTCAGGCCGCTCGTCGCGCCAAGCTGCGCGAGCCGCTCGGAGAGCGTCTGCTGACGGCCCTGCATCCCGAGGCCGGACTGCGCGAGGAGTTCTGACAACCCTTGCTGTCGGCCCTGGAGGTTCGTCCCGTACTGCGAGAGCCGCTCGCCGAGCGCCCCGCTGCGGATGCCAAGCGCGTTCGCGATGGCGTCGTTGACCTCCGCACGGCCCCCGATGACGGCCTCCTGCGCCGCCCGGTTGTAGGCGTCGGAGCGCGAACCCTCGAAGCGCCCGAACTCCTCCGTGCGCTCCTCGGTCCCAACCGGCATCCCACGGTTTGCGTACGTCTCGTTCAGCCGCTGCTCCTGCTCCGCGTAGACCGGGTCGAGCAGGCTGCGGCTGCGCTCGAACAGGGCTTGCTCGGTGCTGCCACGCAGTGCCTCGAGATCCCCACCACTCGGGAGCCCCGGCAACGAACTGAGGTCGAGGTTCGGGTCAGCGCCGTAGAGGGACTCCAGATCGAGGCTGTAGTCCATCTGCGGGAGCGACCCGAGGTCGAGGTTCGGGTCCATCCCGTATTGACCGGCGTAGAGATCGGGGAGCCCCTGGCCGAACCCCGGCAGGCTCGAGATGATGTTGCCGTACGGATCAGTCCCACCGCCTGCGGCTCCGCCACCGCCGCCAGCAGCCGCACCCTCCCCCCCAGGATTCTGGATGTTCGTCGGGGATGCACCGTACTGACCGAGCAGGTTCGCGAACGCACCCTGCCGGAGACCGAGTTGCTGGTTCATCAGTTGCAGCATCTCGGGCGACATCGTCTCCGTGACGACGTTGTTGTATGGGCCGCTGTACTCGACCGACCCGAAGGGCGTGTACTGGTTCAGGCGGTTGTACCGGGATGCCGCGCTGAACATCTCCTCCGGGGAGTAGGAGCGCCCGCCACCGCCGCCCTTACCGCCGCCGCCCATGGCTCACTTCCACATCGCGCGGGACGGCCCGCCGCCATACCCGATGGAAGGCTTGCCTCCACCACCCGCCGTGCCGATGCTGGGCTTGCCACCGGGCTTCTGGAAGCCACCAGCACCCACATTGTAAGGGCGCCCACCGTAACCCATTCCCATATTGCTCAGGCGTTCTGAGGCGAGCGGCCCACCTCCACCACCAGCGAGGACAGAAGCGAGGTCGCCTTGCGGCACGGTCGGGTTGTAGCTGCCGACACCGCCGTTGGAACTCAGCGTCGGCCCGCCGCCACTGTTCATCATCCACGGCGCACCGGACATTTGGTTTGTGAACTGTGGGTACTTACCTGCGAAGCTCGCCGGCCCCGGCATCCGGTTGCCGTAGCCCGCTCCCTTGCCGCTGCTCGTACCTGCGCCCATAGCGACCTCCGTCGAACTCTTCCTTCAGCAGACCGAAGACGAGGGCGTCGTGGTCGCCGAAGTGTTTCCTGATCCTGCCTTCTTCTTTGAAGCCCAGGGTCTGGATGAGTCTGACGGAGCGCGTGTTCGTCTCGTCGACGAATGCTGTCACCCTACAGGCATCCAAGGGGCTGTTGAACGGCACTCTGAGAACGTCGTGCGCGAGCCTCGGCGTGATGATCGTCCCTGGCTCGATAGCTGTGCTGAACGAGATATTCTTGCCGCTGTAGTCATGGAGGACGAAACCGGCGAGAATACCTTTCTCGTTGTCAACCAAACAGTAAGCGTAGGGCTCATGGAAGAGGTCTGTGCGCTCCCCGATGCGGTCAGCCACCCACTGGAGGACCGTGGCGACCCCCTGCGGGTTCTCAGGGAAATACAGACCCCTCACAGCCGCTCTCCGATCTTGTATAGCCACGTCATCCCGAGAAACTTCGCAGCCTGCTTGAGGTTCAGGTACTGCTTCATCCCCACCACAGTACCATATCCTTGGATCACCTCCCAGTCGGCCAGCGTCTTGTCAACCGCCGTCCACGGCGATCCCCACGGTGAGCCCCATGGCGTCCCCTCCGGCGCGACCGCGATCGGTGCCTGCTGGTCGCGGAAAGGCTTGTAGTCCACCTCGTAGACGTTCTTGATGTTGATCGGGCTATTGGTCTGGATGAGCTGCCGCGTCCCGACGAACGTCTTCCGCTGCGTCAGCCCGAGCGTCGTCCACGCGGGCTGCATGATGGTCTGGATCGACGCGCCCGCGTCCGTCTTTGCGCTCGTCGTCATCTTGTAGACGCAGCCGTTCGCCGCCCCGAAGTACAACTCGTTGTTGTACACGCACCACGTGTGCGCGTTGATACCAGTGAACCTGCACCATGCGCCGGTCACGTAGTTGAAGACATGCTGCCGGTAGACGCCAGACCCCTGTGGGATGTTGAAGATGATCAGCCGACCCTCAGGCCACGCGATGGCCTCCCAGCCGACGTTGCTCCGATTGACGGCCAACTCCAACTGGAGCGCCCCGTTCGCCTTCGTCCGAGTCGTCTTCGCCTCCATCCCGGCGAGCACCTCGGACAGGTTCACATAGTCGAGGTCGGTGATCATGAAGAGATCTGGACCGAACTTCACCGCCGCCCGCTTGTCCAGCAGCGCCCCGATCCGATACACCCCGACGATCGCCCAGTCCCCACCCGTCGCCGGAGACGACCCCTGGTAGATGATCACCTCACCGCTCGACATGATGAACACGGCAAAGTCATCCGGGCCGCTCCCGCCGTCCCGCGTCCACGTCTGCATGGCGATCAGGTTGCCGCCGAACTGCCCGACGCGGGAAAGGGGGAACTTGGTGAGAGCGCCGCCCATCGTGTTCAGCGCGGAGTACCACACATCTTGGGAGTTCTTCTCCCAGAACCACGTTCGGTTCTTGAAGACGTTGACGCCAATGAGGCTGTCCACATCGGTCGGGACCGGGTTGCCAGTCAACGTGAGCGGGAACTCACCACCGCCAGTGTTCGCCGAGTACCAACTCGTCCCGTTGAACATGAACGGCGTGTCGTTCCCATTCAGCACGACGAGCTTCCCGTCGAACTGGGCATAGTTCCAGCGGGAGTCGCCTGACGTGATCGCGCTGATTGTTGACGGGGAGGCTGGGTTCGTGATGTCCGTGCAACTACTCCCATGGAACGCGAGGAACTTCTTCGTCGTGCCCTTCTCGTAGATCACGAGAGTCTTCACGTCGTCCGACCCGGCGATGTCGATGTACAGCTCGTACCCAGGGCGCGACTTCACCCACCCGAGGTCAGGAATCCAGTTGTCCAGCACCACAGCGTCGGTTGGCTCCATGTTGTCGATGGAGTCCCGCGTGTTCCACCCCCCGATGGGGGCGTCGATGTGCACCTCTTGCGCGAGGCGCTGCCGCATCCCGCGCATCTGGAAATCCTGCCCGGTCAGTCGCTGCGTTCTCAACTGCCGAACCCTGTGTCAGGGATATTCAGGTCGAACATCGAGCCGCCCTGCAGCAGGCTCAACGTCTCCGCGCCGCCATCATGCGACCCCCGCTCGAGCACCAGCGCGTTGTACTCTTCGCGCTCGTCCGCATAGCTCATGCCGAGCATTCGCAGCAGGCGCCACAAGGCCGCTGCCTCGATCATGTCGTCGTCGATCACCGCGTAGTCGTCGTCCGACTTCCACTCCGCTCCCAGCGGCCATCCGAACACGCCCATGTTCATGATGTAGTTGGTGGTGATGTACTCGTAGGCGATCTCGATGGGTTCCTCGGCATCGTTCGGATACGTCGCGCTCGCGGTGTCCGGGTAGATTTGGAGGCGCGGCGGCTTGAACGGCCGCATGATCACCCGGTCCTGCCCGGTGACCCGGCAGACACGCCGCGTTCCGGTCAGACCGGAGAGCCCCGACTGATACATCTGCCACTTCTCTGGCCCGACCGGACCCACCAGCGTCTGCCCGTTCGTGCGGTCCCAGATCGTGTTGTTCACGAGGCGGTCGAAGTCCGGCGGCATGTCGTAATACTCGGCGCCGGTCGTCTTGAACGTGTACTCGAGATGCAGCACGGCCCAGTCCACGTCCCGATAGGCGTCCTTCTGGCTGCCGTCCTTGATGGCCTGGAGGATGGTCTGCACGGTGCGCTCAGAGCTGCCGATGATGGTGGACGGGACGGGAAGCCCAGCCTTGATGGCGATTGCCTGGCCGATCTGGAGGAGGTTGCTGCTCATTTCCCCTTGCCTTCCAGCACCTCAAGCCTATTGTGCAACTTCTCAAGAGTGCTTTCAAGATCCTTGATCTGACTCTTCAGCTTCCGGTTCTCGGCCGACACCTTCTGGACGCTGATCTCGCCCCGCTGGTTCTGGACATAGACGCGGGCCTTGTTGCGGAGATCCGTCATCCCCATCCCCATCCCCTGGAGGTAGATGTCGGGGAGTTCCGCAAACTGCTCCACCGTGTGGATGTCGCTCGACTTCAGCGTCTTCACCTGTGCCGCCGTGGCTTGCGCCCACTCAGCGATTGGCGTTCCGTCGATGTCCTCGATGCCGCCCTTCCCGCCCTCAGAAAACCGCTTCCACTGGTCTGGCCAGCGGGCCTTGTCGTTGTCCTGCACCGGGCGGATCACGCGCTCAAGGTTGTTCCCCGGCGCGATGATCTCGACGAACGGCACGTCCTTGTAGACCTTCTTCCCGCTCGCGTCCGACGCCTCGGAGTCGAGCATCGCCTCGTACCTGAAGATGGGGATGCAGGCATCTCGCTCCTGCTTCCCGCCGAAAGAGAATGAAGAATCATCGAACCCAGGCATCGCACCCTCCTGTAAAGGGTGGGGGCCGAAGCCCCCACCCGATGTCACAGATCAGCCTGCGCTCAGGCCGCAGACCGGGTAGTTGATCTCCACCTCCGTCGCTCCACCTGCGCCCGACGCAGCCGCCGAGCACGCGCCGATGATCTCCGACTTACCGGCAGACGTTCCGCCGGCAGTCCCTGCCGTCGCAGAGGCGTACAGGCCGACGTTCTCGTTGACACCGGCAGCGACCTTGCCGCTGGCCTTCCCACGGATCTGATACCAGCCGTAGGTGTCCGCCACCGTGGCTGCCATCGCGATCCCGACCGGGCCGATGTCGCCATCAGCGAGCAGACTCGTCGAGTGATCGTCGTAACTCATCAGCACCCAGCTTGTCGCCACGGTGCTCGCCACTCCGGTCATGAAGACGAACTCGCCGACGTACCCGGTGGTCGTGTTCCTCGCGGTGCAACGCTGCCCGAGGTTGAACTCGAGAGAGGTGTAGACCTTGGTGATGTCAGGACCCAGCAGGTCGATGGTGTTCCACCCCACTGGTCACCCCCTTAGCCGGCGCTCTTGCCAAGCACCGGATAGTTGATCTCCACCTCGGTGTTCGCTGCCGAGGAGCCGCTCGCCGCTGCGGCGCGGGCTCCGATGATCTCGCTCAGGCCGGAGCCGGTCGCCCCGGCCGTGCCAGCCGACGATGCCGCCTGCGCGTACAGGCCCGCGTTGTCCGCGACGCTGGCCTTCAGGAGGCCGCTGGCCTTCCCGCGCACCTGGTACCAGCCGTAGGTGCTCGCGATCGTCGCGGCCATCGCGATGCCCGCCGGCCCGATCGCCCCGTCTTGGAGCAGCGTGGTGGAGCCGTCGTCGTAGTTGAGCAGCGCCCAGTTCCCCGCCGCCGTGCTCGCGACGCCCTTCATGTAGACGAACTCACCGAGGTAGCCGTTGCTCGTGTTGCGCCCGCTCACCTTGAGGCCGAGCGGGAACTGCGGAGTGGTGTCCACCGCGGTGAAGTTCACACCGATCACGTCTGTTGCGTTCCAAGCCATGTCAACCTCCTCACGCCTTCCACAGGATGCCCTGGAGGCTGGCGTTGGACATGGTCAGGTTGCCGGCGAACACGATCGGCACCACGAAGGCGTCCTGGTTCACAGCCCCGCGCCGCTCCAGCGGGACGAAGTTGCGGTCGGAGTGCGGACGGAAGTAGATGTAGTCCGTGTTCAGGAAGTACATCGAGTTGTCGTAGTGACCGCTGTCACCGTCGTAGATCACGCTCGCAGTGTTGTACGCGAGCGTCGAGAACCCGGCCTTCGCGTCGGTGTCGCTCGTGATCCGCTGGATCGCCTGGAGGCAGCCCCAGAAGACGGCGAACGCGCCGTCATCCGCCGTGATGAGGTCCGGCCTGTCGTTGCCTCGGCTGCACATCAGCCAGAGCTGGTTCATCTTCGGGAGCAGCGTCGAGGTCGACATCGTGCCGTCCTGGAGGGTCTGGTTCTGCCAGAACGTCCACACCGAACGGTCGATGCCGCCCACCGTGCCGCTGGTCGGGACCTTGGCGACCTGGGCCTGCAAGCCGGTGATCTGCTTGCTGCTCGTCCCGGTGCCGTCCGAGTAGATGCCGGTCGAGATGTTGTTCGCCATCGTCTTCATGGCGATCGAGATCCGCTTCTCCAGCAGGTTGATCACCGCCTCCTTGCCGGAGTTCTGCACGTCCACCTCGAGGCCGCTCGCCGTGACCACCACCGCCGCCTGCTTCCAGGGGTACTCGGCGGCGGACATCACGTCGCTCGGGGAGATGTCCAGGGTCTCGTAGCCGGAGTAGTACTTGAAGGTTGCGTTCTCCGAAGTTGTTACAAACAAAGGACTTACGTCCATTGTCGGGTGGGTCTTTTCAGCCCACCTCTCCCCTTTCAGGTCTGCGTTATGGGGGAGTCCAGACTGTCGCATACGCTTGATTGCGTCCGTCACACTCAGTCGTTCACGCCGGTATGCCGCAGCAGTGACCTTGCGCCCTGTCGCCCACGCCTGGGCTTCCAAGTCGATCAGTGACGGTTTCAGTACGCCAAAGTTTGAGAACTGTAGTACAATGGAATCAAGGAGGTCTCCATGAGAAACCCGCCGCAGACTGCATCCTGCCTCGCCTGTGGTAAGAAGTTCACCTTCTACGCATCCACAACCAGCGGAAGATATTGCTCTCCAGCCTGCTACCAGGCTGACCGTTGGGGCAAGAGCCACAAGGTCACTGCCGTCTGCTCGATCTGTGGCAAATCCAGAGAGTATTACCAGTCGGAGGTTGACATCGGATGCGGAGTCACCTGTGGGAGCATCGAGTGCCGAAGCGCCACACTCCGTGATCAGGCGATATACACCTGCCAGTGGTGCGGGAGCAACTTCCAGTTTGCAGCGTCCAGACCAAGGCAGTTCTGCTCTCGTGCTTGCTACACAGAGGCGAGAAAGATCCGTGACGGATCGCATGGAAACAAGTCCGGTGCTTGGAGGGCATGGCAGCGCGATGAGTGGTTGGAAGACTCCTGCTGCCGCTGCGGAAGCACCGAGAACCTCGAGCTTGATCACATCATTCCTGTAGCCTGTAACGGCATGAGCGTCAGAAGCAATGCCCAGACACTGTGCCGCAAGTGCCACACTCGCAAGCGCGTTACGGAGGACCGTAAGATGCTTGCGAAGATTGGGAAGAAGGATCATTGATTCCATCTCAGTGTTCTCTAGCTTATGAACTAGCGTACTCCAACTCTTCCACGATCGCCCGGCCTCCGGGGACGGCCCGGATCTTCCCCTTTGAGCGCAGGCGGGAGAGCAGCGCGTTGCTGTTGGACACGTTGTCCGCGAGTTCCTTGTTCCGGTGCAGCAGAGTCGTTGTGACGATCTCTGTGTACGTCGTGTTCGGGGATGCCATCGTTCACCTCTCAGAGTGTTTTCGGTTGTTCGTGCGCCTTGTCCCAGGCTGCGGCCAAATCGTCGCGCAGCGTCTTCTCGGCCTTGGTCCGCTCCTCTGCCGCAGTGGATGACCCCCGCACCTTGGCGTTCACCGCACGACGCGCCTTCTTCGCAGACGCCTTCTCGGCCTCGATCCGCTTCTTCTCCTCGGCGGATCGGTCGCGGGCGAGAGCCCGCTGCCGGACGGTCGGGTCCGCGTAGACGGCCTGGTCGTACAGGCTCGCCAGGTCTGGGATGTTCTCCCCGCGTGCGACGTACCCTTCGGCGATCCGGGTCATGGCGGGCTCGACCTCTTCGAAGAACTCATGGTCCTTCTTGAAGTCCTCGATCTGCTTCTCGAACGCCATCACCCGCGCCTGAAGCGCCATCCGCTCGCGGTTCGCCATCTCCTGCCGAATCGAGCGCACCTCCGCAACTGCCGCACTCTCCTCCGGCCTGGGCTCCGCAGCCGTGCTCTTGCCCAGGTCGATCCCATAGGTGTCCGCGATGAACCGGATGGCTTCGTACGGCTTCTCCTGGAGCATCTTGTGCGCTCCAACGAGTCGGCGAATCGCATCGGCCTCGCTGACCCCAAAATACTGCATCTCCGGTCGGGCAGGCTCCAGTGCACGCCGAATCTCCGCCACCTCTTGGAGCTTCCGCGTGTAGTGGGCCTGAAACTTCTTGTCCTTGCTGATCAGGAACTCCTGCGCCTCCTTCGGCATCTTGCCGAAAGCGGCTTTGTCCTCGTTCGTCCAGTGCTCGAGTGGCTGTAGATCACCGGCCTCCCACGGTGTCTTCTCCTCCGTCTCAGGTTCCGGGGCCTCTTCTGGCTCCGGCTCAGGCTCAGAGGCTTCCGGGGGCTGTTCTGACGGCTCTGGAGGAGTCTCTTCGGCCTCTTCCTCTTTGAGTTCCTCCTCCTCGGCCTCCTTCTCTGCCGTGAGCTTGTCCCACTGCTCGGACATTGTGTCGCGCAACGTGTCGTGGATCGTCTTCTCCTCGCTCATGGTCTACTCGCCCTCCTTTAGACGTTCCTTCAGCCACTTCGGCGCCTCGTTCCCCACCTCGATCATCCCGTGAGCCTTCAAAAGGTCACGGTGATGTGACCTGGATGTGACCCACGAACCGTCGATTCCGACCGCCTGGTACGGCTGGATGTCGGGTATGATCATCGGCCCGTCCGTGGACGACAGCGCGTTCCTCGGGCGTAGTCGCTCACCCGTGATCTCGACCACTTTCCCGTCCCGAAACGCCCAAACGCGCCTCATTGCACCCTCTCATTGCCCCCGGAAGCGTTGATCCGCGCCGTGTCGCGGTTGATCAGAGCCTCGATATGCTTCTGCTCGATCTTTTTGGACTCGATCTGCCCCGTCTGCATGAGCTTCGCCTGCTCGAGCACCAACTTCTGGGCCTCCAGCGCCTGCTCACCCTCAATCTTCATGCGCTCCAGCTCCAGTTTCTGCTGCTCGATCTGCATCTTCATCGCGTCAGCCGCTGCGTTCGGGTCCTGCTGCTGCTGCGGAGGCTGCGACCCCATCTGCTGCAGCCGCTCCTCCAGCTCCTCACCCACCCGGAAGCGCCGCGCCGCGAAGAGGATGATCTCCTTCGCGATGTCCGGCGTCATCATCCCGCCGGCAACCGCCTGCGTTGCCGCCGACATGAACCCGCTCAGACCTTGCAGGAACTCCGCGAGGTCAGCCTTCTCCCGGTCCTCGTCCCGCGCGATGGTGGAGTCAGTCTCCACCTCGATCCTGAAGCCCCGCATCAGGTCATCGCGCAGCAACTGCGACACCTGCTCCATCCCCTGCCCCTCGGCCAGCCCGCTCTGCACCCCGGTGATCATCATCAGCGTCTTCGCGTCGAAGTGCTCCGCGATCACCTCCGCCATGATCGCCAGCGTGTCGCGGGCGAACTTCTCCACGTTGCGCTGCTTCTCGCCCAGCCGCCCCGTCGCGTACCCGGCCCGCGCCTCAGCCGCACCCTTCGTTTCACGTGGAACAGCCACCCCGCGCAGGATGTCCACGATGCCGGTGACCTCGTAGATCATCTGCATCGTCTTCTCGCGCTGGATCGACAACCCCTCGATCACACCCGCGATGTTCTCCCACGGCAACCACGTGATCGCTCCGTTCACCCCCCCGGCCTGAATCAGCGAAGCGTAGTTCTCGCACGGGATCATCTCGTTCTCGACCCCGCGCACGAGCTTCGACACGGCGTCCTTCACGTTCGCGTCGTACAGACCCACCGCACGCAGCACGCTCGTCAGCTTGGTGATCCTGTCCGTGAGGACGTTCACCTCCGCCGCCTGCCGCTCGTACATCTTGTACTCGGGGATGGGCTCGAGCGATCCCGTCGTCTCGAGCATGTACAGCGGCTTGGGGCAGGGGAAGAACTGCTCAAGCTCCAGCGGGTCCTCAAGCGGCTCCTCGAGGAACTTGTCGTACCCCTCGGCCACCTTGTAGACCTTGCGCGTGCGCTTGTTCCAGAACTCCCACACCCGCGCACAGTCACGCCGCTCGTACTGGTCGCGGTACTCGTACGCATCGTCCCGCTCGATCTCGCTGACCAGCGGCACGTCGTCCGCGATCCGCGCCCCGAACTGCTCCTCGAGGTCGTGCCTCGTCAGGTCGTGCCCACGCGCCACCCACCACACGTCCTCCCAGCAGCGCCCGTCCGAGTGGAAGAAGTCCTTCCAGTACACGTGCTCGACGTACACCTGCTCGTACGCCTTGCGCTCCGCCATCACCGGCTCGCCCTCGTCGTCGATGCGCTCCGTGTACTCCTCGAACTCGGCGTCGTACACCACCCACACCTGGCCGCGACCCGGCAGCAGGAAGTCACTCACCGCCCGCCGCATCGCCGGCGTGTACTCGTGCCCCTCGCACTCCATGAAGTAATCCAGCGCCCGCTCCATCACCTCCGCCGCCACTCTTGCCGGTGGGTCTGGCTCGAGGAAACGTCTCCTCACGATGGGCTTCGGCGTGTTCGAGTAGATGAAGGGGCGCTGGGTCTCTATGTTCGCCCACAGGATGTTGAACCTGTCACTCGCCGGGTTGACCCCGTCGCCCTCCCCACGATAGAGGCTGATCACCTTCTCCCCGCGATCCATCCACGACTCCATCCGTCGCTGCGCGGCGGACAACTCGTTCAGGATCACCTCGACATCGTCCCCTCCTGGAGCCTCTTCCTCGACCATCTCTTTCGTGGGCTCGGCCATCACTTCCTCCGTCCGCC
Organism: Verrucomicrobiota bacterium; assembly: GCA_022710935.1. Classification (GTDB taxonomy): domain Bacteria; phylum Verrucomicrobiota; class Verrucomicrobiia; order Limisphaerales; family J093; genus MWFF01. The sequence goes on from JAKLFY010000059.1 coordinate 21,233, forward strand.
GCGCTTCTTCTTCTTACCGCCGCCACATGGCATGACTCACCTCCATCCATGATGCCGACTGAGCATGTGTAACCATCGCGAATGCCGCGCAAGTTCTCCCTGTGCGCTCACATATGCGCCGAGGTCCCACAATCTGCTCTGATTCACGGTCCTGACGCCATCGGGCCAGCTACTAGCCTTGTGCAGTCCGGCCCTGTAGTCATCTCCGAGATCCACGCCAGCACCGAGGCAGGGGGAGATCTTCTGCAACCAGAACTTGCCGTTTGCTGGATCTTCAAGCAGCGGGTCAGTGTCAAGTGAGTGTTCGTCCTGCCCGAAGGTCGCGAAGTGCGTTGCAAGCGTGTAACTCGGGTATGTGCCTGAGCCACGCTGGATGATGTTTCCGCCGCTCACGTCGTAGCAGTTGTAGTCACACTCGAACCCGGTGAAGCTCGAACTCTGAATCCAGATCGGCACTTGGTCAGTGTTGAGAAGGATGTTGTTCTTGATTTTTAGTCCTTGCGCGGTCGCGATGGTCGCCCCGCCATCCACCCGGATCGCGTTATTCGCGAAGCCACCCCCATCGAGGACGTTGCCATAGATCAGGGTGCCACTACTGGCCGTGGCGCCAGAATCACCGATCAGGATGAGGAAATCGCTGGTGTTCGAGGTCCGCGTCTTGTAGATCACGTTCGAGTAGATTTCGTTGTTCTGGCTGTCGTTCCAGATCATGATCTCGGCGGCGTAGGCGTCGTCATCCCTGACGTTGTCGTAGATCAGGTTGTGATGGACCGTGTTGCTCGCGGCCCCGATTTCAAGGAGAATGCCGTCCCAATTGTTGTCGTAGAACTTGTTCTCGTAGATGTCGTTGCCATCGGTCCCGACATCGAGATCAATCCCTTGGAGATCGTTCGAGTACGAGTAGTTGTTCCTGACGACGGAGTTATCGCACCACTGGAGCTTGATGCCGTAACCGTCGAACTCGTTGCCCTCATTCCATGTCAACACCCTGCTGTGATGAGACGTACAGCGCGATACCGTGTGCCCGGTGGCCCGATTATCTTCGGCGGCACCGCTGAACTGAATGTTATGCGAACCGTTGTAGCTTGCGGTGCAACTGTCGATCGTACAGGAGGTGCATCCTGAGGCAAAAGCGATGCCGTTCGCATTGTTCCAGTGCGCCTCGCAGTTCTGCACGACCGAGCCGGTCGACAGGTACGCCGTGAACCCCCCCTGATAGTCCCCGCCCCATCCGTGCCGGAACTCCAGACCGTCTACGACAATGTAGTCCTTGTCGTAGACATAGAAGCAGGCGTGCTGACTCGCCTCGATCACAGCACCGGACGTATCCGGGTCACCGCTGTTGTCACGAACGTAGATCGTGTCGAACCCGAGCGAGTCGTTATCGCCGTAGCCCCACTCGTGATCCGCCAGCGCACCCAGCGTACCGCCGGTCAGACTGACATCATCGAGAAACACAAGCCCAACGCCGGGATCAACAAGACTCGGATTCGATGGGACCAGTTCACCGTAGTTGACCCACGTCGTCTCAGAGCTTCCGGCCTCGACCTGAAACCCGTCAAGCCATGTGACGGTGTTGGTCTGCGCCTCAAAATGGATCTTGACGCCAGTGTCACCAACCCCAGTCGTGAAGTGAAGATGCACTCTAGTCCATGCACCGCCGGTCGGGTGCCCAGCCGAGACAGCCGCTATCTCGTTGTTATCCTGGTCGTACACGTAAACGTAGTCATTCGCAAGGGTGTCGGTTGGGCGCACGTAGAAGCTGACGGTGTAAGCCGTCGAGGCTTGCACGATCGTCTTAGCGTCTGATCGCACCGCCCACCACTGATCGTTAGGAGTCACCTTGAGGCTGTGTGAACCCTCCCAAAACTGATCGGTCCCCCACGAGATAGCGCAACTCGCCTGCGCATTCCAGTCGTCGACGCTGGTTTCCACGTCTGCGTTGGTCCACAGGTTTTTTTCTGCGCCGAGAGCGCAGTAGTATTCGTTGGTCCCTGACGCTGATGCCAACCAATCATACGTGCCATCTGTCAGATCCAACGATCCCTTCAACACAGGAGACCCACTGCCGGGATAGGTGATCGGGTTGCCGACACTACCGCCAGATGGCACCGTAAGCCTAGTGCCACGATACACACCACCAGCATCCGAGACGATGATGGTGTCTCCAGCGGCGAACGTCTCCGCGTTGTGAACCGTGACGTTCATGCTCGTCTCGGGCGCGGAGTCGCTCGTCGCCGCTTCCTTGTTGGCCGCCGTGCCGTCAGCGCGAATGTAATATGTGCTCACTCGGCACCGCCCTCGAGCTTCCGCAGCCGCTCATCAAGGCCATCGAACCGCGCCCGGATCTCCTGACGGATCGTCGCGACCTGACGACGGAACGGCTCCTCATTCTCCGCGTAGGCCCGCGTCGCCGTCTCTGCCGAGCGGATGATCTCAGCCATCGCATCCGTGAATCCGCTCACGACGCTCTCAAGGGCCGTCAGGCGCTTGTCAAGAGCTTGGGTCGAGGCCATCAGAATGCCCGCCAGATCGGGTAGATAGTTCTATCAGACGCCTCACCGGAACCCGTACCGATCTTCAGGTAGTTCACCCCGGCGAACCACATTGGGTCGAGCATGGCGATCGTCGAGGACGTGATGGTGACCTCTAGTAACACGCTGTCCCACCAGATGGGGTAGAAGTTCGTCCCGTCCCTTGAGCCCTGGAAGTTGATGCTCGTACTCGTCATGGTCGGGATGACCAGCCCACAGAGGTCCTTTTCCCTCTTATCGACGGCATCCGACAGGTTGTCATCCTCGCTCTGGTCGATGAAGAAGTACAGATCTGATGCCATCTTCGTCCTCCGATTTTGATTATATGCCCTTCCACTGTGTCTGTTCCGCGCTCCGACGCTCCCGAACGATGCCGTCGTTCCGCTCTAGCGCCTGCTCGAACGTCTCCTCGATGTTCCACACGATCGGCTCCGGCACCTTCACGCGACCACGTGGGACAGTGAGGCACCCATAGCGGAAGGCCGATGCGGGATGCTCTGTCCAGTCGTGCACCGGCTTCGCGCTCCACAGCCTGTTGTGCGTGTCCCACTCCTTCCGGTAGTGTCGGAGGCCCTTGACCCCGTCCGCACACTTCACCTTGTCGAAGCGGCTGCGCGGGATCACCAGCCGCGCCGCCTGCACACCCTCCTCCACGCTCAGCCGAGGCACCACGCGGAAGAAGACGCCCAAGTCGGCAGCCGTCTGCCACCGGCTCACGCCTGTCCCCAACTCGCGGACGCGAATGTCGTGCGGCGCCCAGTGCTCCTTGTACACGTAGGGCTTCGTCTGCAGCACCTTCACGTAGTGCTCGAGCCCCTCGCCACTCGAAGCGTAGTAGTCGATCCAGTGCACGTACCCGTCCACCACCTGGTAGAACCATATCGCCGTCGCGTCCCGCATCCCAAGGTCCCACGCCGTGTGCACCGGGTACTCTCTCCTCCAGACGAGGTCGCCAATGCGACCTTCTCTCTCCGCCTCGTCCAGCTCCTTGCCCCAGTACGCCCCCGTCAGCGGCGCCGAGAAATCACAGTAGTACTCCTGCCGGATCAGCTCGTCCGGCATACCTGATCGCCGATCTTCGGCGATCAGGTCCTCCGTCACCACGGGCGTCCCATCCGCCCGCTTTGTATCATTCACAGTCAGAGTTTCCGAGAACCAGCTCTCGGACTCTCTGGCCTGCGCCATAACGTCGTAGAAGTGGTTATATCCACGAGGCGTGGATATAAATGCCGCCACCCCGTCGTTCTCGTTCAAGATCGGCCTGATGTAGTCCCAACACTGCGGATCAGCCAACGCGTATTCGCTGAAGATCACCAGAGCCGGGTTCGCCCCCATCAGCTTGTCCGGCTGATCACTCCCCACACACTGGTAGATGCTCCCCCCATGCTCCTTCTTGAACTGCAACAACATCTGATCGTCCCGCCGCCGCTCGATCAGATCCGGGTGGAAGTAGTCCAGAAAACCGTGCCCCTCACTCGTCATCCCGTTCCACACCACCCGCCGCGCCTGATTGAACTGCGGAAGCAGGTGCCATACCAAGCAGCTCCTCTCCAGCATGAAAATCTGCGCGATGTTCAACATCAACAGGTCCTTACCAGCCCGCCGATGCCAACACAGCGCCGCCCGCTTCACCCCATCCTTCAAAAGAGCATCCCAGCACCGCCGCTGATACCCACGCGGCTTGAACCCAAGATGCGGTACGACTACCTCACCCATCAAAGTCCTTGTTGATCACCACGTTCACCTGAGTCTGCGTGCCGCCGTCCACCCTCGTGCCGCCGATTCGACCATCAAGAATGATCTCTTCGGCAGCACGAGCGTACGCCAACTCCCCCTCGTCCAGCGCCCTCTTGTGCACCGCGCTCTGGATGGATTCTAAAGCACACCCCCTCGCAAACAGGTAGTCACTGTAGAACCCGCTGAACGCCGGATGCCCAGCCGCTCCCCACCTCTTCACCTGGTTCCACTCCGCTACCGTCAACCCACTCTTCAAAGCGGCTGCAGCCTCGCTGCCGCCGTCCCGCAGGCACTGCACCCCCCACTCTAGTTCACACGGGGCCTCCTCCAGCACCACCAAGTGCTGAAGCCGAGGGCTCAACTTGTCATCAGGTTGTGCAACTACCAAGGGGGCACGTCGTGCCATGTAGGAATCATGGGGCGTTGAGACAGGGAAGTCAAGGGGCAGTAGGCAAATCTAGGGGAGGTAAAAGAGCAACGCAGGGGGTCTGTTGAAATCCATCCAAGCCCTTGCTCGCTTGCGGGCGCGAGGCGGGGGGGCGTTCGGTTGGGCGGTCGTGCTGCGAGGTCGGCTCGAGGCGAGGCGGGGGTGCGCTCGAGCTGCGCTGCCGTGCCGCAGCTCGGCCGCAGTGCGGCCTAGCGTGGCACAGGATCGCGGCTGTGCAGTGCGGCAGGGTGAGGGTATAGGGTACTGGCAGGTACCAGCGTAGGGCCTTGGAGCATTGCCGCAGTGCAGCGTAGCGCTATGCCGCAGTGTGTCTCAGATATTGCTGATATCTCTGGGCCCGTAGAGCTACCAGTGTGTCATGTCAAGTAAGCTTACCTGAGAAAAGTGAGCTGCATGTAGCTAATATATAGTTATGAATATATATCGATATAATCTGAAAGAGAATTCCCACGTCTCATTCCGAGTACACTTACGCCTCAATTACCCTACCGAGCATAGTAGAGTCTGTGATTTATGCAATATCGCGAGAAATGCCGAATTCGTACTATCACCATTGACTAATCTCAGCGTGTCTCAATAGAGATATTGCAGACTGCGCCTGAGCTGAGAATCATACTCAAAGAGCCCCCCCATTTCATTCTCGTCTCCGTAGTTGACGTTCATTCTCATTGTTGCGCTGTGACACCGTCCGTCCGAGATATTCTGAAATATCTGACACGATCTCATTACGTCTCACCGCCCCAGTCGCCCCACTCTGGTAGCTATCCCGAGAAATTCCGAGAAATTCCCTGCCGCCCCTTGAAAACGGTATTTTTGGGATTATATTAGATGGTATGAAAACGGAGGTGCCGGGATGAAACGTCTACAGTGGTACATGATGCGGTCGAATGGTGAGCGTGTTCCTGTTAATCGCGAGGCGGTGATATTGAACCTTGGCGGATCTGCGGCAGCCCGTCTTGATGTGGCGATGGCTGAGTCAGTTCAAAGGAGCAACCCCACCGCGGCCCGTCCCATTGTTTGCCGTGGCGTGAGATATGAGGTGGTCCATGCATAACCGAAATGGAGGCACTGCGATGAGTGACTATCTGACCTGGTACACGCGGCATCGAATGGATGCACAGGAAATGGAGCTGGACGTTCTCCGCGCCAAGGTCGACCGCATGTCGCGGGAGAACGTCGATGGCGAGCGGGCGAAATTCGAAGCTTACGATGACGTCCTGAGCGAACGCGAGCGGGACATGGCCATTCCAGACGAGTGCGCCGATTGGTATCCCGACTGGACGACTGACTATGCGTAACCGCGCTGCCGTGGTGCTGGCCGGAGCATGTCTCGTCATGCTCGCTTATGGATTCCTGTACGTGCTGTTCTCGATCGGAGGATGACATGCCCAACGCTAGCACGTGGTCACTACCACGGGGAGGCGACTATGACATGGTATGAGGCGATTCGCGAAAACACTGGGGAGCATTTCTTGGATAGTGGCGGCACCTATGGTCGCCACTGGCAGCATCCGCCCGTGGCAGAGGATGCGCCGGCGGTGGTGTGGAATCCGCGGTACTGGGACAGCGGCGCCACGATTGAAACGGCGCATTTTCTCGACGCCACGATGGAAATTGACGAGGCGATGCAAGACCTGTTCGAGCACTGGGCGGGTCGCGACGAGAACCGCGAGCTGTCGTGGTTCGAGGCCGGGATGCAGTTCTGCGAGGATGTGCTGCGACTCAAGGAACTGGCACGAGACAATGTCTACAATGGCGAGAATGACCTGTCACAGGTCTACCTCTGGGCGGTCTACGGTCACGACACCGGCGAGGATTGGGTCTATCGGTCCGACGTGACGGTGATAATTCACGTACACACTGGCTGCGATGTGCGCGGAGGATACGGGCGGCCGATATTTTGCCGGTCGAAAGGCGAGTATGCGGTCCCGGTCGACCTGTGCGCGGAATGGTACGTGGTCGACAGCCATGAGGACGTGTCGGAGAACATCACCGAGCGCTGGCAGTGCGGTTACAGCTCATACCCTTTCGGACAGGTGCGGGATGCGATCGAGCGGGTATTCCCGTGGACCCATCGCGCCTCCGATCAGAGCATGATCGTGAAACTCAAAGGTGGCCCGGTCTGCCGCATCGCGCCGGCTTTCCGTGACTGTCAGTAGCGCCCACATTCAGCCGCGCCCGAGTGCGCGGCTGTGCTGTGGGCACTGGGAGTGCTCGCGGGGAGGATAGGACAATGACGCGACGAGCGCAGGCGGCGAAGCGATACCCTCGGGTGGCTTTGGACAATGAGTGGCTGATCGGGCAGGTGGCGCGACGGATCGCGGACCACGAGCCCGACGCCAGTATCAACAAGATTGCGCGGTGGACAGCGGACGAGCTGTCATTCAACCCGCAGCTCGCACAGCCTCATGGATGGCTGTACCGCATGGTACGCGGAATCGTCCGCGCCTATGACGAATGACCCACCGCGCCCCCAGCCTGCCGGCGCCGTTGCCCACCACATTCCGGCCGGACATGAGCGCCGGCCGGCCCGCCACGCGAGCCCACCTGCAACAGTGGCATCGGTCGGCCGCAACAGTAGGAACGGTCGGCCGGTGCCATCCCGCCCTATCTGGTAACAGTGCGAACGGTCGACGGAGGTGCAACAGTGAGAACGGTTGAAACTGAGCCAACGATCACAGTTGAGGACAACCGCAACATCCGTGCTCGAGCCGTGGCATGGACTTGGCTTGCCAACAAGTGCAACGGTCAGGATAACGTCGGACTGTGTCCTATCTGCGGCGGGCGCATTCAGGTGCTCGGCAACCGCATAACTGATAACGGGCGCATCATCGGCTCGTGCGGTGACGCTTTCACGATCAGGCAGTGGGAAGCTGACTGACCGCCCGCTCCACGTCGGCCCATGAGGTAGCGACTATGGCGGTCGCGCCGGCTTGCGCCCACGCCTCAAGCTCGGCCGCTTGCAGGGCGGTCACGCGGCCCCCTGGCCGCTTGACTTCGATGGCGAGGAGGTGGCCTTGGTAGCAGCAGAAAATGTCAGGGAGGCCCGCAGAGTACGGTCCACCGTGGAGTTTTCGAGCGTAGCAGTCGGGGAGGGCCTTGAGGTGGCGCAGGATGGTGCGGACGATGGCCGCTTCGGTCACGGGAACAGTGTAACAGAGGTGGCGGTCAGATTCTTGGATGACCAACAGTGAATATGGTTGTTGCAGACAGTCATCACGGATGCTAGATTGAACAACAGTGGGGAGGGTCAATGGCACGCTCAAGAGAGTGGATCAAACTCGTAGCTGCAGACGGTACGACCAAGGGTGGTACAACTTGGGCGGTGGGCAGGCGTGTGCGGGCGACCGGCAAGCGGGGCCAGGGGCTCTGCACCTCTGAGTACCTGCACGTGTACGCAAGCGAGGCGGTGGCGGCACTGATGGCGCCGGGGCACGGCGTTGGCGGCTACACGAGGGCGTTCGTGGTGCGCGGCGTGAGCCACGCAACGGATGGCACCAAACACGGTCTGCGCTTGTGCGTGGTGCTTCGCGAGATCGAGCGGCCTACGCTCACCATCGACCAGTGTGTAGCTATCGCCATCGTCTGCGCGGCGCAGAGCTGCACAGACGCCACGTGGCGGGCATGGGCGCGGGCGTGGCTCGATAAGTCGGGCCGGTCGGCGGCGGCGGCGTGGGCGGCGGACGCGGCGGCGTGGGCGGCGCGGGCGGCGGCGCGGGCGGCGGCGTGGGCGGCGGAGGCGGCGGCGTGGGCGGCGGCGCGGGCGGCGGAGGCGGCGGCGGACGCGGCGGCGGACGCGGCGGCGATTGACCTACCGGCCATCTGTGCCCGCGTGCTGGAGACTCCTGAGTGCGAGTGGGGGTCACTGCTATGAACAGCTACGATCCATGCAAGCAACACATCAACGGGCACACGCCGCAGTGCCTGATCTGCGAGATCGAGGTGTTGCGCGGCGAGGTGCGCCGCCTGCGGGATGCCGTGATCTTCACGGCTGGCTTGCGGGAACCAGACGAGTTTGTCAACAAGTTGATCGGTCAACATGCTTTGACCAAGGAACGAGAGGACGAGTTCTGGCATGTACTCGGTCTCGGCAACAACAAGGAGGGCTGACATGGAAGCGAGGGTGTTCTTCACAGGCGTGAACGCGCTCAAGGATCTCAAGGCGATGTACCGGCACTGGGACGCGGTCGGCATGACGCTGACCAAGCTCGAGGCGCAGGGTGAGTTCTCGCTCGGCCTGCACGGGCGCTTCACTCTCCCAGAGTGGACCGAGGTGGAGGACTTCGGGCGCACCCGTCTGAAGGTCAGCGGCATGGCCGGTTTGCCGATCCACTGCGTGGACGCCTCGACGCTGCGGGCGACCGTGGCGTACCCGGAGGTGGACGGTGGCAACCCGGACTGAGGTCGAGACGCTGCAGGCGAAGCTCAGCCGGTACCGTGAGGCGCTGGACGTGGCAACAGAGGAAGTAGTCAGGCTCCAGGGGGAGAACATGGAGCTACAGGCCACGATCTGGCACATGCAAGCCAAGATGCACCGCCGTTGGAACGGGCAGCGTGGCAAGTTTCAGTGCCCGATCTGCCGGCGCTGGGTGCGCCTGCTGGAGGCCGAGCTGGCGATGAACGACGAGATCCTGTACGTGGTGGGGCAGTGCAAACAGCACGGCCGGGTGACGCCCACCGGGCGGTGGACGGTCGAGGACATCAAGGCGGCGCTGCCGTGAGCACCTTCATGACGTGGCTGTTCTTCGCCTTCGCCGGGGTGCTCGTGGTGGGCGGCGCGTACGCGCTCAGATCTCTTCTGAAGCGGCTAGACTAGGGTGCGGAGGTGCCGGAACATGACCATGAGCCCTGGATATGATCCGAACGACGCTGCCGCAGCCCCTGCGGCGGCGGATGGTGACCAGTTGATGGTGGACGACGGCCCGATGGTGGAGGCCGACAACGCGAAGGACAGCTACTACTACGGGCTGGTGCAGAACGACATGATCACCCTGCTCAAGCCCCTGCTGGCGCGGCGGGGCTACCACGTGCGGTGGGGTGACGGCAGGCTCGAGGCGGAGTACGTGCAGGCACCGGAGACGCCGTGGCACTACGTCAAGCTCGCGAAGGGGCTGGACTGCTACCTGTGGCACTCGGTGTTCCACCAGATCATCGGGCGGGCGACGGGGAAGGGGTCGTACGTGCCGACGAAGTGTCTCTCGTGCTTCAAGGTGGTGGTGAGGCCGAAAACGGTGGCGGGGCTGTTCAGCCTCATGAAGATCCAGCACGACTTCCCCTTCCCCTGCAAGTGCGGCATCGAGCTGCGGACGTACACGTCCGGGGCGTACGGCGGCTACCACTACGCGCAGGGGCTGGACGAGGGGCTGTGGATGTACGAGTACGTGCGGAAGGCCGTGGACGCCGCCGAGGATCTCGGCCCGGAGACGAGCGTGATCCTCAAGCGGGGCTGCACCGAGTACGAGAGGGCAGCAGGTCCGAGCGAGAACTGGACGAGCACGGCTGAGCAGCAGGTGCTCGAGCGGCGCGTGGAGCAGACCATCGCCCACGTGCCGAACATCCAGCCCATGCCGGCGCACATGGTGGCGCACGTGCATCGCAAGTGGATCGAGCACGCCGCGCAGATCGGCGACGAGACGTACAAGAAGTTCACCGGCGGGTTGCCGTTGAGCCGCCCGGTGACGACGTACCACCACCTGGCCGACCCGTCGAACCTGCCGAAGCAACTCGAGGATGGGCGGTGGTCGTACAAGGGGGAGATGTACACGGCCGAAACCCTGCCGGACGAGGCGAAGCGCAACGCGAAGCTGCGGCAGACCGGGGCGGAGTGGCCCCACCAGAGGTGACGCATGAGCCTCGGCTACGACCCTGCGACGATCCTGGGGTTCGCGGTGGAGTGGTTCGAGCGGCACGATGACAGCCGACCGCGCTGCACGTGCTCGACCAACCAGTGGGTGACGGAGACGCTGTCAACGAGCGTCCACAAGCCGGAGTGCCCGGTGTACGGCTTCGTGAAGAAGGGGTGGGAGTGGGGGGTGGACCGCTACATGGAGATGCAGAGCGATGGACACCCCTGACGCTTCCGTGCTGCTGTCCATGCTGCTCTTCGAGCCGGGGATGGTGACGCGGTTCCCGCTGCCGACGCATCCACAGCCTTCATACAACATGATGTGCTCATGTGGGCAAACACCGATACTCTCCGAGGTGCCCACGCAGACCAATCTCCGCACCGTGCGCTGCATCCACCGCCTGTACACCAGCGAGGAGTTCCAAGGGCACGTGTGGATCGGGCGGTGTGAGAAGTGCAGCCGGGTGTTCTACGCGGCGCGGCGAGACGCTGGGGTGCTCGCCAAGAAGCCGCTGAACGTGAAGCGGCACAAGGTCACCGTAGGGAAGCGGTAGGATGGCCGAAAACGCCCTCTCCGCGGGCCTGTGCTGGCTCGGAGTCAGGATGGTAGTCCTCCTGGTAGGGCACTACGTCCAATTCAACCTGGGGCCGTATAACCACGTCGCCGCACCCAAGCGCCGGCAGGTCGTGCCGCTCGGCTGCGGCTGCATGACATGGATGGATGAAGGGGGGCCGGAAGGATGCGACCTGTCAACCTAACCAACGGGATTTGTCACTGGTTCTCAATTACCTGCCTGGCCCTCTTCATCCCCCTTGCGGTGTGGGCCGGCTGCCTCGAAGACGAGGGGCTGATGCGGTCGTCGATCAACTGCCTCGGGATGCCCACCATCGACAAGTTCTTCGACCCGATGGTGTTCACCTGGAAGGGCAAGACGTACCTCACGGTCAACGACGGGAATGAGCTGGAGGTATGGGATGCGACGGACCCGGAGCATCCCGTAGCTCGGGGGCAGAGCAACTTCAACGTCGACAACATGGGGGACTCAGACTACGACCTGCTGAATCAGTCCATCTGCGACGACTGCCGCTACGGGGTGGGGGTGTGGAAGCTCGGGCAGGTAGTGTTTGACCTTGGTACTGGCGCAGCGCCGACCTGGGGCGTGAGGAAGTTCTACGGCACCAGTTCCGATCCACGGGGAGCCTTCACATACAGCGCCGGGGCGGCGCAGTATCTGATCGCCAAGCACCTGCCGGGTGACCTCGGGGGCGAGGGGACGGTGTATCGAATTGGGACACCGTCAGATTTGACCGCGCTCCAGAAGATCGACGTGCCAGGTGTCAGCAAGATCTCCAACGGGATCAGGCTCGGCAACTACCTCTACCTCGGCATGACCGACAACCGCCTGTACCTGTTCCGACTCGAGGGCGAGACGCTGGTGTACGCCGGCACCCTGAGTGGGCGCGGGTTCATGCTGCGCGGCAAGAGCGTAGCGGTGAGCGACGGGCGCATGGTCACGGCGTTCCTTGATGGGGCGAAACTGTGGGACGTGAGCAGCCCTGCCACGCCGGCGTTGCTCTGGAGCCTGCCGGGAGACTACCGCTACGCGGCGCTGTCCGAGGACTTCCTGTGGCTGACCGACGCTGGCGACCGCGTCAGCACCTATCACCTCCGCAACCCGCGCAGCCCGACGCTGATGGACGAGGAGTTCTGGGATGGGGACAACCCATGGAACATTCACAGCGAGTGCGACTGGGAGACGGGATCGACGTTCGCTGGTGATCAGTTGTTCATGGCGCGGTACGCCGTGGTGCAGCAGATCGGTTTCGAGCACTGTCCGCCGCCGGAACCGATCTTCGCGGACGGATTCGAGAGTGGGACGACTGGGGGATGGAGTGAGCCATGAGAAACGAAGGCTGGACGTGGGGAGACTTGGCCGGGGAGTTGATCGCTCGCGGCATCGACCCGGATAGCGTGGACATCAACGGGGTGCTCGACGCTCCGCTGCCTGAGATCGCCGCAAGGTGCATCGAGCGCGGAGTGGACTACGAGCCACCGCAACCGGAGGCCCACGATGCCGGATGACAGGGAGACAACACGATGAGCAACTATACAGCATGGGTCGTTCAATATCTACACCTCCCCGCGCCCACGGGGGGACCAGTAGTCCGCGAGAACTGGGAAACGCTGTGGTGGACCGCAGCGGGAGATGCCCGCGATGCCATCGACACATACGATAGGCTCCGCGCAGTTGGCAAGGGGTCGTATCAGTTCGCCAGGGACGCCGGCTTCGTGCGGCTTGCCAAGATTGAGTTGACCGGTCCGGGCCGCGGCACCGTTGCAGCAATGGGCGTGCCTCAAGTCGATGGACAGATATGCTGCCTCAACTGCGGCACCCACTCGCCGCTGTCTCTATTTCCACACCGGGATGGCCTGGGGCAGGTCGGTGGCGTTCTCATCCTCTGTGATCGTTGCCGGGGGCGTTTCGCCGGGCAGCATTTGGCAATATCGGTGACAGAGCCGATGCCCGACTGTCCGCCGGAGAAAGCGGGCCCCCCAATTGAGGAGCCCAAGGATGAGTCGGGTGTTATCCATGCGGCCCTGAATCTCTGGAAAGTTTACTGCGAGTCGGGAACCATCCCCGATGCGTATCTTGTGCTAAACCCTGCAATCATCAAGTTGCGCGCCGCCCTCGTTGCCGCCGGGGCCATAGCCGATGACCCCTAATAACGTCGCCCGGCTATCCGAGTATCGGCCCCACCTGTCTGGAGAGGCGTTTTGCCATGCCTGCAAGCACAGATGGGCGGCCGTTGTCCCTGTGGGGACTTTCATCTTTGAGTGCCAATCGTGTCACCGGATGTTCGGTACTCTCTATGGCTACGTCGCGCTAGCAGACGGTGTCACAAGGTGGGTCTGCGCGACGTGTGGGTGTGATCTGTGGTCGGCGATGTTGGCCGCTGACGGGTCGCGGTGGCTGGTCTGCTGTGGCTGCGGTGCTGAGAGCGCGTGGGAGGGATAGATGAGCAATGATCAGAATGACAAAGCAATCCAGCCGTCCGACCTCTACGACGCGTGGCTTGCTGGGGCAAGAGAGGGATGGTGGCGTAGGCGCGTGCCGTATTCTCCCCCTCCGAAGCTCTTGGAAAAGGGTGCCGAGACATACGTCAAGTTGATGCTGCTGAATCGTGGTCTCCTCTACTCGTTTGATCCTGAAGTGGAACGGGTGTGTAGAGAGCAACGCCCAAGCGGGGGAGGCCCACGATGCCGGATGACATCCTGAAGTGGCTGCGATTCTGGAGCGATGACATTGGGGCTTTGATCCCGTCGGCACAGGTGGCAACCGTGAAGGAAGCCGCCGACGAGATCGAGCGCCTTCGTTCCGTGCTGGAGGCGGCGCGGGGGAGGTGCCATTATCTGATCGAACAGAACACAACGGACGACTTCGCCGGAGCGCTACTCGGCGCTGGTGTGAATAGCATTCTCCGCGCTCTGGACGGTGAGCCATGAGTCCGTACTGTTGCCCAGTTTGCAGAGGTACGGGATCGGTTTCCATACCACCCGGTGTCCCTGGGGATCTGGATAGTTTCTTGTCTGGATCTTCGGGTCCCTGGGAGTGCCGAGCCTGTCACGGAACTGGAATTCTGTGGGACCCGCCTATCCAGAATCCCATCCAGAAAAGTCTGGATAGAGGTGTGGATAACCAGTCAGTGGACACTGAGCCATGCCCGACGTGCGGCGGGAGCGGGAGGAAGGGATGAGACTCTCCTTCCTTCCTGACCGCCTATGCCTGATCGGGGCTGACGCGGTGCACTCGGCCCGCTTCGGCGCCATCCCCGGCGCACGGTGGAACAAGAGCCAGTTGTGCTGGGAGTACCCCCGCTCACCATTCGCGGCGCAGTCCATCGTCACCACTGCCAAGCGCAAGGGCATTCAGATGCACGTGGACACCGAGATCGGCGACCTGCTGAAACAGTTCACCGCCATCATGGACGCCAAGAAATGGAAGGGCGACGGGGAGTGGATCACGCGCTTCCCACCAGGGTACTGGCACACGCGGACCAGACCCTGGGCGCACCAGTGGCGGGCATCGCAGTTCATCAAGGACATGACCGCCGCCTACCTCGCCCTCGACATGGGCACCGGGAAGACGCTGGTCGCGATCAACGAGGTGCTCCGCACCAAGGCGCAGTCCACCCTGATCATCTGTCCGAAGTCAGTGCTCGACGTGTGGGCCAATGAGTTTGCCATCCACGTCCCCGAGGACGCCATGCCCGACGTGCGTATTCTCACCGAGCCCACCTCCAAGGACAAGGCTGTGGAGGCACAGTGGCACGCGACGATGGCGCAGGCCAGGGAGAAGGCGCTGGTGCTGCTGGTGAACTACGAGTCCGCATGGCGCGGCGACCTCGGGGCGTGGCTGCTCAAGCGGCGGTGGGACATGGTGATCCTCGACGAGGCGCACAAGTGCAAGGGTAACAGCACCCAGGTGAGTCGCTGGGCGGCGCGGCTGCACCACTCAGCCGCCCGCCGGCTGTGCCTCTCCGGCACGCCCATCCCAAACAACCAGCTCGACGTGTTCGGGCAGTTCCGGTTCCTCGACCCGGCGCTCTTCGGCGCCAACTTCACCAAGTTCAAGGCTAAGTATTGCCGCATGGGCGGCTATGGGCAGTACGAGATTGTGGAGTGGCTGCACCAGGACGAGTTCAAGCTCCGCATGGATGCAATCACTTTCCGCGTGGACAAGTCTGTGCTAGATTTGCCAAGTACCATGAGCATCGACCGCTACTGCACGCTCGAGCCGGACACTGAAGCCGCTCGGGTGTACAAGAGCGTGAAGAACGAGTTCGTAGCAGACGTACAGAGCGGCATCGTGACCGCCGCCAACGCGCTCACCAGACTCCTCAGACTCCAGCAGATCACGAGCGGTTTCGTCGGCACCGAGGGCCACGGGGAGCAGTGGCTCGGTGACCACAAGCTGGAGCTGCTGCAGGAGGTGCTCGAGGGCATCGACCCGAGCGAGACGGTGGTGGTGTTCTGCCGCTTCCGGGCCGACCTCGGGGTGGTGAAGTTCCTCGCGGAGAAGCTCGACCGGAAGTGGGGCGAGCTGTCCGGCACTCAGAACGACCTCGTGGCCGGTCAAGTGCCGGAGGACATCAAGGTCCTCGGCGTGCAGATCCAGGCGGGCGGGCTCGGGGTGAACCTCGTGCGGGCGCGATTCTGCGTGTTCTACAGCGTCGGGTTCTCGCTCGCCGACTACGAGCAGGCGAAGGCGCGGGTGCACCGGGGCGGGCAGACGAGGAACGTGACGTACATCCACCTCATCGCCAAGCACACGGTCGATCAGCAGGTGTACAAGGCGCTGGCGGGGAAGAAGGAAGTGGTGGACGAGATCATGGAAGCAGTCAAGAGAGGTGACGTATGACTTGGGACGAATGGGTGGAGGCCAACCCGCTGAAGCGGTGGATGGTGGAGCACGGGGTGACGCAGACGCAGGTCGCCAGTCACTTCGGCCGCTCCCCGTTCACCGTCTACACATGGCTGCGCGGCATTCGGCCGGACTACCACAACTCCCAGTGGTTCTGGGACGGGCTGCGCGACCTCACCAATGACCCGGACATCGAGGACGCATGGCGGGAGTGGGAGAAGATCAAGCCCCGGATCGGAGGCGTGTGATGACCCCCGACGAGATGCTGAAGACGTTCGTCGCGCTCGAGAAGGACCGCCGCATGGCCGAGGATGCGCTGGAGGGCATCAAGCAGCAGCTCGCCGCTTTGCAGGAGCCGCTACAGGAGCACTTCATGGCGCAGGGCATCCAGCGGATTGCCCTCGACGGCCTGACGGTGTACCTCGAGACCAAGCCGAAGGTGCGGCCGAAGGACGGGAAGGACAAGGTGATCGAGGCGCTGCGGTCCACCGGGCACGACGAGTTGGTGAAGGTGGACTACCACTGGACGCAGCTCAACGCGCTGGTGAAGGGCTACATGAGCGACGGCACCGACCTGCCCCCGGCGCTCGCCGAGGCCGTCGAGGTGGTGGACGAGTACGCAATCAGGACGAGGAGGTCATCGTGAACAGGATTCTGTTGACCGTGCGGCTGTGTCAGGACGACGAGAGCCGTCCGCTTCACAACGACAAGGCGTGGGACCGGCAGTTCTGGGTGGCGACGAAGACGGACCTCGCGTGGGCGTTCGACACCATCGAGATCGAGGCCCACAAGCTGTTCGAGTTCGCCGACGAGGGCGTGGCCGAGACGTTCGACAAGGAGGGTGACCATGAGTGAGAAAAGCAAGATGACGGTGTACCTCGACGAGGAGAAGCCGAGCTTCCTCGTCCTCACCAACGGCATCGAGGCCACGAAGGCCATCGTGCGGACCAACCTCGGTGGCGAGCCGATCCGGGTGACCGACCTCGACCGCGCCGTCAACCCGGCGGGAAAGAGCACCAAGTGGGAGATCCCCGGCCTCGGAGACGAGGCGGAGCAGGCGAGCGAGATCACCGGCGTGGTGCTCTGCCAGCAGCCCTACCGCATCTACTGGAAGGTGGAGTTCAAGGGCGGCGGCTCGCCACCCGACTGCATCAGCATCGACACCATCCACGGGCAGGGCTCGCCCGGTGGTGAGTGCGCGAAGTGCCCATTCAACGAGTGGGGCTCCGGCAAGACGCCGAACAGCAAGGCGTGCTCCTTCCGGCGGCGCGTGTTCATTCTGCGGCCCGAGGAGATGCTCCCGATGCAGCTCACCCTGTCGCCCATCAACGCCGGGGCGCTCAAGACCTACGGCTTGCGCCTGATGAACAAGCGTCAGCTCCAACTCCACCACGTGACCACCCGCGTGAGCCTCCAGACCGCGACGAGCAAGAACGGCTTCGAGTACGCCAAGGCGGTGTTCGCTCTCGTCGACGTGCTGCCGAGGGATGTGGCCGAGGCGATGGACAACTACAAGCACTTCCTCGAGCCGCAGCTTCTCGGTATGCAGATCCTCGACGAGCCGGCGCAGCAGCCGGAGGAAGACGTGCCGTTCTGATGTTCAAGACGACGAAGCGCCTCGACAAGGCTGAAGAGAGAATTGAGGATCTTTACAAGCAGTTGTATGACCTCCAGCAGGAGGTGAAGCTGCGCTCCGCCGGTGAAGGCCAGAACTCACTCTACTTCATGTTCTGGAACAGGAAGCGGCCAATCGGCAAGGTTGTCGATGCCCTGCTTGACTACTTGAAACTTGACATCGACATCGCGGCCGAGAAGATGACAGTGAGGAAGAGATGATCCCGCTGACGTGGGTCAAGCGGTATCAGGAGCTGGGCTTCGTTGTCCACCCGTGCTGCCCGCCGACGCACCGCTGCCAGTCTCCGGGGAAGATCCCCTACGACCCCTACGAGCGGCGGCACATGGAGGGCTGGCAGAATCACCCCCAGTTCACGCTTGAGAAGTGGGCGGAGTGGCTCGACCTTGAGCCGGAGATCAACATCGGGTTCCTGACGGGGAGCCCGAGCAAGATTGTCGCGGTCGACATCGACAACGCGGCAGGAGAGGAGATGTTCCGTGGCCTCGTCAGCGAAGAAGACAGACGAACGTGGCAGTTCCGAACCGGTAAGGGAAGTCGTTTTCTCTACCGGGTGGACGAGGGAGGAGTGCGATCCGCTCGACTTACCAGTGGAGATGCTGCTATCGAGGCGCTCGGGGACGGACGGCAAAGTGTGCTACCGCCTAGCATTCATCCCTCCGGTACACAATATGCTTGGATTGAGCCTCTTACTCCAAGGCATTGCGAAGTTCATGGCGCTCCAGCAGTCCTTATGCTTCCGCAAGCAGACATCACCTCCGAGCGCCCCGACTGGGAAGCCGCCGCGCAAGCCCCGACGCACGAAGGCTCCCGCAACGAAACGCTCACCCGCCTCGCGGGGCACCTCCTCGCGCCGGCCAGCGTCCCGCCGGACGAAGTCTTCATCTGGCTGAAGCTCTACAGCGCGGCGCACTGCAAGCCGCCGCTGTCGGACCCCGAGATCAAGATGATCGTGCGCTCCATCCAGAACCGCCAGGAGCGGGCCGATGTCCAGGCGGAGCTGGAGACCCGCCGCCTGATGAAGGAACACAACCTCAAATGGACCGATGCCGAGATGATGCGGAGGGGGATGTGTGGCTAAGTACAATTTCTGCCCAGCGGTTGTCGATCCAACCAACTGGATTCACAAGTACGTGCAGTACGCCAAGGACTGCACCGACGCGCCGCA
>JAKLFY010000006.1 GCA_022710935.1 Verrucomicrobiota bacterium
TTCTTTGTCATCCGGCCCAGCAAAACAGATGGGCCGAGGAATGTCCCGCAAATTCGTTAAGTCCCTATTCTCCAATCACCCCCTCCCAGCTCAGAACCGCCCTGTCCCGAAGGTCTCGTCCGGTCTGGTCCACGTAAGGGCCGGTGACTTCGCGACCGTGCGCGAGCGCGGTCACGGGTGAATCAGGCGCGAGCCGAAGGCCCGTGCCGGGATCGAGTTCAACGAGTTTGATTCCCGACCAGAACGATCCGAATGCGGACCAGAAAGCCCTGCTAATAAAGTGTGAAATTCACTTCCGTCCCGAGCGGCGCGGGTGGATCGGGCTTTCGCCCCTGCTCGTTTCGATAGATGGACACGTGGCGCATGGCGCGGGTGGTCAACACCACATCGGGCACGCCGTCGCCGGTGAAATCGCCCGTCAGGGCCAGACGCTCATCTCCGTCGAGGTCGTCCTGGGGGTCCATGCTGAGCGTGGCGACGCGTCGACCGAGGCCGTCGTAGAGGCTGCGCGACTGGGCCACGACGATTTCGGACACTCCGTCGCCTGTCCAATCGAGCAGGGCGTGATGCCGCGCATAGTCGGTCCGAATCTTCGTCCGCACCTGACCCTGTTCATCGATCACCCAGACGGGGCCATCGCCCCAAGGCCTGTGGTCAATGTCAACGGCGAGCTGCACTCCGGGGAGGTCCGGGCAGATCCGGCCCACATCGATGGACTCGAAGTGTTCGCCATCGATCTCCCAGATCGCCTGGCCGTTGCCATCGAGCAGCGCGATGCCGTTGGCTCCGCACAATGTCATCGCGAAACGGAACTCGGCGGGCGTTTTGCCCCGGCGCACCAGCCGGAAGCAGTCGCAGTGTCCCCGCTCCTGCCGGATCTTTCGCGAATGGAACAGCCAGCGCACGCGTCCATCCGCCTCGAGCATGGCATAACCGGCGGCCACCTCGTCGCGTCCGTCGCCGTCGAGGTCGATGGGAACCGGCTGATGGGCGGTGAGGTAGCCGCCTGGTTTCTCGACTGTCCAGAGCTGGCGCCCGCGTTGGTCCAAGGCCCAAATCTGCGTGTAGCGGGTCTTGACCAACACGTCCGTCGCGCGCGGCCCGCCGCTCAGGTTGGCGAACACGAGGCAATCGGTCGCGTCCTTGGGCAACGGGAAACGCCGCCGTTCGCGCCCCGTCGCGCCGTCCAACTCGACGAGAAACCCCTCGGTGCACAGCACCACTTCGGAGCGACCGTCGCCGTCCCAGTCGTAGACCTGGCAGGCGACGTCGTGGTGCAATTCCCTGCGCCCGATGCCGGGATCGCCCCAGCGCCACAGCACGCTGCCGTCGAGTCGCTGCGCCACGGCGGCACTGGTGTAATGCACGTCATTCCTGTCGACGTTCCGCGCGCTGACAATCTCGGGAACGCGGTCGTCATCGAGATCGCCTGCCACGACCCACGCTCCGGAATACTCCGGCTCGAGCGCGATTTCGCGCCAGGGCTGGACCATGGCGACGGGAGGCGGTTCAACCTCGGCGCAAGCCATCTCGAGGGGCGGCCCGATCGGCCCCGAGAGGGCCAACAGGAGCGTGCCCGCCCGCATCGGTCGAAGACTCGAAATCCAACGCTTGACCTCTGACAAAGCGTTTCGTCGAGAGGCGGACGCCGAACATCGAGGGCCGGACGTTCGGTTCATTCGGGACCTCCGGGCGGTCTCACGCGCTGAGGATGCCGCCCTGGCTTGCGTTGGTGACCAGTTTGCGGTAGCGCGCCAGCCATCCGGCCAAGTCGCGCCGGACAGGCTGCCAGGTACGATTCCGCTCGGCGAGTTCGGCGTCGGACAGCAGGCTGTCGATCCGCCGGTTCGGGAAGTCGATTCGGATCCGGTCGCCCGGTTTCAGGAGGCCGATGGGGCCGCCCTCGGCGGCCTCGGGCGAGACGTGGCCGATGCAGGCGCCCGCGGTGCCGCCACTGAACCGCCCATCGGTGATGAGCGCGACCTTGTCGCCCAAACCCATCCCAACAATGTAGCTGGTGGGTGAGAGCATCTCCTGCATTCCGGGGCCGCCGCGCGGCCCCTCGTTGCGGATGACGACGACGTCGCCGCCCTTGACCTTGCCATCGAGAATGCCGGCGCAGGCCTCGTCCTGGCTCTCGAAGATGACGCACGGCCCCTCGAACACAAAGCCCGGTCCGCAATTGGCGCGGAACGCGTCGCTGATCCCGGCGGTTTTGACGACGCTTCCTTCGGGGGCGAGCTGGCCGTAGAGAACCGCCAGACCGCCATCGGCGGAATACGCCGTTTCCGTGGTGCGAATGCAATCGCGCGGGTCGAACATGAACACGGGGTCATGGGGCATCAGCCCCAGTGGCCGGGTCTCCGCCAAAGCGCCCGCCCCGTAGTCGTGCCAGGCCTTGCCGATCGTCCAGTTGCGGAGCCGCCCGGTACGGAGCAGACAACTTGCCTTCTTCTCGCCCGCCTCGTAGTGGGAGACCAGAAGGACCGGCGCGCCTTTCAAGCTGGCCAACTCGGCGCGGACGCGTCCTTTGAACTCATCGAGTTTGGCCTTCAGGCCGATCTCGATGGCTCCGGGGCCAACCCAGGTCAGGCCCTCGGTGACCTGCAACTGGCCGTCGGCGGCGAAGAGCGAGGCGGCGGCGGCCGCGTCGCCGGCGTTGAAGGCGGCGGCGAAGCGCCAGAGGGTGAGGGCGCGCGGGTCGGCGGGGAAATGGAACAGCGGTTTGGGGGCGAGGCTGCCGCTGGCGGTGCGCGCGACAGCACCCAACTTGTCATTCGGATCCAACGCGAGGGCCGAGGCGCCCGAGACCCGGACGGCTTTGGCCCAGGGGGTGCAGACCTCGGATCGGATGTCCCAGTCGTCGATGTTCTGGCCGAGCGTTCGTCCCGTGACCGTCAGGCAATCGAGGTTGAGCACTCCCATCCGTTTGAGTTCGCCCAGGATGGTGTGGATGCCGCCAGCCCGATGCACGTCCTGGAGGTGGTAGTTGGACGAGGGAGAGACCTTGCACAGACACGGAATGCGGCGGCTGATGCCGTCGATGCGCGCGATGTCATAGGGGATGCCCGCCTCGCGCGCGATGGCGAGGGTGTGGAGGACGGTATTGGTCGAGCCGCCCATGGCGACATCGAGCATGAGGGCGTTGTCAAAGGCTTCGAGCGTCGCGATATCGCGCGGCTTGAGGTCGCGGCGGACGAGATCGAGGATGACACGGGCGGCGCGCTCGTAGAGGGCCTCGCGCTCCTTCGAGACGGCGAGGATCGACCCGTTGCCGGGCAGGGCCATGCCGAGCGCCTCGCAGAGGCAGTTCATCGAGTTGGCGGTGAACATGCCCGAACAGGAACCGCAGGTCGGACAGGCCGTCTGTTCGAGCCGCGCCAACTGTTCGGCGGTGATCTGGCCGGTCTTGAACTCCCCAACGCCCTTGAACACCGAAATCAGATCCGACTTGGCCGTGGCAGGCTGGAGGTGAGCCGCCAGGTCGTCGTGCGTCGCCTTCTGGTCGGCAATCCCGGCCGCCATCGGTCCGCCGCTGACAAAGACAGTGGGGATGTTGACGCGCATGGCCGCCATGAGCATGCCGGGGATGATCTTGTCGCAATTCGGGATGCACACCATGCCATCGAAGCAGTGCGCCCTGAGCATCGACTCGACGCAATCGGCGATCAGCTCGCGCGACGGCAGCGAGTAGAGCATGCCGGAGTGGCCCATCGCAACACCATCGTCCACGCCGATGGTGTTAAAAATGAACGGCACGCCGCCAGCCTCCCGCACGAGGCGTTTCACCAGTTGCCCGACCTCGTTCAAATGCGCGTGGCCGGGAATGCAGTCGGTGTAGCTGTTCGCTATCGCAATGAACGGCTTGTCCCAGTCCGCTTCGGATTCAATCGACCCGGTCGCCCGGAGCAAGGACCGGTGCGGAGCCCGTTCAAAACCCCTCTTGATGATGTCAGATCGCATGATTCTTCCTCAGTTATGATCCGCCACTGCCCGGTCGATCCCCGCTCGGGACAGGGCTGCCGGCAGTCTAAAGGGGACACGGAGCCTTTGTCACGCTTTCGCGTCAGGTCGCTTGAATCCCAACCGTTGGGCAAGGTGTCAGGCGCCGACGAATCCGGCCACAGCCCGCACATCAATCGCACGCAGCGCCGCGAACCTCTGATGAGCCCGCATTTCAGGTGAAATGTGACGGTGACCGGTCACATGACATCAAAAGTTGGTGAGAAATGCGGCTAACGCCTTGTCCGCCGGAACGGCCTCCGGATTCTCTCGATGAGGCGGCTGGCGATCGAAGCGGGGCGTGGAGGCGCCTGCATGGCGAGCGAAACGCAGGCTCCGCTGCAGACCGGGCAGAACAACCGCGGCTTTCCGCCGGCCAGATGCAGGTCGTGCACGCAAGACGCGCAGTAGGTCTTTCCGCACTGGCGGCACTGAAAAGAGGCCGGAACCTCCGCATGATACAGGCAGGCCGGAGTGCCGTCCGCCAGCACGCTCGCCTTTGGTTCTTCGTCCCTCGACAGGTGCGGGATGACGATATCGACCGGCCCATCCTCGAGGCGCAGTGCAGTGCTTCCAACCATGAGGATCTGCCCCGTGCGAATCGCGGCGCACTGAATCCGCCGGCCCTCGATGCAAGTGCCGTTGGACGAGTTCAGGTCCCTGACCTGCACGCTCATGTCGCCTACAACAATCTCGCAGTGGAGTTTCGAGATCGACGGATCGTCGAGGACGATATCGTTGCCTTCGGCGCGGCCCAAGCGATTCGAGCCGCGTTCGAGTTTGATTTCTTCGCCCTTGCGCGCCCCGCTATGGATCACGAGTCTGGCCATGGGTGCCCGGGCCAGGCGGCGGTTTCCGCCAGTTCGAGCTTGGCCGGACTATGTGATCGCCTGCCGGGTCTGTCGACACCAATCGGGCCGATCGGTCCGTTCCGTCCGTTCCGTCCGATGAATCCCCCGAGCTGCGCGCCTGGCCTGCATGTCTCACCACTTTTTGCCACCGCGAAGCCGGAGTTCACAAGAGAAGTCGGCACGCAGGCTGGGAAAAGCCCGGATTTCGTTGTCATCTTCCTGGTCGTGAGCAATGCGGGCTACCGGGGCGGTCCCTGGACGTCGCGGCGCGGGAACAGAGGCGTCGGCTCGCCGATCTGATGGCCTTGAGTAAGCCTGCCCCATGCGGCGTCGGCGATTCGGTCGGGCGCCTGGGACAATCCAAGCTGACTGTAGAGGCGCGCCGCGGCATCGGGCAGGAATGGCCAGAGAAGCACAGCCAGGACGCGGCACACCTCAGCCAGGTTGTAGAGGACGGTGTCGAGCCGCTGCGATTGGGCAGGATCTTTGGCGAGCTTGAAGGGCGCCGTCTGATCGACGTACTGGTTGGCCCGTGTGACCAAATCCCACGTCCGGATGAGCGCGCGCTGAAGGTTGTGGCGCCGCCATGCGTCCGCCGCGTCGGCGGCGACACTCTGGGCGTCCGGGGCGAGTTCGTCAGACCGGGCCGGGACCGCGCCGCCGCGATAACGGCGGAGCATCGACAGGGAACGATTGACGAGGTTGCCCAGGCCATTGGCCAGCTCGGCATGATAACGGGCCTGAAAGCCGGCATCGGTCCAGTTCGCATCCGGGCCGATATCCAGTTCGCGCACCACGTAGTAGCGGAACGCGTCGACACCCCAATCGCCGGCGACGGCGACCGGGTCGACGACGTTGCCGGTGCTTTTGCTCATCTTGGCGCCGTCCTTCTGCCACCAGCCGTGGACGAGCACCTGGCGCGGCACGGCGATTCCGCAGGCCTTGAGCATGATGGGCCAGTAAACCGCGTGGAACTTGAGGATGTCCTTGCCGATGAGGTGCACGTCGGCCGGCCAAAGCGAGGGCGGGGTCGAAGTCGCCGTGGGCGGTTCGTAATCGCCCGCAAGCGGTTCCGTGCCGGCCGGGTCGCTCAGGGCCGTCGGCACGCTGAAATAGTTCGAGAGGGCGTCGAACCAGACGTACGTGACGTAGTCGGGATCGAACGGCAAAGGAATGCCCCAGCTCAACCGCGCCTTGGGCCTGGTGATGCAGAGGTCGTCGAGCGTTTCGGCGCGCAAGAATCCGAGCACTTCGTTGCGCCGATTGTCCGGCTGAACGAACGACGGATGGGCCTCGATGTGTTCGATCAGCCAGCCCTGGTATCGGCTCATCCGGAAATACCAGTTGTCCTCGATCAGCTCGAAGACCTCGCCGTAGATCGGGTCGAACGTCCCGTCCGGGCGCCGGTCCTTCTCCGTGAGGAACGTCTCCTGGCGGGGGGAATAGAGGCCGCGATAGGGCGCCTTGTAGAGTTCGCCGGCGCGGTGAAGTTTGGCGAGCATCGCCTGAACCACCTGCTTGTGACGCGCCTGCGTCGTGCGGATGAAATCGTCGTTCGATATGTTCAGACGGGCGACGAACTCCTGCCAGACGGCCGCCAGTTCGTCGCAATAGACCTGGGGATCCTTGCCCTCGGCCTGCGCGGCCTGCTGCACCTTCTGGCCGTGTTCATCCAACCCGGTCAGGAAGAAGACCTCCTCCCCGAGGCTTCGATGCGCCCGCGCGATGACATCGGCAACCACCTTCTCGTACGCATGGCCCAAATGCGGCTGGCCGTTGACGTAATCGATGGCGGTGGTGATGTAAAACCGTTTGCTCATGCGGACGGCAGTCTGGCTGATGGACGCGCCAAAGGCAAACCCGGAACAGCCGGCTCGGATCCGGTCTCCGAGCGCCCGCGCACTCGAGTGCGTTTGTCAGACAAACGTGAGCGCCCCGGCGATCGCCCCCGCCAGCCACAGCACCAGCACGGCCGTTGTCGGGCTGAGCCCCCGCCGGACAAGCCGATGCGAGAAATGGTTGGTGTCGCCCACGTAGACCGGACGCCCCAGGCGCCACCGGATGACGACGACCGACACCAGGTCGCTCAGCGGCACGGCGAGAATCAACAACGGATTCAACACCGCCCAACGCACGGGATGCGCGTCGGAGTAGAAGTGGGGCAGGATGGCCAGCACGCCGAGCAGGTAGCCCACCAGATGGCTGCCGGCGTCTCCCAGAAACACCGTGGCGCGCGGGAAATTGTACGGGAGGAATCCCACCAATGCCCCGCAGGCGAGGAAAGCGATCGAGGCCACGAGGAACTGCCCGGCCGCGGCGGCCTTGAGGGCGAACCAGAAGGCGCTGATGGCGCCGATGCCGGCGCAGAGGCCATTCATGTTGTCCATGAAATTGCAGGCATTCATCAGCGTGACCAGCCACAGGATGGTGATTGCATACCCGAACAGCGGGTTTGGGACAAACAACGTGATCCGGATGCCGCTGGCCGCCACCATCGCCGCGATCGCCGTCTGCCCGAGGAACTTCAGCGCCGGGCGCAGCTCCCGCCGATCGTCCCACCAACCCAGAACGACCGCGCCAATCGCCCCCAGCAGCAACGCCAGGACCTGCCCGCCGCGTCGTCCCCAGCCGTATTCGAGCGGGCGCAGAGAGGCGGGAGCCAGCCACTCGGAGGCGAGGAGGAACGCAGCGCCCCCCAGCGGAACCAGCAGACCGGTGAGCACCGCCAGACCGCCGGCCAGAGGGACGGGCTCCCGATGGATCTTGCGGTGCCCGGGATCGTCCACCAAGCCGGAGCGTCGACACCAGGCCCGCCAGAGCGGGAGCGTTGCGGCGGTGGCCACGAACCCGCCGCAGACCGCCAGCACATAGGCATCGGCAGGAAACTTCATCGTCGACCTGGGTGGCGGCTTGCCGCCTGGTTTTCGCCGGCTCGATCGAATCCCGGAGCCCCGGCCAGACGGGTGTAGAGGTCGTGGAGTTGATCGACCATGCGATCGACGGAAAAGGCGTCCCGCACCAGCGCCTGGCCCCGCGCACCCAGACGTCCGCGCAAGGCGGCATCCCGGGCCAGGAGGAGCAGGCGATCGTGCAGACCGGCGCGATCGCCGGGGGCGAGCAGGAAGCCCGTTTCACCGTCGAGGCAGACTTCGCGGGCTCCGTCGCAGTCGAACGCGATCACAGGTTTGCCGGCGGCGAGGGCCTGGGGCAACGCGCGCGGCAGACCTTCGCGTCTCGAGAGGTGCACGAGCACGTCCATGATCCCGATGGAACGCGGGACCTCGCCGGGAGGAACCAGGCCCGCGAACACAAAGTGATCGGCCAAACCCAGCCGGCGCACACGGTCTTCGAATCTCTGACGCCAGAGGCCGTCTCCGACCAGGAGAAACTTGAAGCGCCGGCATGCGCGCACCAAATCCGGAGCGGCGGCAATCAGGTCGTCGTGTCCTTTCAGTTTGAACAGCCGCGCCACTTTCCCGACCACGATGTCGTCCGGGGCCAATCCCAGGCGGGCGCGCCACGCCGGATCCGATTTGGCGGCGAGGTAGGGATCGAGGTCGAACCCGCTCAGGATGCGGGTGTACTGGGAGGGCCGTCCGATCCCGGCGGCCAGGTACTGGTCGGCCATCGCGTTGGCCACGACGACGAAGTGGGTGGTGAATCTCCCCGCATAGCGCTCCGCAGCGCGGAATGTTCCGTTGGCCAGAGGGCCCTGGAAAGGGCCGAAGGACGGGCCATGGATGGTATGGATGATTGTGGGCACACCGGCCCGCCGCGCGGCCAGGCGCCCAAGGATGCCGGCCTTGCCGCTGTGGGTGTGGACGATGTCCGGCCGGCGCTCTCGGAACAGGGCCGTGAGTTCGCGAACGGCGCGCCAGTCGAGCCAGGGATGGACCGGGCGCACGAGCGCGGGAAGCCGGATCAGCAGGCCGGGTTCGGAAGCGACCAGCGATTCGAGCGAGCCTTCCGGGCCGGTCGTCAGGCCGGCGACCAGAGTGACCTCGAGGCCCGGTTTGCGCCGGAGTCCAAGCACTGAAGCCACCGTGTTCTCCTGCGCTCCGCCGACGATCAACCGTGTGATCAGGTGAATGACGCGCATGCGCGATGCATCCGCCGGCGCGCGGGCGCGCCCGGGGCGAGCGTGGGGTGGGTCTGCCGACCTCGCCCCGTGCATGGGGCGCATCGGCCGAGCCCGCGCGCTTCGAACGCGGCCCGGGAAGCCGAACGCGGGCTAGCCCGCATGTTTCTCATTACTCCGTGTGTGCACGTGCAGATGAGACTTCGCAAGATCAAAGCCATGCGGGCTAGCGCCCTTTGACGCTTTGCCGGAGCTCCTGGACACGCTGTTGGACGGCCTTGTACTCGTCGGTTCCGGCGGGGGCGAATTTCAGGTACTTGTCGTAATGGGTGAGCGCCGCCGTGTAGTTGGTCTGCCGGTACCCGATTTCGGCCAAGCCGTAGTGGACCACGGGGGCTTCGGGAGCGGTCTTGAGGAGCAGGAGGTAGTCCTGTTGCGCCTTGTCGAGGCGGTTGTCCTGGAGCTGGGCGATGGCGCGGTTGAGCAAGGCGGCCTGGTTCTGGGGCTGGAGGACGAGCAGCGTGTCGAGGGTCGTAATCGCCTTTGGAAACTCCTGCAGTTGCATATGGAAAGCAGCCTTGTTTAGCATCGCGTTCGCGTTTGTCGAATTGAGAGCGAGCTGCCGCTCGACGTTTGCCAAGGCATTGGTCACCCGCCCGGTGGCCAGGTAGACCTGCGTGAGGGCCTCGAAGGCGATCTCCTCGCGCGGGAACTTCTCCTGCAAAGCGAGCGCCTCTTTCTCCGCGCCCGCGGTGTCTCCCAGCCGGAGCCGGGTCATGATCGCCATGTTGTCCCGCCAGAGTTGGACGACGGTGTTCGTGGGCGACAGCGTGCTGACCCGTTCGAACTCGATCAACGCCTGGCGATAGAATCCGGCCCGCGCGAAGGAGGCGCCGGTTTCCAGGCTCCAGCGGGGGTGATCGAACGGACCAAACGCGCGCAGAAAACGGTCCCACTGACCCACCGAGACTTCGATCGTGTCGCTGGGCTTCTCCCCGGGTTCGAGCGCGTGACGCAATTCCGCGTTGTGCGCCCGGTTGACGCGGGCGGCCGTGTTGTCCGGACTCAGGCGCGTGGCGAGGTCGAACCAACGGGCGGCGCCGGCAAGATCTCCGTGGCGTTGGAGAGTCACGCCCCAGTGGTTGAGGGCGCGTCCGTAGAAGCCTTTCAGGAAGGCGCTGGCCAGGCTCGAATCGGTGCGGGCAACCAACGGTTCGATCGAGGGGGCGGTTGCTTCCCAAAACTGTCGCGCCGCGGCCAGATCGTCCTGAGTCAGCGGCGCAGGCATGATCTGATCGAGGGGAATCGTCCGGGCCCGGTAGATCGGCCCGCTGGGGACCAGGCGCAAGACCTCGAAGTAGGAGCCGAAACTCGGGTTGATGAAATAGACCGCGTTGGTCAACGCGAGATTCCCAAGCATCGCGGTGAGCAGCCCGGGGTTGAGCGGTTCGGGCATCTGGGAGAGCTCGGGGATGACCGGCCATCGCCCCGGGTATTGCCTGGCGAGCCGCTCGTGGTACTTGGCGAACTCGAGCCAGTTCGCATAGACGAACAGATGGGGCGGAACACCCCGCGTGTGGCGCCACCGCGCCTCGAGCAACAGCAAGTCCTCGATTCCGTCGCTCAGCACGCACGCCCCTTGAGCCGGCAACACCTCAACCATCTGATCGGCGACTTTGGCCAGGGCGGGCGTGTTCGCCGCCGCCAAAGGGCGCCAGTTGCGGCCGCCCAGAAGAACCAGTGTCGCCACCAGGACCAGCGCAGCGAAAGCGGGGCCTGCCTTGCCCAGCTTCTCCAAGAGGCTTGGAGCTTGAGGCCAGCCCCGGCCCTTGGCCGGAACGGTCAGGAGCAGGAAGTAGCCGGCGAAGTAGCCCAGGCTCAACGCGGACAGGTAATAGAGGGGCAGAAAGATCGCGCCGAACACCGCGCCGAGCTGACGGGGGCTCCAGCGCGTATCGAAAAACACGGAGAAACAGGCGACCACCAGGATGATCTGCAGGGCGCGCACCAGGAATCGGATGATCGAGGCCCCGGCCGCGCTGGTGCTTGGGTTGTCGGACGACCAAGGGATGCTGAGCAGGAGCACGGGGAGAATCGAGGAGAACGAGAGCACCAGGATGACGTAGGGCGGCACCGAACGCAGTGCGGCGAGCTGGCTGCCCAGAACCGCACGCACGTGCTGCCCGAACGTGCCCATCTGATCGCCGCCCAGGACATTGACCAGGGGCAGGTAGAGGTAAAGCAGCAGACCCGCAACACCGGCGGCCAGCATCCGCAGCAAGAAGGTCGGGTTCAGGAATTCCCAGGACTTGATCCACGCCAGGGCGACCAGGAAACCGGGGAAGAAAGCGATCATCGCGTAGTTGTTGGCCACCGCGAGTCCGTACACGAACGCCATTTTGGTCAGCCAGACCTCGCGGCGATCGATGCGAAACTCGAGCAGGCAGCGCAAGACGTAGGCGAAGAGCAGCAGATCGAGCATCTCGCCCGTGAACACGGTGGCATGCTCCCAGAAGCTGAGCTGCAGACCCGCGAGCACGCAGGCCAGCACGGCCGGCAGCCAGGCCATCCGAATGCTCAGCAGCGAATACTCGCTCCGCTCGCGAAGACGCGTCTCGCGGGTCCGGTCGAAGGGCAGCAAGGCGACCGATCGTGCCAGCAAGGCGAGGGCCAAGGCGGCCATGACGGCGGTGAGCAGGTTCAAGGCCGGGGCCTGCAAGCCGGAGGGGAGGATGCGGAACGGGACCGCGATCAAGTGGAGCAACGGGGCGCGCACGGTCACGTAGAGGCTCCATCCGCCCGCTGCGCTCAAGGAGAGGAGGCTGTCCAGGCGCGCCCAGGAATTGAGGGTGACGATGTAGAGCAGCAGCGCCGCGCCCGCCACAATCCAGGGCACCCGATTCTGCACGAATCCGAAAGCCGGTCTTTGATGGTTCTCCATACGCGTAGCGGGCAGAGGTTGGACCAACTCAGTCTGACTTTGCAAGGTTATCCGCTTGTCGCGCGCTCCGCCGACGCCGCGGGATGGCGGCGGCGCAGGTCGGTGACGCACTCCACGTGCTGCGTCTGGGGAAACATGTCGAGCGGCGTGACCTGCACGAACTCATAGACCCCGCCGCCGCACAGAGCGTTCAAGTCGCGGGCAAGCGTCGCCGGGTGGCACGACACATACAGAATCTGCGCCGGCCCCGAGGCGAGCAGACCGCGGATGGCTTCCGGTCGGCATCCCACCCGGGGCGGATCCACGATCACCGCCGTCTCCTCCGGCGGGAACCGGGCCGACAGGGCGCCGAGGCACGCGGTGGCGTCGCCGGCCACGAACTCGCCGTTGGCCGCGCCGCGGCGTGCTGCGTTGCGGCGCGCGGCCTCGACGGCCATGGCGTCATACTCGACGCCTACAAAACGCTCGACGACTCCGGCCAGCTCGATCGCAAAGAACCCGACACCACAGTAGGCGTCCACCAGCCAACGGGCGCCGCTGTTGGCCAAGCGCTCGCGCACGACGTCCAGGAGCGCCGGCAGCAGGTGAAAGTTGTTTTGAAAAAAGGAGTCCGGCGGCACCTCCCAGTCGGCAGGCATCCGACGCAGCACCACCTTGAGCCCGCCGCGGGGCGGCGGGTGGGCCCGGACATGGCGGAGCTGGTCCTGCAGCAGGGGATCGGCGATGGCGCACGATTCGACATCCACGACCAGCCGGCTGTCGGCGCGCAGGAACCCGATGACCAACCGTTGCTCGGCCTTGTTCCATTGGCTGCGCACCATCAGGCGATTGCGATAGCCGTAGGGCTGGGGACAGGGTATCACCGGGTCAACCAGGCCCGCCGGCCTCTTTCCAATTCGTTCGAGCAGGTCTGCCACGTGACGATGCTTGATGCGCACTTGTTCCGCATAATCGATGTGCTGGTACTGGCATCCGCCGCACGCGCCGAAGTAAGGGCATCGGGGCGCGACCCTTTGAGGCGCGGGGCGCAGAACGCGCAGCAAACGGGCGCGGGCGTACTGCTTCTTCACCTCGATCAGGTCGACTTCCACCTCCTCGCCCGGCAGGACGAACGGAACGAAGACCACGAATCCTCCGATGCGCCCCACGCCTGCGCCGCCGAAGGCGATGTCGGCGATCGAGAGGACATGGCGGGATCCGACAGTCAAGTCGGTACTGGGCCGTTCAATGTCGGTCATACGTTCGAGGCGCGGGTGCCGCGGACCCGGTGTTGAGGCGCGTGCATGGCTCAAGGCTCGCCCGCCGACAGAGCCCCACGCAATCCGAAAATCCGCCCTGTCGGCGGCTCGAAAAGGGAACTGCCGGCATGGATTGCAGAAGTTCTCGTTTTCACAACACTCAGAGCGCCGGGTCCGGGGACCCGGCCTACGACCGCTGCATTCTCCGGTGCTGTAGGCCGGGTGCCCTCACCCGGCGTCAAGGCTCTGCATACAAAGTGCGAACTGCCGGCTCGATTGTCCTTCACGTTGACAAGGGGATGTCCGTTGGCAACACTCCGCGGTCATGGCCAAGCCGGCTCTCGGTCGCGGCTTGGGCGCGCTGCTGGGCGGGGTTCCTGCCGCCCGGGAGTCGTCCGCCCCCGCTGCGCAAACGCCCGTCAATCCGGACGCTTCCGCCGCCGCTCCGGAGACGGAGCGCGTTCAGCGCGTGGCGTTGAACCGCATTCGCCCGTGCCCTTTTCAGCCGCGCAAGGATTTTCCAGAAGAGGCCCTGCGCGAGCTGACCGATTCGATTCGCGAGCAAGGCATCGTCCAGCCGTTGATTGTTCGGGCGCGCGGCGAGGGCTTCGAGCTGATTGCGGGCGAGCGGAGGTGGCGTGCCGCACAGCTCGCGGGGCTGGCGCATGTCCCGGTCCTGGTCCGCGAGGCGGACGACACCGCGGCGCTCGAACTGGCATTGATCGAGAACCTTCAGCGCGAGAACCTGAATCCGCTCGAAGAGGCGCAGGGATACAGGCAATTGCTCGATCAGTTTCATCTTCGTCAGGAGGACATCGCATCCAAGGTCGGCAAGAGCCGCGTGGCAGTGGCCAACGCGCTTCGTCTCCTGAACCTGCCGAGCGAGGTGCAGGCGCATCTCCGGAGCGGACGCCTTTCGGTCGGCCACGCCAAGGTGATCCTGGGTCTGCGCCTGCCGGAGGAGCAGACGCTGGCGTCCGAACAGGTCATCCGAAATGGCCTGAGCGTGCGCCAGACGGAGGACCTGGTGGCGCGGCTCGGACACGCCGGGATGCGACAGCCTGGAGCGGCATCGGCGCCGCGGGACGCCGCCGGACCGCGGGATGTTCACGTCGTAGCTCTGGAGAACCGGCTGCAGGAGCGCATGGGGACAAAGGTGAATCTCCGCTACAGGCAGGGCCGGGGCGCCATCGAGATCCGCTTCCACAGCGAGGACGAACTGAGCCGATTGCTGGAGTTGCTCGGCGTGGAAACCGAGTGACCGCGTGACGCCGGCCAGCCGCAGCCTGAATTCCGACTTTCGACTTCGAGAGAGGATGCATGAACCCGGGATACACACCAACGCCTGCCCAGCGCGAAGACTGCGCCCGACAACTGACTGCGGCCGCGACGCGCGTCCGCGCCCTGACCGCGTTTGTCGGTCTGGATGGGTTCGTCGATGAGATTCTGCACGTGGTGGACAAACGGCGGAG
The DNA here is from genome assembly GCA_022710935.1 of Verrucomicrobiota bacterium. GTDB lineage: Bacteria > Verrucomicrobiota > Verrucomicrobiia > Limisphaerales > J093 > MWFF01. The sequence goes on from JAKLFY010000006.1 coordinate 14,583, forward strand.
CGCGGAGAAATACGTGCGCCTGGCCAGGATGGGGCAATGGGGGGAGCGCATCAGCGCCGCAGCCGGGCGGAGCACGAACATCGAGTTGGTCGGCCTGATGACCAAGCTGGGAGGGAACGGCCCGATCATGGCCAACGCCCTCGCCAGCCTGGGGTTGCGCGTCACGTGCCTGGGCCTCCTCGGCTACCCGCATCTGCACCCCGTCTTCGACGAATTCTCCAGGCGCGCCAAGGTCCACTCGATCGCCGAGCCGGGTTACACGGATGCGGTCGAGTTCGAGGATGGCAAAGTGATGGTCGGCAAGCACCAGTCGCTCAAGCAAATGACCTGGGAGAACATCAAGACCCGCTTCGGGAAACGCGAGTTCGCCGGCCACTTCGGACGTGCCGACCTGGTGGGGTTCGTCAACTGGACCATGCTCCCTTACATGAGCGACGTCTGGGAGGCTTTGCTCGAAGAACTTTGCCCGAAGCTCCGCGGGCCGCGCCGCATCCTGTTCTTCGATCTGGCCGACCCGGAGAAGCGGCTGAAGAAGGATCTGGCGCGGGCCCTCAGGCTCGTTGTCCAGTTCGGCAGGCATTTCGACGTCATTCTCGGTCTGAATGAGAAAGAGGCCCATGAGGTGGCCAAAGCGCTCGATATCGATGCGCCGGCGCCCACGCCCGAGGCCCTCTCGAGACTAGGCGCCGCGATCCATCGTCGCGTCCCGGTCCAAACACTCGTCATCCACCCGGTCTCCTATGCCCTCGCCCTCGGAGCGGGCGGGGTGGCCATCACCTCGGGGCCGACCACGAAAAAACCCTTGATCACGACCGGGGCGGGAGATCATTTTAATTCCGGATTCTGCCTGGGCAGGCTCCTTGGCCTGAACAGCCGCGACAGCCTGCTGTGCGGGGTGACATGCAGCGGCTTCTATGTCCGCACGGCAAAGAGCCCCGGAGTGAACGATTTGGCCCGAATGCTGAAGGACAAGACAGTCAAGTACTAGAACGTGCCGCGATGCGTTTGAACGTGGTCAACTATGGGCATCCGGCGCTGCGCCAGCGCGGCGCCCGGATCGAAGCCGTGACGCCCGAGATCCAGTCCCTGGCGGCGAACATGATCGAGACCATGCACGCCGCACAGGGGATCGGGTTGGCCGGCCAGCAGGTGGCGCAGCCGCTCCAGATCTTCGTGCTCGATCTGCGCGAGGTCACCGACCGGCCCTCGACACTCGAGTGGGAGGGTGAATCCGCCGCGATCGCTGACCGCATGCCCCTGGTCCTCATCAATCCGGAAGTGACCCCGCTGGACGGGGTCACCGAGACCGGCCCCGAGGGGTGCCTGAGCTTTCCCGAGATCTTCGCCGAGAAGATCACGCGCCCGGCTTCCGTTCGCGTCACCGCCTGGAACGAGCGCGGCGAGACCATCCGTTTCGCCTGTGGCGGCTTGCTGGCTCGCGCCGTGCAACATGAGCACGACCATCTGCGCGGCATCCTGTTCATCGACCGCATGACGACCGTGGAAAGGCGCAAATGGCAGCCGGAACTCGACGCTCTGCAGGACGCCACCAAGGCCGCGCTGAAGAAGGCCGGATGAGCCTTAATCGCCTTGGAACATGTCGAGGCAATGCTACAACTGATTTTGGGGTGGCATCTGAGTGCACAGCTGTATAACACCGGGCTATGGTCAGAACCCCGGACAAGCTGACGCCTCCTGGGTTTTGGAGTGACTGGAGGCACTAGGGGTGCTGCTTACGTCTGATCGCGAGACGGGTGCAAGAGCCGACCGATATGGACCGCGTTACCAAAACGACACGAAGCCACATCATGGCTTGTGTCCGCACTCGGGATACCGGCCCGGAGAAGGCTCTTCGGTCTCTCGTGCATCGCCTCGGATATCGCTATTCACTCGCGAGGAAGGACTTACCGGGCAAACCCGACCTGGTGTTCGTCAGTCGACGAAAGACCATTTTTGTTCACGGCTGCTTCTGGCACGGGCATTCCTGCCGTTACGGCAGACTGCCCAAGAGTCGCCTGCATTACTGGGGACCGAAAATCGCGCAAAACACGGCTCGGGATCGCTGGCAAGCGAAGGCCTTGCGCTCGAGAGGTTGGCGTGTGATGGTTGTTTGGCAGTGCGAGCTCAAGAATCAGGACAAACTTGAGCAGCGACTTGTGACCTTTCTCGATGGATAGACGACCCATTGCAATCGACCTATTTGCGGGCGCTGGCGGTATGTCGCTGGGGTTCGAACAGGCAGGATTCGATATCGTTGCAGCGGTGGAAATAGACCCTATTCACGCCGCAGTTCACCACTTCAATTTTCCGCAAACCGCGTTGCTCGCGAGGTCGATTGTTGGACTAGGGGGCGACGAAGTGCGGGACGCCGCGGGGATAGGCAACAAGACAGTGGATGTCGTATTTGGAGGTCCGCCATGCCAGGGCTTTTCCCTGATCGGCAAGCGGATGCTAGAGGATCCTCGAAACCAACTCGTCAAGGAGTTTGTTCGGTTGGTCGGCGAGCTTGGCGCTCGGGTCTTCGTGTTTGAGAATGTCAAGGGTCTGACCGTCGGTCGGCACCGCGCCTTCCTGGAATCCCTGATCGATGCATTCGACGACCTGGGATATCGCGTGCGCATCCCCTGGAGGGTGCTGAATGCAATAAACTACGGTGTTCCGCAAGATCGTCAGCGATTGTTCTTGCTGGGGGCAAGGAAAGCAGCCCTGCTTCCGGCCTATCCAGTCGAAACAACAACCACAGAGAATGACTTGTTTGATCGAAGTAGCAAACGACTGACCCCGACATGCTCTGAAGCGTTGTCTGACTTGCCCGATGCCGAGCGATGGGATGTCCTCATGGCATCCGACTCCGCTCCAAACGAGATCGCAGCACTGCCGTCCGACTACGCCCGCGAGATGCGGTGTTCGACAGACGATGCCTGGCATTTCGGTTATGTGAGAAACTGGAATCCCGAAGTGCTCACGTCCAGCATGCGCACAGTGCACACCGAAATATCACGAAGACGCTTTGCGCAGACGAACCAGGGCGATGTGGAACCGATTTCGCGTTTCTTTAAACTGGCACCCGGCGGTGTCAGCAATACGCTCCGCGCTGGAACGGACTCTGCGAGAGGTGCCTTCACGAGTCCAAGACCTATCCACTATGCGTTCCCCCGCTGCGTCACCGTGCGTGAGATGGCTAGATTACATGGCTATCCCGATTGGTTCCGCTTTCACATAACCAAGTGGCACGGTGCGCGCCAAGTCGGCAACTCAGTACCCCCTCCCCTCGCCAGAGCGGTGGCTGGCGCGGTCATGCAAGCCCTCGGCGTCGTCCCCGTAACTCCTTCTCGCAAGCTTGATCTTGGGCGACCGGAACTGCTGTCAATGGACATGGGTGAAGCCGCCGATTACTGGAAAGTGTCCGTTCCCATACACAAACGGGACCGAAAGAATGGCCTTCATAAGCGAAAACAGTCGGAAATCGAAGCCACCGCGACGATGGCGACAAGGGAATGTCCATGACCGAGAAGAAGCGCACAGAGAATAGATACACAAAGCTGATCGAAAGCATCTTTCTCGACGGATATCGCGAAGGAATCACTGAAGTCCCATTTCACCGGGATGCACTCGCGAAAACAGCTCGAAGACTGCGGGTCACCCTGCCCAAGAACCTCGGCGATGCCATATACTCCATTCGCTACAGAATGCATTTGCCCGATTCGATCGCACGAACACAGCCGCCAGGACAGGAATGGATCATCGAGGGCCGAGGGAAATCGCGGTATGCTTTTCGACTTGTGTCCATAAACCGGATTCTCCCGAACCCCCAGATTGCGGAAATCAAGATTCCTGATGCGACGCCAGAGATCGTCTCCGCCTACGCCCTTTCGGACGAACAGGCTCTGCTGGCAAAGGTCCGCTATAATCGCCTGCTCGACATCTTTCTAGGGGTCGCAGCCTATTCCCTGCAGAACCACTTGCGCACCACCGTCTCAGGCCTGGGACAAGTCGAGATCGACGAGATCTACGTGGCCGTCGACGCTCGAGGGCGGCAGTTCGTGATACCCGTTCAGGCGAAGGGCGGCAGTGACCGGCTGTCTACAGTCCAAACCCGGCAAGACATGGCATGTTGCTCTCAGAAATTCCCGCAGCTCATATGCCGCCCAATCTCGGCACAGTTCGTGGCTACCGATCTGATCGCGCTGTTTGCACTGAGGGAAGTCGACAAGGAGATACGTATTGTGGAGGAAAAGCACTACAAGCTCGTTCCGTTCGAGCAAATCGCTCCGGAGGACCTTCGAATCTACGACTCCTGAGAGGCGACACCGTGGCTCAACTCGGAAGAGAGGAATTCGACGGTGCATCGGGTGCGATCCCTTTGGGCCAATCGCGTGGGCAAGCCAATGCCATCCCGTCACTCGGTGCCAGCCTGTTCGAATCCGGTCAAGTCTTGTCAACCAAGGGCGACAGTGGCAGAGCGGACGGCGATCTGAACCCGGTGAAACAGGCCGTCATTTTGGCGGGGGGCAAGGGAACGCGGCTGCGCTCGGTGCTGGGCGATCTGCCCAAGCCGCTGATCCCGATTGGCGGCAAACCGCTCCTCGAACATCACTTCGAGCTGTGTCGCGCGCACGGCTTCGAGCGGGTTCTGGTGCTCGCCGGGCATCGGGCCGAGCGCATCCAGGCCCATTGCGGCGACGGGAGCCGCTGGGGGCTGCGGATCGAGTGCGAGGTCGAGCGCGAACCGCTGGGCACGGCGGGGGCCGTCCTGGCCGCGTTTTCCCGGCTGCCCGAGCGGTTTCTTGTGCTCTATGGGGATGAGATGCTCAATGTGGACCTCGACAGGATGTGGCGCGCCCATCTCGAGGCCGGCGCGGCGGCCACCCTGCTGCTCCACCCCAACGATCACCCCCTCGATTCCGATCTGGTCGACGTGGACGAGCACGACTGGATCCGCGCGTTTCACCATCGTCCGCATCCGCCGGAGGCCTTGTTCCAGAACCTGGTGAACGCGGCGTTGTACGTCGTCGAGCGGTCTGCCTTGACGCCATGGGCTGACTCGAACAAGGCGCTCGATTTCGGCCAGGACCTGTTCCCGGCCATGCTCGATCGAGGGAGCAGGCTGCGCGGCTATCGAAGCCCCGAGTACATCAAGGACATCGGCACGCCGGACCGCTACGCGCGGGTCTGCCGGGAGCACGAGGCCGGCGTCGTGGCGGCCAGCAGCCTCGCCGTGCCGCAGAAGGCGGTTTTCCTCGATCGCGACGGCACTCTCAACCGGGAAGTGGGCGGCGTTTGCGCGCCCGATCGACTCGAGTTGTTGCCCGGCGTGCCCGCGGCCATTCGCGAGCTCAATCACCGCGGCTGGCGCGTGGTGGTTGTCACCAACCAACCGGTGGTGGCCAAGGGCTTCTGCACCGAGGCCGATGTCCAGCGCGTCCACAACAAGCTCGAAACGCTGCTCGGCGCCGCCCACGCCTTCGTCGACCGTATCTACTGGTGTCCGCACCATCCCGAGCGCGGTTTTCCCGGCGAACGCCCCGATCTGAAGCTCGACTGCGCGTGCCGCAAGCCCAAGCCGGGCCTGGTGCTGCGGGCCGCGCACGATCTGAACATCGACCTGCGCGCCTCCTGGTTCGTGGGCGACAGCACCACGGACCTCGCCACGGCCTCGAATGCGGGCGTTCGATCGATCCTGGTGCGGACCGGACACGCCGGACAGGACGGCAAGTTCGCCGCCCGGCCGGATCATGTGTTCGAGACTCTGGCCGAGGCCGTCGCGTGGATTGTGAGCGCAGGCAACGCGCACCGGATTTGCTCAGACACACGAGGGGCGACGCCTGAATTCAAAGCGAACACAATTCAGGATTCGACATCACAGCCAGAGCTTTCTACTTTTGCGGTGTTGTATGAGCGAACACGCACAGCCAAACAGGATCCAAGTCCGTTGGCCGACTCTGGCATGGCGCTTGAATCAGCCGAAGCAAACACCCGAGGAGGTGGCTGCCCAGCGCCAGCGCATGATGAAAGCCGATCAGAGCGCCTTGCGCGCATCCGCGACGAAGAAGGACGACTCCGCGCATGGGCCGAGCGGCAACGGATTCTAGTGTCCGACTTGCCTCCGGCTGAGGACTTGCAGGGCGAACATGGGGTTCACGGCGATCGGACCTCGGACAAATCACCCGATCGGCCCCCGGAGCACGGAAAAGGCGGCATGCGCCCGCCTGCATTCGACCGGGAACGGGGAACCCCGAACCCCGAACCCCGAACCCCGAACCCCAACGACCGGCCATGATCATCAGTCGCACACCGCTCCGGATGAGTTTTGTCGGAGGCGGCAGTGACCTGCCGGCCTATTACCGTCTCCACGGCGGCGCGGTGGTGTCCACCGCCATCAACAAGTACGTGTATGTGACCGTCAACCCGAAGTTCGACGACAACATCCGTGTCAGTTACTCGAGGACTGAGGAAGTGGACGAGGTGGCCAGGCTGCAGCATCCCCTGGTTCGCGAATCGCTTCGCCACCTGGACATCGCCGGGGGTGTCGAAATCACATCCATCGCCGACATCCCGTCCCGCGGAACGGGGCTTGGATCCTCGAGCGCGTTCACGGTGGGCCTGCTTCACGCGCTCCACGCCTGGCGGGGGCGCTATCGGTCGGCCGAGCAGTTGGCCAGGGAAAGCTGCCTCATCGAGATCGAGCGTTGCGGCGAGCCGATCGGCAAGCAGGACCAATACGCGGCGGCCTTCGGCGGCTTCAACTTCATCGAGTTCTCCCCCGACGAGCGCGTTGTGGTCCAGCCGATCCTCTGTCGGCACGAGACGCTCGAGCGGCTTCAGGACAACCTCGTCGCCTTCTACACGGGCATCACCCGGCCCGCCGCCAAGGTCCTGCGCGAGAAACAGCGCCGCATCGCGGCCGAAGCGGACAAGCAGGCCGTGCTCGGGCGCATGGTTGACTTGGCGCGCACGCTGCGCGACGAACTCCAGAACAACAACCTCGACGCCTTCGGCGAGCTCATCCACCAGAACTGGGTGCTCAAAAAACAGCTCTCGGACGACGTCAGCACCGGCCAGATCGATGCCTGGTACGACGCAGCCCGGGGCGCGGGGGCGGTCGGCGGCAAGATCCTCGGGGCCGGTTCCGGCGGCTTCCTCCTGTTCTACGCCCCCCGACGGCGGCACCGGGCGATTCGCGACGCCCTGGGCGAGTTGCGCCCGATCCCGATGCGTTTCGAGCCGCAGGGGAGCCGGATCATCTTCGTGCATTGAGCGCAAAAACCTGAAGTGCCGGGCGGTTCGGCCTTGATCCGCTTCGAGTGACGGGTTAGCGTCGCGACGTTGTCCAGAAGCCAATCCAAAAGGTTTATGAACTCGACGCGCCATGGTCGCCTGACCCGCTCAGGCTTCACTCTGATTGAACTCCTGGTGGTCATCGCCATCATCGCAATCCTCGCCGGCATGTTGCTCCCCGCCCTCTCGAAGGCAAAGTCCAAGGGGCAGGGCATCGCATGCATGAACAACACCAAACAACTGGCGTTGGGATTCCTGCTCTACGCGGACGACCATGACGAAACGTTGCTTGGGTGCCTGGACGGCCTGCCCGGGCGCGTGAACTGGATACAGGGTGATCTGCAAAACTGGGACGCCAACGCCGCCGACACCAGGTTTCTCACCAACAGCCCCCTCTTCAACTACGTCGGCCGCAGCCTCTCCATTTTCAAGTGCCCTGCCGACAAGGCCACGGTGCGGGTGGGCGGACGAACGGTGCCCCGCATCCGGAGCAACTCGATGAGCCAGGTGTTCGCCTGGGGCGATTGGCTGGACGGATCGGGCACCGGCCGCAACCAAACCCGGTGGCGCACCTACTCGAAGGCCTCCCACATCGTCACACCGACCAAGACCTTCGTCTTTGTCGATGAACATCCCAACAGCATTAACGACGCCGCATTCGCCACCCAGTGCACCGGCGCTGACAACATAAGCACCGCCCGCATCATTGATCTCCCCGCCAACTACCACAACGGCGCCTGCGGATTCTCCTTTGCCGACGGCCACGCCGAAATCAAGAGGTGGATCAGTGACCGCTCGGGCCACGACACCGGCCGCGGTCTCAGAAACATGCCGGTCTATTTCACCGGCGCGCGCAACCTGACTCTCAACTTCGCCGCGCGCGAGGCCTGGATGGACGCGAAGTGGATGGCCGACAACACCACCGAGCCGCGTTAGGCAGCGGGATATTTCCAGCCTCGCCGGTATTCGCGGCGGAGCAGGCTGTTGGCTTCGGGATCGCCGATCGCCTCGGTCTTCTCGCCATCCCACTGGACGCTGCGTCCGAGTCTGAGACTCAACATGCCAAGCAGGCTCACGTTGGTCGAGCGCCCGACTTCATCGACGTCGCAGACGGGCCTCGCACCGGTCTTGATGGATTGGAGAAGATCGGCCCAAACCTCCTTGATATTCTGGTCGTCCGGAGCATGCAACTGCGGGCTCTCCCGAACGACCGGTTTGCGGGCGTCGACGGGGTAAAAGACCCAGCCGTCCTTCCATCCCAGGTGGAGCGTCCCCTCGGTGCCGTAGAAGTAGCAGCCGACACTCTCGCCTTTCTCCGCATTGTTGCCGGCAAATTGGCGGTGCTCCCAGGAGAGCGTAAAACTCTCGAACTCGAAGATGGCCACCTGGTGATCGGGCGCATCGGTGGTCTGTTCCTCGACCGTCGAAACCGGAGGGCCTTTGATCGGGCGCCCGCCATAGGACGAAATCCTGCGAGGCCATTTCTCGCCGGTCATCCAGAGCACCTGGTCCATCCAGTGAATGCCCCAATCCCCCAGCGTGCCGTTGGCGTAGTCCAGGTAGTTGCGAAATCCCCGCGGGTGAATGCCTCCGCTCCATGGATTGTCCGGATCGCCGTTGAACGGACGCATCGGCGCCGGGCCGCACCACATCTCCCAATCCAGTTCAGGCGGCGGCTCGATGTTCCTGCGCGGGCGCTCGGGCCCCCCTCCGTAATGGACAAAGGCGCGGATCATGCCCACCTTCCCCAGTTTGCCGGACCGGATGAAGGCGCGCGCGGAGACATTGTGCGGGGAGAGGCGCCTGTGGGTGCCGACCTGCACGGTCTTGCCGGCGTTGCGCGCGGCCTGAACCATCGCGCGTCCTTCCAGAATCGTATGGCAGATGGGCTTCTCGACGTACACGTGGGCGCCGGCCTGGACCGCGTCAATCGTCTGGAGTGCATGCCAGTGGTCGGGCGTGCCGACGATGCAGATCTCCGGCTTCTCCCGTTCGAGCAACTCCCGGTAATCGCCGTAGCCTTTGGCCGTGTCCCCCGCCTCCTTCAGCACCCGCTCGACCGTGCCGCGCAGGAACCGCTGATCGACATCGCAGAGGCCGACAATCCTGCATTGTCCGGAGGCCATGGCCTCTCCGAGGATGTTGTTGCCCCACCAGCCGCACCCGATCAATGCGGTGCGGTATTTTCGCCCTGGCGTGTCCGCGCCCAAAAGCGGTATGGCCGAGCAGGCGAACCCGGCGGCTGCCGAGATCCGGAGGAAGTGGCGACGTGTGGTGTTCATGCGATGCCTCCTCTTTACCACACGCGTGTTCGCGGAGCCAAGCCCTGCTTTGATCCGCAACTCGATAGGCACTGCTCGTGCCGGGCTCGGCCCGCCCAGGCCGGGCCGCCGTACAGCCCGGCCTGGCTGGTATCGACCGGGCGAAAACCCGATTCGAGGGCCGGCGACCCGGGCTTGAGTCGAAAATCGCCTGACGACGTGTCGACGAAAAGGGGATCGACGATCCGTGAGTGCCGGTCCAGACCCAACGCCTGCCACCCGGCAAACGTGTGCTGATAGAACCGCAAGGAGTCCGCGCCGCCGGTGTGCCAATAGATGTTGTGATCCCAATCGCCCGGGCATTCTCCGGCTTCGATCCGCTGCTCGAGCGAGCGATTCCCACTGTGGACGAGGAGCTGGCCCCGGGTGAGGTAGACGATATTCGTGCGGAATGCGTTGGGGCGCTTCTCGTGGAACGGCCAGACCGAGTAGTCCTCGCCCAGGGCAAAGATGTTGTTGCGGATCACATGGTCGTGACCGCCATTGTTGTACATCAACCCGCCGCTCCGAGTCCGATAAACGAGATTGTTCTCGACCAGATAACCGCCGCAGGTGGCATCGAGGTAGATGCCCCATCCGAACGGCGGGGCCTCGTAAGGCGTGATGTCGTGAAAGACGTTGTCGCGAATCACGCTGCCGGGCGACACCCCCAGGCAGTAGATGAGCCCGGCGTCGCTGAGCACGCCACCGACCAGATGGTGGACGTGATTGAACTCGATGGTGTTGTGGTGGGTGCGGTTCGGGGCGTCGTCCCAATTCCAGCCGATGCTCAGGCCCGAGTACCGAAGATCGTGAATGTCGTTGTGCGAGACCCGGTTGTAACTGCTCTGCGCCACCCAGATGCCCACACCGGCCGCATACACGTGCCCGCCATCGTGAATGTGATTGTTGTCGATGCTGTTGCGCGTCGACTCGGTCGCGTCGGTCACGGGCCGGTGGACTTCGCCCAGGCGGATGCCGCCGGCGCCCAGGTCCCACAGACGATTGCGCTCGATGCGGCTGTCGCAGCACCCGTGCCGGAACCAGATGCCGTAGGTCCCCACCCGCGCCACCTCGCAATCCTCGATGGCGCAGCGGCGGACGCCATTGGCGCTCACCGCGGCCGGCACCTCGACGGCGGCCTGAGTGCTGCTGTTGCCCTTGGGATCGAGCACCCAGTCGCTGTGCTGAAAGGAGAGGCCGCGGAGAATCACGTTCTCGACGTACTGCCCGGCATCGGGATCGCCGGCGAACCGAACCAACTCGGTCAGTTCGGGTGCCACAACCGCGGCGGTCTCGATCCGTTCGCCCGGCAAAGGCCAGTAGGTAAGCATTCCCGAGTGGCGGTTCAGGTACCACTCACCAGGCTGATCGAGCAGTTCGATCGCATTCTCGACATAGTAGCGCTGCGCCTCTTCCCAGTACCCCGGCGTCCACCATTCATCGAGCGGCGCTGCCAGGTGCGCCAGATTCGAGACCGGATCCACGGCTCCAAGCGGGTGAATCGATGTCTCCCATGAATGCATCAACACGATGTTCACATCCCCAAGCCGCGCCCACGGCTCGATGTCGCCGGGCCTGAATCCGAAACGATCCCGCGCCACCGCCGGGGTGTTCGGGCTCGATGGCCCCGGATAGAGTTTGGCAATGCGATAGTACCCGGTGTTAGGCGCGCGGGCGCGCGGGCGCCTCTCCCCGTTCACCCACATCTGGCGGAAATACCAGGCCCCCGACCGCACCTGCGGCACGACCGTCTCCCACACCGGCCCCTCCCGATGCCAGCCTCCGAGCAAACGCCCGCCGCTGAACACGGGCCGCGCTCGATGCGCTGCTTCGTAAACCACGGGAGCGGCCGGTGCGCCCGAGTCGATCGGTTCGAGCACGAAGGGACTCCGCAACCAATACAGGCCCTGCTGAATGCGAACGCTCACCGGTCCCATCGGCGCCTGCGCCGAGGCACGCAACGCGCGCACCTTGTCCCGCGCGCCGGTCAGCGAGGTCAGCGGCCCATCCGTCCGCGCGCGATTCGGCCTGGCCAGGCCTCCGGACCACGCATCGCTGCCGTTGGGCGCCACATGGAGAACGACCGGCTCACATGGAGACCCCGATTCAGCGTCCACGGATGCAACCATCCAGAGGGCCCACACCGCCGCGAGCAGAGACGGGATCACTCGACCAGGAGGCGGTTCATGGGAGAGCGTTGACATTCAACAGTTTAATGCGCACGGGACCATGAACCGACTCCTAGCCGTCCCACATCGCGGGGTGAGTCGGAGCTGATTCCTGCCTTTGACGGAGCGAGATGGCGCGGACTCGGTACGCACCGCGGCTTATCAGGGCCGCCAGCGGCGCGCGCGCGGAGCGCGCCGCTCTCCCTTTCATACATGTGGGAGGGCGCACAAGGCGCTACTCTGCCACATCGCCTTCGCCTTCGCCTTCGCCGCCGAGCGTATTGATGAGGTCGATGAGCGGCAGGAACAGGGCGATGACGATGCTGCCCACGATGACGGCCAGAAAGACAATCATGATGGGCTCGAGCAACGAGGTCATGGCGGACACCGCGTTGTCGACTTCATCCTCGTAGGTGTCGGCGATCTTCATCAACATCTCGGGCAGAGCGCCGGTTTGCTCGCCGACGTCGACCATGCTGACGACCATGGGCGGGAACACGTTGGCTGAGTCGAGCGGCGCCGTGATGGTCTCGCCTTCCTTGACGCTTTCGTGGATCTTGCCGACGGCGTCGCCGACAACGACGTTGCCGGAGGTCTCCCGGACGATGGTGAGGGCCTGGAGGATCGGCACGCCGCTGCTGACCAGCGTGCCCAGGGTGCGGGTGAACCGCGAGATGGCCACCTTGCTGATCACGGGGCCGAGCACCGGCATGTTGAGCTTGAATTTGTCGAAGTACCAGCGCCCCTTCTTGGTCTTCAAGAGGAGTTTAAGAACGATGACAAAAGCCACCGTCGCCCAGATCACGGGCCCCGGATAGACGTAAGGGAAACCGTCGACAACGACGAACGACTTGTCTTTGATCAGGTTGGCCAGTTTCAACACGAACCGGGTGAATCCCGGCAGAGGCCGCCCTTCCAACATATCCGTAAAGATCGCCTCGAACCGGGGCACGACGAAGACCATCAGCACGCCGAGGATCGTGATGGCGACGACCATGACCGCCACGGGATAGAACATGGCGGCAACGACCTTGCCCTTGATCTTCTGGGCCTTCTCCATGAACTCGGCCAAGCGGTTCAGCACGACTTCGAGAACGCCGCCAAGCTCGCCGGCTTTGACCATGTTGACGTAAAGGCGGTTGAAGATCTTCGGATGCTGCGCCAACGCCTCGGAAAACGTGCTGCCCCCCTCGATCGAGGTTCCGATTTCCCCCAGGACCTCCTTGAGAGTCGGATGCCGCTCCTGTTTCTCGAGCACGCGCATCCCCCGCAGCAAAGGCAACCCGGCGTCCACAAGCGTCGCCAACTGACGCGTGAACGCCGTCATGGTCTTTGTCTTCACCTTCCCGCCGAGGAAGGGAATCTTGATGTTGAGCGGCTTCTTGGCCTTCTTCTCCCCCGGTGCCGGGGCGCTTTTCTTCTTCTTGTCGCCCTTCTCCTTCACCTTCTCGGCCTCGACGACCTTCGTCGGGAAGAAGCCCATCTCCCGGAGCCGGGCGATGGCTTCGTTCTGGTTGGAGACGTCGAGTGTCCCCTTTGTCTCTTTGCCACGGGAATCCATGGCGATGTAGCTGAACTTCGGCATAAACCGCCCCCAGTTTAGGTGTACTTCAACACTTCCTCGATCGTCGTCTCTCCGTCAAAAATGCCGCGCAAGCCGTCCTCGCGCAGGGTGACCATGCCCAGTTCGACCGCCTTCTGGCGCACCACGACCGTCGGGGCGCGCTCGTTGATCAGGACGCGGATCGCATCGGCCACCGGCAACAACTCGAAGATGCCCTTGCGCCCGCGATAGCCGGTGTCGTTGCATTCCTTGCAGCCCCGTCCGTAATAAAAGACCTTCTCGCCGACATCGTGAGGGGAGAGGTTCAGCAGCGACAACTGCGACTCGGTCGGCTCGAACGGCGTCCGGCACCGTTTGCAGATCGTTCGCACCAGCCGTTGAGCCAACACCGCCAGGAGCGTCGAGGAGATCAGGAACGGCTCGACCCCCATGTCGACCAGGCGGGTCACGGCGCCGGGGGCGTCGTTCGTGTGCAGCGTGCTCAGCACAAGGTGGCCGGTGAGCGACGCCTGAATGGCGACCTGCGAGGTCTCCAGATCGCGCATCTCCCCCAGCATGATGATGTCCGGATCCTGCCGCAGGAAGGAACGCAGCGCCTTGGCGAAGGTCATGCCCACCGCCTCGTTGACCGGCACCTGCATGATCCCCTCGATGTCGAACTCGACCGGGTCCTCGACGGTCAGGAGCTTCGAATCGATGCTGTTGACCCGCCTCAGGCACGAATAGAGCGTCGTGGTCTTGCCGCAACCCGTCGGACCCGTCACCACGAAGATTCCGTTGGGCTGCTGGATCGCCTCGGTGACGTAATCGTAGATGAATTTCGGGAATCCGAGGTTCTCGATCTCGAGCTGCAACGCCGAGCGGTCCAACACACGCAGCACCACCGACTCCCCGAACTGCGTCGGCAGCGTCGAGACCCGCAGGTCCACCTGGCGCCCCCCAAGATTGATCGAGATGCGCCCGTCCTGCGGCAGTCGCCGCTCGGAGATATCGAGGTTGGCCATGACCTTGATGCGCGAGGTCACGGGTATGGCCAGGTGCTTGGGCGGCGGCGACATCTCGTAAAGCGCCCCGTCCACACGATAGCGGATCTTGAACTCGTCCTCGAACGGTTCGAAATGGATGTCGCTGGCCCGGTCCTGCACCGCCTGGAGCAGGACGAGGTTGACGAACTTGATGATCGGCGCCTCGCCGGCCAGGCTCGACACATCGATGGTCTGGCCCGAGGACACCTCCGCCATCTCCTTGGCAATGTCCTCGTCCGCTCCCAACTGCTTGAGCAAGTCACTGACACCTTCGCTCTCGGCCGCGTAGTGGCGCTGGATCATCTTGTCCACCTGCGCCGGATCGGCCACGACCAACCGGATCTCCTTGCCGATCGTGAAGCCGAGTTCGTCGATGACAGCCGGATTGAGCGGATCCGCCAGGGCCACCCGCACGACGCCTCCGTCGATTCCCACCGGCAGACACTGGTACATGCGCGCCGTGGCGGCCGGGACCGACTCGATCACGTCCGGCGTCAGATCCCCTTCGCTGATGGTGACGACCTCGGTGCCGAGATGCTCCGCCATGATCTGGAGCTGGGTGTCGGTGTCCATCACCCCGTAGTCGACGAGGATCTGGCTGAGCGGGCGCCCGCTGCGCGTGTGCTCGGCCACGATCTCCTCGAGCTGCATGTCGTCAATCAGACCGCGCTCGCGTATCAGCGCCAGCAAAGGATACGAAGAGAGATCAGCCATAGACTAGCGCTGTCCCCCATCGGCTTCCTGGATGCTGCGACCCGCCTCCAGCTCCTGAAGCTTCTGGAGGATTGTCGTGGGGTCTTGCGACTTTGTGATGACCTCCTCCTGGGAGATCATCCCCGCCTGGTATTTCTCGAGCAGAAAACTGTCGAGCGTGACCATGCCGTGCTTGGCGCCCGTCTGGATGTCGGACCCGATCCGGAACGTCTTGTTGTCGCGAATCAGCGCGGCAATCGAGGGGGTGTTGATCATGATCTCGAAGATCGCCACCCGGCCCGGCTTGTCGCAGCGGGGCAGCAGCAGTTGCGAGATCACCGCCTGCAGCACCGTGGACATCTGGATGCGGATCTGTTCCTGCTGCGTCACGGGGAAGGCGTTCACCATACGGTCGATGGTCTTGGCGGCGCCGGTGGTGTGCAGCGTGCCGAACACCAAGTGCCCCGTTTCCGCCGCCGTGATCGCCGCGTCCATCGTCTCAAGATCGCGCAACTCGCCCACGAGAATCACGTCCGGATCCTGCCGCAGGGCGCGGCGCAGAGCCTCGGCGAAGTTCGGGACATCGACGTTCACCTCGCGCTGGGTGACGACGCTCTTCTTGTGCTTGTGATAGTACTCGATCGGATCCTCGATCGTGATGATGTGCGCGTCATCACGCTCCTCGTTGATGACGTTGATCATCGAGGCCAGCGACGTCGTCTTGCCCGACCCCGTCGGCCCGGTCACCAGGACCAGGCCGCGCGGCTTGTAGAGCAGATCGCGCACCGACGCCGGAATGCCCAGCTCCTCGAGCGTCAGCAGCTTGGTCGGGATCTGCCGGGCCACGACACCGAAGTTGCCGCGCTCCTTGAACACGCTCACGCGAAAGCGGGCCAGCTCGCCAAACGCGAACCCGTAGTCGGCGCCCCCCCGTTCCCGGACATGCTGGACATTCTCCTCCGACGTAATCGTCCGCATCAATTCCTCGGTGTCCTCCGGACGCAGCGGGGGCCCTTCGACCTTGTGCAGAATGCCGTGCAGGCGGATGACTGGCGGCACCCCAACCCGAATGTGCAGGTCGGCAGCCCCTTCCTGGACCACCAACTGCAGCAAATCTGACATCGAATACGACATAAATCAGTCCGTGTCCATCGCGGTGGCCTTGATCACCTCGTCCGGCGTGGTCAGGCCCGCCACCGCCTTGCGGGCGCCGTCTTCGCGCAACGTCCGCATCCCCACCTCCCGCGCGCGTGCCCGGAGCACGGACGAAGACACCTTATCGTAGATCAGCTTCCGCACCTCGTCGTCAATGACGAAGATCTCGAAAATCCCCATGCGCCCGCGGTAGCCTGTCTTGTTGCATTCGCTGCAGCCCCGCCCTTTCTTGAACGTGGCGCTTGCCGCCTGCGTGGGGTCGATGTTCAGGGCGCGCAACTCCTGCTCGGTCGGCGTGTACGGGGCGCCGCAGCGCTTGCAGACCTTGCGCACCAGGCGCTGGGCCATTAGGCACCGCGACGACGATGCGACCAGGAACGGCTTGACACCGATGTCGATCAATCGGGTGACCGCGCTCGGCGCGTCGTTGGTGTGGAGGGTCGAGAAGACCAGGTGCCCGGTCAGGGACGCGTTGATCGCGATGGTCGCCGTCTCCATGTCCCGGATCTCGCCCAGCATGATCACGTTGGGCGCCTGGCGGAGCATCGATCGCAGCGCCGCCGCGAATGTGAGTCCCACCGTCTCGTTCACATGCACCTGGTTGATGCCCGAAAGCACGTACTCGACCGGATCCTCGACGGTGATGATCTTGCGGTCGGGGCGGTTGATGTAATTCAGAACCGCGTAGAGAGTGGTGGTCTTTCCCGAACCGGTCGGCCCCGTGATCAGCAGAATGCCGTCCGGCAGACCGATCAGTTGCTCGAACGTCTGCTGATCGTCGGTCAAAAACCCCAGCTCGGCCAAACCCAGCTTCAGCCCCTCCTTGTCCAGAATCCGCATGACGATGCTCTCGCCGTGGGTGGTGGGGAGGCACGAAACGCGCAGGTCGATCAGCTTGCCCCCCACCTGGCTCTGGATGCGCCCGTCCTGGGGAATGCGGCGTTCCGCGATCGACATGTTGGACTGGATCTTGAGCCGGCTGATGATCGAGGGCTGGAGGCGCTTGGGAGGGCTCTTCATCTCGTGCATCACACCGTCGATCCGGTAGCGCACGCGAAACCGCTTCGCCAAGGGCTCGAGGTGGATGTCCGAAGCCCGCATCTTGAAGGCATCCACGATCATTTGATTCACCAGCTTGATGATCGGCGCGTCCGCGTCCACCGTCGATCCGTCATCCATCCCGGATCCGCCGCCCCCGCCCACCACCCCGACCTCGACCTCGCCCTCGGTGATGTCCTGGATCATCCGGCTCACCGAGTCGTCCTTGGCGCCGCCGTAGTACTTCGAAAGAGCCGTCTCGATGTCCTCCGGGCTGGCGACAGCCGGCATGATCGGGCTGTTGAGCGCGTGCTGCAGCCCATCGAGGGTGTCGAGATCGGACGGATCCACCATCGCCACGACGATCCCGCTCTCGTCCTTGCGCACCGGCACGACGCTGTAACGCTTGGCCACATGACGCGGCACCGCCGCAATCACGTCGTCCGCCAGCCGCAAATCGCTGAGGTGGATGAACTCAGCCCCGAAGTGCGTCGCCTTTGCCTGAGCCACAACGGCTGGCGACAGGACCCCCTTGGTGACAAGGGTGTCCACCACCCCCTCGCCCGTCGAATCGGCCTCGGTTCGGATGGGAACCAACTGCTCGTTGGTCACATAACCCATCTCGACCAAGCTGTCTAAAAGGTAATCGTCGCGCGCGGCCACAATATCGCTTTTCTCTGTTCCTGGACCTGTCTGGACCCTTTTTCAGTGGGACGCTCGCCATCTCGTATCGGGCAAATCCAGGCCATTGTCAAATCCATCTCGCGCTCTTCTCGGATTCACGCCTCGACCCCGTCGGTGATTCGGCTCCGTCCATTGGACCAAGCTGTCAAGGCGTCGTTTCGAGCAGACTCCGTGCCGGATTCGATCCCAATTGCGCGCAGAAGGGCTGGCGCAGGCGCCGCCTCTCTGTTACAACCCGCGCCAAGAATATGAATCGCCTATGCACGCGGCCCCTCGGGCTCCTGATCCTCGCGACGCTGCCGCAGACCCTTGGCAGCACGACTGTTGTGACGCGCCCGGACACCGACAAGCCCAACGTCCACTACGCAGGCAACCGGGCCCCGCTTCTCCCGAGCCCGTTCATCAAACTGCCGCTCACGGCAATCCGGCCCGAGGGGTGGCTGCGCAAACAACTCGAATTGCAGGCCGCCGGATTCCACGGCCATCTCGAGGAGGTCAGCCGCTTCATGAACAAGACCAACAACGCCTGGCTGCATCCGCAGGGACGCGGCGACCACGGCTGGGAGGAGGTCCCCTATTGGCTCAAGGGATTCGGCGATTGCGCTTATCTCATCGAAGACCAGAGCCAGATTCGCGAGGCGAAGATCTGGATCGAGGGCGCCATCGCGAGTCAGCAGCCCGACGGGTGGTTCGGCCCCGGCGAGGAGCGGACGGGCTCCGCCACGGATCTCAAGGGCCGCGAGGACATGTGGCCCAACATGATCATGCTGATGTGTCTCCAGTCCTACTACGAATACAGCGGCGATCCCCGCGTGCTCGATACCATGCGCCGCTACTTCGAGTATCAAATGAAGGTGCCCGAAGACCGATTCCTCGTGGGTTACTGGGCCGCCAGCCGCGCCGCCGACAACCTCTGGAGCGTCCACTGGCTCTTCAATCGGACGGGCGAACCGTGGCTCCTCGAACTCGCCGAAAAAATACAGCGGCGCGCCGCGAATTGGACCGACACCATCCCCAACTGGCACAATGTCAATCTCGCCCAGGGCTTCGGCGGACCCACTTTCTTCTGGCCCCAGTCCAAAGACCCCAAACACCTCGCCGCGTCGGAACGGAATTGGCGGACCATCCGCGATCAGTACGGGCACGTCCCCGGAGGGATGTTCGGCGGCGACGAGAACTGCCGCCCCGGCTACGACGACCCGCGCCAGGCTGTCGAGACCTGCGGCATGGTCGAGATGATGTTCTCGCACGAGCGGCTTTTCCTTGTCACCGGCAACCCGATCTGGGCCGATCGGTGCGAGGACGTGGCGTTCAATTCCCTCCCCGCCGGGCTCCTGGCCGATTTTAAAGCACTGCGCTATCTCACGGCCCCCAATCTCATCCTCTCGGACCGCCACAACAAGGCGCCGGGTTACCAGAACGGCGGTGCCATGCTGCTCTTTGACCCGTATTCCCACCGCTGCTGCCAGCACAACTTCGGCCACGGCTGGCCCTATTTCGCCGAACACCTCTGGACCGCCACGCCGGGCAACGGGTTGGCGGCCGCCCTTTACGCCCCAAGCCGCGTGCGCGCCAAGGTCGGCGATGGCGCCGAAATCACCATCTCCGAGACTACGCATTACCCTTTCGAAGAGCGGATCGAGTTCACCCTGACCGCACCCCGCGCCGTGACCTTTCCGCTCTACCTGCGCGTGCCGGCCTGGTGCGCGAACCCCGAGGTCCGGATCAACGGCGCCCTCGAACCGGTCGAGGCCCGCCCGCTGAGCTTCATCCGCCTCGAACGCCAGTGGAACGACGGAGATATCGTCCGGCTCGACCTGCCCATGGAAGTCGCCCTGCGCACCTGGACGCGCAATCACGGCAGCGTGTCGGTCGACCGCGGCCCGCTCACCTACGCGCTGAAGATCGGAGAGCGCTACGTCCGCCAGGGCGGCACCGGGAAGTGGCCCGCATGGGAAATCCACCCCACCACCCCGTGGAACTTCGGCCTGGTGCTCGCCCCGACCCGCCCGGCCAGTTCGTTTCGCCTGGTCAAGACAGCCTGGCCCGACTCCGACATGCCCTTCACCCACGCAGGAGTTCCGATCGCACTGACGGCCAAAGGGCGGCGCATTCCCGAATGGCAGGCGGACCACCTTGGTCTGGTCGGCCTGCTCCAGGACAGCCCGGTCCGATCCAGTCAACCCGAGGAGGAGATCACACTCATCCCCATGGGCGCAGCCCGGCTCCGCATCGCCTCGTTCCCGGTGATCGGCGGCGGTCCGGAGGCCCATGCCTGGAAAAGCCCCCCCTCGTCCCGTCCCTACCAGGCAACAGCCTCACACGTCAACGAGAGCGACACCGTGTTCGCACTCAAGGACGACGTCGCCCCGAAACACTCGAACGATCAGGGAATCCCGCGCTTCACCTGGTGGGATCACAAAGGCACAACGGAATGGGTCCAGTACGACTTCGACGCCGAGCGACAGGTTTCCGGCGTTGAAGTGTACTGGTTCGACGACACACCCGGCGGCGGATGCGGCTTGCCCGCGTTCTGGCGCGCGCTCTACCAGGCCGGCAACGACTGGAAACCCGTCGGCAACCCGCAGGCCGGCCCCGTCGCCAAAGACCGCTTCAACGTGATGACCTTTGAGCCGGTCCGCACCGGCGCCCTGCGCCTCGAAGTGCAGCTCAAACCGGGCCTGTCCGGCGGCATCCTCGAATGGCGTGTGAAGCAATAACGCTGGTCACTCGATCCGCGCCCTCCAAAAGCGCGGGCCTGACGGCGTCTCGATCTCGAACGTGTGGGTGGCCCCGACAAGCACGACGGTCTCCACAATCGTCCAGGCCGACGGCGCGACCGCCGGCGTCGCTTCGAGCGTCACCTGCTGGCCCGGTCGGGCGCGGATTTCGATCTCGAGTTTGTTGTCCCAATAGCCAATCGAGAGGCGCGGCGGAGGCGGATCGTCGCTCAGATCCGGAATCCCGTCCCGGTCGCTGTCGTTGGCGTCGAACAGGTGCAGATTCCAAACCTCGTATTCCGGAGCGTTGGGCGTGGCGGGCCAGCCGTCTTCAGTGTACAGAACCGTGTAGTAGTTGCCCGGCAACACCCCGCG
Organism: Verrucomicrobiota bacterium; assembly: GCA_022710935.1. GTDB lineage: Bacteria > Verrucomicrobiota > Verrucomicrobiia > Limisphaerales > J093 > MWFF01. Next base: position 35,586 of record JAKLFY010000006.1, read on the forward strand.
CAGGAGCGAGGTGTCGAGAACCCAGGATCCGTAGAAGGGAATGCGCCGTCCGATCTCGTCTTCAAGGGCAAACGCGGGGAATGCCAGTTCGACATAGTCAAGGCGCTCGAACAGGAGCGGACCTTCCAGAATCCCGTCGGCGCCTTGCCGCGCCAGGCTGAGCGCGCCGAACACGTTGACCCCGTCCGTCTCGTACACATACACGCCGCGGTAATCACAGATCTCGAATGTGTGCGGAAACGTCAGGTCCACTCCGTAGTCGAGGATGCGCAGCCGGAGTTGGCACGTTCCAGCCGTCTCCCCAGCCGCACGGTTCCACGTCATGTCGAGCAACCCCTGATACAGTTCCGTGCCGTCGTCGAAAATGAACTCGCCCACCGACGCCAGCTCCGTGACGGCACGGTCCACCTCGAAGAAATCCGACAGGCCGTTGAGATTCGCGTCGCCGGGATCGGGCACCTCGATCTGACACTCGAGCCGGAGCGGGACGGGGGACACGCCCTCTGTTAGCCAAAGCACCGTGCCGTGCATGTAGGGACCTTCGTCGCTCACCCCAATCTCGTCGTTGACGGTCCCGTCCGCGAGTGTGCTGGCCTCCAGACGCCACTCGACTCCAAACTGGTCCACGGCCGACGGGCGCAGGCGGACCGATTCGCTGTGGAGGACCACCTGGGCCACGTTCGCGCGTAGGGCGCTGACGGCGCTGACCAGGGCCAACCAGGCGACAACAAGCCTCACGATCGTGGTCATGGACAATACTCTAGAACGCCCGCGCCCCACTGCCAAGCGATCCCATTCTCAGAAGCCAGTCGCAAAAGCACCCGTGCCCCGACGGCCTTGCGGCCAGGGCATCTGGAGGTTGTCGGTGGGAATCGAGTTTGCGCCGCGTGGGGGCACGCGGCCTACACCGGCAATCTCCATCCGTTGTAGACCCGGTGTCCTGACCGGGCGACGGAACACCAACAACAACCGGATGCACCGCCTTGCGGTGTCCCGCTTTTGTCGTTGTCCCGGCTCCGCGACTCGTCCTACTCTCCAAATAGATTCCAGCCGCTATGAACCGCGTCGCACCGGCACTCGATCCCAATACCCGCAGCCGCAGACTCTGGCGCGCGGGCTGGTCCATGATGTCCAGCCTCCTCGCGCTCGCCGGCTCCGGCCACGCGGGCGCCCAACCCGCCGTGGCACTCCCCGAAGGTGTCCAGGCGATCTGGGACCTGGACAAAGCGCACCGTGACGCCACCGCCACCCGCGAGCGGATCTGTCTCAATGGACTTTGGCAGTGGCAGCCTTCCGATTCGCAAGGGGACCAGGTCCCCGCCGGCAACTGGGGCTACTTCAAAGTCCCTGGATGCTGGCCGGGCATCACCGACTACATGCAGAAGGACTGTCAGACCGTCCACGCCCACCCCTCCTGGAAAGCGCGTCCGCTCGGAACAGTGTCCGCCGCGTGGCACCAGCGTGAAATGACCGTCCCTCGAGAGTGGACCGGACGCCGCATCGCCTTGCAGCTCGATTACCTCAATTCGTATGCCGTGGTTCACATCGACGGCCAGCGCGCGGGCGAACTCCATTTCCCCGGCGGTGAATTGGAGATCACGGATTACTGCCGTCCTGGCGCCACCCACCATTTGGCCGTCTGGGTGCTGGCCCTGCCTCTCAAGGCGGTCCTCCTCTCCTACACCGACAGTGCCTCGGCGCGCGAAGCCAAAGGAACAGTCGCCCGCCGGGGCCTCTGCGGGGACATATTCGTCGTCAGCACCCCGCCCAAAGCGCGTATCTGCGATGTCCGAGTCGACACGTCGGTGCGCCAAGAGGAATTGACCTGCACGGCAGCTCTGGATGGCCTGGATCGGGATCAGGCGTACCGCCTCAGAACGCGCATTGCCCCGGGCGCTCGCAACGCCGCGTCGTTCACCAGCCCGCCCTTCGGCGCGGGCGATCTTGCGGAAGGCCGCTTCGCCTTCACCGGGAAATGGATGCCCGATCGGCTCTGGGACATCCACACGCCACACCACACGCTCGACCTCGAGTGCTCGCTTCTCGACGCCGACGGCAACACACTCGACACGGCCTGGCCGGTGCGGTTCGGCTTCCGCGAGTTCTGGATTGAGGGCCGGGACTTCTATCTCAACGGCACCCGACTCTTCCTTTCCGCCCTGCCGCTGGACAACGCCCAGATCGGCGCCGCCCTGGCCACTTACGGGGCCGCCCGCGAGAGCCTCGAACGACTCCAAAGCTTCGGGATCAACTGCGTCTACACGCACAACTACGGCTGCGAACCGGGCTCCCACCTGGGCTTCGACGAGATCCTCCGGGCGGCGGACGACGCCGGGATGCTGGTCGCGTTCTCTCAACCCCATTTCAGCCACTACGATTGGCAGGACGCAGGCGCCGACGCCACCAATGGGTACGCCCGTCACGCCGCCTATTACGTCGGCGCCGCGCAAAACCACCCGTCCGTGGTGATGTATTCCATGAGCCACAACGCCACCGGGTATCACGACGATATGAACCCCGACTTCATCGATGGCGTGCGCGAGGCGCGCGACACCTGGGCTCGGCGCAACGCCGAAAAGGCCCTGCGCGCCGAAGCCATCGTGCGCCGGCTCGATCCCAGCCGCATCGTCTATCACCACGCATCGGGCAACCTCGGGTCCATGCACCCCGTCAACTTCTACCCAAACTTCGCCCCGGCGCAGGAGCTCTCCGACTGGTTCGAACACTGGGCCACCGCCGGCGTCAAACCCGTCTTTACCTGCGAGTACGGTGCGCCCTTCACCTGGGACTGGACGATGTATCGCGGGTGGCACAACGGGCAGCGGGAGTTCGGCAGCGCCGCCGTACCCTGGGAGTTCTGCCTGGCGGAGTGGAACGCTCAGTTCCTCGGAGACCGCGCCTTCGACATCAGCGAGCCGGAGAAGGCCAACCTGCGCTGGGAAGCGCGCCAACTGCGCGCCGGTCGAGTCTGGCATCGCTGGGATTACCCGCACCAGGTCGGCTCGACCCGCTTCGACGAGCGATACCCCGTGTTCGCCCTCTATCTCACCGACAATTGGCGCGCTTTCCGAACCTGGGGTGTCTCGGCCATCTCTCCTTGGGAACATGGACATTTCTGGAAGTTGCGCGACGGCGTCGACAGGAGCCGCCGCGATTTGCCCGTGGACTGGGACACCCTCCAGCGCCCCGGCTTCAGCCCCGACTTCATCGACCAGCGCTACGAGCGGATGGATCTGGCGTTCGAACGCGCAGACTGGGTCGCGACGCCAGCCGCGGAGGCCCTCATCCGCAACAACCGTCCGCTGCTGGCGTACCTGGGGGGCAAACCAGCCCGCTTCACCAGCAAAGACCACAACTTCCTTCCCGGCGAGATGGTGGAAAAACAGATGATCGTCATCAACAACTCGCGCGAGAGCGTCACATGCCAGTGCCACTGGTCATGCAACCTCCCGCAAACCGTGTCGGCAAGCCGGCAGGTCACCGTCGCCGCAGGCCAGCAACAGCGGCTCGCCCTGCGCTGTCCCCTGCCCCTGGGCGTGCCGCCCGGCCAATACGATCTGCTCGCCCGATTCCAATTCGGCAACGGCGAGACGCAGGAAGACCGCTTCCTGCTGCACGTGCTCCCGCCCGAGCCTCCGCGGATCGGTGCGGATTCGGGCGGCGGAGAGTCCCTGCCCGCAATCACACCTGATTCTGGCACTCCTGCCACCAATCGACCGCCTGAAACCACGCCAGAATCCGAATCGGCGGAACCGCGCGCCGCCCTGTTCGACCCCAAAGGCCAAACTCAGGCTGTGCTGAGGCGATTGGGCTGGGACCCGCCGCCTGTCCAGGCTGAAACCGATCTGTCAGCCTTCGACATCCTCATCGTCGGCAAAGAGGCATTGAGCGTCGACGGCCCGGCGCCCGACATCCGCCGGGTCCGTGATGGTTTGAGAGTGATCGTGTTCGAGCAGACGAGCGAGGCCCTCGAACAGCGCCTCGGGTTTCGAGTCCAGGAATACGGGCTCCGACAGCTCTTCCCGCGGGTCCCGGACCATCCCGTGCTGAAGGGGCTCGCGACGGAGCACCTGCGCGATTGGCGCGGCGAAGCGACCATCCTGCCGCCACGGCTCGAGCCCGAGACGCGTCCCCGCCACGGCCCGACCGTCCAATGGTGCGGGCTGCCTGTCACTCGGCTGTGGCGGTGCGGGAACCAGGGGAACGCGGCCTCCGTGTTGATCGAGAAACCCGCGCGGGGCGATTTCCTGCCCATCCTCGATGGCGGCTACAGCCTCCAGTACAGCCCGCTGCTCGAGCATCATGACAACCAGGGTCTGGCGCTGTTTTGTCAGGTCGATGTCACCGGACGCACCGAGGTCGAACCGGCGGCTGAAATCCTGGTCGGGAATCTCCTCCGCTATGTGTCAGCCTGGCCCCCCCCCGGGCAACGATCCGTCGTCTACGCCGGCGATCCGCTCGGGAAAAACCACCTGGAATCTGTCGGCATCGCCTCACAGACCTTCGACGAACACTCGCTCGCGCCCGGCGCGCTGCTCGTCGTCGGTCGGGGCGGCGGAGCGGCGCTCGCGGCACACCAAACGGCAATCGCCGATTGGCTCCGGACGGGCGGGCAGGCGCTGGGGGTGGGGCTCGGACAGGACGATCTGGACGCCTGGTTGCCCTTTGCCGTCACCACCAGGAAGACCGAGCACATCGCCGCGTTCTTCGAACCCTTCGCTCATCGGTCGCCCTTCGCGGGGGTCGGACCGGCCGACGTGCACAACCGGGACCCGCGCGACGTGCCGCTTGTGACTGGCGGAGCCAGGCCAGTCGGCAACGGCGTGCTTGCCCTGCACGACCGTGCGCCGGTCGTTCTCTGCCAACTCGCGCCTTGGGAGTTCATTCCCGCCACCCAGCCCAACCTCAGACGCACCCACCGCCGACTCTCGTGCCTTCTCTCACGCCTGCTGGGCAATCTCGGAGCGCGCGCTTCGACACCCGTGCTTGACCGCTTTCACCGCCCGGTCGATCAAGCCTCCGAAAAACGCTGGCTCGACGGCCTCTATCTCGATCGACCCGAGGAATGGGACGATCCTTACCGCTTCTTCCGCTGGTAAAGCGGCACAATACTCCTTGCGGTCGGAGAGCCGGGAGGTGACGCGCCATTCCTGCCGGCTCTTTCTCAGGCTGGCCAAGGGGACTGATGCCCGATAGACTCCGGGTCGATATGACAGCCTGTAATCGCCGTGAATTCGCAAAGACACTCGCTCTCGCCACCGCCGCTGCCGGTCTCTCACCCAGCGTCTCGAGCGCAAACGACCGGGTGCGCCTGGGCTTTATCGGACTGGGCAACCGCGGTGACCAGGTTCTCGATGCGTTTCTCGCCCAACCGGACGCCCAGATTGTCGCGGTCTGCGACATCAGCCAGCCGTACCTCGATTTTGCCGCAAAGAAGATCGGCACTCAACCCCGACAGTACAAGGACTACCGAAACCTGATCGAGCAGAAGGACGTCGATGCCGTGGTCATCTCGACTCCGGACCACTGGCACGCGCTGCAGACCATCCACGCGTGCGAGGCGGGCAAGGACGTGTACGTCGAGAAACCGCTTTCGCTGCGGGTGGCGGAGGGTCGGGCTATGGCCGCGGCAGTCCGACACTATGGTCGCGTGTGCCAGGTGGGCATCCACCGTCGATCGGTCGATTTCTGCCGCGAAGCCGCCGAATTCGTGCGCGCCGGCGGCATCGGCAAGGTCACCGTCGCACGCGCCTTCCACGTCCAGAACGAGTGGCCCAAGGGAATCGGCAATCCGCCGGATGGCGACCCGCCCGCTGACTTCGACTGGGACGCCTGGCTCGGCCCGGCGCCCAAGGTCCCCTACAACAAAAACCGCACGTTTTACCGGTTCCGCTGGTTCTACGATTACTCGGGGGGCCAGGTGACGAACTTTGGCGTCCATTATATCGACTTTATCCAGTGGGCGCTCGGTCAATCCGCCCCGATGCGCGTGACCGCGCTGGGCGGGCATTTCGCCGGCATGGATGACAACCGGGAGATCCCCGACACCCTCGAGGCGATCTGGCACTACCCGGGCGACACCCTGGTGACCTTCTCGCAGTTCAATGCCACCGCGGCTCCGGGAAGCCTGCCCGGATGCGAGGTCGAACTCCGTGGGACCAAAGGCACGCTCTACCTCTTTGGCAACCGCTTCGAGGTGGTGGCCGATGCCATCACCCCGAACGAGTTCCCCGCGCGCACTCCAACCGACCGCGCTTACGAACGCCGCTGGCGCCAGGGCGAGCAGCGCATGATCGAAAACCGCAAAGTGGCCGGCAACGGGGACACGACCCACCACGCGCGCAACTTCCTCGATTGCGTCAAGAGCCGAAAGCCCTGTCACTGCGACATCGAGACGGGCCACCGCAGCACGTCGGCGACGCTCATCGCAAACATCGCCCTTCAGCGCGGCATGGTCCTCGAATGGGATGCGGATCGCGAACAGTTCCGGAACGACTCGAAGGCCAATCGCCTCTTGAACTGCAATTACCGCGCTCCCTATCGTCTGCCGAAGGTCTGAATCACCGTCGCCTATGAAAACTGCCGTTGTAACAGGAGCGGGAAGCGGAGTGGGTCAGGCTGTGGCCCTGGCCCTGGCCGCCCAAGGTTGGCGGGTCGCCCTGGTGGGGCGTCGCGAAGAGAAGCTGTTCGAGACGATCGCTCGGGCCGGAGCGTCGGCTCCCGCCCTGCTCGCCTGTCCTTGCGACGTCGCCGATCCCGACGCCGTCAACGCGATGGCCGAACGCGTCCGGCGCGAATTCGGCGCGATCGAGGTCCTGGTCAACGCCGCCGGCACCAACGCCCCCAACCGCGCGCTCGCCGTCCTGTCCCCCGCGGATTATCACGCGATGATCAACACCAACCTCAACGGCGCCTATTACTGCGTCCAGGCCTTCCTCCCGCAGATGCGCGCCCGACAGTCCGGCACGATCGTCAATGTGGTCTCCGACGCCGGCAAGGCGGCCAGTCCCAAAGCCGGCCCGGCGTACGTGGCGTCGAAGTTCGGCCTGGCGGGCCTCACGCAGAGCATCAATGCCGAGGAACGGGGTCATGGCGTTCGCGCCTGCGCCGTGTTTCCGGGCGACATCGACACCCCGCTGCTCGAAAAACGCCCGACGCCCCCCGACGCGGAGGCGCGCAGGCGCATGCTTCAGCCCGCCGACGTCGCGGCGTGCGTGCTCCACTGCATCGAGCAACCGCAGCACGTGATCATCGAGGAACTGCTCGTCCGCCCCAGGTAACCTGCATCAACCCCACACGGGCTTCGCGCCTCGCCAACTCCACCAGCTCGATTCCCGGAAAACGGTGTCGGCAGGTGGGAAGGAATTCGATGCCGCTCGCCCCTGCCAACTCGAGGTCAACCAGGATCACGTCGGGCCTCTGCACGTCGAGGACGCGTGCGGCCCCTTCGGCGGTGGCGCCACTTAGCGAGGCGTCGACTGCCAATGACGAACGCGAAGGTCCAGCCCAGACGATCTGGCTATGTGCCGCGTCGGTCTGAGGTTGAACCTCGCTAAGCGGACGGCAGGGGAGCGCGGAAGATCACCTTCGTCCCTGCTCCGGGCCGGCTCTGCACTTCGCACAGGCCACCCAGCGACACCATCCGCTCGCGCATGCTGGCCAGACCCAAACCGTTGACGCTGGTGAGGACGGCGATGCGGTCTCCGAGCAGCACGTTGAGACCGCGATCGGTGCCGATCCACAGCGCGCCGTCCGCGTCGTCGTACAAGGCATAGACCCGGGAGCTCGAAAGCCCTTTCGATTCATCGAACCGTTCGAAGCCCGTGTCGGTGCACCGCGCCAAACCACCCCCGTCGGTGCCGATCCAGACCCGGCCGCGGCGGTCCTGATGGACGACGCAAGCGTTCATGTGCGGCAAGCCGTCGGCCACCAACCAGCCATTGGTCTGGTCCGAACCCAGCCGGTAGAGTCCCTGGGCCGTGCCAATCCATAGGGCGCCTTTGTGTCCCGGAACCTGCCCTTCTCCGAGGGCCGAACTCTGCAAGGCCCTGTTCGGCGACTGGAGCCGATTCGAGTCGGGGACTCGCGGATCTCGTCCTTCGGAATCCGCCTCGGTGCTGCCGAGCACGGACGGAAAGTCGTTATCTCGAAGCAGCGCGCGAATCTTGGTCCGGTAGTCCGCGCCCGGATAAACCATACGTTCCAAGGTCTGGCCGTCCCAAACGCTCAGGCCGGACACGGTTTCGATGCAGACACGCCCCTGTGCATCCTCGGCCAATGCACGGACAAGGTCGGAAGCCAGGCCCGAGGACGTGTTCAGAACGCGGGGTTGGTTCCCGCCCATTTGGACCGCGCCCCCATCGGTGCCGACCCACAACGTGCCGTCCGAGGCTTCCACCAACGCGCGGGTTTTGGGATCGGGCAGACCATCCTCGGCGGCCAGGGTGCGAATCCGACGCGGCAGCAGGCAAACCAGCCCGTCTTGGACCGTGCCGGCCAGACGACGCCCTCCCGGTCTTCGGCCAAGGCATTGCATTCCTCGCTGCTGAAGATGTCGTGGGTCGATCGGGACCAGGTTTTGAAGTGACGGCCATCGAATCGGCTCACCCCTTTGCGGGTGCCGATCCAGAGAAAGCCGTTGCGGTCCCGGAGGAGCGACAGGACGCGGTCGTCCGGCAGGCCGTGCTCCTTGCGCCAGACTCGCACCGTGAAATCGCGCTCGAACGGGACGATCTCGGAACTCGCCGCGCAGAGTGGGAGCAGGAGCACCACGGACAGCGCAGCCCCGCACCAGGCCCGCAGCGGTCCGCATTCTGGGGTTTTCTGCTTCGCCGTGCTCGCAGGTCCATGAAACATGCGGGCTAGCGTCCAAACCATGCCAGTCCCCATGGAGTGCGAGTTCACGGAGACCATTTTGGCGTTGCCCCTTTGGTCTCGCCAGAACGATCCCATCTGTGGAAGACGGTTCCAGTGTGCGCCGATCGCAGCATTCTCTTTGCCTGGGTGCGCAACGTGAAACCGCGCGCAGAAAGGGAACCGAGAGCCTCGTGTCGGGTCACGGCGGAGCTTGCGCGGCAGCGCGATGTCGTGTTTGGTGGACCGCGCATGGCCTCAACTCCGACCGCCGCCTGGGTTTTCCTGACCGCCCTTCTGGTTGCCACGCTGACCGCGCAGCCGGCTGTCTCAGCGTTCGCTGCCCTCCCGGACGCCACCGCGTCGGTGGCGACGTCCATCCCGAACCTCATTGAACGGGCGGGCACGACCGAGGACGAGATGGAGAGGCTCCATCTGCTGCGTCAGTTGGAGGCGAGGAGCGATCTCGATGCCATCCTGCGTGCCGATCTCCGACGACTGCTGCCGGTGGTGGACGACTGGGCCAACGGCAAGTCGCGCATCGTCGTCGACACGAGCCGTGCCGCGGAAAACGGCTACCTCTGCCGCTTCATCACGAGCCGGGTGCGCCCTGCCTCCGAAGGCCCGGTCCACCCGCCCGAGTTGTCTTCAGGCTCGCCGCTTCGACCGATCTGGTGTTTCTACCGCGGGCGCATGTTGATCTGGCAAGTGATCCAGAGCGGACCGCTGCTGAGGGTTAAGGAGAGTCGCGACCGGTATTGCGGGGAAGGCCGGCTTTTGCTGGAGGAAGCGCGGCGGGCCTTTCCGAGCAACCGCGTAGTCCGGATGTACCTGGGCGAACCCATCCCGTGGCCCAAGCCACACCCGGATGATCCCGCGGCGCCTGCTTGGGCCAACTTGCAGCGCGAGGGCCTCGAGAGACTGGCCGAGGTGATCCACTGGTGGATCGCCGAGCGTCAGCTCGAAGACGGCCAGTTCGGGGGCGGGTGGGGCGACGACGTCGAGATGTGGCGGTGGTGGATCCCGGTGATGATCGCTTTCGACGATCCGATGGCGAGCGCCGCGCAGGAACGACTGTCCAGTGGCATGTTCGAGCAACCGCACATGCGCAAGGGATTTACATCCCGCGTGACCGACGTCGAGCACTCGAACGAGGACACCACCGACACGATCCTGCCCATGATGCACCTGCAGCCCGACGATCCCGTCTGGAAACAGCGCGCCCTGCGTCTGGCCGAACTCATGCGGGACCGTTGGACCGATCGGAACGAGCGCGGCTTTCTCCAGTTCAAATCCATCTACTTCAGCGTGGACACGGTGGACACGAGCAAGGCCCGCGCCTTCGACACCGTCTATCATCCCTCGGTCATCCAACCGGCGCTGCTCTACTGGCAGCGCACCGGCGATCCGGCGCTGACAGCGCTGTTTGGCGAATGGCTCGAAGTCTGGATCGACGCCGCGGCCCGGGCGGACAACGGCAAGCCCCACGGCGTGTTGCCCTCAGCCATCCGGTGGCCGGACGGTGGAATCGCCAATCCCGATCGGCCCTGGTGGGAACCGTTCTCTCCGGGACACAACGATGCGCTCTACAACTGGCCGGGCGCCACGCGGCTGATGACCTCGACCCTGCTTCTCGCGCACCACCTGACACGCGAGGAGACGTACCTCGAACCGATCCGATCGATGGCCGCACTGCGCGCCAAACACCGCAACTCGCCTCCGGGCGACACCGGATCCGAATCCTGGTGCGCGCAGAAAATGTCCGGTTTCCTTTCTGACGCGTTGGGAAAGTACCGCCTGTTGACCGGCGACACCCGGTACGACGCGGATCTTCGGTCGGATGCTTCAGGTTATGTCCGCTTTCGCCTGACCGGAGAGCGCGCCTCGATCGAGTCCGCCCTGCGCCACAACGCCGAGGCGTTCCGCTCGAACTGGGAAGCCTACACGAGCGAAATGCGATGGACTGATCGCATCATGTCATTCACGGGGAACTTCCTCAAATACCTGCCCGAAGCCGCCCCGCCGACGCCGTCCCCCAACATCCTCTACTCGACCGCAACCGGAGATCCCGGAAACCCGCTGGTGTTCCCGTTGAACGCGGTACGGTGGCGAACGCCCCCGCGCGACATCGCGGCGCTCGTGACCGAATCGAGTCGGGCAACGTTCGCCGCGGAACTGTTCCATTTTGGCGATCAACCGCGCGACCTGGACGCCGAGCTCTTCCTGCTGGCTCCGGGTGAGTACGAAATGACCTTGACTCCGGCCGACCCTATCCACTCACCGCCGCTCCTGCGCCGCACCGTTCGTGTGGAAGGCCCGCGTGTCCGGGTCTCTCTCGAACTGCCGGCCCGCCGGTTGTGCGTGCTTCGAGTGGGTTAAGGCTAGTCGGGCGCGAACGTTCCCCAGGCTGACCGAATCTGTCTCGGCGCGTCGAGCACCAGCAACTGCTCGTGTCCCGGAGGCCCGATGAGGGCCACGGTGCGTCCGGCAAGAAGGGCCAGCAGTTCCTGGTCATCGATGGTCTCGATGGCAATCTGCCTGTGGGGGTCTCCCCCAGGCGAGTCCGGCACCTCAGCCGCCGGTGCACTTTCTGAATCAGAGGTCGCCCCTTCGCGTGTTTCGGTCTTGGATTCCTCCCGACCCGGTGGGCTCAGGGGCCCAGGGAAAAGCAGGCTTGCCTGGGCCAGGTCGGTGGATCCGCGGAGGATCGGGGCAGTCGATTCCGTCGCGTGATCCGCGCCTGGAACATCGGGGGCGACACGCCCTGGCGTGCGGACAAACAAGGCCAGCAGCAGGAAGCCCAGAACGGTTGTCGCGCAGACCTGCGAAACGCACCGTACCGCGCGGCGTCGCCGAGCCTCGAGTCGCACTGCGCCAACCGCCCACGCCAGCGATTCCTCACGAACCCGCGCGGGGTCCCGGCAGGACAGCAGGCCGACGATCAACTGCCTCTCATGTTCGCGGTTCATGGGCATTGAGGCGGTTCAGGAAGCGTTCGCGCAGGCGTTGGCGCAACCGGGTCAGTCGGGCCTCGACAGCTTTCTCGGTCAAACCCGTCTGCGCGGCGAGCTCCTTCACGGACTCGCCAGCCAGGTACTTGCCTTCGATGAGCCGGCGCTCGAAGGCATCGAGATCGGCAAGCAAGGCCTCGATCTGGCCGGTCAACGGATCCGCCTCCGCGACCTCACACTCCTGCCGAAGCCTCAGCCAGGAGGCGAAGCGCTCGAGCAAAGCGGCGTAACGTCGCTGCTTGCGCCCGGTGTCGAGGGCTGCGCTGCGGGCCACCGCCTTCAGCCAACACCAGAACGTCTCCTCCGATCGGAAGATCCGGGCGTGGCGGACGATCCGAAGCAGCGCCACCTGCAACGCTTCCTGCGCCTGGTCGTCCGACCCCCGACACACCACCAACAGGAAATGATAGAGCCGCTCGAAATAAAGCGCGTGAAACTCGCGGAATGCCTCCTCGCTCGAAGCCGCGAGACCGGCGGTCAACCGGGCAATCCCCGCGTCCGGCTCAGCCGTGTGGCTGGTTCCCATCACCGCCTTCCCGATCAGGGGTGGCGACATCACGCCGTTGGACGCAGGAAAGGACACTGAGGAGAGGCTACTTGGCGGGCGGGGGGGGCGCAAGCGCCGGGGGCAGGGATGAACTCGAACTGGGTGGGGGCTGCGAGGTCCCTCCCATGCCAACCCCCGGAGGTTTGGGAACATTTGCAGGCGTCTGCAGGACTCTTGCAGGGATGCGCAGGGCCTGACCCACCCGCAGCCCTTGCGGATCCAGCCCGGGATTCGCCGCCTGCAGCACCTCGGTCCGCGTTCCATGGAGGCGGGCAATGCCATCCAGTGTCTCGCCGGGCTGAACGGTGTGCAGCGTTCGAGCCTCATCGGCCGGCAATCGCTCGGGGATCAGGCCATACCGGCGCATCATTCGCTCATCCATTCCACCGCCGAATCCTCCTCCGCCGTACCGGCCGCCCTGCACGCTTGTTCCCATACCGCCACCCACCATGCCTCCGCCGATGGGGTAGTTGCCTCCTCCTCCCATGCCTCCGAAGCCGGACCCCATCCCTGCACCCGCCTGCGATGGACTGGTGCCGGGGAGGGCGAGGATGATCTTGCGGGCGATCTCGATCTGCGGCGGCGTTCCGACCACGACCAGCAGGCTGGCGCTCGAGTGGAACCGGACGCTGGGAACCGGTTCCGCCTGGGCCGGGCGAGTGCCCGCCCAGACCTGGTGCAGCGATTCGCCCAGGATGAGCTTCAGTTCGTCCAGGGTTTCGGTGATCTGGTTCCCTTCTTTCCCGGCGAGATACCCGGACAGGTTGAACACCTCGACCGCTCGTTCGTTGAGGGCACGAGGTCCTCCCGGAGCAGGTTCCAACACGTACAGGCTCGCCTCGCCAGGCGATGTCGGTCGCATCGGCATCCCTGTGGCCGGGTCGATCGTCTCCGCAGGCGGCTGGGAGCTCCAGATGAACGCGTTGCCCGAGGCGATGCGCAGGGCCTCGAGTGCGCCTTCCCACCTCAGCCCGGCCAGCTTGAGATCCACGATCTCGACCTCGCCCAGCGAGGGCGCCAGCACCACGTTGGCCGGCTGAAGTTCAACGAGGTAGTCAACCACGTTGCGAAGGGTGGCCGGTAAGGCCCCACCCTCCTTCCGCACAAGCTGGCCACCCGCGACTCGGAGGTCCCATTGGTGTGGCGTTGGCTCCGGGGTTGGCACCGGCGTGGCCTCTCCGGCGGCGACCCCAGCCGTGTTCGAGAGGAAGACCGCAGCAGACACGAGCAGCACGAGCGACGATTTCATGGCAGCAGGCAACAGTGTGTTCACACCCTCGACACGTTTCTCGAAGGCAAAATCCTTCACCTGGCCGACGGCGTTGCGAGCTTCCGCAGTTCCGCGTGGAATTCCAGGTCGCCCCCCGCACCCTCGAACCGGAACGTAAAGAACTGGTTGCGTTCCTTGAGCATCAGGCCGCAGCTCGCGCCGTTTCTGAATTCCTTCCGCGGTTCTCACAATACGGCGGCGCACAGTAGCAGGCTGAGGCGCGGGGAAAAGCCGGGTTTGGCGTCGAATGCGGTCTCAAATGTGAACTACGGCCGCACTTCTCCTGTTGAGCCCATTGCCAAAGTCGGGATGTGGGGGCTAAATGGCCGCATGTCACGATGGGTTCTTCTCCTCCTTCTTCTGCCCCTCCCGGCAGTCGGCGCGCCCGGCTTCGGGCCGCCCCTCAACCTGACAACGGGGACTGTGCACCGGGCCAGCAGTGTCGCGGAACTCAAGATGGCTTTGACGGCTGCCAACGGCGCGGGCGTCCCCGCCACGTTGCTGATCGCCGACGGCACGTACGTGTTGGACATTCCCGCCCTCCATGTGACGTGTCCCGGCTTGATCGTCCGCGGCGAGAGCGGCAACCGCGATCAGGTGACGCTGCGCGGGCCGGACGAAGGCCCGCAGGCAACGCTCCATCACGTCTTTCTCGTCTCGGCGTCGAACGTGACCATCGCGGATGTGACCTTTGGCTATTGCCGCTACCATGGGATCCAGGTCCGGGGCGAAGGACCCTACGATGTTGCCGGGCTGCGGGTCCACAACTGCCGGATCGTCAACTGCAACGAGCAGTTCATCAAGGGCTCATCGGCTCCCGACGATCCGGTGGGCGCCACAGACGGCGTCATCGAGCATTGTCTGTTCGAGTTCACTCGAGGCTGGGCCTACCAGTACTACACCGGCGGCATCGACATTCACAAAGGCGTCAACTGGGTCGTCCGCGACAACCTCTTCCGCAATCTGCGGGTTCCCAACGATCAGGCCAACATCGCCGAGCACGCCGTCCACTTCTGGTACCGCTGTCCCACCCGCCCTCAAAACGTCCTGGTCGAGCGCAACTGGATCATCAACTGCGATCGCGGCATCGGCTTCGGGCTGGGCAGTCTTGTGGGCGGCCACAACGGCGGCTCGAGCGCGATCCGCAACAACTTCGTCTGCAACAACGGCGAAGGCGCGCATACGGACGTCGGCATCGGTCTTGAGCATGCCGACCGGGTGCGCGTCGAGAACAACACGGTGCACATCGCGAACTACTGGGCACCGATCGAGTACCGGTTCGCGGGCAGTTCGAACCTGGTCTTCCGCAACAACCTGGTCAACGCGCCGATCCGGCGGCGCGATGGCGCGCCCGAGGCCAGCCTCGAAATCAACCTGGAAGCCGCCGAGGCCGGGTGGTTCCGCGATCTGCCGCAGGGCGACCTGCATCTCTCCGCAAACGCAACCCAAGCGATCGACGGCGGTCTGCCGGCTGTGGGTTTTGACACGGACATCGACGCCGAGAAGCGGCCTCAGGGTGCGGGATGGGAGATTGGCGCCGACGAGTATGGGCCGGGACTGTCGGCTGCCTCCGGGCCACAGGCGACAGCCCGCCCCTGGAACCTCCTGTTCGCCATTGCCGATGACTGGGGTTACGGCCATGCGGGGGCGTATGGGTGCCGCTGGATGAAGACCCCGGCTTTCGATCGCGTGGCGAAGGAAGGGCTCCTCTTCACGCGCGCCTACACGCCCAACGCCAAGTGCGCCCCGTCGCGCGCCTGCATTCTCACCGGGCGCAACTCCTGGCAGTTGGGGGCCGCGGCCAACCATGTCCCGTTCTTCCCGTAAGAAGACGTCCGACGTCGACCGGGTGCCCGCGTATTGGCCTGACAACGACGTGGTGCGCAACGATCTCCTCGACTACGCCTTCGAGGTGGAGCATTTCGACCGGCACCTGGCCCGGATGCTCGACGAACTCGAAAGACGCGGTCTGCTGGACCATACGCTGGTGGTGGTGACCTCGGACCACGGGTTGCCCTTCCCGCGTGCGAAAGGCCAGGCCTATGACGCGTCCAATCACGTTCCACTGGCCCTGATGTGGCGGAACAGGTTCTCGGAACCCGGCCGAGTCGTGGACGCCTGCGTCAGCTTCATCGACCTCGCCCCCACGTTCATCGCGTTGGCCGGCCTGCAATGGGAACAGACCGGGATGGCATCCACACCGGGACGCAGTCTGACGGGTATTCTCTTCTCCGAACATGGGGGACGGATCGAGCCGCAACGCGACTGGGTGCTCGTCGGCAAGGAACGAATCAAGGCAGGTTGGGTCAACGACTCGGACTTCGAGCCACGGCCTTTGGACTGACCGCAAAGGCTTGGGGATCCTTGAGGGCTGATCGCTCGGCTTGATCAGGGCATTGCGGCGACTCGCATATAGACCGGGCCGGGCGCGCCGGAAATGTCCAGTGTGCGGCTGATAGTGTCGGTGGTGCCGCCGACAATATTGTCCGCCACCGGCTGCCAGGTCTGGAAGTCGAGCGTGCCGTCGATGCGGAAGTTCTTGTCGATCAGCCCAGTCCACGCCAGCTTGATCTGCGAGGGGCCGACGAGGGAGACGTCGATGATGCCCAGGCCCTGATACGGTTCGAGTTCTTCGCCCATGGCCCATTTGCAGGCTCGCACGAAGATGATGCGGCCCCAGGCCGTGAGCGCGTTGAAGTAGCGCCGTGAGTTGTTGGAGCCACCCTCATTCACGTAGAAATGAACCAACCGCGAAGGAGCGGCACTCAGATTGTACCAGGCGCTGAACTCGTCGGTCGAGGTGTCGGCGAGCAGTGCCCCTTTCTCCATCACGGCGAAAACGACTTGATTCGTGTTGATGTTGGTCACGGGTTCCTCGGCTGTTCCAGTGATGGTTGTGGCCAGCGTGCCGAGGATCGTCAGCCCGGGCGCCGGCACCGATTTGCCCTCCGCGCAATCGACGGCGGTCCAACTGATGCCGTAGTTCGAGTTCCCGCGAAAGCCCTCGACCGTTGGGATATGTGCATTCTCTTCAGGATAGGGGTCACGGAAGATGCGCACCCGGCCCTGGGAATCGAGAGGAATGCCCTTCATGATCGGGTGGTTGGGGTCAACCACCTGCATGTAGAAGCCTTGGACATTCGTGTCGCTGAGGTTGCCGCTGGACTTGTTGCTGTAGAGGTAGATCTGCGAGTGGTCACGCTGCGCGTTGTTCCCGAGGCACGAGTGTTCTCCCATCATGATCGGAATGCCCAGATCGTTCACCGGCGGGATGTCGCCGGAACTGCCGCTGCCCGACACAATCACCAGCACGGGCTTGCAGGCGTCGTTCTGGGTCATCTGGGTGGCTCCCCCGCCGCCGTTGTAGTAGACGAAGGGGTCGTTTTGCGCCCCCATCCAATCGTAGAGTGGTTCGACGGGCGGGTTGGACGCAGTGTTTGTGTAACTGAGGGCTTTCTCCGGCAAGAGGCGTACGCTGTAACCGTAATCCTGAAGCAAGGCTCCCATCGCGGCGTCTCCCGGCGAGAAGACGCCGGGTCCCTTCAAGTCATCCCCATCCCAGAGTCGGCTCGAGCTGAACTGGCGCCAGTAAGCGTCCTGAGCACTGCGGGTGGTGATGAAGATTACCCCGTTGGTTTCTTGCTGCGCCCGGCCTTCGAGTTGTGAGGCAATGATGGCGGCCAGCGCCACGGCGCCGAGCCATGCGAATCGTGATTTCACGTCTTCTCCTTTCATTGAGCCGCGCCAAGCGGCCATATCGATCTGAGTGCTTGAGCAGGCAGCGCCAGCGCTGATCCCAGCGTCGAGCCGCCGTCAGCCAGACTGGGAATCCGAACCGAGCTGCATCGATGCCCACGGGCACCATCCCGCGGAGACCTGGCGTGCTGCATACAAGCTAACCTATCAGTACCGGCTTGCGGGTCAACGAAATAGCTCTCCGGTGAGGTGTGAGGAGGGCAGGCCCATTCACGCGTGGTTTCTGGGAGCACGGCTGAGCTCGCAGCGCCAGCCGCAGTACATGGACTGCTCAGGCGCGCTGCGGCGGGTCTTCGACTCAGCCGGCCGATGGAACGCGAACTCGATTCTGACCGACAGCCTTCGGATAGACGGCAGCACCCACACGGGTCAACACCGTCCTTGACGACGGAGCGGCCAGTGCCATGATGCGTCAACTCATCCCAGATCGCCATTATGAAGACACCGTGTCTTTTGCTCCTGACAGTCTGGGTGTGCGCCGCGTTCGCCGCGGACACGCCTGTCCCAACAACCTCTGGGGCCACACCGGCACCGCCACCCTCGGCCACGCCTCGTCGAGGCGCGGCGGAGCTGGAGAAACTCGTCGAGCCGATCGCGCTCTATCCCGATCCGCTCATTGCGACCATCCTGCCTGCGTCCGTCTATCCGCTTGAGATCGTCCAGGCGGCGCGCTTTGTGGCGGACACGAACAACATCGCCAAGCTCGATGCGCAGCCGTGGGACACAAACGTGAGGGCGGTGGCGCGCGTGCCTGCCGTGATCCAGAAGATGAACGAGGACCTCGCCTGGACGATGGATCTGGGCGAGGCATTCCTGGCGCAGGACAAAGATCTGCTCGACGCCATTCAGACCCTGCGCGGCAAAGCCCAGAAGCTGGGGACGCTCAAGACAACACCGCAGCAGGTCGTCGTCGTCACGAACATGGTGGTGGAAACCAGAGTCGAGCAGCGGGTCGTCGTTGTGACCAACACGGTCGTCCAAATCCAGCCTGCCAATCCGCAGGTGGTGTATGTGCCGACGTACAATCCGGCCGTCGTGTATTACCCGCTTCCTCCGGCCTATGTCGGCCCGCCGCCCGTGCTGACCTTCGCCGCCGGCGTGGCCGTGGGCGCCATCATCGCCAACAACTGCGACTGGCACGGCGGCGGTGTCTACATCGGAGGAGGCGGCATGGTGGTCTGGGGCGGCGGCAGCTTTCATGGCGACGTCGACATCGATGTCAACCGCAACATCAACGTGAATCAGAATCTCAACGTCAACCGGAACGCGAACGTCACCGCCAACCGGTCCGCCAGCGTCGGGCAAACCGGCACGCAACAGAAGTGGCAACCCGACCAGAACCGGCTGAGCAGGAGCGGCACGCCCACCGCCACGACCTCGGCCACCCGCCCGGAAGCGCGCGGCTGGAGCTCTGGCGCGAGCCGCCCTTCAACCCAGCCGGGCACGGCATCTCGCCCCAGCGCTTCGACAGGTGGGGCTGCGGCGAGGCCTTCGACAGGCGCGCCTGCATCGAGCCGGCCCGTCGCTTCGCCTGGCGCGACTCGTCCGAGCCCATCGCCCGGTGCCGCCCCAATCCGGTCCGGTCCTTCCGCCAGCGGTTCTTCCTTTTCGAGCAGCGCCTTTGCCGGCGCGCACAGCGGCGCAAACGAGCGCGATTTCAGCCGGCGTGGCGCTTCGAGCCGCAGCCTGGGCGGCGGGGCTGCGTTCAGTGGCGGACGTGGCGGGGGCCGTCGATAGATTCTGATCCAAACCACTCATCTGTTCTTGTTTGCCATGAAGACACCATCGCAGAGCTCTCCCCTGCCCTTTCCCAAAGGCCTCTTCTCCCGCTTCTTCAGGCGCCCTCTGGCCCTGGCGTTAACCTGCGGCGCATCTCTCGCTCTCGGCGCCGCTGAGATCGGCCAGACCTTCGACACGCCTGAGGCGGCCGTGTCGGCCCTGGCAACCGCCGCCGGCACGCAGGACGCGAACGCGCTCCGGCTCATCTTTGGCCCGAGAACGGCGGAGATCGAGAACCCGGATCGTGTCCAGGCCACCAATGATCTTCGAGCGTTTGCAGCCGCGTTTGGCCAAACCAACCGGATCGTCCGCGAGTCGGACTCGAACTGCGTGCTTGAAGTCGGACGCGACTTCTGGCCTTTCCCGGTCCCGCTCGCGAACCGGGACGGACGCTGGTTCTTCGACACCGCGGCGGGCAAGGACGAGTTGCTCAACCGCCGCATCGGCAGAAACGAACTCGCCACGCTCGAGTCGGTGCGCGCCTACGTCCAGGCCCAGCGCGAATACGCCATGAAGGACCGTGACGGCGACGACGTGCTCGAGTTCGCGCAGAAGTTTGGCAGCGCGCCCGGTCAGAAGGACGGGCTCTATTGGCCGCCTGAACTCGATGGTGAGATGAGTCCGCTGGGTCCGCTCGCCGCGCAGGCCCACGCCGAAGGCTACCACCAACTCCGCCAAGGGGGCGCATCGCGCGAGCCGTTTCATGGATACTTCTTCAAGGTCCTGATCCGGCAGGCCAAATCCGCCCCCGGCGGCAAGTACGACTACCGCATCAACGGCAACATGATCGGCGGCTTTGCCCTCGTGGCGTGGCCCGCCGAATATGGCGAGAGCGGGATCATGACTTTCATCGTCAACCAACAGGGTCGGGTCTACCAGAAGGATCTGGGGCCAGCCACCGCCAAACTCTCAGCGGCGATGACCACCTACGACCCCGACCACACCTGGACCGCCTCGCGTGAATGAGGGCGGCCTTCCGACACGAGCAAACGGTGCGCTTTCCGGGTCCCATGGGTGAATCGACCGCATGGCCCTCCTCAGGACTCTGGTCCCGCCGCCGGGGCAGGCGCGGGCGGCGCAATCTCGCGTTTCTCTTCGTCGAGCACAAGGAACCAGCCACGTTGGGGCTCGACTGGAATCGGCTCATCGAGCTTCCAGATTCGCTCTGACTGCATCCCTGTGATGGGCGGGGCGTAGAGACTGGCGCGTGCCGAGTCGAGGCCCAGCGCCTGCCAGTCGATCTTCAAACGCACTGGCGTCTGCGTTTTGGCCCAACTCCCCAGGGCCACGAGAGTGCGACCTGGCCTGCGATACGCCGTGGCCAGGACATCGGCATGATCGGTCTTCACCGGGCAATCCGGCAGGAAGAACGGCAGGCGAGTGTGATCTTCCCGGGACTTGCCGAGGTGACGATCCGCCGCTATACTGACGCGCGAGTTTTGTTAATGATGAGGATGAGCAACGCACTGGGACTGCATTGGACCAGGCGCACTGGCCAGATGGCTGGAAGTGCGTTGCGGATCTGCGTCCCACTGTGACGAGGGTTGAGATCAGGCGCAGCTTGTCCGTTTTTTTGGGTTTGTCCCCCCAGGTTTGTCCTGTCCGTGGCAGTTCATCCTCCGCGCAGCGCTTCCTGTCCGCGCGCCTTCCCTTCTTTCCTGACGGTCCTTCCCGGACTGCATTGGGCGGGGGCGGGGCCCGTTTTGGCTCGCGCTGCGTACGCACTTTCTTCACCGCCGCGTTGTGCGCTTCGGCGGCAAACCTGTTGGGCAACTCATTGGGGCGCCGAGAGAGCTTCTGGGTTATGACGATGCACTGGATAAAGCGAGGGGCCGGCCTGGTGGCGGCAGGCGCCATCCTGGGCGTCGTGATCGGGTGTTCGCGGCATGATCACGCGATCGAGGCGGGAGACCATGCCGGTCATGCCCATAACGAGGCTGAGGAGGGTCGATTCTTACAAATCCACGTCTTCGGTGAGCGGCATGAGGTTTTTGCGGAACACCGGCCGGTGGTGGCTGGCACGCCGACGCAGTTCGTGACGCATGTCACCGACTTGCAGACGCTCGAACCACGGCGCGAAGGACCGGCCCGGTTCCGACTGCGGCTGGGACAGGACGCACCCATCGAGCGGGTGGAGAGAGCTCCGGCGCGGCCGGGGATCTACGAGGCCATGCTCACGTTTTCCCAGGCAGGGGATTGGGACGTGGCGCTGGTCGTTGCGGGCGACGAGGGCGAGGAGACGATCGCATTTCCGCCGGTGAGAGTTTTTGCCGATGCCCACGCGACCGAGCATGCCGAAGTGCCCGAACCGCCGGAAGGCATCAACTTCCTCAAAGAGCAACAGTGGCGCGGGCGGGTGGGAACGGAGGCCGTCAGCAAGCGCAAGCTGGTGGAGCGATTGCGGCTGCCCGCGAATGTGACGGCGCGCCCAGGTGCGCTGGCGCACGTGATGCCGCCAGTCGCCGGCCGCCTGTTCCTGCCGCCTGGACACCCGATGCCGATGGTCGGCGACAGGGTCGAGGCCGGGCAGGTATTGGCGCTCATTGAACCCTCCCTTTCGGAAGCGGCGGCACGGTTCGTGGAAGCGGAGGGTGAAGTGGTGCGGGCCAGGCTCGCGCTCGAACAGGCGAACACGGCATTCAAGCGGATCGAGATACTGGCCAAGGTCGAGGCCAAATCGGGGCGCGAGCTGCAGCAGGCCGAGTTCGAGCTCAAGACGGCGCAAGCCAGGTACGACGCGGCGTTGGCGCTGCAAAGCACGTATCGTCAGGTCAGCACCCACCTCGGGGCCGGGAGCGGCGCAACGGGCCAGCCGGCGGTCGAACTCCGGTCTCCGATCGCAGGCATCATCACAACCCAGTCCGGCGCGGCGGTCGCGGAATACATCAGCGCCGAGAAAGCGGTATTCACGGTGCTCGATGCCACCACGGTGTTTATCGAGGCCAGGGTGCCTGAGATGAGCATCGGGCGATTGGCCGAGACCAGGGCGGCCTCCTATGAACAACCCGGCAAGGAAGGCCAGTTCGCCGCCATCACCGGGGACGGCCAGGGCCGTTTGGTGTTTCTGGGGATTCAAGTGGACACGGTGTCGCGGACGGTGCCGTTGGTCTACGAGGCGGGCAACGCGGACCAACGCCTGCGGGTGGGCCAGTCGGTGAACCTCTACGTGGAGACTGACTGCGTGGAAAGCGCAGTGGCGATTCCGAACGAGGCCGTTGTCGAGGAAGGAGGCCGTCCGATCGCGTTCGTGCAGGTGGGCGGAGAGACATTCCAGAAGCGCGACCTGACGCTGGGCATTCGGGATGGTCACTGGGTCCAGGTCGTTTCAGGCGTTCACGCAGGCGAACGGGTGGTTGCCAAGGGAGCCTATGTGGTCCGGTTGGCGTCGGTATCGAGCGCGATTCCTTCGCACGGCCATGCGCATTGAGGAGCGTATGACGGACAGACTCATCCAGTTCTCCCTCCGCAATCGCGCGCTCGTGATCGCGGCGGCATTCTTGCTCCTGGTGCTGGGGACGCACACGGCGCTGCGAATGCAGGTGGACGTTTTTCCGGACCTGACCGCTCCTACGGTTGCGGTGATTACCGAGGCGCACGGCATGGCGCCGTTGGAGGTTGAAAGTCAGGTCACGTTGCCCCTGGAATCGGCCGTCAACGGCGCGCCCGGGGTGCGACGGGTGCGCTCCTCGACATCGGTCGGTGTGTCGGTCATTTGGGCGGAGTTCGATTGGGGCACCGACCCGTATCGGGCGCGGCAGATCATCGGGGAAAAGATTCAGACGGTGGCGGCCATGCTGCCGTCCGAGGTCGAGGCGCCCATGCTGATGCCGGACACCTCAATCATGGGAGAAGTCATGTTCCTCGCGCTGACCTCCGATCGACAGACGCCGACCCAGATGCACACCTGGGCCGACACGGTGCTGCGGCGGCGGTTGCTGGCGGTGCCCGGCATCGCCCAAGTGACGCCCACCGGCGGCGGCGAGAAACAGTTTCAGGTGGTGCTTTCACCTGCGCGGATGAGCGCGCACGCGGTGGCCATGAACGATGTGGTGGGGGCGCTGCGCGACTCGAACGAGAACATCTCCGCGGGGTTCATCAACGAGCGGGGCTCGGAATACCTGGTGACGGGCGTGGGGCGCTTCCGGTCGCTGGCAGATCTTGGAGAGACCGTGGTGACACTCCGCAACGGGGCGCCGGTGCGGATCGCGGACTTGGGCGAGGTGCGTGTGGGAGAGTCGCCGCAGCGGGGCGAAGCTTGCGCCAACGGAAAGCCGGCCGTGCTGCTCGGGCTTTCCAAACAACCGGGAGCGAACACGCTGACGCTGACGCGCGAATTGGACAAGGCCCTGGACGACCTGGAAAAGAAGATGCCCGCCGGCATGGAACTCAACCGGCACGTGTTCCGGCAGGCGACGTTTATCGAGGTGGCCATCCGCAACGTCAAGAAGGCCCTGCTCGAAGGCATCGTCCTGGTCATCGTCGTGGTGGCGCTGTTCCTGGCCAACTTCCGCGCGTCGGTCATCACCGTGCTGGCGATACCGCTGTCGCTGGTCGCGGCGGTCCTCGCGTTGCAGGCGCTGGGGCAGACGGTGAACACCATGACCCTGGGCGGCATGGCCATTGCCATCGGAGCACTGGTGGATGATGCGGTGATTGACGTGGAAAACGTGTTTCGACGCCTCCGCGACAATGCCCTGTTGCCCGAAGGCCAGCGAAGGCCATCGCTCGACATAGTGCTTTCCGCCAGCGTCGAAATCCGGCGCTCGATCGTGTTCGCCACGCTGATCATTGCGCTGGTGTTCACGCCCATCTTCTTCCTGTCCGGCGTCGAGGGCCGACTGTTGACGCCGCTCGGCGAGGCCTACCTGGTGGCGTTGCTGGCCTCGCTGGTCGTGGCTGTGACGGTGACGCCCGCACTCTGCTCCCTGCTGCTTCCGGGCACCAGGGCCGTGCTGCGTGGCACGGAACCGCGCCTGGCTCATGGGCTCAAGCAACGCTACGGACGCATGTTGAGGCCGGTCCTGAACCATCCCTGGCGGGTGACGGTTCCCGCAATCGGTCTGCTGCTGCTCGCGCTGGGGTCGACCCCGTTCATGGGACGGTCGTTCTTGCCGGAATTCAACGAGGGATCACTGACCCTGACAGCCAGCACCCTGCCCGGGACGGCGCTGCCTGAATCCGCTCGACTGGCGCACCTGGTGGACAAGGCCCTCCTGATGCACCCCGAGGTCGTCAACGTGGGCCGGCGCACCGGTCGCGCTGAACTGGATGAACACTCTTTGGGGGTGGAGGCCTCGGAAATTGAGGTCTCCCTGCAAATGGCGAATCGCACCAAGGACGAGTTCCTCTCGGCGCTGCGACAGGACCTGGCGGGCATTCCCGGACTGACCATCAACATCGGCCAGCCGATTTCGCACCGTATTGACCATATGCTGTCGGGCACCCGGTCCAGCATTGCCGTGAAACTCTTCGGTTCCGACCTCGACAAGCTGCGCTCCCTGGGCGAACAGGCGCGTCAACTCATGAGCACAGTGCCGGGGGTGGTGGACCTGAACCTGGAACCGCAGGTGGATGTGCCGGTGCTGCGCGTGCGGTTCGACCGCCAGGCCCTCGCGCGCCACGGGTTGCATGTGCGCCAGGTCGACAGCGCGCTCCAAGCTGCCATCCAGGGGTTGCGAGTGAGCAGCATTCTCGAAGGCCAGAACGCATTCGATCTCGTGGTGCGGTTGGCTGATCCGCCGCTGCCCGCGTCCGGGCCGATTCCACCGCCGTGGAGCACCGAGACCCTGGGCGAACTGCTGATTGACACACCGACCGGCGCGAAGGTCCCGCTGGCCTCGCTGGCGCAGGTCATCAAAGACACCGGGCCAAACACCATCAGCCGCGAGCAGGTGGAACGGAAGATTGTGGTGTCAGCCAACGTTGCGGAGCGGGATGTCACTTCGGTGGTGAAGGACATTCAGAAACTGATCGATCCGTTGGTCGAGACAGAGCCGGGGTACCGCGTGGACTACGGCGGACAATTCGAAAGCGCGGCGGAAGCCAGCCGCGTGCTGCTCCTGCTGGGGATCGCTGTTGTGATTGGCATCGCCTTCCTCCTGCACCTGGCGTTCGGCTCCGGTCGCGACGCCGCCCTGGTGATGTTGAACCTGCCCCTGGCGCTGATCGGAGGCGTGGCCGGCGTGTTCGTCGGAGGCGGTGTGTTGAGCGTGGCCTCGCTCATCGGGTTCATCACGGTGTTCGGCATTGCCACCCGCAACGGCATCATGCTCGTGTCCCACATCCGGCACTTGCAGGAGCAGGAAGGCATCACCGACCTGCGGGAGGCGGTGTATCGGGGGGCGATGGAACGGCTGGCGCCGATTCTGATGACGGCGCTGGCCGCCGGGCTGGCGCTGATCCCGCTGGCGCTGTCCGGCGGCAAGCCCGGGAACGAGATTCAAACGCCGATGGCCATCGTCATCCTGTTTGGTCTCCTGACCTCGATGCTGTTGAACATGATCGTCGTCCCCGCGCTTTACCTGCGATTCGGACGGCGCGTGCGTGCGCGGTGAATGAGATGCGTATGAAGACCCAATTCGCGATTGTGTTTCTGGCGGCTGCCTTGGGAAGTCTCGCCTCCGTGCCGGAGAACAAGCCGACCGCGCCAGCGGTCACAGCGGTCGAAAACCTCACCCTCGAACAGGCCTTCGAGATGGCCGACAGCCTGCAACCGCAGATCGCCGAGGCGAAGGCGCTGGTCCAGGCCGCCGATGGTCGGGCACGGCAGGCGGGCGCGTTTCCGAATCCCGAGGCGATTCTGGGCGCGCAGCAGCTCCCCCTCAGCGGCAATCAAGGCAACGAAAGGGAGTATGTGGCCGGCCTGGGGCAGACGCTCCCGCTTGGCCGCCGACTCTCCAGGGCGCGCGAGGCGGAGATGCTGGATCGCGAGGTCCGAGCGCGTGGCTCGGAAGTGAAACGGCGGGAGATCCACAGGCGGGTCCACAGTGCCTTTGCCACGGCGCTCTACCAGGAGAGGGCGTGGCAGGCCCAGAGTGAGATCGTGCAGAACGCCACGAAGGCCGTGACCGTGACGCATGCCCGTGTCGAGGCCGGGGACACCCCAAAGGAAGACCTTGCCCGTGTGGAAATGGAACTGGCCCGGGCCAAGGTCGAGGCGCAGCGGGCGGAGTCCTTATGTGAGCAGGCGCGGGTGGGGTTGGCCGCGGCCATCGGTGATGCCTCGCTGAGAGTGACGTCGCTGGCCGGAACGATGGACGCGACATTCGAGATCCCGACAGTCGAAAGCCTTGTGGCGAACCTCTGGGCACAGCCGGAGACGGCGATGGCCGAGGCGGATCTTCGCGCACGTGCGGCGCGAGTGGATGTCGCGAAAGCCGAGCGAATTCCGGATTTGAAGGTCGAATTGCTCTACCACCGCCTGGAAGCCAGCGGCGCCAATACCCTGGACGTGGGTTTGAGCATTCCACTGCCGCTGTTTGATCGGAGCCAGGGCAGACTCAAGGAGGCCGCGGCCGAGGAGGCCGCAGCCGAGGCACGGGCGCGCATGACCCGGAATGACCTGAGCACGCGGTTGCGCGAGTCCTGCCTGCAACTCACCGCGGCACTCGCCAGCAGCCGGACGGTGAAGACGGAAATCCTTGCAAGGGCAGACACCGTGCT
This sequence comes from Verrucomicrobiota bacterium, assembly GCA_022710935.1. Lineage (GTDB taxonomy): Bacteria > Verrucomicrobiota > Verrucomicrobiia > Limisphaerales > J093 > MWFF01. The sequence goes on from JAKLFY010000006.1 coordinate 62,464, forward strand.
CGAGACGGCGGAGGCCCGCTATGCGGCGGGCGACATCAGCCTGATGGAGATCCTGCCGGTGCGCAGGGACTGGGCGGCGGTGCAGTTGAGCTACCTCGAGTCTTTGCGGGACGTGATGCGGGCGTGGGCTGAGCTGTCGGGTTCCCTGGGATTGCCGTAACTCCTTGGCTTTGGTATCCGGTCTCCATGGACCGGACTGAGGCATCGGGCTGGCAGCACTCGCACGATTACACCGTTGACACCTCGGTGGCCGAGCGGCGCACCCGCATCGTGATTGCCATCACCGCGACCATGATGGTGGTCGAGATCGGCGCCGGGATCGTCTTCGGCTCGATGGCGCTGCTGGCCGACGGCTGGCACATGAGCACGCATGTCGCGGCGTTCCTCATCACCGCCCTGGCCTACCACTACAGCCGACGCCACCGGGCCGACGCGCGCTACAGCTTCGGCACCGGCAAGGTGGGAGTGTTGGGAGGCTTCGCCAGCGCGATCGTGCTGGCTGTGATCGCCCTGTTGATGGCGGGAGAGTCGGTCCATCGTTTCTTCGCTCCCCAGGCGATCCAGTTCAATCAGGCGATCGGGGTGGCGATCGTCGGTTTGCTGGTCAACCTGGTGTGCGCCTGGCTGCTGCACGGCGAGCATCATCACGCGCGAGGCCACGGACATGACCACGGGCACAGGCATCACCATCGCCATCACGACCTCAATCTGCGTGCCGCTTATGTGCACGTGCTGGCGGACGCCATCACGTCCCTGACCGCGATCGCGGCTCTGACGGCCGGCAAGTTCCTTGGCTGGTCCTGGCTCGATCCGATGATGGGGATTGTCGGCAGTGCAGTGGTGTCCGCCTGGGCCTACGGACTGATCCGGGACAGCAGCGGCATCCTGCTGGATCGAACGCCGGAGTCATCCGATCTCCCTGACGAAATCCGGCGGGCGGTGGGCAGCGACGGTGACTCGGTGATCGGCGATCTGCACGTGTGGCAGGTAGCCTCGGGGAAGTTTGCCGCCATCGTGTGCATTGCGGGACCCAATCCAAAGCCGCCGGAGGCATACCGGGCCATGCTCCGCGAGCACGAGGAACTGGTGCACGTCACGGTTGAAGTGCGCCGCGGCGCTTGAACCGCGCCGAGGTCGACCGGCGTTTGGGGGTGGACCGACCGAACGATTGTCTGGCGCTGGCTCAAGCGCCACGGGCTGACTCAAAAGAAAGAGCCGGGTCCTGGCTGACGAAGCCGATGCCCTGCCGCGGACCATCAACAAGGTCGCCGCCGACATAGACGGAGCCGCGTGTTGGGCGGTCCAGGCCGGCCGCGAGTCGGAGCAGCGTCGTCTTTCCGCAGCCCGATGGCGACGGTGTCAATCGCGATCGAACCAGGCCCTCCTGTCCCATGTGACGGATCAGCCGGTAGACACCCGTTGGGTCCGGCTTTCGCCCATGGAACATCCGCAGCCTGGCCAGGCGGTTGACCAATTCACAGCCATGCGTGGATTCCCGGGCCAGCAGCGTGAGAATCGCGGCGTGCATGAACTTGTCCAGGTTCCTGCCGCTGCACGGACACAGCTCAAAACTCCGGTGTTTTTAACGCAAGGAACCGGTACCGGGCTCGTCCAGACACAGATGCGCCGTGAGCGCAGCCCAGACTTCCTCGACTTCGAGTTCTGCCAGGCGCATTCCTGCATGAAGACATCGCATTGCCTCCTGACAGGGGCGCCAAACGCGGATGGCCGACTCGCCCCACAGGACCAGTCCCGGCAGCCCAAGCGCCGCGGCCAGGTGCGTGATGCCCGAGTCGTGTCCGATGTAGAACCGACAGTCCGCCAAACGACGCGCCAACTCGACCAGTGGAAGACTGCGCGCGATTTCGAGGCGCTCCGCAGGCCAACAGAGGGCCAATCGCTCGAGGCGTTGGCCTTCGGCCTCGCCGCCCACCAGGACCAGATCCCAGTCGACACGCGAAGCCAGCCGCGACATGAGATCGGCCCAGCACGACTCCGGCCAGTTCTTGCGCTCGCTGCCGCTCCCGGGATGGATCGCCAGTCGGCTCGGCCGGGCCGGGTGGGCTTCTGCCGGCGGCATGTCCGCGCGTGGCGGTGCGGTCTGGGCATGTCGAAGGTTCAGACGCGGGGTGGGATCGGACCGCAGCACTCCGATCTCTGCGAGCGGCTGGAGAAAGATCTCGGTCGCATGCTTATCGGCAAACGGGTCCGGTCGATGCGGCCCGGCAATAAAGCGGGCCGGGGAGACGCTGGCGATATTCTCCTGGAAGATCTGGCCCGGATCGTACAAGTACGACACGATCAAATCGAAGTCGGAAAAGTAGTCGGCCAGGTCGTCGCTGAGAACGGCATCCGGGGCGAATGCCGCGGCCAGGTCGCGCGCCTCGATCGGACGCACGGCGTCCACCAGGCCTCCTTCCAGGGCCAGTTGTGCGATGTGCGGATACCCGAGCAATTCAAGGCCGGCCTCGGGGTAGTGCGCGCGGAGGGCGGACAGGACGGGCAGGGTCAGGATGAAATCGCCGATTGCGCCGCCGCGGATCACGAGGATCTTCTCGCATCGAGCAGACGTGGCGGTGGGAGGCTCCCCCAGCATAAATCAGGGCGGAATTGTGGAGCTGGGCCTGGCGGCCTCCCCCAAAACCGATCGGGCGAGGCCAGCCGGCCCCGCCCGAAGCGATGCTGGAAATCGAGAGGAAGCGTCAGGGCTTGGTTGCGCCCTTCGGCTCGGCCTTCTTCCATGTCCGCTTGGGGGCTTTGACAACAAGGCCTTTCTTCAACGCGCTGGCGGCGACGCGAATGTATCGGACTTCGCCATTGACGACAGCCTTGACCCTCTGGAGGTTGGGGAAAAAGCGGCGTTTGGTGATGGCGGTGATGTGGGTGCCGATGCCGCCCAGCTTCTTCGCCTTGCCACTTCTCCAAATGGTACTGCCCTTCCGCGGGCCCTTGCCGGTCAATGCACAACGTCTGGCCATAAAAAATCGCCTCGATTCAGTTCAAAGGGGGGTGAAGCTAGCAACGAGGCCTCGGAGCAAGCAAGAACAAACTGACCGCAAATCGTCAGGCAACAGCGGCCTTGCACGTTTCCTGCTGACATTGAATGCGGACCGGCAGCCGGCCAGCCGCGCGGGAACGGATTTCACACGAGCGTTGACACCGGGGGCCGCGATGATTAGCTTGCCGCCGGTTCGCAAAACCAGACTAGAAACATGTTACTCAAAGTCAGCCTCGTTGTTGCCATTCTGGCGAGCATTGCCACCTTGGTGATCAGTCATTTGCAGGTCGCCACCGGCATTACATCGTTGAAGGATACTCTCAGCCAGACACAGGGCGATCTGGCCCGGACCCAGGAGGAACTCGACGGCGCCAAAAAGGACGCCCGGACCGCCCGGGACGAGGCCGAGAAGACCGCTCGCGATCTCGATGAAACCCGATCGAACCTCGAAGTCGCCACCGCGAATTGGAAACAGCAGCAGGAGCGCGCCGACAAGTTTGAAGCGGATTGGAAGAAAGCGTCCGGCCTCCTGAATGACTCTCAGCGTGATTTGGCCGCCTGGGGCGCCCTGGCCATCCCGGTCGAGCAGGTGCAAAACCGCCTGGCGGAACTGGCCAAGTTGCGGGAAACCACCGAAGCTTTGAACGAGGAAAACAAGGTCCTCAGCAGCAAAGTCAACGAACTCGCAGCCAGGGTCGCCGTCTACGAAAGCGACAAGGAAGTGGTGCCGCCCCTTCCTCCAGGGCTCCGGGGCACGGTGGTCGGCGTCGACCCGCAGTGGGACTTCGTGGTGCTCGATATCGGCGGCGACCAGGGCCTGGTGCCACGTGGTGAAATGCTCGTGAACCGAAACGGCAAGCTCGTCGCGAAGGTTCGAATCACAACAGTCGAGCCCCAGCGCGCCATTGCCAATGTCCTGCCCGAGTGGAAACAGGCCGACGTGGTCCCCGGCGACGTGGTCATGCACTGAGATTATGGCGGCCCGACCGATTTTTCGACGCAGTCTCGCAATGGTCGCTCTGGCGATTGGGTTGCTGGCCTCGATCTGCGGTTGTTCCACCACCGACGATGCCGAGAACCGCTCCGAGCGCCCCTGGAACGCGCCCAAGAGCTGGGAGGGCGGAATGCCATCCGGCATGTTCGAGGGGCGCTGATCTCGCCGGAAGACGTCCCCAGGCGTCGCCGATCTGGGCCCCCCAGCGAGGCGGTTTATTTCGCGAACTCGATGCATCGAGTCTCGCGCACAACCGTGACCCGGATCTGGCCTGGATAGTGGAGGTCGTTCTCGATCTTTCGGGCAATGTCGCGGGCCAGAAACTGCGCCTGATCGTCGCCGATCGCCTCCGGCTGCACAATCACACGGAGTTCGCGCCCGGCCTGAACCGCATAGCATTTTTCAACACCCGGAAAACCGCCGCCGATCTGTTCGAGGTTCTCGAGCCGCTTCAGATAGGTGGTCATCGACTCCGAGCGCGCTCCCGGGCGGGACGCGCTGATGGTGTCCGCGGCGCTGAGCACAATGGCGAGCAGCGAATTGGGTGCGACTTCGTCGTGATGGGCCGCCACGGCCTCGACCACCTCGGGCGATTCGCCGCAGCGGCGGACGAGATCGGCGCCCACCAGCGCGTGCGAGCCCTCGATTTCGTGGTTGACCGCCTTGCCGATGTCGTGGAGCAGCCCGGCCCGCTTGGCCAGCGCAAGATCCAGCCCCAGCTCGGAGGCCATGAGCCCGGCCAGGTGCGCCACCTCGATCGAGTGATCCAGGACGTTCTGCGAGAAACTGTACCGGAACCTCAGACGCCCCAGGAGATTGGTCAGCTCCGGATGGATCGGCGGCAGCCCGACCTTGAACACGGCGTCTTCACCGGCGCGGACGATGGTCTCCTCGATCTCTTTCGTCACTCTGGCCACAACCTCCTCGATGCGCGTCGGATGAATCCGCCCGTCGAGAATCAGATGCTCCATGGCTTGCCGGGCCACCTCGCGCCGCACCGGATCAAAACCGGAAATCACAACCGCATTGGGTGTGTCGTCGATAAGCACCGTCACCCCCGTCGCCGCCTCGAAAGCCCGGATATTGCGTCCCTCGCGCCCGATGATCCGCCCTTTCAGATCGGCTCCATTGAGAGCGACGGTGGCGGTGCTGGTTTCGAAGGTGTGGTCGCTGGCGTACCGCTGAATGGCCAGACCCAGGATGCGCCTGGCTTGGTCCTCGGCCCGGGTGCGCGCTCCCTCGAGGAGATGCCGCGACAGGTCCGCGGCATCCTTGAGCGAGTCGCGCTCGACCTGCTTGAGCACCGCCGCGCGGGCCTCGGCCTCGGTGAGGTGGGCCGTGCGCTGGAGCTGTTCCCGCTGTTCGCCCAACAGCCCGTCCAACTCAGCCTGCTGCGCTTTCAACCTGGCCTGTTGCTCTTCAACCTCCCGCTGCTGCTCGCGTAGACCCCGTTCCCGCTCGACCAGGCCCGCCAACTGTTGGTTGACCAACTGCTCGCGCTCAGCCAGTCGCTGCTGCCATCCGTCGCACTCCTGCCTCCGTGCCGCCAGAGCGTCCTCGGCCTCCTGACGAAGCCGGATTCCCTCCTCCTGGGCGGCCAGGCGAGCCTCGCGAATCAACGTTTCTGACTGTCGCTGAGATTCTTCCAGTCGCTCGGCCTGCTGTAGAGCAAAGGCCTTCTCTCGCGCCAGACACCGCGATCGCCAGATCAAAAGGCCGATGCCGATGCCAAGGAGAAACCCCAGACCGCCTTGGATCCAATCAATTACCGCCATCAGATTCATTGTCAAACCGTGCGCGGGCGGCAACAAATCCAGCGCATCGGCGTCAGGATGCAATCCACCGGTTCATCGTGCGGTTCTGCCGGCACGGCGCCAAGTACTTGCCATTCTCCGGCAACTCCGCAACGGATTCCATGCACGGACACCAGCAATCGGTCGTAAAACCCTTTGCCTCGACCCAATCGGCGTCCGCTGCGGTCGAATCCTAGCCCAGGCACCAGCACCAAGTCCAGTCGGTTTAACGCGACCGACGGGCATGAAGGCCCCGGCTCGGGGATTCCCGCCCAGCCCGGGCGCAGGTCCCGTCCCTCATCCTGGATGACCGCCGCTTCGTACTCACCTCGATCCGCCTGATACCTCGGCAGCGCAACCACCCGCCCAGCCGCCAGCGCCTCGCGCAAGACCGGACGAAGGTCAAGCTCGTCCGGCAGCGGATAGTACAAAAGGACGCATTTCGCCCGATTCCATTCCGGACGGCCCCGCAGAACTCCGCACGCCAGACGCGACATCTCGCCCCGCGCCTCTCCGCGGACTTCGGCATTGCGGGCGCGAATCTGGCGCCTGAGCGACGCCTTGGTTTCACGAGATTCAATGTTCATGGATGCCGGGGGGACGCCGAAGAGTCGGGGCGCGACCCGGGCTCTGGCGCAGGCTTGGCCGGGCAAGCGCGCGCTTGATCGAGCGAAGCGCGCCAGGAAGCAACGCGCTCTTTGATCTTCTTCTCGATGCCCTGATCGGTCGGCTGGTAATAGCGCCGCGCCGCGCCCAGGTAATCCTGGGGAACGAAATGCTCCGGGTAATCGTGGGCGTACTTGTACCCAACGCCGTGGCCCAGACGCTTCGCCCCCCCATAACTGGCGTCGCGAAGGTGCTGAGGCACCGCCAGGGTCCGTCCGGACCGCACGTCCTCGAGTGCGGCATCGATCGCCAGGTACGCGCTGTTGCTCTTGTTTGCCGTCGCCACATAAACCGTCGCCTCGGCGAGCGGGATTCGGGCCTCGGGCCACCCGATGAACTCGGAGGCCTGAAACGCCGCCAGCGCCAATACCAAAGCCATCGGATCCGCCAGGCCGACATCCTCGGCCGCGCAAATCACAATCCTCCGCGCAATGAAACGCGGATCCTCGCCCGCATGGATCATCTTGGCCAGCCAGTACAGCGCCGCGTCCGGGTCGCTGCCCCGCATCGACTTGATGAATGCCGAAATGGTGTCGTAATGCCCGTCCTCGTCCGCGTCATACACAACCGCCTTGCGCTGGATGCTCTGCTCCGACACCTCCCGGGTCAGATGAATGGCTCCGTCGTCGCTGGCGGGCGTGGTCAATGCTCCGATCTCGAGGGCGTTCAAAGCCTTCCGCGCGTCGCCATCCGCCACCTTCGCCAGATGACGCAACGCATCTTCGTCAGCCCGAATACGCAGCATCCCCAGACCGCGTTCCGTGTCCGCCAGAGCCGCCCGGAGCAGGCCGAGCAGATCCGATTCGCTCAGCGGCTCGAGTTCGAACACTTGCGATCGCGACACAAGTGGCGCGTTGACGAAGAAGAACGGATTGTGTGTCGTGGCGCCAATGAGCCGAACCACACCGCTCTCGACGTCCGGCAACAACACATCCTGCTGGGCCTTGTTGAACCGATGAATCTCATCGATGAACAGAATCGTCCGCTGGCCGGTGTTCGTCAGCCGATTCCCCGCTCCCGCCAGCTCCCGCCGCACGTCGGCGACGTTGGATTCGACCCCGCTGAGCCGGACGAACCTCGACCGGGTGTGCCGCGCAATCACTTGCGCCAGAGAGGTCTTCCCCGTCCCGGGCGGCCCAAAGAAAATCAGCGATTGAATCCGGTCCGCCTCGATCGCGCGCCGAAGGAGTTGGCCAGATCCCAGGATATGCCTCTGCCCCACGTACTCGGCCAGGTTCCGCGGTCGCATGCGCGCCGCAAGCGGCGCCGTCTGGGGGGAAGGCGCGGACTCGACGGACGGCGCCTGTTCGGCGTGCCGCGGTTCCTGCGTGAACAAATCGTCACCAGACATGCCGCCATTCTAACGCAGCGCTGCCCAGCCGCAACCATAGCCAGGCGGCACAGAAATGGCCCGGCGCGCCTGTTCGTCTCGCGGGGCGATCGAGGCCGACGCGCCTTTCCGTTTGCTAAACGGCCAGTTCTTTGGCAAGGAGTTGGCGTTTCTATGAAACTGCATGTTCTGTTGATCAGCCTGATCGCCTGTGGCGGCGGCTGCGTCGTCTGGCCGCTGAACGCTGATCCGGCTCCGACGGCCTTCGCCGAGGGATCGGCCCAAGTCGAGGCTCGGTCGAAATCGCCGGACGGGGCGCTCTCCTGGCATTGGGTGGGCACGGCGAGCCTCGCCGGCAACACGAACGGCGCGGAGGCGAGGGTGATCCTGGCACAGCCGGCCTCGCAACGCGTGCTGCGCACCACGCTCGAGAAACTGGCGCGCTCCCCGGGCTCCTGGCTCGCACCGGGCGCTGCAACGAATCCCCCTGCGGCATCATTGTTGACCCCGTGGATCGAGGAATTGGTCGCGTCGCAAAGCTTTGGCCAAATCGTGTTCGGCGCTGAAGGCAGCGTGGCGATAGCTGCCGCGGTGCGTGTGTCCGATGAGAAGCGAAACACCCTCGAGTCCGGGTGGCTTGCGTGGGCCGGGGCGGCAGGCGGCACAACGCCGACCGAGGTTCAGACAGAGAATGCGAAGGTTCGGGAAACCCGGTTTGCCCAAACGCAAGGCTGGTCCCGGGTCGGCCGCGCCGGAGGCTGGGCATTGATCGGCATGGGCAGAGGCCCGGCCGCGCCCTTTGTCGACCTGGCGAAGCGCGTCGCCGCTCTGGGCACGCCTCAGGGTTGGCTCGATATCGAAGCGGATGGGGCAAGAGTCGCGGAGATTCTGGGCTGGCCCGAGTCTGCGAGTTGGCCTGCGATCGGGATCCAGATCGAGGGACGGGGGCCGATCCTGCGAACGACGGCGTCGCTGACCTACCCGAAGCCGCTCGACTTGAAGATCGAACCGTGGCGCATCCCCGCGCATACCCTGGGCGATCCGGTGGTCGGCTTCACCGCCCTGCGGGGGGTTCGCCCCTGGCTGAGCCGGCAGGCATGGTGGAAGCAACTGGAGTTGCCTGCCACACCGAATCAGGCTGTCGGTTGGACGATCGCCGAGATCCCATTTGCCTCCTATGTCGCTTGGGAAACGCCCGAGGTGACAAATGTCCTGACGCGGCTCGGTCCGAAAGTGTCCGCCGTTTTGGAACGGTACATCCCGAAGATTCGGTTTGGCGACGCCCTCTTCCAGACCAACACAACCCGTCTGGTCTGGACTGGCCTGCCAATCGCCGAGCCGTTTGTCAGCCCTGCCGCCGCCCAGGATTCCGGGTTCGCCGTTGCGGGTCTTTTTCCCCTGGTTAAGACCAAGCGCCCACTCCCGCCCGAACTCCTGTCCCAGATCATGGATCGGACCGACCTGGTCTATTACAACTGGGAGTTGACCGCCCAACGCGTCAACGGCTGGCGACACGTCAAGAACCTGTACTGGATGCTGGCAGGCTACGCGCCCCTGCCGACCAATTACACCGGTGAGGCGTGGTTGTTTGACACCAACGTCGTCAATGGTCTGGGCAATACCGGCACCGAACTCAGGCTCGAGTCCCCGCGTCAATTGGCCGGGGTGCGGAATTCGGTGCTGGGCCTCAGCGGGCTTGAACTTGTGGCGCTCATGCGATGGCTGGACGACCCGGCCTTCCCGCGCCTCAGCGAGCCGGCTGCGAGCCCGGCGCTGTTGCACCGCCTGCGCGCCAGGCAGACCGGCAAACCGGACGCGGGCGTTCCCCACCCGTCCCCTGCCCCGTCGAACGCCCCTGCGGCCCCGCCCGTCCGCCCATCCCCCTGATGTCGCCATGCTCAAACTCGGGGTAAACATCGACCACGTGGCCACGCTGCGCGAGGCCCGCTACCGCGGCCTTGATGCCGGCGAACCGGATCCGGTGGATGCCGCCCGACGCTGCGAAGCGGCCGGAGCGCACGGGATCACAGCACACCTGCGGGAGGATCGGCGGCACATCCAGGATCGCGATGTGTGGCGGCTGCGAGAAACGATCCGGACGCGATTCAATCTCGAGATGGCCAATTCGCCGCCGATTGTGGATCTGGTTCTCGAACTCAAGCCGGAGATCGTCTGCCTGGTGCCGGAACGCCGGCAGGAGGTCACCACGGAGGGCGGCCTCGATGTCGCGGGCCAATGCAACGCGCTGGCGCGAACCCGCCGCCGCCTCAACGAGGCAGGAATCGAGGTGAGTCTTTTCATCACGCCGGATCTGCCCCAGGTTGCCGCCGCCGCCCGCGTCGGCAGCCAGTTTGTCGAACTGCACACCGGCCGCTTTGCCGAGCACTTTGAGAACCCAGCCCGCGGAAAGCGCGAGCTCAGACGCCTGATCGCGGCCGCACGGCGCGCTCACCAGCTCGGCCTGCGGGTGAATGCGGGCCACGGCCTCAACTACCGCAACCTGCCCGCGCTCCTCGAAGTTCCGCACCTTGTGGAACTCAACATCGGCCACGCCATCATCAGCCGGTCGGTCGTGGTCGGTCTGGCCCGGGCTGTCCGGGAAATGCTCGCTCTCATGCGGCCCTATGATGGATGAGCATCCGCACCCGCCCGCCCCGGACGTGCCTCGCCAGACGATTCTGGGCATCGGCGTCGACATCATCGAAGTCGAGCGCATTCGATCGAGCGCCGAGAAGTTTGGCGATCGCTTTCTGACTCGGATCCTGCGGCCGACGGAATTGGCCTATTGCGCCACCTTCCGCCACCCGGCGCCGCACTGGGCGGCCCGATTCGCCGCGAAAGAGGCGATTTCCAAGGCGTTAGGGACGGGGATTGGAGCCGAGTTGGGATGGCTGGACATGGAAGTTCTGCGGCACCCGTCGGGGCAGCCCTACGCCGCGCTCCACGGCCGAGGGGCGGTCTTGCTTGGGGACCGCGGGGGAAGCGCTCTCCATCTGACGCTCAGCCATACAGCCCATCACGCCGTGGCCGTCGCCCTCATCGAGCGGGGCTGACCCAGGCCCCTCCCCCAATCCGCCAGTTCCGGCTTGCGTCCTTTCGAGACACTCCGAATGCTCCTGCCATGTCACAGACTGACCGATTGAGTGAGATCTTCAGGCTGCAGCGGTCCCTGAACGAGCGGATTGGGGTGCAAACCTCGGGGATGAGCCAGGCCGACAAGGTGACGTGGACCTTGAACTACTGCCGCGCGATGAGCCAGGAGATCGCCGAGTTGACCGACAGCGTCCCCTGGAAGTGGTGGGCCAAATACCAGGAGTTCGACGAACAAAACGCGCGGGTCGAGGTGGTCGATCTGTTTCACTTCCTGATCAGCCTTGCCCAGGTGCTGGGCATGGACGCGGAAGACGTCTATGCGGCCTACCTGAAGAAGAACCAGGTGAATGTGCAGCGCCAGGAAGACGGTTACACCCACAAGGATAACAACGATTCGCGACATATTTGAACCCTCCCCCTGTCCCATCGCCTTCAGCAGGATCGCCCGACGACGCCGCTCGGCCCGCCGCCTCCGCGTCCGAGGTCTGGGCACGCCCTCGGCGCGTCACCCAAACCCACGTGGTGCCTCCCCAATGGCGGGCCGACCTGCGCGAAGTGTTGATCACCGAAGCCCAGATCAAACGGCGCGTCGCGGAGTTGGCGCGCGCGATCACGCGCGACTACGTGGGCCGGGATCCTGTGGTCGTGGCGCTTCTGACCGGCACGTTGATGTTCCTGGCCGACCTGCTCCGGCGGCTGGTGGTCCCGCTCAAACTCGACTTCATCGGCGTCTCGAGCTACCGCGAAGGTACGGTCTCCCGGGAACTGGTCTTCACCAAAGACCTGCGCTTGGAAGTCGCGGGGCGGGATGTCCTGATCGTCGACGACATCCTCGACACCGGACGCACCTTGAAGACGGTCCGTGCACGACTTGAAAAGCTCAAGCCGGGATCGCTCCGGACTTGTGTGCTCCTCGACAAGCCAGGCCGGCGCACCGAGCCCATCGAAGCCGATTACGTCGGCTTTATCATCCCCGACCTTTTCGTTGTGGGGTATGGACTCGACTATGCCGAGAGGTATCGGAATCTCCCGTTTGTCGGGGTGTTGCGCCCCGAGCTCTACCAGGTCTCGACCAAAGAGACAGGCCTCGGCCCGACAACCTGACAGGGCTCCGCACGGCCGGATCTTGGGGCCGCGGAGAAGGCTACCTCGAATCGCCTGAGAAGGCCGGGACCGCCTGAACTGCGGCTGTGTAGACAGCCTTCAGAGGCACCCCCCGCTCCGCCGCAACCGCGCGACACGATTCATATTCAGGGGCCACCTGGACAATCCGGCCGTCCAGGCGCCCCACCTTCACCTTGATCCGCCCGACAGGTGTGTCGACACTCAGGAACTCCCGCCGCAGCTTCCGACGTTCGAGAACGCCGCGCCGCACACCAAAGGCGGTTGTCTCGCGCAGAATCAGTTCGCTGAACCGATCGCACTCGGCCGCGGGACACAGAACCGTCAGAACCACGCCCGGACGGTTCTTCTTCATCTGAACGGGTCCGTAGAAGACATCGAGGGCCCCCGCAGCCAATGCCCGGTCGAGAAAATGCCCCAGCACTTCCGGGTTGGCGTCATCGAGGTTCGTTTCCAAACAGCCGACCTGATCGACCTCCCAGTCAAGGGACGTCACCGGGCCGCCGGGTTCGGACTCGAGTTCGCCCAGAACGGCGCGCAGCACATTGGGACGCGTCCTCATGTCGCGCGTGCCCAGGCCATAGCCGACGCGTTCGAGTCGCATGGCGGGCATGGGACCGAAAGCTTCCGCGAACTCGGCCAGGAAGGCTGCGCCGGTCGGGGTGACCATCTCGTGCGGCTCTTCACATTGTCTTAAGGTCAGACCCCGCGCCGCAAGGATTTCGAGAGTGGCCGGCGCCGGCACAGGGAACCGTCCGTGCGCACACCGGATCCATCCCGTCCCCTCGATCAAAGGCGCCGCGAACACGCGCGGTCGGCCGAGGGCTTCGAGCGCCAGACAACCCCCGACGACGTCCACGATCGAGTCCACTGCGCCGACTTCGTGGAAATGCACCGACTCGGGCGGGCAACCGTGGATCTTGCCCTCCGCCTCGGCGATGCGCCGGAACACGCCCAGGGCGCGGTCGCGCACCGGGCCGGGAAGCGAACTCCCGGAGACCATGTCTGCGATGGACCGGAAGTCGCGGACTTCGGCATGCCCATGATGAGGTCCGCAGTCGGCATGGCCAGGATCGGGAATCGAGGGGTGGGAACGGCCGGCGTGCGCGTGGGTGTGCCCCTCGGGCGCCCCAGGCTGCGAATCCGGACTGTTTTGCGGTTCGTGGTGATGCCCCTCTTCCTCGGCGGCGTGCGCGTGTTCCCGCGCCTCGCCCAGATGCACGTCGAACTTCGTCCCGCTCATCCCCGCCTTGGTCCGGCGAGTGGCATGCAGATGATAGCCGCGAACGGGGAGGCGGGCGAGATCCTCGCGGAGGCTGTCGATCTCGACCCCCACATCGAGGAGGGATCCGAGGATCATATCTCCGCTGACGCCGCTGAAGGCATCGAAATAGACGGCTTTCATGCGGTGTCTCCGCTGAGGGCGTTGATCTGACTTGCGGCGTAGCCGGCCCCGAATCCGTTGTCGATGTTGACCACGGTCACGCCGCTGGCGCAACTGTTGAGCATGGCGAGCAGGGCGGCCAGGCCGCCAAGACTGGCCCCGTACCCGACACTCGTGGGCACGGCGATGACGGGGCGCGAGACCAATCCGGCGACGACGCTGGGCAAAGCCCCTTCCATTCCCGCCACGGCGATGATGACATGGGCGTTCTGGATCGCTTCGAGGTTTCCGAGGAGGCGATGCAGGCCGGCCACGCCGACGTCGTAGACCCGTTCGACGTAGTTTCCCATGATCTGGGCGGTCACGGCCGCTTCTTCAGCCACGGACAGGTCGGTTGTCCCGGCGCACAAGACGGTGATCGGGCCCCCTCGTTTGGGCAGGGGCGTCCGTTCGAGGGTGATGCAGCGCGCATTCTCGTGATGCACGGCGCGTGGAAAAGCGCGCTTCATCGCCCGAGCGTGGCTGGGCGTTGTCCGGGTCACGAGCACCCGGCCCTCGTGGCGCCAGATCTGGCGTGCGATGGCGACGACCTGCGCCGGTGACTTACCCTCACCGAAAATCACCTCGGGGAATCCTTTGCGCAGGCCGCGATCGAGGTCCACGCGGGCGAAGCCGAGATTGCTCACAGCGGGGCCCCGGAAGGCGCTCAACACCTGGGCGCGAGTGGCTGCGCCGGCGCGAAACTGCTCCAAGAGCTTGACAGCGTCGTGTGTCGTCATGGGGTCAGGCTGAAAAGTCCGGGCGTCTCCCATCCGAACAGGCCGGCCCTCACGGGGCGGCGGGGCGCCCCGGCGAGGCGGTTCGCGGAGGCAACGCGGATCGCATGGCGCCGAGTCGATTGGCTTCGGTGGGGAAGAGCATGCTCCAATCCATCCGATCGGCCATCTCCCAGGCGCCGGCGTGGTCGTTTCGTTTGAATCTCAACTCGAACAGCGCCTGGTAATAGGAGTTGAACTCTTCCTTGTGCTGGAGCGTGGAGGAATCGACCTGGTTCAAGAGCAACGCGGCGTCGAGGAGTCGATTGTTCATCAGCAACGCCAACGCGTGATTGATCCGAAACGCGTTCGAGTCCGGCATCCGGGCCAGCAGCCCCAATGTCAGCGCGACCGCCTCGCCGGGGCGTTCACCCCGAATCAGCAGGGCGGCGGCATACCGGTTGGCCAGGTCGATGTTGGACGAATCGAGTTCATAGGCCGCTTTCGAGGTCGACATCATGAGCGCCTCGTCGCGCAGGTCGATCGCCACGCGACTCATCAGGTCGAGATACTGAAGACGATTCGTGATCGTTGTGTCCGCCCGGTCCAGGATCGATCGCGCGTGCGTGGCATAGCCGAGGTCGAGCAGGCTGCGCGCGACTGCCATCGACTGCTCTGGCGTTTGAAAGTCCAGATTGGTCGCGGCGTCGAAGGCTCGCCGGGCCGCTTCAACCTGCGCGGTGGCCAGATCGGCACGTCCCTCGTGATAGTAGCTGAGGGGGACCAGGCGCCCCTGCAGCATGGGGAGCAGGCGCATCTGCAGAGCCACCGCCCGCAAGCCCGTCCAGTCTTTCGCCTCGAGCAACAGGTTCGCGTAAGTGCTCCAGACGGCATCGGAGGCCGGGTAGGAATTGGCGAAGGCCTGCATGAGCTTGAGGGCGTCGTCCTTGAGCCCAAGCACAAACTTGACGGTCGCCAATCGCACTAACTCCCCCTGATTGCGGGGAGGAATCACGAACTGCTGGGCGAGTCGAACGGCCTCGGCCCGCCGCCCGCTCCCAACAAGGAGCATCCAGTAGTCGGCGTTGTCGACCGCGTTGTCCAGTTGCGCCTCCTGAAGCCTGTCGAGCGCGGCGCGATAGCGATCCGGATTGGATTGGGCGGAGCTAATGGACATCTCGAGGCGATTGGCCAGAAACCAGAGCGGCCCCCGTTGACGGGCGGTCTTGTCGAGCAGTTCGTTGACCTCGGGCGCCGAGCCGATCCTCCCCCACCCGGCCTGATACGCGGCGTGGATCAGAGCCATGTCGGGCTGGGCCTTCTCGGCGGGGGAAAGCTGTGCATACAGTTCTTTGTAGCGGTCAAAACTGCCCTGGAAGAAGAGGCACTTGACGTAAATGGGCTTGAGGCGCCCGGTGAGTTCGCCGGAGAATGGCTCGAGCACGGCGTTCGCCAATCCGTAAAGCTGCGCCTTGTCGTAGAAGGCGCAAACCAACTCCAGGTCCGCCCGGTTGGTCGCAGCGAGCCGCAAGAGCCAATCCGATGTCTGGACCGTCGGGCCAAGCCTCGCGGTGGGGATCGGATCCAAGGCTGTGGTGCTGCGGATCACACCGCGCGCCAGGGCGGGGTTGCCCATGTCGTTGGCGAACGCGTTTCTCCAGCTTAACAAAGCCGCCTCGTGATCTCCGCGGGCCACGGCCTGCTCGGCGCTGTTGCGCAGCATATAGGCCTGCACCTTGTCCAGAAGGCTCACCCTGACCCTCGGACGAAAACCCGAGGGTGTCGTCGGCCAGACCTTGGCCAGCACGGCCAGGCTGAGCACCACCGCCAGCACCAAGGCAATGACGACCATGCGGAACCAGAAGTGCAGGACCAGAAGCCTGACCAAAGGCCAGTCATTGAGTTTGTCGCCCAGAATCAGCTTGATCTCCAAACGACTCGACGACGACGCCTTGCGGCGAGGCTTGGACTCGGCAGCAGCATGATGCGTCCGCATTCCGCCTCGCCCGGCCTGCGCCTGCCGCCACGGAGGTATGCCCCGGGGAGCCTCGGACGTCTGGGATGCGACAGGAGCCTTCACCTCGCGCGCGCCCGACGGAACAGCCAGCAGGCACGTTGCCTTTCCGTCCGTCTCCACGACCGTGTCACGCAGACTCGCGGGTATGAGACAGAACTGGCCTGGGCCGAGGGTCACGGTCTCGCCAGCCCCGGCCACGGTCGCTTTGCCTGACAGAATCCCGACAATGATCGGGCGATTCGGGGCATTCAGGACCCGCCGATTGGGCGTCTGGCTCTGCCACTCCTCGACTTGAAACCAGGGGGTGTCGGCCAGCCGGCGCGTCACGGCGGCGTCGTCTCCCTCGAAATCGGTCCGCACCAGGTCGGGCTCGATGTCGTCGTAGTCCGTCGCTGCCAGACCCTGCTCGATGTGAAGCTCACGAGGCTTGCCGTCAGGCCCGAGCCGGTCCCAGTCGAAGAGACGGTAGGTGGTGTTCGAGTTCTGTTGGATCTCGCACAGGACGATCCCGCCGCCAACGGTATGGACCCGCCCACTGGGAACGAACATGACATCGCCGGTCTGAACGGGGATGGTGTGGAGGCATTCCAGCACGCGCCCTTCACCCAGTTTCCGCTCGAATTGGAAGCGCTTGACGCCGCGGACAAGCCCCGCGGTCAAACGGGCGTCGGGCTCCGCCTGAGTGATGTACCAGATCTCAGTCTTGGGCTCGTCGCCCGATCGGGCCGCCATGTCGTCGGGTGGATGGACCTGCACGGAGGGCGCCTCCCGGCAGTCGAGCAACTTGACCAGCAGTGGGAATCGTCCGTTCGTCGACCCCGCCGATCCCAGCAGCTCGGCGGCGTGATGTTGCATGAGCCATCGCAGATCCTTGCCGGCGAGGGGGCCGTTGGTGACAACGCTGACGCCCTCGGGGCGATCGGAGATTTCCCACGATTCGCCGATCCGGAGGCCTGGAGGCAGCGCCTTGGCGTAGAGTTCCTCCAGTTTGCGCCCTCCCCAGACGTGCTCCTTGAAAATGGGCTGAAAAACCAATGGGTACAGCATGGCGTGTCTTCTGGCGGATCAGCCATTCTCAGGCGGGCTGGGAACGGCTTCGTCGAAATGACCGAAACTGCGGAATTTCTGGTAGCGCTGACGCAAGCGCGCGTCGGTGGGGATGGCTTCGACCTCGTGCACGTGGCGCAGAAGATAGACCCGCAACGTCTCCGCCATGGTCGGGAGGTCATTGTGCGCACCGCCCAAGGGCTCGGGAACGATCTCGTCCACCAGCTTGAGTTCGAGCAGGTCCTTCGCGGTAATCTTCAGAGCCTCGGCCGCCTTGGGCGCAGCCGAACGGTCCTTCCAGAGAATGGCGGCGCAGCCTTCGGGGCTGATGACGGAGTAGTAGGCATTCTCGAGGATTAACACGCGATCGGCCACCCCAAGGCCGAGAGCCCCTCCGGATCCCCCCTCCCCCAACACAACCGCGACAATCGGCACGGAGAGCAACATCATCTCCCGCAAGTTGACGGCGATCGCCTCCGCAATGTGCCGTTCTTCCGCACCAATCCCCGGATACGCGCCCGCCGTGTCGATCAGGGTCACGATCGGCAGTTGAAATTTCTCAGCCAGGCGCATCAGGCGCAACGCCTTGCGATAGCCCTCCGGATGCGCCGACCCGAAGTTGCGCAGAATATTCTCCTTGGTGTCCCGTCCCTTCTGGGTGCCAACCACCAGAACCGGCTCCCCCTCCAGACGGGCGAACCCACCCACAACAGCCCGGTCGTCGGAGTACGCCCGATCGCCATGCAGTTCCTCGAAGTCCGAGAATGTCGTGCTGAGATAATCGAGGGTGTAGGGCCTCTTGGGATGGCGGGCCATCTGGACCCGCTGCCAGGCCGTCAGGTTCGAGAACACATCACGCCGCGTCTCGGCGATCTTCTTCTCGATCTGCAACACCTCGTCATCGAGGCTGATTTCCAGGGAATGCATCTCGGGATGCCGTCGCATTTCGTCCAGTTTCCGCTGCAATTCCAGGATCGGTTTCTCGAAGTCCAGGTAGTGTTTCATAGCACGGAACCACGGCCCGGATGCCATTTCGTTCGCCGAAGCAGCGTGCCTCTCGAAACCGCGGCCCAGTGTCCGCCTGTCCCGGAGACTCCATGCCGGGACGAGGACGCCGATTCCCGGGCTGTGGCAGAACCGCCCCCGGAAAGGGAACCAGGAGCCTCCGGTCGGTTCTGAAGGCGTCCTGTCATGGGAACACTGTGTTGCATTTCTCGATCTCTCGGACCCGGCGCGGTCTTGCCTATCCAGCCTGCATGGGGCGCACTGTAGACGCCTCTTGATGGCCCCGCAACGTCGAATTCCCAATCTGTCGACCGCTTGACCCCCTTCAGCCGTCGTCGCCGCCCCGGCACGGACCCGCCCCCGCGTTTCTGTCCGCCGGCAGCCTCGTCAAGTCGAGATCCTCGGCCAATGTGTCAAGGAAGACTCCGACCAGACGCTGGAGCCGGTTCTGCTGGCAACTGAGCCACCACACATACGCGGGCAAGGCCAGAAGCAGAGACCACCACAACGGCTGCCCCCGCCCGAGGACCCCGATCGTCAGAAGGACGCCGCCCAGAAGAACCCCCATCCCGACCCGAGCCGGCAGCGCGAGCGCCGGACGCAACCGCACGCGCATCCTGCATTGGCCGTCCGAACCCAGATCGGTCACGGTCGCCAGGCGCATCTTGCACCATCGCCCTCCGTAGAGTTCGAGATCGAACCAACTCCAGCCGCTGTCGACCCGGTGGGCCCACCCCTGTTCGGTCAGACGTGCCGCAACCCGCGACAGAAACGCCCGGCGATCGAACCCCGACGGAGTGCGATAGACGAGGAGATCCGGCATCTCCTGGCGTTGC
The DNA here is from genome assembly GCA_022710935.1 of Verrucomicrobiota bacterium. GTDB lineage: Bacteria > Verrucomicrobiota > Verrucomicrobiia > Limisphaerales > J093 > MWFF01. Next base: position 81,504 of record JAKLFY010000006.1, read on the forward strand.
TCACGCCTGAGCGATTCCAGAGTCTCGTAGGCTTCCAGCCGCGTCTGCCTCGAAAGGAGACGCCCCTGATACCGGGCCCAGCCCCGCACGATCGGCTGAAGCGCGAACAAGAGCGCGACCAGGGGTTTGGACCAGACACGGCGCTTCCCGTCCGGCAAAGCCGCCTGCGACGCGGCGGCCACACAGACGCCAATCGAACCGATCAGGCTCAGCGCCGCGAGCGGCCAAAGCCACGGGACCAACGGCGCCAACACAAGGAGCGGGAGGGTAATCCCCAAATGATACTCGAAACTGGTCAGAACGATCGGCGAAAATGCCGAGGGCGCGGCGTAGAGTCCCTGGAAGAGGCCCGCCCCGAACAGACCATGATAGATCATCGGGCGGCGCGCCCGAACGCCGGTCTCGTGCGCTGCGTAGATGCGCCCACGCCACATGCTGCCTCCGAGCGGACTGAAGTACTCGGGGTGCTTGCGTTCGAGAAGGGCCTCGGCTTCGCCGTAACCGTGCTGCTGCCTTAAATACGCCCGCACGGTCGATCTGCGGTAATGCCAGACCACCGCGGCCGGGCTGAATCCGATCTCATAACCCCGCTGCTGCAAACGCCAGCAGATGTCGACGTCGTCGCCCGCCTTCCGGAACACCGGGTCGAAACAGCCAATCTCATCGAGAGCCCACTTCCAGAATGCCATGTTGCAGCCGGGGATGTGCTCGGCCACCTGGTCTGTGAGCAGCACGTGCGCCGGGCCGCCCGGTGACACCTGCACCGCCGCCGCCACCCAGGAATCCTCCGAAGGCAGCAGGTTCGGACCGCCCATCCCGGCGAGCCGGCTCCGCACCAAATCGCTCACCAGGTAATGCAGCCAGTCTTCGTCGACACGGCAGTCGGCGTCGGTGAACGCGACGATCTCACCCCGCGCCGCCTCGATGCCGGTGTTGCGCGCCGCTGACAACCCAAGATTCCGCGGGTGACGCAAATAGCGCACCCATGGGAAGCGGCCCGCAATCTCTGGAGTCTCGTCGGTCGAACCGTCGTCGACCAGAATGACCTCGCAGGCGGGATAAGACAGGGCGCCGAGCGATTCCAGGCAGGCGCTCAAGGTGCGCGCCCCGTTGTAACTGGCCACCACCACCGAAACCATCGGGCGGGAGACGGTCCGGAAATGCGGTGCGCCCCCGTAGGCCCTCTCCACGGCGAGCGCCGCGGGTTTGGGAACCCGCGTCGCGGTTGTCAGCCCGAAATGCCAGTCCTCGATGGCCAGTCCGTCCTTGAACCACGCGTCCGTGAAGCTGAAAACCACGGCACCGGCAGCCCCGGCCTGAAAGACGCTTTCGATGCTCGATTCGAGCAGTTCCGCTTGGCGGGACTCGCCTTCCCGCAGCGAGTCGAGTCCGAACTCGCCGAGCACCAGGGGTTTGGAATCGGCCAGCACCTGCAGGCGGGCGAGGTAATTCCTGAATGCCTGAGGATGATGGAGATAGACGTTGAAACACACGAAGTCGATCGACTCCACCCGGAGGTACTCTGTCGGAGGAAAACTCCCGAACGTGCAGAGGCACTGAGCGTCGACGCTCTTGACCACACCCACCAACTCCTCCAAGAACGACCCGACCGCCGCCGGGCCGGTCCAGCGAACGCTGTCGGGCGGCAACTCGTTGACCACGCTGATCCCGAACACGGCCCGATGCCCCGCACAGGCCAGCGCCGCCTCCCGCACAGCCCGCCGGGCCGCCTCCCTGGCCGGCGCGTCGTCCAGGCAGGCCTGCTTATTCCAAGGCACATCCACCAGCAACGACAGCCCCTGCAAAGCGGCCAGCTCGAGGAACCACTCCGGCGGCACATCGTATAGGCGCAGCAGATTGACCCCCCACGCGCGCATCTGATCGAAATCATGGGCCGTCTGCGTCGGCGAGCAGAAGTGCTCGCCGGGAGCGTTCGGCGCGAATGGCCCGTAGGTCACGCCGCGCGCGAAGAACTTGTCTCGCCCGAGACGGAAGAACTTGCCATCCACCACCACTCGGGCGCGGTGTGACTCAGCATCCGGCATTGCGCACTTAGACGAGGACCCGTGGCGTCGGATTCAGTGTTGGCAACGCATCGCGAAAGCTCTTGTCAGCGCCAGCGTGGAATGCCAGACTAGACAACGACTAGTTAATGCAAGGGAGTCCTATGTCAACCGTCACTGCATTCGAGGCGAAGACCCGGTTCGGAGAGCTGCTCGACCGAGTGGTCCGGGGCGAGGAAATCGTGATCACCCGTTACGAGAAACCGGTGGCCCGGCTCGTGCCGGAGGGCGGCGCGAACCTTGACCAGATCAGCCAGGCGGTCGCCGACCTGCGGGCGGGCCGCCTGGCGATGGCCAAGCGCCGGGGATTCAAGGCGCTGATTGACCGGGAAATCAGGACGTCCATCGAGGAAGGACGCCCATGAGCGAGGGATTCATCGCAGACTCCTCGGTGGGCGTCGCCTGGGCGGTCCATTCGCAGGCCAGCGAGGCGACGGACCAGTTGTTGGAGCAGGTCGCCGCGGGCACGCCGCTGGTGGTGCCGAGCCTTTGGCCTTTTGAAGTCGCCAATTCCCTGCTGATCCTGCTCCGCCGCGGGCGAATTCTGGCCGAAGAGCGGGGCCGGGCGCTGGACGCTCTGGGCCGGTTGCCACTGGTGGTTGACGAGGAGGGATGTCGCCTCGCTTTGGCGAAGACCTCCAAACTCGCGGCGGAACACGGGTTGTCGGTCTATGACGCCGCGTACCTGGAACTGGCGATTCGGCGGAAACTGCCGCTGGCATCGAGGGACCAATCCTTGTGCGGTGCCGCACAGGGCTGCCGCGTCAGACTGCTGCTCTGAAAACGAGGCTCGGAACGCCGCCGCGAGGTTCTTGTCAGTCTCTCGTCCCTCGGGCCAGACGGGCCCGGCCCCTCACGGTTCGAGCCGCAGTGCGTCGATAGCAACCTCGACGCCTCGTTGATTGCACGGATCGAGCCGCAGCCGGGTGATGGTCCTGCGCCACCGGCGATTTCCACCGAGGTCAACCCGATACGCGTGCCACGCGCCATCCGCCAGGACGTCGAACCGCTCGCTGGTGGCCTCGCTCTCCGGCAACCGATCCGGGCGCCAGAACAGTTGAGCCCGGTCCGGCAGAGACCGCCCATCGCGACGCGTCAGTCTCATTCGGACAACCGCGGTCCGATACGCGTCGGCCCGCGCCTGAATGGGCGGACCGAACAAGGCCGGGTCGTTGCCGGTGCTGAGCGCGGTCAGGGCGCCGTTCTCGATCCGCACGTCGGTCAGGTCCATCGTCTGACTCCATCCCTCATCGCTCTCGCGGAACTCCCACAGGGGCGGGGGCATCGCGTGCACCGCGACATCGTAGGGCCCTCGCCCCACGTCCGCGGGCGTCAGATCGACATGGTCCCCGGGCGCGGCCGTGAACACCTCGCGCAAGGCGTCCAGATACCCGAATCCGAATTCCTGATGCGGCTCGATATAGGAGCCTTCGCCGAATTCATTCCAGGCCTCGACCAGCAGCAGGGTCGAGAGCGGTGAGGGGTGAGCGGTGCGTCTCAGGAGTTGGGCGGCGTCCTGGGCGTGTTGGCGGAACAGCTCCGGCGTGCGGCCAGAGCGAACGAGGTTGTTGGCCCCGTGCCACGGACGGCTGTCCCAACCGCCACAGAGCGGAATCAGGAGAGGAATTCCAGCCGAATCGAGGATGTGCTCCCAATTGCGCCGATAGGCGGGGAGAAGCGAGGCGTAAGGCGCCTCCATCTGGCCGGCAGGCATATCGAGTCCAGGCCAGTTATAGGCCGTGACCGCGTCGTAACCCTCGGCGGCAGCCTGGCGGGCCTGCGCCGCGTCGCCCACGCAGGCAACGAGCAGCAATCCGGGAAATCCGGCCTCGCGGCATGTTGCGCGCATGGCGTCGAATGCCGACTTGACGCCGGTCGATCCGAGGTCGGCGGAAAGGCGATCCGGACTGAAGATAATCACCAGCGGCTTGCCCTCGACGGTCAAATGCTCGGGTTGTCGGAAATAGTGTTGGATCCAATGGCGGGTGACCGCCACGCAGTCGGCGTGCGACGATGTCCCGGGCGCGTTGTGGTTGGCCCAGAGCAGACAAAACTTGAGGTAGCGGCGGTACCGTGCCTTGAAGTAACCGTCGTGCAGCGCGTGTTCGAGCTGCCGCGCCCCTTGCGACCAATACCAATCATAGGCGAAGAATGTGATCCCATGCTCGACCGCCCACTTGATGTGCCAGTCCGCAACCTCCGGATCGCCTTCCCGATACCATCCGAGCACCGGACGCCGCTCCGGAAAAGGCCGGATCGGATGCCATTGGCTGGCGCTCTTCCAGCCCGGGAAGTAGTAGACGCCCACCTCGTAAGGTCCACGCACCGGTTTCGGTTCAGGCACGTAATCGCATGCACCGATCTCCACAGGCTCTTTCAAAGCCACCGCGATGCTGGCCCGGGCCGGCTCGGCCTGGTCCGCATGCAGACGCAACTCGATCTGCCCCCGCACTGGCCGGGCCCCGACGAGAGCCCACTCCCAGATGGCCGTCCCACCCGGATCGAGCTGCGGCGTGCTCCGACCCGCCGCTTCCCCGCCCCGAACCGCAAGTCCACCGGGAAGGATCAGCTCCCCCGTGACCGCGCGAGCCAGGGCGCCGCCGTGGTTGGCCAACACAGCTTCGAGTCTGAGAGGCTTACCCACCCGCGGCAACGCCGGCTCGAGGCCGAGCGAAGCCACGCTCAAGCGCGCCGGCCCCAGAGGACGATCGGCGATCTTGAGCCAGTGGAGCTCCGGTTGCCCGGCAGCATCGAGCGTGGGCTCGAACCCGAGCGCCACAATCCGTCCGCGCCACCCGTTGACGGCCAGCATGTCCACGTTGTAGACGTGCTGCTGTCCATCGGCATGGACGGGAACAGCGACGCTCTTGAAACCAGGATCCTGTTCGCTGGCAAACCAGAGCGTCACACGCGGCGCGGCGAGGGGTGCTCCGGGAGATGTCTCGCGTTGCCCGGCATCGCGTTGCGAGGGAACCGTCATGCACATCGAGACGTAATCGAGCGCCTCGGCGTCGATCGACAGCGTCGGACCCAGGCGCAGTCGGTCGCCACCCGCCAAAGGCGAGGCCGAAGACAGGATGCGCCCCACCCGAATCCACGGCCAGTCACGGTCCGCGGACGGAAACTCGAACTCAGGAGTGGCAACCGGTTGCGACTCGGGCCACGAGACGATCCGAATGGCATCGATCGCGAACTCGGCGCTGTCGTACAGATCCAGACGCAGACGAATGATCCGGCCCTCGGCCTGCCAGCCGGGCAACACGCGGTAGGTTGCCCATCCGTTGTCCCCGACAACCGGGAAACGGGTGGTCTTCTGCTGGCTAAACCCACCGTACCGACCATCAGTCGTGTTGCTCCAGAAAAACTCGGCCGTTCCGTCCCGACTCGCCTTGAGCCGCACCTCGATAGCCTGCCGGTGCGAAGCCGCAACTTCGAGCGGCAACCCGAGCTCGAGAATCGGGTCCGATCCGGCCCCCCGGCATTCGAGCGCGCCGCCCACGACCCGAACATCCGCAAAATGGCCGTTGGCGTGCCATCCGGCGTGGTCACCCTCGCGGTCGAACGCCCACTCGATGATGGTCCGGGGCTGGATCTCCAGCGCTTCGGCCAACCCATGACAGAAGAAACCCGCCCACACAAACGACGCAGCCCAAGCCAAGGACGCCAACACAGACGCTCGTCGATGGTTGTCCGGGCGGCTCGCGCAGGCTGGACACTCTGGCCCGCCCGACCGCAGTCCGAATGCCGCGCAAGGCTCCGCGAGGTCCGCTCTCCCGCTGAACTCGTCTTTTGTGGAGAAAGTTCGCATACCGAGAGGCCAACCCTACTCCCCAGACCTCGAAACGAGAAACGGAAAGTCAACGCGTCAGTCCGCGCGGGTGCATCTGGTTGTTGTCGGTGTTCCGTCGCCCGGTGATGGCACCGGGCCTACAAAGGATGGAGACTCCCGCTGTAGGCCGCGTGCCCCCACGCGGCGCAAACTCGATTCCCACCGACAACCTACAAATGCACTGAATGCGAGGGCCATGAACCGCTGTCGGAAGGACGGTCAGCATGGGTGCCTCGAACGCTTTGTGCTCTTGTTTGACGAGCGGTTCGAGCACACTCTCCGCACATGACAACGCTGGTCATCGCCACGCGCAATCACCACAAGACTCGGGAGATTCGGGCGGTGCTGGGCGACGGGTTGCGCTACCTGACGCTCAACGACTTGCCTGGCGCGCCGAGCGTGGTGGAAGACGCCGACACCTTCGCGGGGAACGCGGCGAAGAAGGCCGATGCGCTGGCGCGATGGCTGGCCGGGCAGCCGATCGCGCGCGAAGGGGGCGCGCTCTGCGTCCTGGCCGACGATTCCGGGCTTGAAGTGGATGCGCTCGACGGGGCGCCGGGGGTGGTCTCAGCCCGCTTTGCCGCTCTGGACAGCGCGCCTTCAGCCAATGCAACCGACAGCGACAACACGGCCAAACTCCTGCGGTTGCTCCGCGGCGTGCCCACCCCGAACCGCACCGCGCGATTCCGTTGCGTGATCGCCCTGGCCACGGTCGGCCAGGCCCGCCCGCTTCGGCTCTTCGAAGGCGCCTGCGAAGGGATGATTCTCGACGAACCGCGCGGCGCGCACGGCTTTGGCTACGACCCGGTTTTCCAACCCCTTGGACACACGGAGTCGTTTGCGGAATTGGGCGAGCCAGTTAAGAACAGGATCAGCCATCGCGCCCGCGCCCTCGCTCAGGCGGCGCGCGGCCTCGAGGTGCCGTGATGGCAGGACGACCGCATCGGCAGGATCCGCGCGCGTGCCGCTCAGGTTTGCCCCGATAAAGAGCCGGGCAGTGCCCCGGCCGTGTCCGCACAATCGCCGCGGCGCGTTCGCGCATGTTCCACCCTTACCAGGTCCCCGCCCCGCGGGAGAGATGGCTCGCACTGAGTGAAACGAATTTGCCCGGATTGAGAATGCCCTTGGGATCCAGGGCGCGCTTGATCGTGGCGTGGAGTTGCCGCACTTCGGGCGAAACCGCCTGGTTCCACCACGGCATTTTAGCCAGGCCAACGCCATGTTCGCCCGTGATCACACCGCCCCAGGCCAGGACTTGTCTGAACAGATCATCCAGGGCAGCGCGGCTCCGTGCCTCCGCCCCCGGCTGTGTCCGGTCAACCATGATATTAGTGTGGATATTGCCGTCGCCGGCATGACCAAAGCAGGCCACAGGCAGTCCGTGTTTCTTCTGGAGACGCGCCGCAAAAGCGAACAGGGCCTCGAGCCGGCTGCGCGGCACCGCGATATCCTCGTTCAGCTTGGTCAGTCCCGTGTCGCGCAGGGCGTACGAGAACTCGCGGCGCAACTGCCAGATCCGTTCGCACTGCGCCGCGCCCAAAGCCCGCTCGACAAAGCGCGGATGGTGCTGCCCGATGACCCGCTCGACCTCGCGCAGCTCGGACCGCACGGACCGGGATTGCCCGTCCAGTTCGGCGATGAGGTGGGCCTCGCACCCGGCCAACCGACGGCTGCCGGTGCGTTTCGCCGCCGCGGCGAGTGTGAATGCATCCGCCACTTCGAGCGCGCAGGGAAGAAACCCGGCCCGAAAGACAGACTGGAGAGCGCGGGTGGCGTCCCGCGTCGTGCCGAAGCCCGCCGCGAGAGCGGCGCGGTAGGGTGGCAGCGGCAACAGCTTGAGGGTGGCTTCCGTGACAATGCCCAGAAGACCTTCGGATCCGACAAAGAACCGGGCGAGATCGAATCCGGTCTTGTTCTTGTGCGTGCGGCTTCCGAGTCGTACGACCGTTCCGTCGGCCAGCACCACTTCGAGGCCCAGGACGTAATCCCGCGTGACACCGTACTTCAAACACCTCGGCCCGCCCGCGTTGGTCGCGATATTCCCGCCCACGCTGCATTCCGAGCGACTGGCAGGGTCCGGCGGGTAGAACAAGCCCCTGCGCTCGACCGCATCCTGAAGCGCCTGCGTGATGACGCCCGATTGCACAACGGCCACGAAGTCCCTTGGGTGAACCTCGCGAATGCGATTGAGCCGGGCCACCGACAGCACGATGCCCCCTTGCACAGGCACGCACCCGCCCACGTAGCCGTGCCCCGCTCCGCGCGCCGTGATGGGGATGCCACGGCGGTGGGCAAAGGAGAGGATCGAGGCGACTGACTCCGTGCTCCGGGGCAACGCCACCGCGTCGGGCAGATGGCTGGCAAACCACTTGTCGCCTGCGTGGGCCTGACGGATGGCTGGATCAGCGGTGAACTCGCCGGGGGGCAGCGCCCGAGCCAGCGGCCTGAGCGCGGCCCTCATGTACCTGCCGCTGGCGGTGGTTCCTCGGCATCGGCAAGCAGTGCCTTTGCCTCCTCCGCCCGGTCGCCTGCCACCTGGACCTCGATGCCGCCGGCCGCCACGCTGTATCCCTCGATCGAGAGCGACGCCGTCTCGTGGATGACGTTTGCGGGAATGCCGGCCGCCTCGAGCCTCGAACGGACGAGTTGGGCCTCGGCGGGGCTGAATGTGCTAAAGACGGTTACCGGTTCCATGTGGTGTCAACTGCGTCCGATCGTCCTATGTGCCGCTCGGGGACCGGGAGGGTTCGCTCTTGCGCGATTTCGGCGGCTTGGGCCGATCGGGATATGTCAGCCTCAGAAGTGTCACACCCTGCGCCTCGCCGGTCATCGGATGAAGCGCCAGAACATCCGTGCCGTCTCCATATTCCTTCGGGGCGAACGGGCTCATCATCCGCAGCAGACTCTTGCTGCGGATCGCCTTTGGAATGGCCCCGTCGACCACCACGCCAGCCTGCGGCGCAACGGGCGCCGGACGGCTGATCGACGAGACGACACGGCCACCCGGAGTCGGCCCGGGCGCCTGCATGGATGCTGCCACGCGTTCAGGCGGCGTGTTCGTGCTCGATTCCTGGCCGAAAGCGAGGCACGCGCCCAAACACCCAGCGAGTATGGCGACCATCTTGACTGGCATACGTCCTTCCCCGTTCCCCGTTACACTCTGCTGCAAAGGTCCACCACAGCCCGTCGCTTTGTCAACCTCATCCGGAATCATCCGGAATCCCGGAATCCGGCTCGCAGTCTCATTCCGGCAGGGGTTTCCCCTTGGTCTCGGGACCAAACCAGATCAGCACCATCCCCACGACATAGATCAGAGTCACCACGGCCCCCGCTTGCGCGTAGCTGCCGCCGTAATGAGACACGAGCTGGCCCTGCGTCAACGCCCCGCCGGCAGCCAGAATCCGCCCGGCATTGAAGCTGATGCCCTGGCCCGTCGCGCGCGCGCGCGTCGGGAACAACTCGGGCAAGTAGAGAGGGAGCCACCCGTAAAAAGCCGCCGTCGCCGCTCCGACGACGAAGGACCCGACGACAAACGCCGGACCGAAACTGTCGACCATCCGAAACAGAACGGCACAAGACAGCAGGGAGGCCGCGCACAGGCTGAAGTAGGCCATGCGCCGCCCCAAGACCGCGCCGATCCAGGGTCCGATGAAGCAACCGAGGATCGCCCCCACCGACAACGCCAGCATGATGACGCCCTTGACCTGCGGAAAGCTCTTGCCCACGAGCTGGTCGCCCCACAACGGCAGCCATTGGACCGATCCCCACGTGCCGATCAGGGCGATTGCGCCGAAGGCAATGGCGAGCAGCGTCGTTCTCCAGAGGCTGGCTCCGAACACAATCCGCAACGGTTCCGCGCGCGCGCGCTGCACCGATGCCTTCCACCGCTGGGATTCCGGAACCATCAGGACCAGGAAGAACGCAAGCAGGGCCGGAATCGCCCCGGCCAGCATCACCCAGCGCCAGGAATCGGGCCGGACGGGAATGACCCAGGTGACCACACCGACGAGAGCATAGCCGACATTCGCCGCGGCCCCGATGATCCCGGCCATCAATGGGCGTTTGGCTTCGGGCCAGCACTCCATGACCAGCGCCACACCCAGCGACCATTCGCCGCCCATCCCCAAAGCGGCGAGAAAACGGAGCAGACCAAGCTGCCATGCGGCCTGCGCGAAATAACACGCCCCCGTGAACAGCGAATAAGCGAGAATGCTCGCCGTCATCGCCCGGACACGCCCCACCCTGTCGCCCAGCCAGCCGAAGACCAGGCCCCCGCCCGCCGCTCCCACCAGGAAGAGGGCCGTGATGTAGCCCATCCATGGTCCCACCGCCTGGTCCGCCTCCGTGCCAAGAATCTCCTGAAGCGCAGGCCGCGCAACCACCGGAAAAATGCCCATCTCCACACCGTCGAACATCCAGCCCAGGAACGCGGCGATCAACACCATCCACTGGCCTCGGGTAAAACCGCCGGAGCGGGCAGGCGCGGCTTGCATGCGCCCGATTCTAAGAGCCGATCTCCTCGGATCAAAGCCCGATCTTTCTAACCCGCATGGCAGTCCTCTTGCGAAGTCTGACCGCCCTGTGTACGGACGGGGTGGGAAATATGCGGGTTAGAACGGCACGTCGTCGTCGCCGTCGTCCAGCGCCGGCAGATGCCGCAAAAGACGCACCATTTCAACGGCGCTCTGAGCGGCTTCCGTTCCGCGATTGTGGTCACGGCTCAGACAGCGGACGCGCGCCTGCCCCTCGTTCTCGAGGACCAATACCTCGTGAATCATCGGGACACCGGTCTGGATCTGGAGCTGGATCAACGCCGCGGTGACGCCCCCGCCAATGTGCTCGGCGTGACTGGTCTCCCCGCGCAGCACCACCCCCAGGCAGATCACCGCCTCGGGGCGAATCCCGACGCCGCGACTCAGGCGAGCGGCCACCACCGGGATTTCGAACGCGCCGGGAACACGCACCACATCGACGTGACCGGCACCGGCCCGCCGCAACTCGGCGCGCGCTGCCCGCACCATGGCATCGACGTAGCGCGCGTTGTATCGTGACGCGACGATCGCGAAGCGACCGCCGCAGGCGCTGGTTTGGGAGGGTTTAACCTTGCGAAGCATCAGCAGGGATCTTTCTGTTTTGTGCATTCTCACAGCGTGTGCCCCATCTTCTCGCGCTTGGTCCGCAGGTACTTGATATTATGGGGGTTGGGCGCGACCCGAATGGGCAATTGCTCGACGATCTCGAGGCCGTAGCCCTCCAAACCGACCAGTTTTTTCGGGTTATTGGTCAGCAGTCGAATGGTCTTGAGACCCAGATCGACCAGGATCTGCGCGCCCAGTCCGTACTCCCGCAGGTCGGCCGCGTATCCGAGCTTGTGGTTGGCCTCGACGGTGTCGTAGCCGCGCTCTTGAAGCTTGTAGGCCTGGATCTTCGGCCCCAACCCGATCCCGCGGCCCTCCTGGCGCATGTAGACAATCACGCCGCGCCCGGCCTCGGCGACCTGGCGCATGGCTTGGTGCAATTGCGCGCCACAATCACACCGTCGAGAGCCGAAGACATCCCCGGTCAGGCATTCGCTGTGCACCCGCACCAGCACGTCTTTCCCTCCGGCCACCTCGCCGCGGACCAGGGCAACGTGATGCTGGCCATCCAGGCGCGATCGGTACAGATGCAAATCGAAGTCGCCGTGCTCGGTCGGCAGCCGAACCGTCTCGATCCGCTCCACCAGCTTCTCCCGGCTGCGACGGTACTGGATCAGCGCCTGGATGCTGCCCAAACGCAGGCGGTGACGCCGGGCGAACTTACGCAACTCGGGCAGCCGGGCCATGCTGCCATCGGTGTTCATGATCTCGCAGATCACAGCGATGCCGCGGCATCTCGCCAGCAGGGCGAGGTCGACCGCGGCTTCGGTGTGTCCCGCGCGCTGCAACACCCCTCCGGGCTTGCAGCGCAGTGGAAAAACGTGCCCGGGCTGGGTCAGATCTGTCGGCGTGGCGGTGGGATCGGCCATGACCTGAATCGTGCGGCAGCGGTCCGCGGCGCTGATGCCGGTGGTGATCCCGCGGGCGGCGTCCACGCTCACCTGGAAGTCGGTCTTGAAGCTCTCCCGGTTCTCCGTGACCATCTGCTTGATTCCGAGTTGCTCGATGCGCTCCGAAGTGGTGGGAACACAGATCAATCCGCGCGCAAATCGCGCCATGAAATTGACCGCCACCGGCGTCACGTGCTCGGCGGCCATGATCAAGTCGCCTTCGTTCTCCCGATCGGCGTCATCCACCAGAATCACCATCCGCCCACGGGCAATGTCGGCAATCAACGCGTCGATCGGGTCGAGATTTAATGTCCTCGTCACGCCACCGAGGGTACGGCGATCCCGCCCGTTTTCCAGCTTCAAAACACAATCGGACAAGCCAAGGGCGCCTCGGACCAATCCCAGTCCTCACCCGGACTTCCCTGCACGGGCGTCCATTCGCGGTGAAACTGAAGGGTCACACGCTCACTGCGCCGCCCCGCTCCGGGTGCCCCGGATGCCGCGCCTGAAACAGGTCACCGGGGCTGCCCCAGGCGCGCGCGCACCAGCTCGGGCAGGTACTTCACCGGGACGGCGCCCGGATCGAGGACGGCCTCGTGATAGCGGTCCAATGCGAAACGCTCGCCCATCTCGCGCTGGATTGCCTGGCGCAACCGGCCCATTGCCATGCGGCCGGCAAAGTAGGTGGACAGTTGGACGGAACTCTGTTTGGCGCGAACGATCTTGAGGCGCGCCTCGCCCTCCGACTGGAAGGCGTCTTCCGTGAGAAATCGCAGGGCCTCATCGTCGCTCATGTCCGCGCAATGCATCTTGTGATCGAGAATGGCGTTGGCCACCGCGCGAAGATAGAATTTCAGTTGGGTCAACCGGAGGGGCAGACTGCCTTCGCCGAAGCCCTGATCGAGCATCATCTGCTCCGTGTAAACCGCCCAGCCCTCGATGTACACGCCCGACTGGAGCACCCGCCGCACGAGCGAAGGGTTGCGATTGGCGTATTCGAGTTGGACATAGTGGCCCGGATACGCCTCGTGAATGGTCAGAATCCGCAGCATCTGGGAATTGTACTCCTCGAAGTAGCTCCGAACACGGTCGGCGTCCCAATCGCGCGGCGGCGGGCTCACGGCGTAGTATCCGCCGGCCTGCGGATCCAACGGCGGCGGCGAGTTCATGTAAGCGGTCGAGTTGCCGCGCTGGAACTCCGGCATCTCGATGATCTGACATTGGTCTGGCTGCGGCAGGCGCAGAATGTGGGCGTCGGCAATGAACCGCTTGACCTCGGCCACCACCCCGCGCACATCGGCCACAACGGTTTCAGCACTGCTGTGGTCCCGCGCGATCGCGGCCAACACGCTTTGGACGGTGGCCCTGCGACCCGCGGGATCATCGGGGGGCAAGGGGGCTCCGGGATGAAAACGGCTCCAGAGCTGACGGGCGATGGTGAACATGTCGCGTTCGACGCGCTCGAATTCGCGCTGCGCGTCGGCAAGCACCTGGTCCGCGGTCACCCCGGCATCCACCTCCAGCTCCAGCTTGCGCCAGAATCTCTCCCGTCCCAGCCGCCATTCCCCAGGCACCCTCGCCCGCAGGTCGGATTCCAGGAAGCGCTGATAATCCCTCAAACTCTCCGCGACGCGGGCGGCCGCGGCCTCGAGCGCCGCGCGCTGCGGCGTCGACCCGGCCAGCTCGAAAAGACCCCGTTCGTAAAACGCAATGGCCCCCCTGTTCTGCCCGATCGCGGTCTCGATGTGCGCCGCCGGAGGATTGCGGAGATTCGCCCGCGCCGCGGCGACGACCTGCGGAATCCGCTCCATGCGCGCGAGGGCGTTGGCGATGTTGGTCTCCTTGGGCAGCGACGATTGTGCCAGGAGCAGGAACACACTGTCGCTGATGTACTCGTTGTAGACGCGCGGGTCTTCCTCGTACGGACGCGTGTTCTCGGCGAGCCAGAGCGATTTGACCAATTCATGGCGCAGGATCTCGAAGTCGATCTGCCCCGACCGGGTCAGCGTGGCGTAGTCCACCTGCTCGGGCAGGGCATCGAGCGTCTCGCGCGTCAAGGCGATCCATTGGGCGCGCGCCCCGGGCGAGAGATCATCCAGGCGCTGATCGAAGCGATGGTCGCCCAGGCGGGTCGCGTCCAAAGGCCGCAGGGCGAACCAGCGATCCAGATAGGCTCCAAAAAACTCCTCGAGCCGGCGATCGTTGCCGGGCTCCGCGCCCCAGGCGCAATGAGCGGCGAAGGGGATCAACACCACCGAGGCAAAAAAAACGGTCAGTCTCATGAGGAAACGCTCTCCGGATCTTGCGGCGCGCTCAGAAGCCTTCGAGCACCTCGGACACACCCACGCCGCCGTCGATCAGCCCCCGCCCGCGCGGTTGCTTTTCAACCGGCTCGGTCTTCTGAGCGAGCCGCGCTTCGAGATACTCGACCACCGACGTGTGCCCTTGCTCCCGCGCAACAGCCAGTGTGGTCTTGCCCTGCGGCCCGGTCCGCTTCGGATCGGCCCCCGCATCCGCCAGCAACTGCACCATCGGCAGGTCCCCCCGCATCGCCGCCCGATGGAGCGGCGTCCAGCCGGAAGTGTCCTTGGCATTCAGATCCGAGCGGGCGGCAATGTGTCTTCGGACAGCCGGGTAATCGCCGTCCTCGACAGCCGAGTGCAGCGGGGTGCTCGGGGCGCTTGGCCCGCAGCCCGCGGCCACCAGGCCCACAACACAGGCGAGCAGAATCGAACCAGCTTGTGCTTTCATGCGGCCTTGATACCGCCCGGCGGGGCGACTGGCGAGCGGAAAACCACGGTCTTTTCATTTGGAGCGGTGCTTGAGGAGTGCTTGGAAAGGGATACGGGGGTCGTGCTGGCAGCGCTCCTGCGGGGCCGGCCAAGAAGGCTCGGGGTGAAGGTCCGCCTTGAGCGATGTAAGTTCGCCGCCCACTTGTGAATGTTCGCCGCCCACTTGTGAAAGTCGAGAGGAAACACAAATCGCGCGCCCTTCCAACAGGGGGCGTGCAACGATAAGCGAAACTGATTCAGCGCGCTTGCGCTGAAACCGTCCCGCGCTATGTCTCGACTGTCACCAAAGCCCGCTCCGAGACCAGTCTTGAACCGTCCGCGGGCAGGTTTTGACGCCGGAAATCTTGCCGTGCCGGGGCCGTCGGCGGAGGCGCCGCCGGGGTCCGGCGAGACTGCGGCAGGACAGCCGCGGCGCGCTTGCCGCGCGCCCGCTCGATGGCCCCAGCGAAGGCCAATTCCTGCCCATTGCGCCGGGCGATGATCTCCCGGAAATCGGATTCGGTTGGCGCCTGGCGCCCCATAGCCAGGGCGAAATCCGCGGCGCCGGATGAAACGGATTCAATCCATGCCAAAGGAATCGGGGCATGGCCCGCCAACGCGCACACGGCCCGGCGCGCCTTGCGATCGAGCGCCGGCATGCGAACGTCCACCAGGGCCGCAATGTCGGCCTCGGCCAAAGCGTCAGGAAGCTCGATCTTTTGCTGAAGGCGCCCGTCAAGCTGTTCAACCCGCCAACCGCCAGCCGCGGTTCTCTCCCGCCCGGCAAACCAGTCCCGGAGCGTCAGGAAAACGACGGGCACGCCCGCGTTGATCAACTCCATGATGAACAGCACACGATGGGGGCAGGCACCCCGAGAAGGCCAAAGCCGGCTCGCCTCATCCAAGACCAGCATGACGCCGGGCATCCCCGGCAACGCCGCCTTGACCGCCTCGCGCATTGCCGCAGTCCGATCATCCAAGTGAACCGGGATTCCCAAGGCGCGCCCCACCGCAACCAGAAAGCCCTTCTCATCCTGATAGCTCGGGCACTCGACCAGCCGCGCCAAACCGGGGTGTCTTGCCACCCAATTGGCCGCAGAGAAGCTTTTCCCGATCCGATGCTTGCCCCACACCAAGGCCGACGTATGCGTCCGCGCACAGGCCGCCATGCACTCGCAAATGGCCGTTGCGACACTGGTCCCGGCCAATTCCGATTCAACCTGTGCCGCACGCTTCGCCATTGCGTCCCGCACCAGGTCAAACAGCGCGGGGGACCAGGCCGGCCCGGAAAGCTTGCTGGCCCCAGCAACCGACCGTTCATCATGCGAATACTCGTCCGGGCTGCCCGGATACGTGGCCCCGATCCCATCGGAGCCATTGGCCGCGGCCCACAGGAAACGCGGCAGGTCGAGATAAACGCTCGCCGGTACGCCGCCGGGCGTCTCCGGCTTCAGCCTTGGGCTGACAGGCATGCAAATGTCCTCAAACTCGACACGCCCCCGACCGGCACGCTCGCCGAACTCGTCAGGACTGGCGGCAATCAGTTTGTCGGCCAGCCCCGCCAGACCGCCGGGCTGCCAAGACTGCCATTGAAGGAACCGGACAATATTCCGGTCTGACGCTGACAACAGACGCCCGCAACGGCGCGCCGTGTGGACGGCGGAGACTGGTTCGACAAAAGGACGGAATGGCGCTTTCATTTTGAGCGGCTTTCTTTCCAGCGGATTGCACCGTTGCTGTCGATCTCTACCTTGTCTCCGAGCGCGTCCACCAGGCGCTTCAGAAGATCGGAGGCTAACTTTCCAACGCTCGATTCGAGACGGGCGTTGAAACTCGTCTCGACGTCCTGCACTTTCTCGCCCGGATCAATCAGCCCAAGCCTCTCCGCCTCGTCTCGATCGACGTCCTCCACGTCATGCCCACACCCCCAGCCCCAAGGCCCCCAAGGGACACCAAAGTCTTCGTTAAGCGCTGTCCAGAATCCAACATCGGACTTCAGACGAACCTCGCCCTCATGGATGCGATGCTCGCCGCGGGGCTCCTTGACCCCGCGCACGCGGACGAAGCGCTGGGCGGGGAATTCGTCCAAGACAGCCGGGTTGTTTCCCTGCTTCCAGTTGCCGTAATCATGCGCCTGGCGCGTCTGAACATCGAAAATCAAGTCCAGCCGGCGCTGGCTTCGGATGTCTTTGATCGTGCCGGCGTCCTCAGGGTCAAGCGGCCCCATCCCCTCCGAAATCGCAAACTCCCGCATTTGCTCGACGAACCTGGCCCGCCCCCAGGTCTTAAGGGCTGTCGTCTTGGTTCCATCGGGCGCCGTGATCTCCTCGCGCGCCGATTCAAGGAAGTCCATAAGCGCGTTCTTCGCCCGATCGAGAAACCGAACCGATTCGATTCTCGACGAGAAGAAAGCACGCTCGCGCAACGCAACCGGAACGTAAGCCCATTCAGCGCTGGTCAAATCCGCGCCAACAATCGACCGGACCCCCAGCTTCACCAGGGCCTCAGCAAACGGCAAAGGGCGAACGAACTTCATTGCTTGGCCTCCAACCAGGCGCGCGCTTGCGCCAACTCGTCAACGTCAGTGTCCGCCAGCCGCCGGCCAGTGTCCGGCAGGCCGATCTCGCGCAGCACACGGCGCCCGCGGTCCCGAGCACGGCCAGCCTCGACGGCGGCCTCTCGATTCGCTCGGATTCTGTCCCCAAGCTCGGCGGCGCGGACCGATTCCCAACTCGGCGCCACGGGCCGCAACTTCGGCAGATACTCAGCGCGCAAGCTCGAATAAAGCCCCTTGGCATAGGAATTCTGAGAAGCAACGCTGCGGGCGGCGCCCTCGATCTCATCAGGGCTCGCGTTGTATGAAACGCTTGGCGCCAGAGGAACGCACACAGGATTCCCGCGATTCAGATCCGTCAGGCACGCGAACTCAGGGCATTCAGGGTCAAACCACAGGATCACAGGACGGCCCACAAGGGCCGCGGTCTGAGCGTCCCGATAAACGAACCTACGGTTGCCGAATTGAACCGCGGCGCCGTTCCCCGTCACCGTGACCTGCCGGCGATGATGGGCGAGCAAATAGCGCAGTCTTGGCGGGAACCCGATCGGCGGATCGCTTTGATTCTGAAACCTGGCCCATGCGTCATCCGGCGAAATCGTCTCGCCCGGCCAGGCTTTGCTCTGCATTGGCTCGGCGTTGTACGCTTCGCAAATCGAACCCAACTCGGAGAACCATTGCCGCATGCTGAACAGACCGGATTCGGCGGGATGCCGGCGCCCAGCCCGGACAGACGCAATTACCGCATTTTCGCGCTCGAATTTGTCGGTCATTTCCGCCCGCCCGACATAGCCTGGGTGAGCCTCCATGCGGTTCTGAGCCAGACCGATAATCCGCTCGATCACCTTGCCCCGCGGGGTGTGGGTGTGGCGAAACTCGACGAACTCGCGCAGCCCAAGCTCGATCTCTTCATCCTCGCAAGCGGCAGGATCGCCCTTCAGCAACTTTGACTTGCGCCAAATCCCGTTCTCAAGAAGCAGCCCTTTGCGCGGCAGCCCGTAGCGGGAAAAGACCTTGTTGAACAGCGTCCGAATTGCGAAAGCAGAATAACCCTCCGTTGGCAAGAGACAGAAATCGAGAATCCGGCGCGATCTCTCGTCATTCATCAGCAACGCTTGGCCGCGGCGCAGCACCGGCTTGCCCTTCTCATCGAGCACGGGGTTGCCGTCCCCATCATCCAACCAGAACACAACCGGCAGCGTGACGTCATCCGCGCTGAACCAGTCGCCCGCCGCAATGCCCAACCAATCCCGGTCAATCCATGCCCCGCGCAGCCCGCCGGTCCGCGGCCCGCGATGCCACGAGGCCAGGGCTTTTGCCACAGGCCCGATCTCGCGCCGGACGGTTGCCGGGACGTAGCTCTTTCGGGACGGATTCGACACGAAGCGCCCTTTCGTCGGTTCACTCAGCAAGTCCGATTGCAGCCCGTTCCGCCAGGCCTCAGACACCCGCCCGCCATGCTTCAGCGTTGCCAGGGCAACCAGGGCGCGGTGGTCACGCTCCGGCAAGGCAACCGAACGCGCCCGATTGGCATCCGCGCGGCGATCGAGAAAAGCCGACGGTTTTCGGTCCCCATGAATCCAGCGATCGAGTTTGCGGCACCAGGTCACATACAGCGCATGCCCGCGGGCCTCGATCCACGGGCAACTTCTTGCGACCCAATCGAGAAAGGCAGCCCGGCGCCCAAGAGCCTCCGCGCCTTCGATCGGCCCCGCCTCCCAAGCCTGAAACAAAGCATCCCAAAAAAGCGATTCCTCCGCCGCCGTCGGGGCGGACCGATCGCCCATGCTGGCGACCAGATCAGCCAGGCCAGCCAACCCGTCGGCGATCGCCCCCCGGCGCAGCCAGGCCAGCCGCAAATCGTCGGGGAGTTGGTCAAGACCGTAAACCTTGGTTTGGCCGCCCCGGCTTGGCCGGAACGTCTGAGGCGGCACGCTTTTGAGCTTATGGCGAACCGTTCGCTCCGGCATGCCCAGCCCGGCGGCGAGTTCTTTGGAAGTCAGCAACGTCATTGAGCGTTGTCCTTGCGCCGCCGGCCCGCCCGATTCCACCGGGGCACCAAACCGTTCAACCCGCCGGCCTCATACGCGCGCGCCCAACGCCAGGCCGTCGAATAGCTCGCCCCCGACAACAAGGAAAACCGGCGCCGATCGAGCCCCACTCGGCGCGCTTCGTCGAAAAACAGGACCAGATTCAAGCGGCGCCAGGCCTCGACCGCGTAGCGGCATCGGCCCGCGATATTCAGAATCCGATCGGGAATAGACGGCGCGCTCGTCATGACTTTATGGAAGGGGGCGCGGTCGGGAACCAGACCAGCCCGACCGCGCCTTGAACGCTCCCCCCGCTTGCCGACGGCCCCGCAGAGGGTCGGGACGCGCGCCGCCGGAAATTGAAGCCGCCCTCCGTGGATTAGCAGGCCTGGCGGCGGAGACCTTTTGACCATGCGCTCTCACGGCGTACGCTTTACCATGCTGCACCCAAAAACACTCAGACTCAGGCCGCGCTGACGAGCGTATGTCCGACGGCGGGGTTCCCGACGGCAACGCCAAAGAGCGTCGTCATGCGGCAGGTCAAGTTCCACCCCGAGTCAGCAAACACGTTGCGGACGAACGACAGACCCGTGCGCGGATCGGTCATGACTTCATACGTGGCATGAATATCAAGGCCGCGCTCGCGCCCGGCGTGCCGGGGCACGCGACAGACGCAGACGAGCGAACTTCGGGCACCAAAGAACCCGATCAAGTTGATGTCGTTCGTCGGCAAACTCGGGACTTCCCAAATGTCGCGGAATCCGGCGCACGCGCTCCAATGCGCATAATCGGACACGTCCGGCTTGCGATCGTAGGAAAGCGTCATGATTTCGTCGGCGCATGCCGCGGTTGCGACGTCGGAACTAATCCAGCCGAACCGACCAGCCGGCGGGACGCCGGCGTCGGTCATGGCCTTGGCGATGCCGCGCAACGTACTATGATCGAACGTTTCTGCGGCTTTGATCGTTTGCGTTGCGGCCGTGTCGCCGAAGGCGGTCTCGGTGATCAGGGCAGTAACCGCGGCAAAAATATCGTTCCCCAGAGCGATGGCCAGGGACTCGCCGCGCTCAAGGACCAGGTGGCGAGCCGAGCCGACAACCTCCGTCGGCGCGAATCGCACGCTCGCCTCCCGCCATTTGTCGAGGGTGACGGGGACGTCCACTTCAACGACGTCTGTCGGAGCCTCCCCGAAATCTTTGGCGGTCGGTTGGCTGGCGATGCGCGAAGTTATGAGGTCGCCCAAGTTACCCTCCTTGGGTGCGAAGTCCGTGGCGACCCCGGCAAGCATTTGAGCGCGCGCGCCGACATCCTCAAGCGCGATTTGCGACGCAAACTCGATGGACAAATTGCCCAACGTGTTGGAGGCCGAGACCGGAAAGCCCGAGAGGAAATCCTCGCCCGCTCGGATCCGAGCGCTCATTTGCTTGCGAAATAAAGCCGTGCGATCGGCGGGAGATTTGCTCGGCTTTGTGTACTCGGCGAGGATGGCCGTTGCCGGCTCCCGCTCGATTTGAAGTTTATTGAATTTCATCGGTTTTTGTTCTGTAGACTCTTTCACTTGCGGCCCGTTTCGCGTGGCCATTTGACCCGCTTGTCCTCAGGGATGCCGCGCAGCGCCTGGCCCTCGCGCATGGCCGCGATGTTGCGCCGAATCACAGCGCTGGCGTCCCGGCTAGTTTCGCCGCGTTCGTGCGCGTGCCCGCGCTCAAAAGCCAGCCGAACGTGATACGCGAGAGAGCTCATCGGGAGGCCCCCGTAACCGCACGCCCCGGAGCAACCGGGTCGCCGAACAACCGGCGACCGTGCAACCGGCGCATCCGCAAATCGAGAAAGCGGGCGAAGAGGCCCGGCGATTCACGCTCTCCGTCGATCACGGCGCGAAGATGCCCGGCGGAAACGCCAAGGGCCACCGCGTCTTCGCGAAGCGCGCCATACTTGCCACTCCCTAGCGGCCGGCCTCGACGTTCAAGTTTTGGACTCATAACCATGTACGCATGGTACACACATTTTGTCTCCGTGCAAGAAAAAACAATCACAAGTTTGCGCGGGGCTGTATGATGTCGCTTCGACGTGCCCCGAAAGAGACCGCTATCGAAACGGGAACTTGAGATTTGCGATCGTCTGCTCCTATGCAGACGCGCGCTAGGTATGACGCGCGCAGTCTTCGCCCATCGGGCCGGCATCGAGTATTCCCTGCTTGCTAACATCGAGCACGCTCGATCCCCGACACGATGGGGTGTGATCGAGAAGATCGCCAAAGCCCATCAAATCAGTCTCCGCTACCTGGCCGAAGGCAATGGCGCAATGTTCAGACCTTCGGCTTTTTGGCCTGTTTCTGAGGAATTCACCGCCGATCCGCAAGCATGCTTCAGCACGATATACGATCGGGACTTGCGCGTAATGATCGCCACAATGGACTTGGCTTTTGATCTCGTCGATAAGAGTGGAGGCAAGGCACCCCGGCCAGTTCCGTTGGCGGGAATGCCTCTCTGGGAGTTTGAGCTTATCACGGTCGAGAGCAAAGCGCGGCAACTCATGCGGAAGCTCTCAGACAAGGAGAACGTCGAGTTTTACAAGACACTTCACCGGACCATTGACAACTTCGCCAATGCCCTCAAATCCAGAGCCACAAGTCAAAAAGAGGACTTGACAGACGGTCTGAATTCACTCACAACAGGCCCCGTGCAACCCGTCTTGCCAAAGCTGATTGATCGAATCCGTGAGGCCACGAAAGAGCGGGGCGGCAAGGCCGCGCTGGCCGCATGGCTCGGGGTCCATCGGCATTGCGTGACGGATTGGCTGAAGGGCAAACAGAAGCCCAACGGCGAGACAACGCTTCGCTTGCTTCAATGGGTCGAGGCGGAGGAGCGCAAACAACAAAGCCCCGGCGATGCTATGATTCACCGCCGAGGCGAAGACCCAACGCAGAAAACCCCTCAATGAACACTCAACGTCAGGCCCGCCAACAGAATGCGTCAACACGCGCCGAAGTTCAAGACTCAAACGATGCCGCCCAAGCTCCGGCGGCGGAGTCATTCGACGGCTTGGACTTCGACCGCGAGAAAGGCCCCGATCCGGACGCGCTCGGATTCGAGCGCATCAGCAACGATCCTTTTGAAGGCGGCGATCGCCTGATGCGCGCCCCGAGCGGACGCCTCTACCTCTGGCCGGAAATGGAGGGGACGATCAGGGAAATCACATTCGAGCAGGCGGTCGAGTGGCTGCTGGTTACGTGGATTCCGAGCCCGTTCCGCGAGACCATCACCGACGCCTTGACGGTGAAGCGCGTCCGAAACTACCGCGGACTTGTCTGATTGAGGAATCGACCCGAGCGGCTTCGATTCACACCCCCGGCTGGCCCAGCGCTGGCCGGGGGTTTCTGTTTGAGGCGCCGGCACTGGCCCCCGCCAGCCCCCGGCGGCCCGACAGCCGGCGGGGTGCGGCCAGACGGCGGACGCCTGGCCGGGCGATCATTAGCGAAACCTTTTTTTCGAGAGGGGGAAAACCCGTCGGCACCGGGAGGGGAAATATTTCCAATGCTCGGAAAACGGCTCCTTACGCGGCAAAGAGGGTGTGCGTTTGACCGCGGCAACGCGGCAAGAAATCGACGTAACCCGTTGGTAATCAAGAGAGGCTTGTGATTCCACGATTGCGGCAATGCCGAGGTCGTTTTTTGTGCATAAGCCATTGATGCACCGGGCATTGCACTGGATTTTCCACAATCACAACTCGGATGAGAACAAACAGCGAATTCTTCATTTGACAGATCCGGCGAGGCTGGTGTAAATACATTGTAAACACAATGCATGGGCGATTGCTTTACGTGAGACCGCTAAATGGAGTTTGACTGGAACAACCCGCCCTTTGAATGCGACAGATCTTTGACGCTTCGGGATATTGAAGAATCGTTCGAGGACCCATTTGCCGTGAGATTGATGCCTGATTCACCCCGGTTTTCAGTACAGGCGCGGTTCTTTAACCTCGGCAGGTCGGCTTCCGGGACCGGAATCATGAGTCTGTATCGGACAAACGGGCGTGTGGTCCGGGTCCTTTACGCCCGTCCGTTCACTGACGAGGAACAGTTCTTTTATCAGAGGAAAGTGAACCAGACATTGGCCTAGGAATTGCAGGCAGGACCGTCGAGTGGCTGGGTCTGGGCGAAGTTCGAATGCGCTTGTGAACACGATCAGCACTTGGGAAGAGGTGCCGCTGTTCGACAGCGAAGAGGCTGAGGCGGCATTTTGGGCCGACACGCGCGTCGATCTGCGCTTGATGGAAAGCGCCGTGGCATCGAGCGCGGACAGCGCCGAATCGGTCACGATCACGCTGCGGATGGATCCGCGGATGCTGGGGCGGATCAAGCGGATGGCGCGGGAACGGTATTTGAACTATCAAAGCATGATCAAGCAGTGGTTGAGCGAGCGGATGGAGCGTGAACTGCGGGGGCGCTGAAGAGGCCCACCGCAACCAGGACAATGAAATGAAGAGTCTGAATCGTCCAATCTTCCGGAAACCGGATGCGCCCGCGGCGGCGAGTGCCGCTCCCCGAAACGGGGCTGTGGCGTTTACCCTGATCGAGTTGCTGACGGTCATTTCCATCATCGGAGTGCTTGCCGCCATCGGGGCGGGCCTTGCGGGCGTGGCGAGTCGGAAGGCGAAGGAATCGACCATCCGGGCGCAGAAGGACCAACTGGGGGCGGCCATCGAGAGTTACCGGACCGATTTCAACCAGTATCCCCCGGACAACTCGCTCAATGGCGTGAATGTCAATCCGGCGCTCAATCCGCTCTTCTACGAACTCACCGGAACCATCGCCTCGCAGCAAGGCATGTATTACCGCTCCGCCGACCGCGAACAGCGGTTGCCGTCGGCACAGCTCCAGCCGGCGCTTGGCGTGCAAGGGTTCGTGAATTCGACTGAAGCGCCGCAGCGTCCGAAGACCTTCCTCACGGGGCTCAAGGCCAATCAGCACCAGGAAATCCCGCTGACCTCATCCGCCGGCTCTCTGACAGTCGAAGTGCTGGTCATCCCCTATCCGTGGCCGAAGAAAGAGGCTGCGACCGCGCCCCTGGCAGGGCGGGTGAACACATCAGCGTCCGCGGACAAGCGGTTTGCGAATCCGTGGAGATACGTGTGTACCAAGCCGACGAACAACGTGGCGGCCTACGACCTGTGGGCCGAGG
This sequence comes from Verrucomicrobiota bacterium, assembly GCA_022710935.1. GTDB lineage: Bacteria > Verrucomicrobiota > Verrucomicrobiia > Limisphaerales > J093 > MWFF01. The sequence goes on from JAKLFY010000006.1 coordinate 105,962, forward strand.
CATACATCGGCGGCAAACGCGTGACAATCGCCAACTGGTAACCGCGACATGATGATCGGCCTCAACATCCCGCCGGCAGGCCGGCTGAAACTGACCATCCGATGGTCGGCGCCGTCCTGGCCGGTCCCGATTCGATGGACGCGCCGCGATGGCCGCGGCCGCCGATCCGCGCCTCGATTGCCGGGCGCGCGCCCGACTGCCTTTGTTCTCCCTTGGAAGTCTTACTCAAGAAACCAGCCCTCTCCGATTATGAAGAAGCACATGCTCCAAACCCGCTGGAACGACCTCGGGTTCACCCTGATCGAACTGCTGACGGTCATCGCGATCATTGGCGTTCTGGCTGCCATGATCACGCCCGCCGTCAGCAAGGCGAAGGAAAAGGCCCAGATCATGACCGCCAAAAAGGACCTCCAGGTGATCATTGGCGCGATCAATTCGTACAATGCGACCTACGGACGCCTCCCCGCACCCAAGCCGGCCCAAAACTCGGTGAACGACAACTCCCCCGACTTCACGTTCGGCACCGTCGCCTCGAGCGGCGGGACCGCACTGGTCGATCGGCGGGGACAGGCGCTGCCGCTCCTTCAGAACCAATGGGCCAATTACCAGGGCAACAATTCCGATGTCATCGCCATTTTGCGGGATATTGACCGGTTTCGCGACGGGACCCTGCCGGCCAATTGGAACCCGGCGAAATCGAACCCGCCGCAGAGCATGAACCCGCAGAAGCAGGACTTCCTGGACGGTTTCAAAGACGTCGATTATCAGAAGGCGCCGGCAGGCGGCAACCAGGGGATCTCGAAGGGGGGCGGCATCGGTCCCGACGGCGTGCTGCGGGATCCGTGGGGCAATCCCTTCATCATCACGCTCGATCTGAACTACGACAACAGTTGTCGGGATGCCCTCTACCGGACGGAAGCCGTGTCGCAAGACAAGTCCCAATCGGGCACGCCGGATCTCGGATACAACGGGCTGCGGCGCGTGCCCGCGGCCAGCGCGGGCGACAACACGCCACACCGGTTCGAGGCCAAGACCTCCGTGATGGTCTGGTCGTTCGGACCCGACGGCAAGATCAACAGCAACGCGGGCGCCAATCTGCTGCAGAACAAGGACAATGTCTGCAGTTGGAAGTAGGAGGCTTGGCATGATCGCCGGCACCATAACCAATACTCCGGTGAACCCGGTTCATTCACCCCGCCGGGCGTTGCGCCTCGGACGGGGCCAGCCTGGCCCGACCGCCCCGACCACCGAGCCTCGAACCGGCACGCCGCGCCGTCTGAGGACCGGGGCGTTCACGTTGATGGAGGTGCTGGTGGTCATCGGCATCATCGTGGTGCTGGCGGTCAGCAGCGTGCCCGCCATCCGCAGCCTCACCCAGGCCAACACACTCGCCTCCGGGAGCCGCCAGATTCTGGATGAACTGAACCTGGCGCGCCAGCAGGCCCTCAGCTCGAGGCGGACTGTTTACATGGTGTTCGTGCCGCCTACCGCGGGAAGCCACATCACCCAGTTGCAGGCGATGCCGGCGGGCCGGAGTCGCGATCAGGCCCTGCGGCAGTTCACCAACCTGGTCGCCGGCCAGTACCGCGCCTACGCCTTGTTCTCGAAGCGCACCGTGGGGGACCAACCCGGGCGTGAAACACCCCGTTACCTGAGCGGAGGATGGAAACTGCTGCCGGACGGCATGTTTTTCGCGACCAACAAGTTCGTCGATCTCGGTTCCGCGTGGACCAACCAGCTCACGGTCGTCGTCACGAACCGTGTTCTGCCCTATGCCTGGTTCCCGTTCCCGACCGCCGAGAGCGAGGTCATGCGGATGCCTTACATCGCGTTCGATCCTTCGGGGCGATTGACATTCGAGGGCCAGGGCAGCCAGAAGATCCAGATGGACTCGGGCGTGACGCTCAGCCGCGGCAGTGTGTTCTACGCGAAAGACAATCAGAACCACTACCTGCTCAACGCCGAGCCTGACGTTGTCACCACCCCGCCGGCAAACCGGACCGATGTTGTCGTGAACTGGATCACGGGCCGCCCGCGCATCCTGGAGGCGAAAGTCGAATGAACCCACACCCTCTATCCCAGCCCCAAGCGCCCGGTTCAGTGCGAACGGACCGCCGCGAGGCTGGTTTCACCATGGTCGAGATCGCGATCTGCATCGCGGTCGTGGCGTTCGCCCTGGTGGCCATCATCGGCGTCATGCCCACCGGCCTCCAGGTCCAGCGGCAGAACCGCGAGGACACCATCATCACGCAGGAAGGGAAGCTCTGGCTCGAAGCGATCCGCAGCGGCTCGCTCGGACTCAATGACCTGACCAACTACGTCGAGGAGATCTCAGTCAACACGCGGACCAACCGCGTGCGCGATTCGGGAGTGTGGCGGGCCTCGACCTACCGCCTCTACGACGGGTCGTCGGGCCTCGTTGGCTTCCGCAACGGGCGCGATATCATCGGCCTCCTGAGCCTGCCCCAATACTACCAGTGGGGCGCCACAAACGCGCGCATGGAATTCGAGTCCCTGCCCGCGGCCGCCTATGTGCGCGCGATGACCGGGTCGGCGGCCGAGAAGACGATCGCAAACGAGTTCGCCCTCATGTACCGCCTCCGGGCCGAGCTCGTCCCGTTCTCCGCCATCACCGGCATGAACACCAATCTCAATGAAAGCGGCCTGAGCGCCGCCGACAAGCAGGTGCGCCTCAACACCCTCCTGCGCGCGAGCGCGCTCATGGCGAACCTGTACGAACTGCGCCTGACCGTCGACTGGCCAGTGTACCGTCGACAGAACCGTTTCGATGTGGGCGGGAATCGCAAGGTCTTTCGCACTCTGGTCGGTGGAAGCCTGGCGGTGACAAACGTCGACTATCTGGACCAGCGGCACTTGTTCTTCCTGCAACCCTCGCAATTCGTGTTGCCCTGATGAAGATGCACCCTCGAACCTTCCCGGCCGCGGCGACCCCCGCGACGGCACGCCAGCGGGCCTTCTCGCTCATGGAGTTGATGCTGGCCCTGGGCATCATGGCCGTCATCGTCGGCGCCCTCTACGGCATGTTCCATCACACGCAAAAGGCCCTGCGCTCGAACGTGACCCAGGTGGACGTCCTCGAAGCCGGCCGCGCGGCGATGGACTTTCTCATCCGCGATTTCGAGCAACTCGCCGCCTCGGATGTGGACGGCGAGACCAACCTCCTCGTCGGGATGAGCCCCCTGCCCCTGCTCGCCAACAACGAAGCGGTCCTCAAGCGCCTTTACTACACCACCAACCCGCCGCCCGACTTCGACGGTTACAACCCCGTGACCCAGAAACTCATGGGGGCAAGCGCCACCCGCACCAACACGCTCGGCGAAGTCTACCTCCTCAATCGCGTCGGCGACCGTTTCATCGGCACCAGCTACCGCGTCCTCAATGCCACAAACGGCGTCGGCACCCTGGCGCGGCACAGCGGCGAGATGCTGGCGCGCCACATGGCGCACGGCTGGCTCAGCTCGAATATCCTGACCGCTCCGGCCTTCTCCTACGCGTCGGTCGTCGATCGCGTTCTCCATTTCCGGATCCAGGCCTACGACGCCACCGGCCTGCCGATGACCTGGAACACGACCAACCGGTTCATGGGCCTTGTCGATTTCAACAACGACGGTTTCCTCACCGGACTGGATGCCATCTATCACCCGTCGATCAAGCTCAATACGAACGTCTTCATCGCCCAGGACCGTCTTCCCAGCGAGACGGCCCTTCTCTTTCTGACCAACGCCCTGCCATCGTATATCGAGATCGAACTCGGGCTGCTCGAACCCAGGGCGTACGAGCAGTACCGCGCCTTTGACGCCGGGTCCACCATGGCGCGACAGTTCCTCCAGAATCGCGCCGCCCAAGTCCACCTCTTCCGCCAGCGCATTCCGATCCGCCAGGCGGATCTCCTTCAGGTCGCTTTCCCATGAAGCCTCATTCACAACGACAACGCGGTGTCGCCCTGGTCATCACACTGATCATGCTGGCGGTCGTCACCCTCATGGCGATCACGTTCCTGGCGGTCAGCCGACGCGAACGGTCGGCGGTGGCCGTCACCGAAGAACAGAACACGTCCCGTTTGATGGCCGATGCCGCCCTGGCGCGCGCCCAGGCCGAGGTGGTCGCCCGGATGCAGGCGAACAGCAGCCCCTACGCCTATGACCTCATGGTGTCGACCAACTACATCAGCCCCGTCGGGTTCAATCCCAGCCTCGACTGGCAGCAACTCAACCCCACCAACGTCAATTACGACCACCTCCTGGGCAACTCGGCCCCGGTGACCGGACGCGATCGCCTGCGCAACATCGCCAACCTGGTCCTCGACCCGCGCGCGCCGGTGTTCGTCAGCGACGGAACCAACGTCGACTTCCGATTCTACCTCGATCTGAACCGGAACGGGCGTTTCGAGACCAACGGACTGCAGCCAATCCTCGACGAGAATGGGCGGACGATCCGCGTGGGCACCGGAACAAACGTCCTCCGCGAACACCTGGTGGGAGATCCCGAGTGGATCGCCGTTCTCCAGCATCCCGATTACCCACACTCGGCAACAAACCGCTTCGTGGGCCGTTACGCCTACATGGTCCTCCCCGCCGGCAAAAGCCTCGATCTGAACTTCATCCACAACAACGCCGGGGCCAGAGGGGGCGACGCAGCAATGGCGAACAGCCGGTTCTTCCGCAACCAGGGCGTCGGCTCGTGGGAATTGAATTTGGGCGGATTCCTCCATCACCTGAACACCAACGCCTGGCCCAATTACGACTACCGCGGCCTCGCGGCCCCGCAGTCCGGGGCGTGTTTCCTCACCGCCCTCGATTTCCTGCGGCACCGTTACGGCGGCAACTACAACACGCTCGCGCCCGCCCGGGATTGGTTCATCTGGAACCAGGCCAGCATGGCCAACGTCCTGCGCAACGATTACATCGACATGTACGCCGACGGCCCGGCGTTTACCGGGACCGAGCCGTTGACCGCCGACAACGACGACCCGACCTTGCCCTGGCCAGGGAGCGAGAGCGCCACCACCTACTACGAGATCAACGATCTCTTCAGCACAAACAAGGCGCCCGCCCGCTGGCTGACCGGAATCGTCCTGGCCCAGGCCCAGCCGTCCACCTACGACCGCTACACGCTCTACCGAATGCTCGGCCAAATGGGCATGGACTCCGTTGCGCCCACGGATCGAAAGATCAATCTCAACTACAACAATCTGGCCCCGTACCATGCGACCAACCTCGTGTCGTGGGAGCCCCACGATTTCTTCACGAATGTCGCCAACCGCCTGATCCAGGCCCATCGGACCATGCGATCCGTCCGCGTCAGCGGCGGCGCGGTCTACAACAACACCTACATCGGCGAATACCTGGTCCGCCCCGGCATGTCCGTCACCAACATCCGCATCCACCCCTTCAACGAATACTCGCCGGCCTTGCATCGCCTCCTCCAGCTCACCCTGAATCTCTACGACGCCACCGGCCAGCGAAACCTGACCGGGGCGTCCGCGAACAGGCCGCATCATCCGACGGTGATGCGCCCGCTCTTCGGGCTGGATCAGGACGGCTCGAGCATCATCATCCGAGACTATGTCGAGGTGACGAATGCGGCCGTGGTCAACAGCCTCAGGACCTACGACCTGAGCTCCGCCGACGACCGCGCCCGGCTCGTCAACGATCCCTATGCGGTTGTCTATGACGTCCCGTTCGTGATCGGCGCCAAAAAGGGATGGCCCAACTTCAACGAGGTCGCGATGCTCAACGTCGCCCAACTCACCCGGAAGACCGAGGTCCGAAAACGCACCCTGCTCGAATTGCCATCCCAGACCAACCTGCTCTATTTCCTGACCGTGTCGAACAAGGTCGGACTCGAAGCCTGGAACTCGTACACCCAAAACGTGAGCCGCGCGCTCCAGGTCGTCGTGAAGGGAAACTTCAGCATCGCCGTCACAAACCTCGACAGCACGGTCCCGCTCAATGGCGTGTTCGGCGACTTGCCCTACAACACGAATTTCGCCCTCGCGGCCTGGCCCTCCAACCACTTCGTCCTCCCCGTCTCGCAGTCGCTGGTGGTCCTCTCGAACGTGATGTACCACCCCCAGACCGGCCAGTTCATTCCCGCCGGCACGGACCTCAACTTCATCCCGAACCAGGGGTTCTACATGCCGCAGTTGGCGCTCGAATTCACGAACCGCTTCTTCTACGCGCTCGTCGACCAAAGCGTAACCCCGAACCGACTGGTCGATTTCGTCTGCCTCGGCAACATGAAAGGGGTCATGGACCTGAGCCGCGAGATCGCCGGACGCGCCCAACTCGCCTCGGTCGCCGGCTCGGGCTCCGAGCCGCCCAACACCTGGCTCACCAATCGCGTCGGCGGGTCCACCGACCTGCTGGCGCCGACGCTCGGCGTGCAGAACCAGATCGACATCTCGCTTGGCAATATCACCACCAGCGCCCAGCAGTGGCGCAGTTGGAGCGCCGTCTCCGCCGAGGGGCGCGACAAGGAGAGAAGCATCGACCGGCTGCGTCTGTTCTGCGGTCTGACACCCCTCACCTACACCAGCCAGCGGGAGCGGGACCGCCTGGCGCAGGAGATCGCGGGCAAACTGGCCATCCAGGCGGGCTATTCGCCGACGCGCAAGGTCTATCAGGAAATCACCTGGCAGGCCAATGACCCCCTGGTCCACTACACCCTGGGCGATCTGCTCGATCCCTTCAACCCGCCCAACGACCCCAATCGCACCAACGCCGTCCGGTTCGCCATCCCGCCCCAGATCACCCTCACCAACTCGAACCTCGGCTTGTTGAACCAGCGCTACCGGCCCTGGGGCGGCAATCCCAACGAGTCGGCCGATGTCCTGGCCCGCGATATCCGGGTCAAAGACCCCCTGATCGAACGCTCGGACGACTGGGCCTTCCCGACCAACAAATTCCCCAATGTCGGCTGGATGGGGCGCGTCCACCGCGGCACCCCGTGGCAGACGATCTACCTCAAGGCCGACATCGCCGACACCAACACGACGACCCAGACCTCGTGGTACCGCTGGGCCGGCAGCCAGGGCACCCACCCGACCAACGACTGGATCCTGGCCGACCTGTTCACCACCGCCCCCACCGACAACGCGCAGCGCGGCCTGCTCTCGGTCAATCAGGACAACCTCGCCGCCTGGGCCGCTGTCCTGAGCGGAGTGAGCGTCCTTGTCCCCATCGACGACACCGGCGCCCTCGACGAACTCTTCCTCGAGCAGGTGTCATCAAACCTGTTCGAGCCCTCGGCCACCAACCTCAGCACCCTCCGGAAGATTGTCGATGGCATCAACCGCACCCGCGCGCAGGAAACCAACATCCTGTTCGGCGCCCATGCGCCCTACTTCGATTCCCTCGGACGCATCCTCGCCACGCCGGAACTGACCTTCGCCAGTCCGCCGGCCACCCCCGGAAGCACGGGCACACTCCCCCGCAAACTGCCGGTCTGGCCGCGCGACGAAGTGATCGAGCGCATCCCTCAACAGATTCTCTCACTGCTCAAGTCGGATGAACCCCGATTCGTGGTCTACGCCTTCGGCCAGACGCTCAAGGAAGCGCCCAGCTCGCTCTACTTCGGCGAAGGCATCTTCAACCGCATGTGCACCAACTACCAGGTCAAGAGCGAATTCGTCACCCGGTCCGTCGTTCGCCTCGATGGGTCGCTCGACAGCCCCCGGGCTGTCGTCGAAAACTTCAATGAGATCCTCAGCGAATAACGAGGCGCTCCTCGGGCCACCCCACCTTCCATTCGTTTTATGACGTCGCGAACACGGTCATTCCTCGTTCTGGCCTGCGTCCTGGGCGCATTCGGCTTCTGGCAACTCGCCCATCGCCGTGCTGCCCTCGAAAAGATCGCACCCTCGGACCGTTTGACCCGGACCGCCCAGGCCGCCCCAGACAGCCCTGAACCGGCGCCAGACGTCCGGTTGCTCACCAATCTCATCCCCCTCCCCGCCGCGGTCAGGCCCATCGACCAATCCGCAGCCGCGACCGCACCCGAGTCCGATGCGGCGGAACCGGCGGTCGATCCGCAGTTCCCCCGCCGCCTGCGCAACACGTCCAAGCCGATCCGTGAACTCGCCCGCAGCGACTCCGCCATCCTCCTGCGCAACGCCCTGATCGACACCGCCTCGGACGTTCCCCTGTCCTTGCCGCCGCACCTCAAGACCGGCGAGGAACCGGGGAGCTATGTGATCCAGGCCAAGGGGCCAATTACCGAGGCTTTTCGCGCGGCGCTTGCCGATCAAGGGGCCGACATCGTCTCGTACATCCCGAACAACGCCTACCTGGTGCGCGCGTCCGCGTCCGCGGCGCATGCCCTCCGGATCTCCGGCTCGGCCCGGGCGGTGATTCCCTTCGAGCCCTACTACAAGATCGATCCCAGCCTCCTCGAACTCGCCGTCGAGCAGCAACCGCTGCCGCCCCGCGCGCGCCTGCGCGTCACGCTCCTGCCCGAGGAGGGACCCGGCGCGCGCCACGCCCTCGAAGCCATCGGCGCCAACATCCTGGCCGAGGCGCGATCCCCCTTCGGTCCGCAGTTCGTGGTCGATCCGCCTCCGGGCGAGGTGACCGCGCTGGCCTGCCTGCCGGAAGTCCAGTTGGTCGAGCCGTGGGTCGCGCGCCTTCCCATGAACGACCTGACCGGGGTGCGCATGGGCGTGCTCTGGAACACAGTCGACGGCGGGGCTTCGACGAATCTGACCCTGCCCCTGACCGGATCGAACATCTGCGTGAATGTGAACGATTCGGGCGTCAAGACCAATCACCCCGATCTGATGCTGGGCGGGCAGCACCGGATCTACGGCGACACCAACGCCGCCTCGCTCGTCGACACCAACGGCCACGGCACCCATGTGGCCGGAACGATCATTGGCCTGGGGACCAGCGTCACGGCGGGCACCAACGTGTACGGCTCGCTCAGCAACGCGGTCTTCCGCGGCATCGCCCCCGCGGCCAGCCTGTTCGTGCTGCCGATCGACCTGGACGGCGGCCCGACCATATCGGACACCTACCTGCAGGAGACGGCCGCCAACACGCGGTATGGAACAAACCACAGTCTGACCAACATCCTGATCTCGAACAACAGTTGGGGCTACCCGGGACGGTTTGACTACGACTCGTCCGCCGCAAGCTACGACGCGGCCACGCGCGATGCCCTGCCCTACTCGCCCGGTCCCCAGGCCCTGCTGTTCGTCTTCGCCGCCGGCAATAGCGGCGCGGGCAATGACGTCGGCACGGGCGGCGAGCCAGGCACCATCACCTCTCCGGGCACGGCCAAGAACGTCCTGACCGTGGGGGCGACCGAGCTCAACCGCTTCGTCTATCTCACCAACATCGTGACGAACATCATCGACGTCATCGACACGAACGGCGAACCGATCACGGTCACGAATATCGAGGCGGGTCAATACACCTTCCCCGAGACGGACACCGACAGCCAGGTCGCGCCATTCTCGAGCCGCGGCAACGTCGGCATCGGGTTCGAAAGCGAGGTGGGCCGCTTCAAACCCGACGTGGTCGCGCCGGGCACGTTCGTCTACTCGACCTGGATCGACGACTGGCCAACCAACGGCCTGGTGACCAATCGCGTGGTCCAGACTTACGCCCAGCAAATCGCCTTTCCGGGCGAGACAAATACCTACGTCTACACGGTCGCCCCCAACGTCGTTTACCTCGAGATCGAGGTGCTCCCCAACGAGCGCACGATCCTGCCCTTTTCGCCCTTGACCATCCGGGCGCGGTTGAACGGCGCCGATGTCACCGGCCAGACCAACGTGGTCGTCACCCCGCTGTCCGAGGGCACGCTGATCTACACCATCACGACCGATGAAGCCCAGGCCGAGGCGGTGGATTTCGACTTGCGGGTGACGACGCTGGTCGAGAATTCACTGGGCAATTACGTCGGGCCGTACACGCAGTCCTACACCAACAGCACACCGGGCGCGCGCTATCGCTTCAGTTCCGGCACCAGTTCCTCGGCGGCGGCGGTTTCAGGCATGCTGGCCCTGCTCCAGGAGTTGTTCGAGCAGCATCTCGAGACCAATGCCAGCCCCGCCCTGCTCAAGGCGCTCATCATCAACGGGGCGCGGTCTTTGGGGCCCGAGTACAGCTACGGCGTGAAGGCCTCCTACAACTACCAGGGCTGGGGCCTGGCCAACCTCACCAACACGCTGCCCCTGGCCATCACCAACGCCCTCTCCGACACCTCGAACTGGCCGGTCCAATGGGTCGATCAAAGCCCCACCAACGCCATCGCGACCGGGCAGACGCACGAGTACCAGATCGCGTTGCCCACCAACGCCTCCCCATCCGCGCTGCGCGTGACTCTGGTCTGGACCGACCCGCCCGGCAATCCGGCGGCGGCATCCAAACTCGTCAACGACCTCGATCTCGAAGTGCAACAGGGCACGAACCAGATCGTCTACGGCAACGACTTCGAACCCGATTACGACTTCAACACGGTCCACCCCGTCGGCACCAACGCCGTCACCGACGCCCCCAGAGACACCATCAACAACGTCGAGAACGCGTTCTTGAGCCTGCCCTCGAACACCAATTACACCGTCCGCGTGATCGGACGCCGGGTCAACGTCAACGCCGTCACCGCCCACACCAACGCCATCGTCCAGGACTACGCGCTCGTGGTGTCAATCGATTCCACCAATCGCCTCGAACTCAGGCCTCAGCCCACCAACTCGGCCGCGTTCACAACGCCCTCGCCCGATGTGCTGACCAACGGCCTGCCCCGGCTCCACGACCGCGCGGGCGCCAACTCCCCCCTCCTCGAATACCCGTTGGGCACACGGCTCCAATGGCACTTCTATGTCTTCACCAATGCGCCCACGCCCTACGATTGGTACACCAACTTCGGCACCAACGTCGCCATCGCCCTCCACACGCCGCTGAACCTCTCGGTCGCGCGCAATGTCGAGCCGGACATCGACCTCTACGTGTCCAGGGACCGGCGTCTGCTCGATCTTGATCAGCAGGTGGTCGCCGCCGCCGACCGCTCGATCCAGCGCGGCGGGTCGTCGGAGACCATCATGTACACGAACGCGGTCGTGGACCCGTCGGAGGTGTTCTATGTCGGCGTCAAGTCCGAGGACCAGATGGCGGCGGAATACAGCATCGTGGCCCTCTCGACGATGGAGCCTTTCGCCACCATCGATGAACAGGGCAACCACTGGCTGCGGGGATTGCCCGTGCCCCGGCCCATCGCGGACGGCTCGCCCGTGACGCCGGCCTACGCCCAGGTGTACGCGTTCGATCCGTATCCGATCGACGTCAACATGGTCGTCGTCTCGAACACGCTGGTCCACGAACTGCTCGGCGACCTGCTGGGGGCCCTCAGCCACAACACGCGCGGCATGGTCCTCAACAACCACCGCAGTTTCGGCGACGTCGGCGGCGTCTACTCGATGCTCTACGACGACAGCGGCTCGGGCGAATTCCCCGACGCCGATACGACCGACGGCCCCGGATCGCTCGACGATTTCATCGCTGTCGAAGGAAGCGGGTCGTGGATGCTGACCGCCGTCGACAATGCCCTGGGCCAGACCGGCTACGTCCAGAACCTCACCATCCGATTGACCCCCAACCTCGATTTGCTCGCCGGCGCCTTCGTCAACCTCGGCGCCAACATGTGGCGCTTCGCCCACCTCGATGTCCCCCCCGGCGTCAGCCGCATGATCGTCGAGGTCCGCTCCCTCTCCGCCGGCCCTCTCGAGGTCTATGTCCGCCGCGGCGCGCGCCCCACCGCCACTCGATTCGATGCCCATGCCACCATGTTCCCGACCGGCGGCGACCTGAGCCTGGGAATCGAGGATGATCCGCCGCTGCGCTACGGCCTCTACCACTTCGGCTTCTTCAACCCCACCGCCTCCGATATCTCCTTCTATGTCTCCGTCCGCTTCGAATACGACGTCCCCGGCATCTTCCGGTCAGATTCGGCCTCGACCAACATCGTCGCCCTGGGCGACGACGTGATCAGTGTCGGCACCAACGCCCTCACCAGCGGCCTCACGATCAGCGAGATCAAGGTCGGCGTCCGCCTCAACCACGAGCGCGCGTCCGACCTCGCCGTCTACCTGGTCACACCCCGCGGCGAGCGGGTCCTGCTCAGCGAGAATCGAGGCGGCACCAACTGGCAAACGTGGGGCGGCGAAACCCTCGTCAGCGATTTCCGCCACGTCGCGCTCACCTACGACCAGGCCAGCCGCGTCGCGGCCCTTTACCTCGATGGCGAAAGGATCCAACAGAAGGAATGCGTCGATCTGTCGGATCAGTTGCTCACCCGGGGCGACCTCTACCTGGGCTGGAAGCTCGACGGCACCAACACCCCCGGACGCTTCCCCGGCTATCTCGACGAAATCGATGTCTACCGCCGCGCCCTGTCCGCATCCGAAATCCGCGGCATCTTCAAGTTCGGGCCCGCCGGCAAGCCGGACGACGGTCTGGTCAGCCGCTGGGCCATGGATGATCTCGATGGCGGCATCACGCCCGACGCCCTGACCAACAATCCCGCCGAACTCTTTGGCGCCGCGGAGATCGACTGGCCGGGCCAGATCGCCCAATCGCTGCATCTTCCCACAAACTCCAACGCCGGTTACGCCCGCATCCCGGCCAGCCTGAGCCTGGACGTCGGCGCCGGCACCCCCGGCTTCACCATCGACGCCTGGATCAATCCCCAGGACCTGAGCGAGGAACGCCCCATCCTCGTCTGGAGCCCCTCGACCAACCAATCCGGACTCGAACTCTTCCTGCGTCCGGGCGCGCTCACCAACCGCCCGCCCGGCGAACTGGTCGGGCGCCTGGTCGACTCGACGGGCATCACCAACGAACTGGTCGCCGGCCCCGACTACCAGGGGGCCATCCGCACCAACCTGTGGACGACGAACCTGGTGTTTGCCACGTTCAGCGACGACACCAACGTGGCCCACCTCCCGATCAAGCTGGCGGGCTTGACGAACAACGGCACCGCCTATCTCACCAACTACGTCGGCCCGGCCAGCGACGCCACCAACACGTTCACCAATCGCCTGGTCAGCGGCTTCGAACGGGTCGATGCCACCCCCACAGCCACCTTCTGCGGCACCTTGATCCCCTGCGATCTCCGGTGGCTCGGCGACACGAATCTCGACGACGGCCCGACCAACGGCTGGTGGGTGCTCTCGAACGCCGTCACGGTCATTCAGGCGCCCGCCGTCGCTCATACCGGCACCAACCTGCTCGCCCTGCGCGACGGCCATATCAGCCGCCTCTTCAGAACAGAGCCCGGCACGGAGTACCGGCTCCAGTTCACCCACCGGCGCCAACCGATGCCCACCGACATCGTCGCCTGGTGGCCCGGCGCGGGGAACCTGACCGACCGCGTCAGCGGCCGTGAAGGCGAGGAGGAGGGCGAGCTTCGCTACACCAACGCCTTCGTCTACGACGCCTGCGCCGATCCCGGCCGGGGCTTCCTCTTCATGACCAACGCGGGGCACATCGTCATCCCACACGACCCGTCCCTCGAAACCACCAATCAATGGACCATCGAGGCCTGGGTCAACCTCTCGAACGCGCTCGACCTCACCAACGCGCCGCCCCTCGGCGGACCAGTCGTCATCCGGCAATCCCTTGCCACAAACGGGCTGGGCAATGCCCTCATCAATTACGGATTGGGCATCTCCGAACAGGGAGTCGAGCTCTGGTACAACGACCCGTGGGTCCAGGGACATCCCGACTCCGAAGATCCACTCTTCGAGCTGATCCGATCCCGCGAGGCGCTCAGCACCGAGCGCTTCCATCATGTCGCCGGCACCTTCCGTCAGGTGAGCCCCGACCGCGTCGAGCTGCGGCTCTATGTGGACGGCGCGCTCGATCGCCATGTGGCGCTCCCCGGCTCATTGGCCAACACAATCGACCTTGCGCAACCCGACGCCCTTAGCCTTCTCATCGCCACCAACGCCGTGGGCCACCCCACCCTCGGCGGCCTCGATGGCTTCAACGGCATCATCGACGAACTCAGCCTCTATGCGCGCGCACTGACCGCCGACGAAATCCACGCCGTCTATGCCATGCGCAGGGTCGGCAAAGCCCCGCCCCCCGGACGCGCGCGCACCCGCCTGACCGTAGGCGGAGCGGACGATGCGGCATGCGCGTGCACGTGCGAGGCTTGGCCCACCAACTGGCTGAGCCGGAGCACCCGCGTGTTCAACACGGACAGCGACCAGTGGCAGACCAACACGATCACGTTCCTGGCCGTGGCGCCCCACACGCGGATCGATCTCGAGGCGATCGCGCCCGGGGCTTTGATTGACTCGCTCGAGGTGATCGAGTTGCGCCCACGCTACTTCCAGCCCGAGGAATCCATGTCGAGCCTCATCGGCCAACTCGCGGTCGGGGACTGGCGCCTCGAAGTGGTCGACCGCCGGACCGGCGCGACCAACGACATCGCTCCCGAGCTTCTCACCTGGCAGTTGGACCTCCAGTTCGGGCCGCCACTCTATCCCATCCTCACCCTCACCAACGGCGTGACCTACACCAATACGCTCCCGCGCGCCACACGCTATTTCATGGTCAATGTGCCCGAGGGGACCGAGCGGGTGCTGAACACGCTCACCAACCTCGCCGCGGCCGGCATCGACCTCTGGTTCAACGCCAAGGGATTGCCAACCGGCGAGCCCGAGTACGGCGATTTCCGGTTGCTCACCAACGTCGTCATGGGCGCGCCCGGTTACTCGATCGTCGCCACCAACGGCTCCTGGCTCACCTCGTCCGACTTGCAGGCCACCAACCACTTCGCCGGCGCGCCCCGCCTCGAGCCGGGCCGCACCTATTACCTGGGCGTTCGCAACGATCAGGCCACCACCGCCGAGTTTGCCCTCCGGGTCGATTTCTTCCCGAATGAAAACCGCGAAATCTGCCCCGAACTCGATCCCCTGCCTCCAGGCGGCGTGATTGGCACCATGTCCGAATCGGACGATCTTCAGTACTATTGTTACACCGTGCCCCAGGGAGCCGCGTGCGTCCGGTTCCACCTCGAACCGCTCGACGGGGACCTCAACCTCTACATCCGCAACGCGCGTTCGGAACTGCCTCTGCGCCCGCAACCCGATTGGTTCGAGTACGCAGCCAACAGCCCGGGCACCAACGCCGAAGTGATCGTTGTCAACCAGCGCTCCTGCGTCCCCCTCTTCGCCGGCCACTGGTACCTGGGCATCGAAAACCGCGAGGCCCGCGGCGTCCAATACCGGCTCTGGGTCGAAGAACAGCACGCCTACATGGATACGCCGCTGGCAGCCGATCAGCCGATCATCGCAACCGCGCGCCCAGGCAACGACACCTGCTCCTACTTCGTCTTCTCCGTCACCAACGCCGTCCCCGCCGTGCAGTTCGACCTCGAGTCATTCTCGAACCCCGCCCGGCTCCTGGTCAGCCGCAACAGCCGGCCGGGGCCGTGCGACAGCCTGCGTGAGGACGAGGCCGCCCCCGGCCTGCCCACCCGCATCCTCATCTGCACAAACGATGCCCTGCCCGATTTGCGCGGCGATTGGTACGTCGCCGTCATCAACCGCGCCCCGACCGACACCCCCTTCCGGCTCAGAGCCGGCTACGGCCTCGATCTCCTGCCCGTGCTCCGCGCGGGCGTGACGATCACAAACACGATCGGCAGCACCCTCGAAGGCGGGGGCTGCATTCCCGATGCCTACCGCTTCACCGTCGTTCCCAATGCCACGCGCGCTCTGTTCCGTCTGGTCCCCCTCGACGGCGACGCCGACCTCGCCCTGCGGTTCGGCGAACTTCCCGAGTCGTGGCTTTTCGACTACCTGGGCAGCACGCCTGGCATCGCTCCTGAGTTCATCGAGGTCGAGACGAATAGCGTCCCGCAGCCGTTGGTGCCCGGCGACTGGTTCGTGCGCGTGTTCAACCAAACCCAGAGCGCCGTCACTTACCTCCTCGTTGCCGAGCAATACGCCGGAGACGATCCGACGGGCATCTTCCTCGACATGCCGGTCATCGCCCCCGACGGCACGGTGACGCTCACCTGGATGACGTATCCCGGACTGGTCTTTCGACTCCAGTACGCCACAACGATCCCCGCCTCCGGCCCGATCCCCTGGATCACAATCCCGATCGACCTCACGTCGCCCACCAGCTTCTACTCGTTCGTCGACGATGGCGCGTTCACCGAGCCGTTCACATCGTTCCGGATCTACCGGCTCCTGCTGGTCGGACCGTGATCCCAGGCTCCGTCCAACGCAACGTCTGACGCCTGACGCGCCGGCAGCCCCGGATGCGCAGTCCAGAGAGATTCTTCAGATATTTCTCTGGATTTTCAGAAACCAAATCGCGACACTCTCTTCCTGTCGGGTACGAGAGGCCTCGAAGAGATGAAAGTCATAGAGCGATTGCTGGAACTGCAGAAACTGGAGATGGGACCAGAAGCCGAGGCGCCCGAGAATCGCCCGATCATCGACGCGTTGCGCAAGGAAATCCCCGAACCCATCCTGGGACACTACGATCGCTTGCGGGCCCGCGGCAAGAAAGGAGTCGCCCTCGTGCGGCATGGCGTCTGTTCCGGCTGCCAGATGAAACTCGCCACCGGCGTCCACGCCGCGTTGCTGCGGGACGAGGATATCGCCATGTGCGACAATTGCGCCCGCTACCTCCTGGTCGCCCCCGACCTGCCGCCTTCAACGCCGGAACCGCCCCCCCCAAAAGCCCCTGTTCGCCGCAAACGCCGCAAGGCTGCGCCCGATCCTTCCGCCTGAGCCAGCCCCCCTTCGATCGGGCCCTCGATGCCCAGACCGCGCCGGCATCCACAAGGCTGATGACCAACGGTTCGCGCGCCTTCACCCTGATCGAACTGCTCGTCGTGATCGCCATTGTCGCGATCCTCGCCGGCCTGTTGCTGCCCGCGCTGGCCCAGGCCAAACAGCGCGCCAAACTCGCCGCCTGCACCTCGAACCTGCGCCAACTCGGCCTCGCCATCACCATGTACGCGGACGATGCCGGCCAGAATTTCCCGGAAGCCGACTTCAGCGATAATGCCCTCGGCCTCCCCCCCGCCACCCACTCGAACTCCCTGCAAACAGCCTTGTCGCCATTCGCACCGGCCATCGGCGCCTTCCTCTGCCCCACAATGCGCTCCCAGCCCAATCGCGCCGCCGATTACCCAACCGACTACAATTACCTCTGCGTTCACGGCTGGAGCCTCGTCCCCTTCTTCACCGGCTTCGACAACGATCTCTCGGGCGTCTGCGGCCACCCCGTCAGTTCAATCCGCCGCTCCTCCGAAAAACCGATGATCGTCTGCGACGGCCTCGGCGAACATGTCGGCGTCCCGGGTGACCGGGTGTTCACCGGCGGTGGCGGCGGCGCCCGCGGAGCCCAGAACACGCTCTGCGTGGACGGTCACGTCGCGCTCCGCCGCGGAACATTCGAGGAGTTCCTCGCCGCGTACCAACTGCCCAACCAGTAGCCTCCTTAACGGTGTGCAGGACCGGCCTGGTGCATGTTCATCGACTGGGTGGAGTGACATGGCCTCCGGCTGGTGAATCACGCCAACCTCGTGTACTGTCTCCTCCGTGAATCCATTGTTGCCCTTGGGACGCCGCCTGGCCGGGCCGATCCTCTTCCTGCTGACGCTCGCAGGCGCCGTGGCCGCCGCCGAGTTCTGGATGCGGCGCCAGTTGCCCCGTCGACCGCCTGCCAGCGATAAATCCCGCCAGCGCCAAACCATCAGCAAACGCACAACCGCATCGAGAACCGTTCAATCCGCAACCCGAAGGCGGTCGGCTCGCACCGGGCCGCGCTCGCGTGACACTGGCGAAGAGGCGCGTTCTGGCGCCGCCGAGCTGCCCCGCCTCCGCCCCAAGAGGCTGGCCAGCCGCGGAGGTCCTGAGAAGCGCAGAGGGCAAAGTGCCTCATGAATTCGGGGCGGATCTTGGAGTAGCAGTGGGAACTCCAGGCAGTGTTTTCCTGAATTCCGGGACCGACCCCGCTCACGGGTGACTCGTCGAGCGGCGCTGGCGCGAATTCTGCTCCTCGACTGGCAACTGGATTCGCGTCCATGAAAGCCCGGATTGTCCTGTCTTCGCTTGTATTCATCGCAATGGGAGGGATCGCGGCCGATTTGCCGGTTGTTCGGAGCGAAATCCTCTTCGACGGACTCGACCGGATCCAGATCCGTTGGGCAGCCGAGCCGGGCGACGTGTACTTTCTGCAATCGACCACCAACCTGGCCGAGCCGTGGCAGGAGTTAGAAACCGATCCGCCAGTCCTCACGGCCACGACCAACCTGCTTGCCTATGAGTTGATGGTGGCCAATCAGACTCAGTTCCTGCGGGTCGGCTGGCGCGACATCCACGCGCCGCGCCTGATCCCCATCTCCCCCCGGTTGGGAGGAATCGCCGTGCCCCGAGATTCGGCGCTCGAAACCCGCTTGTGCGATCCAAGCGGGGTGGATGGCAGTTCGATCCAGTTCAGTCTCGCCAATCAGGCGCCAATCGGGCTTGACGACCCCCGACTGGCGTACACAAACGGGGTGTTGACCTATCGCCCTCTGCCTGGCGAGACACTCGGCGACTATGGCCGGGAACTCAGCGCCACAGTCGTGGTCTCCGACCAGGCGGGCAATCGCTCGACCAACCTTTGGCCCTTCCAACTCGAACTGCAAACGATCCTGAGCACGAACATTCTGGTGGTCGGCGGTCCGACCGTCCGAGGTCCGGGTTTGGCCGGTCCGGGTGGGCTGACGCTTGTATCCCGCAACGGGCTCGTGTTGGTCTACCGGTATGAGGGGGCGAGTGCGGGACTGCGCCAAGGCATGCATCTGGTTGATTCGACACCCGGCCAAGAGTACGCCCTCACGGTGATGCTGTTCAGTGAAGATCCACTGACCCGGACCGTGTCGGTATGGACTCAGCGGGCAGCGCTGGCTGATTTGATTGAAGAGGGGAGCGTCTCGACGCGCTCGGCCATTCCCAATCCGCCGGGGGTCGTGCAGCCTCCCATTGGGTGGGAGACGGGAATGGATCTGTACTTCGACCACACGGTCCCCTTGGCAACGACGCTCTGTGAATCGAGCGAAGGCGGGAGTTCCATCCGAGCGGAGTTGACGGACGCCAGCGAGTTGCGACTGCATGCCAGGGCCGGCTTCGCGGCCAACTTCCGCAACTTCAGGCTCACGGAATTCGAGGCCTACGCCGGGGGGAGCGCGACGCTGAACCTCGAACTGGATGCCGAGGGCAACTGCAGGAAAGAGTGCGAAGGACACATTGATCTGATCGCGCCGATCTACGAACATTTTGTGATTCCTGTGGCGGGCATCCCTGTCGAGGTGACGACGTTACTCGAGCTCGAGGTGCCCTACGCGCTGGACTTTCAGGCCCAAGGCCATTTCCGCAACGCGATCCGGGTAACGCAGGAGATCGACATGGGCCGCAAATGGGACGGTGAGTGGCACGATACGTCTCGATACCCGCCGCCTGGCTTGGACTGGTCAAAGGTCGATTGGCAGGTGTCAGGAACAATCGCTGCCCGCGTCGATGTGAAGCCGCGGATGAAGGTCCTGATTTATGGCCTGATGGGGCCCTATGCGGGTCTGAATCCGTACGCCGAATTCGAGGGCTGGGCCGAGGGCACTCCCGAGCAGTTCGAGTGGGGATTGTATGGCGGGCTGGACGCGCACCTGGGATGCGGCCTCACGGTATTCGACCGTTTGTTCCCGAAACTCTCGTTCGAGCAGGCTTATGAAATCCTGCCGCGAACCCGGATCGCGAGTGGCGGGAATGTCGCCAGACTGCCCCGCATCGTGATGAACCCGCACGACCGGACGGTGTCGGTTGGGGAGCCAGCGGGCTTCGCGGTGTTCACGGCCGATGGGACACCGCCAGTCTGGTTTCAATGGCAGTGGAACGGCGTCGACCTCGTCGATGACGGACGGATCAGCGGGGCGCGGAATTCCGTGCTGCGGATCGCCAATGCGCATTTGAGCGATGCCGGAGAGTACCGGGTACTGGCGCGCAACGCCGCAGGCCGTGTCACCAGCACCCAGGCTCCGCTGACTGTGACTGGCGGACCTGAGGCGCCGGAAGGAATGGTCTTGATTCCCGCGAAAACGTTCCAGATGGGGGACAGCTTCGGAGACGCGGACAGCGACGAGCGCCCGGTCCACAGCGTCACGGTCAGCGCGGTTTTCATGGACCAGCACGAAGTGTCGAGGGGCCTTTGGGACCAGGTGTACGCATGGGCGATCGCCAACGGGTACCAGTTCGACAACCGAGGCAGTTGCTGGGGTGGCGCAGACTACAGCAAAGGCGCGACCCATCCTGTATTCCTTGTCAACTGGTTCGACGCGGTGAAGTGGTGCAATGCGCGCAGCGAGACGGAAGGGCGGCTGCCGGCATACTACACGGACACAGCCAAGGCGACGGTGTACCGAACCGGGAAGGTGCATGTTCAGAACGACTGGGTGAAGTGGGATGCGGGGTATCGGTTGCCGACGGAGGCGGAGTGGGAGCATGCAGCACGAGGGGGATTGAGCGGAAGACGGTTCCCCTGGGGGGACACGATCAGCCACAACGAGGCGAACTACAAGAGTTCAACCCAATACAACTACGATGTGTCTCCGACGCGCGGGTATCACCCTGCCTACGCGACGGGCGGGAGTCCGCACACGAGCCCCATCGGGTCGTTCGAAGCCAACGGATACGGTTTGTACGACATGGCGGGAAACCTGTTCGAGTGGTGTTGGGACTCGTATGGGCCCTACAAACTCGCTGCTCAGGCGAATCCCCGTGGGCCTTCTGGGGGGAATTGTCGGGTGCTCCGAGGAGGCAGTTGGGACTCCCATGCCAAGGCCTGCCGGGTCACGGAGCGCGGTTGCGACTCGCCGGACCGCAGCTACACCAACTCCGGGTTCCGATCCGTCCTCCCCCAACGTCAGCAGTGAACCAGAGCGGGATGGCTTCCGGCTGGTGAAACAGGACAACCTCGTGTACTGTCTCCTCCGTGAATCCATTGTTGCCCTTGGGACGCCGCCTGGCCGGGCCGATGCTCTTCCTGCTGACGCTCGCAGGCGCCGTGGCCGCCGCCGAGTTCTGGATGCGGCGCCAGTTGCCCCGTCGACCGCCTGCCAGCGAAAAAGCCCGCCAGGGCCAAACCGTCAGCAAACGCACAGACGCATCGAGAACCGTTCAATCCGCAACCCGAAGGCGGTCGGCTCGCACCGGGCCGCGCTCGCGTGACACTGGCGAAGAGGCGCGTTCCGGCGGCACCAAGCTGCCCCGCCTCCGCCCCAAGAGGCTGGCCAGCCGCGGAGGTCCCGAGAAGCGCAGAGGGCAAAGTGCCTCGTGAGTTCCGGGCGGATCCTGGATCCGCTGTGCAGGCGCCCGACCCCATGACCGACGGATTGGAAAGCAGCCGGAGCAAGCCGAGCTGGCTGAGGCGGCAAACGACGAGTTCCCCGCTGGCGGCAACCCCATCCAGGTGCTCCTTCGCCGCCGCGTGGTGCTCATGCTGCCCGTGACACAGGGGCAGCAGGAAGCTAACGTCGCATAAGCTTGGCATGATGCTCTGCCTCCTCCTTCAGCATCTGTTCCTCGGCCTCCTCAACCATCTGCTGCGTAATTGCCGGCTCTCCAGGCTTGGCCTCAATGATGGGGAATTGGATGCGCCTCGGAGCGCCTCGCCCCCCGCCGTCAGCAAGAACCATCCGCAACCCATCAGCTACCAAGTCTTTGAGCTTAGTCCCGGTCAACGCGGCGCGGGACTTTGCTTCCCGGAAAAGGCCATCCGGTATTTCTACTGTTGTCTTCATTGAGGCCATTTTTCCATATTCCCACAAACCTGTCAGTAATAGCATGGGGCGTTCGCAACCGCAGCCGAGCCCACCAGTGATCATGAACCGATCACATCGCACCGGTCTGCAGGCGGCCACAATCCGTCTGCGCGATGCCTTGGATTCGTGTGATTCGTGTGGTTCGTGGTTCTCCTTTCCCCGCAGGAACTGAACCACGAATGACACGAATGGCAAGAACCAGCCCCTCGAACGCAGGTTGCGAATGAGGTATCTGGGCGCAGTCCACCACCCTCTTCGTCTTGGGTGTCGGCCGCGTATGTCCTCCCGCGTTCTGGGCACGGCTTCCATTGTGCGCCTGCCGCAATGTCCGCCAATGGATGGTGTTCATGCCTGAGGTCTTCCATATGTCAACTATTTAGATGCGACCCCATTGCCTTCTCCGGACTCTGCCGCGTTCGACTAGCCCGCGCCAGTCCCAAACGACGACCACGGTATCGCCAGTTCCGTTGCGACCTGCCGGAAGATCGCTCGCAGGCGACCGACTTGTTGCACAGTGTTGGCGCTGAAGCTGAAGCTCCGGCCATCGGTGGTGAACGCCTCATAGTGTATTCCTTTACCCTTCGGCAGCATCCACGTCAGGAAGTTCAACAGCGGGAACGGCTCGCCCTCTGCGGTCTCTCGGAAAGCCTCAATCTCAGACCACGCCACCATCTCCACCTGGGCCACGCGCACCCAACTGAAACCATGCGCTGCCACCACCAGGCACGACCGCGACAACCGCCGAGCCCGGGCGATCAGCAGTCCACCCACCACCCCCAGCCCGCCACTGAGTCCTCCTACCACCCCCACGCCCAGCCAGGACATTTCCTCGCTAGCCGCCAGCGGCAGGGCAAACCCGGCGCCGACCGTCTGCCAAAGCAGCCAGCCCAGGATCGCCAGCCCCAGTCCAAGTAGCATCACGCCAAGAACGACTCCGGCCACCAGGCTCGCCGTGGCCGTGCGGAAGGCGCCCAGCAGCCAGCCAAGTTTCGACTCGACATCAGCCAGCTCGGGCTGGAAGCGTTCGGACACCCGGCGCAATTCGGCCTCCATTTCCGGCGTCACAAGTGCCCTTAGATCGAGATGTGCAGACACCCCCGGCGGCTCACGGCTCGAACTCACGGCTCGTGTGTCGGGTTTGACCAGCAGACGCGCGGCCCATTCGCTGAACCGCTCGCAGACCTGTTGGGGCACCGCCGCGTCCAGACTGCAGCAGAACACGGGCGGATCGTCGTTGTCCGGGTCGCACCGGAAGAACAGGAACCGCGGCCCACTCCGGAAGTGGAAGACAAAGTCGTTCGGTTCTAGCGCGAACGGGATTTGCTCGTCCGTCAGCATCCCCTCGGCGGCCCGGCGCAACCGCTTCAAGCTCTCGCAGTCGAACACCAGATCCGCGTCCGCCGATTCGGGATCCTCCCACACCAGGCGCTCGAGAATCCCGTCCTCACCCCGGAGGAACGCCACGAAGGCCTGGGGCAGTCGGACGCCATG
>JAKLFY010000060.1 GCA_022710935.1 Verrucomicrobiota bacterium
CGCCAACACGGCGTGTGTGTCCATCGCCACGGGATTTCCCAGCTTCCTTGTCACCAATTCGGGCTGCGGGAGCACGTCACAGAACCCTTGCTGATAAAACACCCACTTTGGGGACAAGCTCTTTCTAGCGCGCATGGCTGCCGCTTTCGATGACATCGGCTTCGCGCCGTCCAAAACCTGGTGAGAAATGCGCGCTAGAACGTGGCGAAGCGGCAGGGAGCGGGAAAGCCGGGCAACGCATGCATGCCCGCGTCGGTCGTGTTCAGCGCATCGCCCAGGCACTGTCGGGCCGACTCGCTCAGGAGGCGCGCGAGCCCGAGCTGCCCGGCGAGCTTCTCCATTCGAAACACGAAGTTCACCTCGCGTCCGGAGAGGCTCTCTTCACCAAGCGAACCGTGTCCGCCCAGGATGACCTGGCCGTGATGGACGACGAGACGAAATGCGGGGGACCGGGCTTCCTGGAGCTGTTTGAGCTGCGAGATGGCATCGAGGATGCCGGACCGTGCAGCCTCGGTCTCGGGCCAATAGGCAAAGAAGCCATCACCGAGGTACTTGTTGATGACGCCGCGGTGGCACTCGACGAGCTGCTGGCAGGTCGAGAACCAGCGCCCCATCATGACCGCCAGGTCCTGATCCGCCATGCGCTGGCTGAGCAGGGTCGATCCCTCGATGTCGGCCACCAGCAACCAGCAGGCCGCCGTCCGCAGATCCAGCACCGTGACTTCAGTTGTGCGTGTCGGATCGCCGGCCAGAGGCGACTCCGTCTGTCGAAAAACGAACAGGGACGACCCGAACTCGAGCTGGTCGCCATCCCGCAGGCGGATCGGCTGGCTGACGCGCACGCGGTTGACATAGGTGCCGTTGCTGCTGCCCAGATCGACAAGCCACCACTCGCCGTCCGCCTGGGCGTGGATGAAGGCGTGGCGACGGGAGACGCGCTCGTCGTGCAGCACGAGGCGGTTGTCCGTCGCGCGTCCGATGCCGAACGGGGCCTCGATCGGCAGGCGCTCTCCGTTGCGCTTCTCGATCCAGGCTCGATGGGGCGGCGTCGCAGTCATCACTCTCTTCCGAATGCTACATGGAAATCGCCCGAACGAAAGCTCGAATGCCGCGGCCCGGCAATCTGGATCGTCATCCCACCATGAGATTCCCGCATGGCTACGGCGCGCGCTGCAACTCGCCCATGCGGCCGCGGACCCAGGACCGCATGAGGTCGAGTTGACGGGCGCTGAGGCCCGAGCGCTCGGGGTTGACCGCCAACGCCGTCATCCAGCGCTCGACGGCGGGGCGATACCCCAGGGTGGATCGCAGGCGTTCTTCGAGATCCGTCATGTGTCCCGCGCCGTAGAAGATCGCAATCGAACCCGGGGGCTGTTTGGCTTCCAGAGCGCGTCGCACATCGTCGACCACCTTCTCATTGCGCTCCTCGATGAGGACCCTGAGCAGATTCTGAAAGCCGGGAGGCAAGCCGGGCATCCGCGGCAGATCGCGCGGCAGACCCGAGAGAACCTCGATGAGCACGACTTGCATGGCTGCCTGGAGTCGCGGACTGGCCTCGAGCAACGCCACGGTGACCCGCGCCATCGCGCCGAGAAAGCCCGTCCCCTGCATCGCCGCCAGCAGATGGTCGAACTCGGCGCCGCCCCTTTCCCCGGATCGAGGTTCGCCGCCTTCCGTGCCTGGCGGGCTTGGGGTGCCTGGCGGACCTGGCGGGGCATTGGCGAAAATGCGCGCCAGTTCCGCCACGGACAGGTCGCTGTTCTGAAAATGCTGTGGCGTGTAGTCGATCGCGTGCAGTTGGAATTCGAGTCCCAAGGCCTTGGCCAGCGCGGCCTGCAGGTTGAAGCCGGCCTCGCGCTGGAGCGCGAACGTCTTGTTTGTGGCCCCCACGCCCTCGAACAGCACCAAGCCCTGCGCGTTGAGGAAACGCTGAAGCCTCGCGTAGTAATCTGCCGTGCCGAGATGCGTCACACCCACCAGCCAGACAGTCGGCCCGCGTCCGCGCGCGGGTTTGAACGCGCGCAGACCCACCTCGAGCTCCGCCGTCCCATCCGGGCCATGGGCTGCCCGGATGTAAGGCGCCGGACGCGCATCGGCCAGCGGCGCAACCGGACGCCGCGCGGCGCAACCGACCAGCAGCAATGCCAGGCCGGCCAGCAGGAACCGTTGTTCGAGAGGATTCCAGATCACGCCCGATGCTGATCCTCCCGATGCCGTATGGCGAGTCCAAAGGGTGCCAGACAACCCACAGGCTCACGGCGAGATCAGCCCGCATTTCAGGTGACATGTGACGGTCACCGGTCACATGACATCATAAGTTGGTGAGAAATGCGGGCTAAGGAGGCGTGATGAACAGCGGAATGCTGATCTGGCCCTCTGGATCCATGACGTAGACCTTGGCGTCGCCTTTGACCCAGACAGCGTACCTGAATCCGTAGGTCGACGGGTACTCGTGGCTGAAGGCCGGCACCTTGCCCGGGGCACGAACGATCCGAACCACCGGGTCGGTGCCCGGCGGGTCGTACGCCAACGGACCGATCTTCAGGCTGCTGCCGGTGTCTTCCAGGTAGATTTGCCGCTGTGACCGCCCGTAGCATTGGCTGAGCGGGGTGAGCCGCCAGTAGATGAGGGATGGCCCACCAACTCCGGCCACCTGCGCCGCAATGATCTGCGGAGGCGAACATTGAGGCCTCGCCTGGATTTCGTTCGATTGACAGTACTCGTCCCCGTTGAGTGCGGCGGGTCGGATCACGTAGTAGTACGCTGTGCCGGAGAGCCCGTCATCCTCCGAGTAGGTCAGGTCCGTTGTCGCGTCCAGCCACAGGAACGGGCCGCCGGGGGCGGTGCCCCGATAGATGTTGTAGGAGGCCGCCATCGAGTAGGCCGTCCACGAGAGAGAGACCGTCTTCTCGACCACGGAATCGAGCGTGAGCACCACACAATCACACTGGGGATCGCTGGTTGCTTTGACGAAGACGTGGGCTGGCGCGGTGCTGCTCAGGTCGCCCATGCCGCTGCTCGGGAACGACTGCGAGGTGGTGTCGGTAACCCGCAACTGGACCAGGTACTCACCCGGGCCCAACGCCTCGAAGTAAGCCGTCACGTCCAGTGTAGCCCCATAGGCGTCGTTGAAGTCGTTGTCGCCATCCATGTCCCAGGCGTATTCCCGGATCGTATCGCCCGGGTAGGGACCCGACTGATGCTCGCCCTCGTCGGGATTCACCGACCGGCGTCCGTCCAGGAACCACGGTTTGGCTGCCGGGCAGAACACATAGGGACCGTCAGGGTCGGCGGTCGGCTCGATCGGCGGCGACGTGATCCTTACATTGACGATGTCGATGTCCTGCTTGGCTGGAGAGCCGTCGTCGGTGACGCGCAGGGTTATGGGATAGACGCCGACAGCGGAGAACGTCAGCGCAACCACCGGGCCCTCGACATCATAGGCGCCGTCGCCTTCGAGATCCCATTCCCAACGGACGATGCCTCTTCCGGTGGTCTGATGAAAAGAATCGGCGCCGTCCACGAAGATCGTCTGCCCGACAACGCCAGGATTCGGGATTGCCTTGGCCACGGCCACCGGAGTGCCCGGATCGAAGAGTGTCGCCTTGAGCATCTGAATCGCCCAAGCGGTTTCAAAGCACCGCTGCCGGCTGTCGGCTTGATGCCCCCACCAGTAGCCACCTGCGTTCTGATCCCGAACCAGGGTGCGCGCGACGCCGTCGGTGGGATCGCCATAGCTTGCCTCGGCCGCGTACCAATTGATGTCGGGCTTACCGGGCGTGTTCGAGTGAAGCCACTCGATGGGATTCTCGACTCCGTCCTCATCCGGGTCATGCAGGAGCATGGCTTTCACGAACGAATAGAGTCCGTAGTAGTAGGCTTTGATGTTGTTGCTGTAGTTGCCGGTGTTGGCAAAACGGTCGCGAATCCAGGTCTCGGCCAAATCCCAACTCGGTTTGCCGCTCGGACCGGTCTCGCCCCGTCCGATGCCGTCCATGACCATCTGAACCATGCCTGAGGGCGTGGTGGCGTACCAACCCCAGGGGGCATCGCCCGAAGTGGTGTATCCAAATGCGCCCGATGCATTTTGACTATAGGCGAGCCACACCACGTTCCATGTCTTGACGCAAGGGTGGACATAGATGCCCCAACGCCGCTCGGCCGCGATCATTCCGATAGCGGCCCACTGGCAGGCGGAGTTGTCGGGCGCCTGGTTTGCGCTATAGCGCCACCCCCCGCCGGGCGTCCCGTCATACTGCGCCCACATGTAGCCGTCGGTCATGTCCCGGACAATTTCGCGGTACTCTCGTCCCAGGACCCCAGGATCGCTTCCGCTCGGCACTTCGCCGGTCACGGTCATGGCGGCGGGCGTGCCGCTGGCGACGATAGCATCCATCAGCATGCCCATCTGATACCAGTCCTGGTCCTGGGAAAGTTCGATCTTGTAGCCGTTGCCATTGCCGTCGGGCATGAATGTGCAGTGCGGATTGGTTTGCTGCGGCACCGTCGAAGTCTCGAGGTACTGGAAGAGGCGACGCAGGCCGCGCCGGACAGTCTCGGTGTAAGGGTTGTCGCTGCTGCCAATCTCGAGGTGACCATTGACCTCGAAGGCATTCACATTGGCGGCTGAACAACTGATGTATCCGTCATAGGCATAGCCGCCGTACCGGCTTGTCCGCCAGTCCCCAACGGGTATCCCGCCCGAATCGAATCGATTCATGCTCTTGTGCAGATACCACAAGCCCTCGTCGATCGCGATGTTGACATCGGTCTTGAGCTTGTTTTCCCGTGTGCTGACGTCCTGCAGAATGACGAAATAAGCCTTGCTGTCGGTCTTGCCCGTATTCTGATCCTCGACGGTCAAGCGGGCCGTATAGATCGTCCCGACACTTCCGGTATACACGTGCTTGGCTTCGATCGCGTAAGGGTCGGTGACCTGACCCGAGACCGGCGCGCTGCCGTCGCCGAAGTCCCACGTGTAGATGATCTTTGTCCCGCTTCGATCGCAAGTGCCCTTGAGTGTGATTTGCCGGCCACTGACTGAGTCGTGCGGAATCAGCGGGTTTGTCGGCGACCAGGGCACGGTCTTCACCAACGGCGTCGGAGAAATCGCCATTGCGGACACGGCACAGACGCAAAAGGCTCCTATCAATTTTGCATCGAGGGTTCTCATCGGATCCATCCTTTCTGACTTTGAGATTCTCTTCGTTTTTCAGTTCAACCGGAGACAGGGGCTATCGGAAAGCCACCCGCTCGAGCCTCTTCTCAATCCGCGCAATGCGAGAGCTTCCGTGCACGCCGGAGAAGCGCCGCACCCAGAAGCCCGAGTCCAGTCAGCAGTGCGCTGGCGCTGGGCTCAGGAATGACATAGCCATGGATGCCGAATTCACCGATCCCAAAGCCCAGGTACTCCTCGCTTTTCTGGGAAACGGAAATGGAGTAAAGCGGGTCGCTCGAAAGGGTGCTGTAGAACCCCACGAAACTCGCTCCCCCGCCCCCGGAGATCGAGAGCGAGGTCGCCATCGTTTCCCCGCCGACGGTTAATCCTCTCACATCGAAGTCCCAAGTGGCGGCGGCGAGTTCCGGTTCGAGGTAGAGGTAGAAAGCCATTGTGCCCGCAGGCAGGGTCAGGTCCAGTTGCGCGTAACTGCTGCCGCCCGCCCCTGTCCATGGGCTCCAGTAGACCTGACCGCCATATCCATGACTCCAGCCGTTCCATTGTCCGACTGCAGGTCCCACGTCGTAGAGTTGGACCGGATCGGAGAAAGCCAGACTACCCACCACCGGAACCGATGCCGGCGGGGACGCATCCATGACCCACGAACCGAGCGGTCGCGGGTCGGATGGGAATCCCGTCATGGCGTATCCCCCCACAGAGGCCGGTGGGGGGCCGCTTCCAATGCTGGTGTCGATGACGACAGCCGCCTGGAGGACCAGCGCAGACAACAACGCGACCACGGTGCATATCAGTGTTCGACGAATCATGGGTGCTCCTTTGTTCTATTGACGACGGCTCAATACCATCCCAATGAAATAGAATAGGCCACTGTGCGCGTAGCACTGCCCTTTGTTAATGGAATACGCACACTTTAGACACCCAGAGCAGACGATTGTCAATACGCAATTCCGTAGGCAATACCGTGCGCAAACGCTGAGCGAACCGTCCTTGCGCCGCGCGGGAGCACCCGGCCTACATCATGGGCATCAACAGCTTGCTAGGCGGGTCCCCTGACCCGGCGTTCACCAAATGACACCTGTTTCGTTCTGCTCCGCAGGAATTCACGTTCCACGACGATCGAGAGCAGCAAATCGTCATGATACGTCGATCATCGGCCCCCACCCGAGCATGCACCAGGCGGCGGTCCGAGGACTGCCCCCGTCCTGCCTTCCATCGCCGTGGAACGAGCAAACCGACAATTGCCCCTGGGAAGAGGCTCAGCGCGCGGGACCGCGGCTCAGGATCTCTCCCTGCGTTCTGCCATCCAACTGGTCGCGGATCGATTGCGCGCGACTGGCGATGAAGCGCTTGATCTGGTGGACCGGTGCGCGCGGACCTTCCGGGGCCCCGTCGCGCGGGCCTTCGAGCCAGTTGGTGCTGATCGCGAGGTCGAAACGCTGGAGACGGAAGTCGGACTCCGCCGCCACCGCGGGCCGGATGACCGCGCCGATCCGATCAATCTGGGGATAGAGACGGTCGACTGTGAACGGCCCTTCGAGCGCGCGTTCGAGGTGGCGCCGATAGAGATCGCGAAAGGCCTCGACCTTGAGCATGCGATCGAGGAAACGGTTTTCATAGGTGCTTGGCCGCCAGATGCACGCCCGCTCCCTGCGCTCGTCCGTTCCCACGTAGCCGAATTCGCCCCACCCATGATCGTGGTCCCACGGAATGAACCCAAGCCTGCCCGTGCGGGGATCCATGTGCATGTAGAAATTCTGGCCGTTGCTCAGGAACCCGTCGTAGCTCGAGATCAGGACGTTCCCCGCCAGGAACCCGGCGAATTCATTGAGATCGATGTAGTCCGAGACGCGCTGCGCGAACTCGGGGTCGTCCGCTTGGGCCAGGAGTCGGGCGAAATCGACCAACCGGTCCAACTGCTGCGGTGTGGCCCTGGTCTTGAGGTCGTAAATGTCCGCGTAAGCGCTCCAGTCCTCGCCCAGGTACTCGAAGAGCTGGGTGGTCACGGGCTTGAAGATCGGGACGTCCGGAGAGCCGAAGCGGTCCGCGGCGAAATCGGCATCGACGTTCTCGACCAGCACGTACAATCCGAGCGGCTGGCGCTCGAAAAGGCCGGGGACATCGAGCGTCAGGTAGGCGTAGGCGGTGCGGGGACCGGGGACGCCGAGTTCGCGGAACAGGTGCTGGGCAAGAACGTCGTGCACGTAGCTGTTGTCCGGAATTGCGTTGACGAAATTCAGGGTGTGGATCCCCGCCAGATGCTGGCCCCTGACGAACTTGTCCAGGTCGACCTTGAACGGCTGTTTGGGGCCGAAGAGCGAGTTGACGTAGGTGCCGTTGCCCCGATACCGAACGCCCACCGAAGACAACTGTGCCCCGGCGAATTCGAGATGGGCCCGCGCCCAGTTGAAATCGAGGCCCAGGACACCGGCCAGGCCGCTGCGGCGCGCCTTTGGATTGCGCAATTGCATCATGCCGTCCGGCCGCATCAGGTTGGGGACGGGCGGGACACGCGACGGCGCGAGCGCCTTCCACTGCCCCGGCGTGAAACTGAACTGGGCCGTCCAGACATTGGTGAGTCCGTAGAGTTCGGAGGCACTCCGCGGAGGGGGCGGCGGCTCGTGCGAGACGTCTGGCGATCGAGCTGGCCAGGGGCGGGCGGGCTGCGCAACCTCGGGCATCTCCTTGGCCAGGCGCCGGCTCGATTGTTCGACGAACCATCGTGTCAGGTGCCCCTGCCGGAGCGACCAGGCAAATGCCACGACGAGCAGGATGAACAGGCATACGCCCGACGCAGCGGCGGCAACCACGCGCCGCGCGACCCGTTCGAGGGCAACCCACCGCCAGGCGCGTCGAATCCCGCGCACCAACTCGCTCTTGCGCGTCCGCGGCGACCAGGCCTCGACCTGGGCCAGGGCGCCACGTTCGAATTCGGTCGACATCGTGCGGGGGACCTGGGCCAGAAGCTTGGGCAGATCGAGGCCGGGCGCCCGGGTTCGAAGCGCCTTTCGCAGCTTGTCCAGGGCTCGGTCCCTGAGCGCGACTGCGCGGGACTCGTGGCGGCGCAATGCCCTCGCAGTTTCCCGGATGTCCGCCTGCAAGACACAGCCCAGGACAACCGCATCCCGAAGGCCCCGGCGCATCCGGACCAGCGCGCCGAGAACGGCTGTGCTCACGCCAACTGGAGAGGCCCTTGGCGGCAGCGGGAGCTTCAGGCGCCTGCGCTCCCGTCGGACCGCGAGCCAGGTGGACCGGAGCAGCCACGAGGCAATGACGGTGTTCCGGGGCAGTCGGCGCCACTGGAAGGCGAACGCGTGAAACACCCCGACGAAAACCCGCTCGACGATCTCGCTCTGGTCCGGGGCCAGGAGCGATGCGCTGCCAAAGACCAGCGGCGCAAAGGCCCGGACGAGACTCGGGAACTCAGGTCCGCCGGGCGCCATGGACCGGGCGCGGCGCAGATCGCGAATGGTCATCGCGATGTGAATGCGGCGAGTCTCCTCGTGCGCGGGCGCGCGGCCTGCAGGCTCCTGCAAGATCGGTGCTGCAGGCGCGTCGCGGGCGACGGCTATCGTATCGGCCTCATTTTTCAACGGTTCCCCCGCTGGATTGCGCGGCGTGGATGCGGGCTTCGTTGCTCTTCTTCCATTCCTCGCCCAGCGTTTCGAGCGTCTTGCCGGTCGACTCCTCCCAAAGCGTCCGGGCATACCTTCCCTCGCGCGCGGCGGCGTTGAGCTTGGGCACGATGTCCCGGTGGTAAGTCCGGGTCACCCAGTCGAGGAAGTTGCCTGTGATGCGATAGCTGGCGTCGTAGGCGGCTCGATCGAGATTGCGCTCGGTGATCTCGGCGCCCCTGGTCTCCGGTTCGTAGAGGAACCAGCGGATGTAGTCGGCGATGCCTTCGACCAGCCAGCCGGGGGTGCGTGTGGCGCCAGGGTTGAGGCGCCGAGCGCGCCCGTAGTCCTGGACGACATGGACCAGTTCATGCACCACGGCGCCGAGCGCCTCCCGGCGCAGCTCGCGCCTGAACCATCCGCTGTTCAAGTTAAGGCGGTTTCCGCCCGCCGACGCCGGTGTGCCGCCCATGTCCGTTCGAAACCGCAGGGTGATGTTTGTCGCAGGGTCGAAGCCGTCGCCGGGCAGCATCGCGACAATCTTCGGATACCATTCCTGGACGACCGGCCGCAGTTTCGCATCGGCCCACTCCGCCAGGTCCGGCGCGGCCGTCGCGTCGATGGTGAACTTGTATTTGCCCTCGGACGCCCCGAACGCAATGAGAACGGACTCGCCCGTTTGACCCGCCGCGGGTTCGAGGGGCGGTCCCTGGGCGTTGATGACGTCGATCTCACTGAAGAAGGTGTTTCCGAAAGCGTCCTGGTCTTCGGTGCGGACGACGTCCAGCAGCAGATACCGGTAATCGCCCAGCTTGCCCGAGCCGGGGTCAGACACCGCGACTCCATACTGCCCGCCCGCAGACCCGTGCCGCTCTCGGGTGTCCACCGCCGCGACATGCGTCCATCCGCACGACTCGGGATCGGTTCCTCGGCGCGGGCTCGGGACGAATCCGGAGGCCGCGCCGTCCGCCGCATAGAGCCTATAGACCTGCGGAGCGCGCGATCCCGTGTGCCACGAGTACGTGTTGACCTGTTTCACCGGGATGACGCTCTTGAGATCGATCCGGATCCGGCCGCCATCCGTCCCGGCGCGGAAGAAAAAGTTCGCCGCGGGTTCGTCTTCGTCGACCGGAAGCCGTCCGTCGTGCAGGACAGCGAGCAGGCCGCCGTTCGAGTCGCGTTCGCCATCCACCAGGGTGAACTCCGCTGCGGACGCCGCATCGTTCCTGGCCGGGAGCGGCAAAGAGTCGAATGCGAAGCCGGATCCGGCGGGACCGTGGCCGATCGAGGCGGTGGCCGCGGCGCGGGAGACCGGCGCGGCGGCCAGGATGAGAGCGGTGGGGATGAGCAGGAATCGAGTCTTCATGTGAGAAGGCAGGTAGTATGAAATGGTCGTTGCACACTGGATGACCGCCGCCTTCAGCCCGGATCGATCACAGGCTCCGCGCTGAACCGGATCGGGGCCAGTTGGCCGTTCATCTCCGACGGACGATATTGGCCCGAGGCAACGCGCGCCGTCCAGTCAATGCGGTTGGTCGGGTTGGTTCCAGTGCATCTGGAGGTTGTCGGTGGGAATCGAGTTTGCGCCGCGTGGGGGCACGCGGCCTACAGCGGGAGTCTCCATCCGTTGTAGGCCCGGTGCCCTCACCGGGCGACAGAACACCGACAACAACCAAATGCACCGGCTTGACCGCGCTGCGCACTCTGCGCTCGCCAAGAGAATGATCTTGGCCAAGAGTGGCTTCGAGTCTTTGTGACGCGCCACGCGCCAGCCATCCCGTTCATCCTGGTGACCCTGTTCCTGGATGTGCTGGGCATTGGGCTCGTCGTCCCAATCCTGCCGCGACTGATCGAGGAGCTTTCCGGGGGGAACGTGTCGTCCGCCTCGACCATGTTCGGCCTGTTGGCGTCGCTCTATGCGCTGATGCAGTTCATCTTCGCGCCAGTGCTGGGAAGCCTCTCCGACCGCTACGGCCGGCGTCCTGTCATTCTGTTTTCGCTGCTGGGGTCGGGGCTGGACTATCTCGTGTTGGCGGTGGCGCCGACGCTGGGATGGTTCTTTGTGGGGCGCATCGTTGCGGGCGTGACGGGGGCGAACATCGCGGCGGCCAGCGCGTATATTGCGGACGTGAGCCCGCCCGAGAAGCGGGCGCAGAGTTTCGGTCTGATCGGCGTGGCGTTCGGGCTCGGGTTCATTGCCGGACCGGCGCTTGGCGGCCTGCTGGGTCAGACCGGGCTGCGGCTGCCGTTCTATGCGGCGGCGGGCCTGACGCTGTTGAACTGGTGTTACGGGCTGCTGGTGTTGCCCGAGTCGCTCGACGCGCGGCATCGGCGCGCATTCGATTGGGGGCGGGCCAATCCGATCGGGTCTCTGGCGGCCTTGCGGCGGCATCCGGTAGTGTCCGGGTTGGCGGGGACGTTCTTCCTGCTGCACGTGGCGCATGCGGCCGTGCACAGCACCTGGGTGTTGTACACCGCCTACCGGTACCAGTGGACGGTGGCGCAAACAGGGGTGTCACTGGCCATCGTGGGCGCCATGGCGGCGATCGTCCAGGGCGGTCTGGTGCGCGTGGTGGTTCCGAGGCTTGGGGAGCGCCGCGCCATTGCGACGGGTTTGTGCATCGGGGTGCTCACGATGACCGGTTACGCCGTGGCGACCGAGGGCTGGATGATCTACCCCATCCTGGTCTTCGGATCGCTGGGCGGCATCACCGGCCCGGCGGCCCAGGCCCTCATCTCGAAAACCGTCGCCCCGAACGAACAAGGGGCTGTCCAGGGCGCATTGTCGAGCCTCGGAAGCGTGGCCGGGTTCATCGGGCCACTGTCGGCCACGACACTTTTCGGCTACTTCATCAGCGCGCGCGCGCCGGTGATGCTTCCCGGGGCCCCGTTTTACGCGGGCGCACTGGTTCTGCTTGGGGCGCTGGCCCTGTCGTCGCGCGCGTTCCGCAGGTCAACCCTGCACAGCACCACGCCGGGCGTAGGCCATGTAGTAGAGGACGGGCACGGCCATGCGACTGATCAGGAGGGAAGCGATCTCGCCCGCCATGAGCGAAATCGCTAAGCCCTGGAAGATCGGATCGAACAGAATCACCGCCGCGCCCACCACGACCGCCATGGCCGTCAGCAACATCGGGCGGAAGCGGACGGCGCCCGCATCGACCACGGCTTCGGCGAGAGGCATGCCCTCGGCAAGACGCTGTTCGATGAAATCGACGAGAATGATCGAGTTGCGGACGACGATGCCGGCGCCCGCCATGAAGCCGATCATCGAGGTGGCGGTGAAGAAGGCGTTGAGAGCGCCGTGCGCCGGGAGGATCCCCACCAGCGAGAACGGGATCGCCACCATCACAATGAGCGGCGTGAGGAACGACCGGAACCACCCGACCATCAGCACGTAGATGAGGATGCACACGGCGGCAAAGGCAAGGCCCAGGTCGCGGAACACCTCGATGGTGATGTGCCATTCCCCGTCCCATTTCATGGCCGGCTGGTGATCGGTGAAGGGCATTGCGGCATTGAGAATCTCAAGCCGGGCCTGGTGCCCGCCGAATTCCCGGGCATCGATCTGTCCGAGGGCCCGGTTCATCTCGAGAATCGCATAGACAGGGCTTTCAACCTCTCCCGCCACATCCCCGATCACGTAGGTCACCGGCATGAGGTTCTTGTGATAGATGCTCTTGTCGGCGATGGTCTGCTCGATCCGCACCAGCTCGCGCAACGGCACCAGCGGCGGCACGGGACCGGCGCGGCCCGGCTCGGGCAGGGCGTTCGCATCCCCGCTGCGCACGCGCAACGCGAGCAGCTCCTGAGGCGTGGTGCGGGCCTGACGAGGCAGTTCGAGGACAAGATCGACATCCTCCTTCTCGTGCGGTTGGTGGACGAGGTCGACGGAGAGTCCATCGACGGCGATGCGCAAGGTTTGCGAAATGGTCTCGGCGCTGATGCCGTGCAGGGCGGCCTTTTCCTTGTCGATGACGAATCGCGCCTTGGGCTGGTCCTCCTCGACATACCAGTCGACATCGACGACGCCCGGCGTCCGCTTGAAGATGTCGCGCACCTTGCCCGCCAGAGCCAGGCGTCCCTCCGCCGTTGGCCCGTAGATCTCCGCGACGAGCGTCTGCAGGACAGGCGGCCCCGGGGGGACCTCGGCCACCGCGACCCGGGCGTTGTACTTGGCGGCGATCGCAGCCACGCGGGGCCGGACGCGCTTGGCGATGTCGTGGCTCTGGGCCTTGCGCTCGTGCTTGTTGACCAGGTTGATCTGGAGATCGGCGATATGGGCGCCGCGCCGCATGAAGTAGTGCCGCACGAGGCCGTTGAAGTTGAACGGTGCGGCGGTGCCGACGTAGACCTGGTAATCGGTCACCTCGGGTTCGGTTCGAATGGCGGCTGCGATCTCGCGGGCGGCCTGGGCAGTCCGTTCCAGGGCGCTGCCTTCAGGCATGTTCAGGATGACCTGGAATTCGCTCTTGTTGTCGAACGGGAGCATCTTCACCTTGACCCACCCAATGCCGACGGTGGCCATCGCCGCCAGCAGCAAAAGGGTAATGGACCCCAGAAACACGAACCGCGCACCGGAGCCCGCGATCAGCGGGCCCATCAGCCGCCGATAAAGGCGGGTGAAGAAATCCTCCTCGTGCTCGAAATGCGAGTGATGCCCGGCCCCGGCGGGCGGGGCGCCCTCCGTGAGCGAGGCATACTTGCGGCCCCATCGCAGGATGCGGATCGACGCCCACGGCGTGACGATGAACGCAATCGCCAGCGACCAGAACATCGCGGCGCTCGAGCCGATGGGGATGGGCCGCATGTAGGGCCCCATGAGCCCGCCGACAAAGGCCATGGGCAACACGGCGGCGATCACCGCAAACGTCGCCAGGATCGTCGGGTTGCCAACCTCGTTCACCGCCTCGACGGCGATGGTTGACCAGGAGCGTCCCTTGTTGTGGGGCAAGTGAAAGTGCCGGACGATGTTCTCGACCACCACGATCGCGTCATCGACCAGAATGCCGATGCTGAAGATGAGGGCGAAGAGCGTAATCCGGTTCAGCGTGAACCCGTAGAGGTAAAAGACCAACAGCGTGAGGGCGAGCGTCGCCGGGATGGCCACACCCACGATGCCCGACTCGCGCCAGCCGAGGGTCAGCCAGATCAGGATGGCCACGCCCACAACCGCAATGCCCATGTGCAACAACAATTCGTTCGATTTCTCGGCGGCCGTCTCGCCGTAGTGCCGCGTGATGGTGACGGCGACGTCGGCGGGCAGAATGCGCGGCCGGAGCGCCTCGACCTTCTCGATCACCGCGCGCGCAACCGAGATGGCATTCGCCCCGGGCCGTTTGGCCACTGTCAGTGTCACCGCCGGCTCCTCCTCGAAAGGCGGATCCGACAACGACGCGCGTGCCGGCCCCTGACCAAAGAACACGTACTGACTTGGCTCCTCCGCGCCATCCACAATGTCCGCCACGTCGCGCAGGTAAACCGGCCGGCCTCCGAAAACCCCGATCACAACATTACCAACCTCGCGCGCGCTGGTGAGAAACGCGCCGGTCTCGATGGCGATTTCCCGGTTGTCGCTGGTGAGGCCGCCGGCGGCGGCCTGGCGGTTGGCCTGCTGGAGCATCGGGACCACTCCAGCCAGGCTTAGATTGCGCGACGCGAGGCGGGCGGGATCGAACAGGACCCGGACCTGGCGGCGCGCCCCGCCGATGAGCGTGGTTTCGGCAACGAGCGGCACTTGCTTCACCGCGTCGTCCACTTGCGCCGCCAGACGCCGCAGAGTGAGGTGATCCTGCCGCGGGCTGTGAAAGGTCAGGGCGAGAATGGGCACGTCGTCGATCGACCTCGGCTTGATCAAGGGCGTGCTCACGCCGTGAGGAATGCGGTCGAAATTCGACTGCAGCTTCTGGTTCAACTTGACCAGGCTGCGCTCGATTTCCTCGCCCACCTTGAACCGGACAATCGCCAGGCTCTCGCCCTCGCGGGAGGTCGAGTAGAGGTACTCGACGCCGGGGATCTCCCAAAGGAGCTTCTCCATGGGCCGGGTGACGCGCTCCTCGATCTCCCTGGCGTTCGAGCCGGGCATCGCGACCAGCACGTCGATCATCGGCACCTTGATCTGCGGTTCCTCTTCCCGCGGGAGAAGGATGATGGCGCCCAGGCCCAGCAGGATGGAGGTGACGACCAGGAGCGGGGTCAGTTTCGAATCGATGAACGCCTGGGCCACCCGACCGGCCAGACCCAGCGAGGGCGGGTGTGATGTTCCGCTCGAGGCGCTCATGGCTTCACCTCGACGGGTTGGCCGTCCAGCAGGGCGGCGCCACCCTCGACGACCACGGCCTCGCCCACCTCCAATCCGGACACGATCTCGATTTCGTCACCAATCCGCTTGCCCGTCTTGACGAGCCGCAACCGGGCATGCTGGTCAACGACCACGAACACCATCTCCATTTGGCCCCGCACGACGAGGGCGGAGGACGGGATGCGCGTCGACGTGATCTCGTCCACCGGCACGGCCACCCGCCCGAACTGGCCCAAACGCAGCCCGCTCTCGGGCGGCAAATCGAGTTTCACGCGGAAGGTGCGTGTGTTCGGGTCCGCCATGGGAGCCAGCTCGCTGACCACGCCGTCGAGCGCATTGGTTCGCGCCCCGACACGAACAGGCAGTTTGATCCCCAACTGCACCCGGTCGATCAGGGCCTCGGGAACATCCGCTTCGAGCCGGAGAGACCCAGGGTCCTCCAACTCGAGCAACGGACGCCCGGGGGACGCCAGGTCGCCCACCTCGGCCAACCGGCGGCTGATGACGCCATCGAACGGGGCGGTGATCCGGGCATAGCCAAGCATCGTTTCGGCCTCGGCGACGGAAGCAGCGGCGACCTCAGCGCGTGCCCGAGCGGCGTCGTACTCCGCCTGAGTCACGGCCTTCTGAGACAGGAGAGTCTCGAATCGCTTCCGATCCTGGGCAGCCTGCTGCTCGACGGCTTTGGCCTGATCCAACCGGGCCTGGACCTCGCGGACTTCGAGTTGGATGAGCAGATCGCCTTTCTTGACGATCTGGCCCGCAACCACAGGCAATTGATCGATCCGCCCGCTGATCTTGGCTTCGAGCGTGGCGCGGACCCGGGCGCGGGCGGTGCCGACGACCTCCTCGGTCGCCAGCCACCGTTTGGCCTCGACGGGTCGGGCCCGCACCGAGGCGGCGGGCAGCTTCACCCCGGACGATGCGTCCGGCTTCCGGCCGCAGCCGGGAGTCTGGGACAGGATCAGAAGGGCCAGGGCGCAGGCGGTTGTCGGCGGGAACGCGAGTTTGGTCATATCACTTGGATGCTGAGTCAGTCTGAAGCTGAGGGAGACCCAGGGCCTTGCGCAGGGCGGCGATGGCAATCCGACGA
The DNA here is from genome assembly GCA_022710935.1 of Verrucomicrobiota bacterium. Classification (GTDB taxonomy): domain Bacteria; phylum Verrucomicrobiota; class Verrucomicrobiia; order Limisphaerales; family J093; genus MWFF01. The sequence continues at coordinate 16,185 of JAKLFY010000060.1, forward strand.
TCGGCCTCGGCTTCGGCCCGCCGCACGCGGGCACTTGTGCGGGCGGTCTCGGCATCCAAAAGCTGACTGGCCAGGCAAAGCCCCTGCTCGAAGCGGGCGCGTGTGAGTTCGACGCTTTCGGCCGCCTTGGCGACGGCCATCTCGGTAACCTGGAGCCGCTCCGTGGACTCATTCAAACCAATGCGCGCCTGCTCGATTTCCAGGTCGATCGCCAGTCTCACCTTGCGCTCCTGCTCATTGGCGGACTCCTGCGAAGCGCGCGCCTCGGCCACCTTTGCGCGCGTCAACTGCCCATCCCAGAGGTTCCATTGCAGCACAGCGCCCGCGGTCCAGCTCTCCCCCTCGCCATTGAGCCGCCATCCCCGGTCGTAATCGAGACTCCCGAAGGCGCTAAGAGTCGGGTAATACCCCCCGCGAGCGGCGCGGACGTTCGCTTCGGCGGCGTTCTTCCGAGACCGGGCTGCCGCCAGTTCGGGACGCGTGCCGACCTCGCCCGCATCCGGAGGCGCGACAACCGGGACATCGAGCGACACGGCGAATTCCGTCTCCTCGAGTCCGATGAGACTTCGCAAGGCGCGCTCGGAGAGGGCGAACGCGTTGCGGGACCGCACCAGGTCTTCGCGCGCCTGGGCCAGACGCACCTCGACGTCGAGCACGTCGGCGCGCAGCAGTGTGCCCGCCTCGAATCGGCGCTGGGCGATCGCCAGGTTGCTTTCGTAGGCCCGGGTGGCGGCCTCCGTGGCCTCGATGAATGCGTGGGCCTTGTGAATGGTGTGAAAGGCCCGCGCCACTTCAAACCCCAGTGCGTTGCGGACCGCCTCCGCCTCGAATTCCGTCGCCTGCGAGTTTGCCCTGGCTGCCTTCCGCCTCGATCCCATTTGCCCGCCCGTGTAGAGCGGCGCCGTCACCAATCCCTTCACATTCAGGTTGTCGACGTCCGGCACGCGGTTGAAATCGAGCGACGGGCTGAATGCCTCCTGGTTGAGAATCGATCCGAACACAAGCATCGGATTGTCCGAGCCCATGTAACTCGACTGGACTTGCACCTGGGGCCAGAAAGCGGCCGTGGCCTGATCCAGCGCGGCCTTGGCGGCGACGATGCGCTGCCGGGCCAGTCGCGCATCGGGACTGTTGGTCAGCGTATGGCTCAGCGCGCGCTCGAGGGTCCACGGCTCCGATGCGGCCGCGCTCAAGGCTCCGCCCAAAACCACAGCCGCAATCAACGGCAACATCCCGACTTCTCCTTTCCCACCCCGAGCTTGCGCAGAATCGTCTCTGCGGGACAGAACCCGGTGAAAGCCGACTGAACGAGGTTGAGGCCGACGAAAGCAGCCAGGAGCAGCCACCATGGGTTCACCCAATGGGCCAGGGCAAGACTCAGAAGCACCATGGTGCCCGCCAGAACGCGAATGGCATTTTCAATGGTCATAGGTCGCTGAATCAACGTTTACGATTCCGTTTGCCCGTATCGAGCCGTGAGCCGCAAAGAAGTTACGCACTGCCTGGCCCACGTCGTCCCCAGTCCTGCGCGCCGAGCCCCAATTCACACAGGCCGTCCCCCCCGGAGGGCCAAGCCTTCCCGGAGGCCAGACCTTCCGTAGCCGTCCCGCATCGCGGGATCAGTCCGCGCCATCTCGATCCGCAAAGACGGGAATCAGCGCCGACTCATCCCGCGATGCGGGACGAGGATACAGATTTCCGGGCTGCGGCCGTGCAACGGTTCGTTTACGCCTGACCTTGTCGCCCGTCAACACCCGCCGACACATGCTGCCGGTGTGTCTGAAGGTTGTCAGTGGGAATCGAGTTCGCGCCGCAGGGGGGCACGCGGCCTACAGCAGGAGTCTCCGTCCGGTGTAGGCCCGGTGCCCTCACCGGGCGACAGGGCACCGACAGAAACCAACTGCAAGAACAACCGCGGACGCCGTCGCCCGCGAAGTTGCGGCTTGGCCACCGATGCGGGGCAATGGTAGAAACGGATCGCTGCCGTGAGTTCCGATGTCCCCGGAGCGTTCCTGAAGGACCCGGCATCGGGGGTGTTCGAAGATAGCCCATGAGGTTGGCCGCGCCTGGTGAATCCGGTGTTTTGGCGCAATGATGATCGGGCGAGCCGATTCAGAAATGACCGACGATCCGCGAGCAATGAGTGACGCCGCCCCGTCCCAGGCAGGGCGGAGACGGCCTCTGTCGCGCGTCGAGGTGACGCTTGAACTGGCGCTGTGCGGGGTGCTGATCGCCGGTTTGCCGATGCTGTCCCTGCACCTCGGACTCGATGTGCGCCGCCCGACCGTGATCCTGGGCCTGATTGGCGGAGGGCTGTGCCTCCTCTGGAGCGGCCTGAGCCGACGCGGATGGTGTGTGCTATGGGGAGCGGTTCCAACGCTCGCGGCCGCCGCCTTGATCTTCCTGGCGCAGGCATTTGAATCGTGGCACGCCGCGCCCGCGCTCGAGGCCAAGGGGCGGATGGCCGTGGCGGTGATGGTCGTGTTGTCGGTGTTTTGTGCGGGCACAGTGATCAATCTGGTCCGGGTAGCCAGAGATCATGGCGAGTGAACAACCATGAAGACCATAGGAATGATCGGCGGAATGAGTTGGCAGTCGACCATCGAGTATTATCGGCTGGTCAACGAATCGATCCAGGAGAAACTGGGAGGCCTGCACTCCGCCAAGTGCGTTCTCTACTCCGTCAATTTCGCGGAGATCGAGGAATTGCAGCGGCACGGAGAATGGAACAAGGCGGCTGAGGCGCTGGTTGGAGCGGCGCAGGGGCTCGAGAAGGCGGGGGCGGACTTCGTGCTGATCTGCACCAACACGATGCACAAGTTGGCCGATGCCGTGCAATCGCGCATCGGCATCCCGCTGCTGCACATTGCGGATGCGACCGCGGAGGCGGTCCGGAGGGCGGGAATGCGCCGGGTGGGATTGCTGGGGACGCGTTTCACCATGGAAGAGGAGTTCTACCGGGGCCGATTGGCAAATCGGTTTGGGCTCGAAGTCATGGTGCCGGACGCGGAGGACCGGCAGACGGTGCACCGCATCATTTACGAGGAACTGTGCGCGGGCACAGTGCGGCCGGAATCGAGAGCGCTGGTCAGTGGAATTATGAATCGTCTCGAAACGCTCGGCGCGGAGGGCGTGATCCTCGGCTGCACCGAATTGGGACTCCTGGTGGATGCGGGGGACAGCCCGCTGCCGCTCTTCGACACCACGCGCCTGCATGCGTGTGCGGCGGTGGATTGGGCATTGACCTGAAGCATGCCGGACCCGGTCCAAAGTCAACTGCTCGACTCCGTGCCCGACGGCGTGTTCACCGTGGACACCGAGTGGCGGATTACGACCTTCAACCGGTCCGCCGAGCGGATCACGGGCATCCATCGCGAGGAGGCGCTGGGCCGCCGTTGCTGCGACGTGTTCCGCGCCTCGATTTGCGAGAGCGCCTGCGCGGTCAAACAGACCCTGGCCACAGGCCGCCCCGTGGTCAACAAGGTGGTCTACATCATCGACGCCTCCGGCCAGCGGCTGCCCATCAGCGTCTCGACCGCCGTCCTAAGAGACAGCCGGGGCCGCGCCATCGGGGGCGTCGAGAGCTTTCGCGACCTGCGGGTGGTCGAAGAATTGCAGCGCCAGGCGCGCGCCCAGGATTCCTGCTCGGATCTCATCGGGCGCAGCACGCGGATGCGCGAGTTGTTCGAGTTGCTTCCGGTGGTGGCGGCCAGCGAAAGCACCGTGTTGATCGAGGGCGCCAGTGGCACCGGCAAAGAACTGGTCGCCCGGGCGATTCACGCGCACTCGCGCCGAAGCACGCATCCGTTCCTCGCCGTGAACTGCGCGGCTCTGCCCGACACACTCCTCGAATCGGAGCTGTTCGGCTACAAGGCCGGGGCGTTCACCGACGCCAAAAAGGACAAGCCCGGCCGCTTTGCGCTCGCGCAGGGGGGCACAATTCTGCTCGACGAGATCGGCGACATTTCGGCGGCCCTTCAAGCACGCCTGCTCCGCGTGCTGCAGGAACGCGTCTACGAACCCCTCGGCAGCGTCGCCGCGGTCAAGGCCGATGTCCGGGTGATCGCCGCCACAAACAAGGATCTGCGCCAACTGGCGCAGGAAGGCCGGTTCCGCGAGGACCTCTTCTATCGCATCCATGTCGTGCGTCTCGAACTCCCATGCCTGCGGGATCGGCGCGAGGACATCCCCCTCCTGGCCGAGCAGTTCATCGCGCGATTCAACCGGCTCCAGGGACGCGATATCGCGGGGGTCTCCGAGGGCGTCATCGCGCGGCTCATGGAACATGATTTTCCGGGCAACGTCCGGGAACTGGAGAACGCCATCGAGCACGCGTTCGTGCTGTGCCGGGGCGCGTTGATCGAGGAGTGCCATCTTCCGCCCCACCTGCGAGCGGCAGAGTCGGAGCAGGGAACGCGGCTCCCGCGCGGTCTGACCCTGGCGGCGATGGAGGAGTTGCTTCTGCGCGATGCCCTGCGGCGCCATGGCGGCAACCGCGCCGCGGCCGCCCGGGAACTGGGCATCAATACCAGCACGCTCTTCCGCAAGATCAAGGCCTTGAAACTCGACCGGATCGGCAAAGGCGATCGGACTCCTTGACCGGTGATGCGGAATGCCAGTGTGTCCAATCCGCACCGAAGCAAAAGGCAATGCCTCGATCCGGCCAGGCACATCCCCTCTTCCGGGGGCGGTCCTTCCGGGAAGGCCGAGCCTTGTCTCGGAGGGCCGAGCTCCGCGAAGTCGTAAGGTTGACGCGTATGCCCAGTCGCGGGACTTCACCCCTTCTCAGGCGGGCGGCGAGGTCGTGAGGCGCCCCGGAGCGCCGGCTTGCAGCCGGCATAACGCACGCGACGCGCCCGCCTCGGCCCAACTCCGACGGACAGTTGACTGGGCATTGGCATGACAGTTGCATGCGGTGCGGCCATGACCGTGGCCATCCCTGTCTGGCAAGAGCGCGTTTCACCGGTGTTCGACGCCGCCTCCCGCCTGTTGGTGGTGCGGCGCCATCGCGGCCGGACTGTCGAGCGCAAGGAGTTCGTCTTGACCGCGATGCCGGCTGAAGCCCTGGCGCGAAGCGTGGCGGAACTGGGCGTTGAGGTGCTGCTCTGCGCCGCGATTTCCGAGACTCTGCGCACCGCGCTCGAACGCGCGGGCGTGGCCGTCGAGGCCCATCTCTGCGGCCAGGTCGAGGACTTGCTCGAATCTTTTCATGCCGGGCATTGGCGCCGATCCGAGTTCCGCATGCCGGGGTGCTGGGATCCGCATGGGCCGTTCCGACTGCGCCGCGGCGGATGCCGGTCTCAAAAAAAGATGCAGCCTGCTGGAGGCGCCACGTCCGACCACAAACATGCATAACACGATCGCTGTCACTGTCCTGGTCGAAAACACGGCGCGGGACCGCGGATTGATGGGAGAGCCTGCACGGTGTGCGCTGTGGGCAGCCGTTTCACGTTTCAACGTTGATCGGATCGGTGCAGAGTGTCACTCGACATGATTATGAGACTGCCGCACGCACTTGGATTGGGGCTGGCGTTGGGGCTGGGTCGGCTGCCAGTTGCGGCTCAGGATCCAGGCCAAAACAGCCCGGTCGAACAACTGCAGCAGCAATTGCAGCAGTTGCGCCAGCAATTCGAGGAAACGCAGCGCCAGCAAGGCCTGCAGATCGAGGCGCTGCAGCGCCGAATCGAGGCCTTCCAGGCCAAGCCGCCCGCCGACGCAGCCGCCCCGGCGCCCGCGGACGCACCGCCGCCTGCGGCCGCGGCGCCGCCCGCGTACCCTGAACCCGTGGCCGACGCGGCGTCCGCGCAAGCGGCCGTGCAGACCTGGACTCCCGCGCAACCCATCCCAGTCGTGCGGTCCGGTCAAGACTACCTGAATCTGAGGAGAGACAATGAACCCGAAACAGCACTCGAAGCTGGATGTGACTCTGGCCGGTGTCTGCCGCAGTTGCCCGGTCTGCCGCACCGCGCGCCGACGCCAGGCCGGTTTGGCCTATTGGGTGGTCAATCGAGTCGAAAGCTCCCTCTGCCCGTTTTGCCGGGCCTACGAACGTGTTTACGGGCGCAAGGCCCATGAAGCGGGCGCCGCCCACCAACCGCAATCCGGCACATGAAAGACCGCTGCACACTGTGGCTGGCGACAACGCTGAGTCTCGTCTGCCTGGCGAGCAGTCTCGCCGCCGATCGCAGCCGCGCCGAGGCCCTGAAGGCCCTCTGTCATCGGCTCGACATCGGCCCAGGCGCGGTGATCGCCGACGTCGGCTGCGGCGAGGGCCTCGATGCCGCGGAGTTCGCCCGCGTCGTCGGCGAAAACGGCACGGTCCTGGCTCAGGAAATCGAGCTGAACAACACATGAAAATCGCCATCCCCCTCGTTGCCGGACGCTTGTCCGAGCACTTTGGTCATTGCGAGCACTTCGCCCTGATCGAAGCCGATCTGGAATCCAAACACATCGTCAGTCAAACCCGTGTGGTTCCCCCGCCGCACGAGCCGGGAGTTTTGCCGCGGTGGCTCCACGAACAAGGAGCGAAGGTGATCATCGCCGGCGGCATGGGCCGGCGCGCCCTGGATTTGTTCATCCAGAACGACATCGCCGTCCATACCGGCATCGCGGGCGCTACGCCCGAAGAGTTGGCACACGCATTCCTCACAGGCGCGCTGGGTGACACCACCCCAACCTGTGGACATGGGCGGGGAGAGGGGCACCATCACCATCACGGATGCCACCACGACGCCGGATCGAGCCACACACCATGAAGCTCGCCATCTCGACACAGGGACCGGAACCGGACTCGACCCTCGAACCGCGTTTCGGGCGCGCGCGCTATTTTCGAATCGTCGACACCGAGACCGGGCAGCAGACCGTCGTGGACAACGGCCACGCCGCCAGTGCCGTCCAAGGCGCCGGACCCAGTGCGGTCCAGATGCTGGCGCGCCTGGGCGTCGAGGCTGTCCTGACCGGCCATGTCGGTCCCAAGGCATGGACCGCGCTCGAATCGAGCAAGATTCAAGCGTATGCCGTCAACGGCGGGTCGATCGAGGAGAGCGTGCGCGCCCTGCTGGCCGGCCAGCTCCGGGCGATGTCGAGCGCCGAAGAGGAAGGGCACTGGTGATGAGAAGCGCGCTCGAGTGCATTCCATGTTTTGTCTCGCAAGCCCTGAACGTCACCCGGCTGGCCACCGCCGACCCTCGGGTGCATGAGCGGATTCTGCGCGAGGTGCTGCGGCGCGCCAGCGATGCGGATTTGGCCCAGGCGCCCGCGCGGTTCAGCGGCACCATTCATCAGTTGGTCCGGGACTTGACCGGCCAGAGCGATCCCTACCTCACGATCAAACAGGAATCGAATCGGCTCGCGCTCGAACTGCTGCCCGCCTGGATCGAGCGCATGCGGATGGCGGCGGATCCGCGGCTCGCCGCGGTGAAACTCGCCATTGCGGCCAACGTCATTGACTACGGCATCAAAGGCGACCTGACGGCGGAACAGATCCCACAGGCCCTCGAAAGCTCGTTCGCCGCCCCCTTGCATGGCGACATCGAGACGTTCTTCACCGCCGCCCAACGCGCGCCCGACATCCTGTTCCTGGCCGACAACGCGGGCGAACTGGTCTTCGACCGGCTGCTCCTCGAACTCCTCCCGCACGAGAAAATCACCGTCGTGGTCAAGGGCGGACCGGCTATCAACGACGCTCTGCGGGCGGACGCGACCGCGGCCGGCCTCGACGGGTGGGTCGCCGTCACCGACACCGGGTGCGCGGGCGCCGGCATCCCGATCGAGTCATGCTCACCGGAATTCCGGCAGCGGTTCGCGCGCGCCAGCCTGATCATCGCCAAGGGCCAAGCCAACTTCGAGTCGCTCGACGGCTGCGCGCGCGACATTTTCTTCCTGTTCAAGGTCAAGTGCCCTGTCGTGGGGCGCCACATCGGTCATCCGGTCGGCAACCTGGTCCTGCACCGGAACGTCCCGGACGGGAACAAACACACAACGCAGGTTTGAGTTCAGGAAGCGTCAGACTTGCTGTCGCGAGCGGCAAAGGCGGCACGGGCAAGACCACCGTGGCCGTCAATCTGGCCGTCACGCTGGCCCGGCAAGGCCTGACGGTGGCGTACGTGGACTGCGATGTGGACGCATCCAATCTTGATCACGCGCACGCGGGCGATGGAGAATGCCATCCATGAATGTCGCCGTGCTGGGAGCCAGCAACAAAACTGACCGTTACAGTTTCAAAGCGGTGCGCATGCTGCGCGAGAAGGGCCATGTCCCCTACCCCGTCCATCCTGCCCTGGCCGCGGTGGACGGCATCCCTGCGTGGACTTCGCTGCGCGCGATTCCGGAACCGATCGACACGGTCACGGTCTACTTGTCCGCTCGCAACCAGGAGGCGATCGCAAACGACCTGCTCGGCGGCGGGGCGCGCCGGGTGATCTTCAATCCCGGCGCCGAGAATCCCGAGCTGGCCGAGCAGCTTCGCCAGCGCGGAAAAGAAGTGCTCGAAGCCTGCACGCTGGTGCTGCTGAGCACGGGACAATTCGCCAGGCCAGCAGCCGAGGCCGCCACGTAGTCCGCCTCTTTCACACCGCGTTATGACACAGGGAGGTCAGACTCCTCCACAGTCCCTCCCGAGTCATCGGTGCGAGTCGGCGTGGAGCCTTCTCAGGTAGAATTGGCGGTTGCCGAATTGGGCCCGGGTGAGCTGATTCCGTTCGAGCAAGCGATCGACCACCGCCCAATCCGCTCCAGCCCGCATCAGGAACTCGTTGACGGCGTCCTGGCGCATGGGATGCACGGACGTGATGCTCAGAAGGTCTTCCTCGACATTGCCCGTGTAGGCGAAGGCGTTGCCTTCGTACCCGATCAGGTACTCGACCCGATCCATCCGCTCATCGAAGATCTGATACGCGCGATTGATCACTTCTTCCCGCGGGGCGCGCACCCGCTTCTCCGCCGGCGGCCGGATCGGCACGGAGAGAAAGGCTGTGGCCGGCTTCAAGTGAGCCAGAAACTCGGCCACCTCGCCCACCGCCTCGTCGCTGTCGTTGACCCCCTCGACCAGCATGGTCTCCGTCACCAACTCGCCCTGATATGTCCGCGCAAACTCGACGGCGCCGTCGAGAATCGCGGGGAGCCGCACGGCCCCGTGAGGCCGGTCGATCTTGCGCCAGATCTCCGGGCGCGTGGAATCCACCTTCAGCGAGACCCAATGCGCCTTCATCAGGTCCGCCCGCACATCTTCGCGTCCGATCAGGGACGCGTTGGTGATCACGGCAATCTTGATTCCCAACGGCCTCAACAGATCGATCTCGCGCCCGAGATGAATGTCCAGGGTCGGTTCCCCATCCGGCACGAAGGTCAGGTAATCGACGGTCTCCCCTGCTCTTTGGGCTCTTTCCACCTTGGTCTGGACATCGCGCGCGACGTCTTCCGGTTCGTAGAAGGCGCGCCGCCGCATCCGCATCGCGTTGGTTCGGCCCAACTGACAATACACACAGCTATAGGTGCACAGCTTGGGCGGAATGTTGTTGATCCCCACGCTGCGCCCCAAGCGCCTGGATGGAACTGGTCCGAAAGCGATCATGTCTGGCTCCGCATCACGACCGACAGGTTAGCCGAAGACCAGGCGCGCGCCAACCTTTCCGACAGACCTCGCTTGCGGGCGGGCCGCGGTCTTGCGTAGCCTCGGCTTCATGCTCTTCTTGAGTGCTCTCGGGCCCGCCCGAGCCACCGCGGATGTCCGAATCGAATGCCGGCGCCGGCCGAGCGGCGTCGCGTTCGAGGGCGCGCCTACCGATCGCCCATGATTCGGCACGCGAGGCAGGCGGCAAAGCGCTGGGTGACCGGCAGCGTGGACATTCGAGCTGGCGAAGGACGCGCCGTGCTGGCCGCCGCGGTGCTGTTTTTCGTCCTGCTCACCAGTCTGATGCTCTTGCGCCCCGTGCGCGAGGCGCTCGGCCTGGCCCGGGGCATCGAGAGCGTCCGGCAACTGTTCTTCGTGACCGTGCTCAGCACCCTGCCGCTGATCCCTCTGTTCGGCTGGCTGGTCTCGAGATGCTCGCGCCGGAGGCTGATGCGAGTCTCCCTGCATGGGTGCGCCGGGATTCTGATCGCATTCTTCGTCGGGCTCACGGTGCTTCCCGAAAGCCCGAGGCTGTTGGTGGCGGCCGTCTACTACATCTTTCACTCGGTCTTCAATCTCTTCGTCATCTCGCTCTTCTGGGCGTTCATGGTCGATCACTTCAACCTCGCCCAAAGCAAACGCCTCTTCCCCGCCATCGCCCTGGGCGGCAGCCTCGGCGCGATTGCCGGATCCCTGATCTCCTGGCGCCTGGTCGCGTATTTCGGCGTCAACGGCCTCTTCCTCCTGGCCGCCGCATTGCTGGAAGCGGGCGTTTGGCTGGCCGACCGCTTCACGCGGACACGCGCGGCGTCGCTGCCCGCCCCCACCGACATGACCCCCATCGGCGGATCCTGGTTTGCCGGGATCAATGCCGTCGCGCAATCCGCCTATCTGCGCGGGGTCGGCATGTGGATCGTCCTCAGCGGCGTGGTCTCGACGTTTCTCTACTTCACGGGCCTCCGCCTGGTGGGCGCCGCCAGCGACTCGACCGCCGGACAGACCGCCTGGTTCGCATACATCAACCTCTGGACGCAACTGGCCACGCTGTTGGCGCAGGGGCTTCTGGCCAGACGTGTCATGCGCGTCGCGGGAGTCGGGGGCGCTTTGGCGGTCCTGCCCCTTCTCGCCTCCGCGGGCTTCGCGGTGCTCGCCGCGATGCCCGCGCTCGCCGCGTTCACGATCGTCAACGCCCTGTTCCGCGCGGCCCAGCAGGGGATTGCGGGCCCGGCCGAACAAACCCTGTTCACGGTTCTGCCGCAGCAACACAAGTACAAAGCCAAGTCGTTTCTCGACACGTGCGGATACCGTGGAGGCGACGCCCTCGGCGCCTATTTCGAGCGATTCCTCGCCATCGCCGGGTTCGGTCTTCTCCCGCTGGCGGGCGCCGTGCTCGCGCTGTCGAGCCTCTGGATGCTGCTCTCGTCGTTCCTGGGCCGCCGCCAGGCGCGGCTCGCTGCGTCCCAACCGTGATGAGTCCTTGAATCGCCCTGAAAGATCGAGAAGACTGGCACAAGAATACATTTGAACCAATCGAGAGCGCTATGGCTTTGAAAGTTGTTATCATCGGCGGCGTCGCAGCCGGCCCGAAGGTGGCCGCGAAAATCATGCGGCTCAATCCCGAGGCTGAAGTCACCGTGGTGGAAAAGGGCAAGTTCCTCTCCTACGCCGGCTGCGGCCTTCCCTACTACATCTCGGGCATGGTCAAGGATCAAAAGGACCTGATGAGCACGCCGGTCGGGGTGGTGCGCGATACCGCCTTCTTCCAGAAGGTCAAGAACGTCCGGGTCCTCAACGAGACCGAGGTCATCGAGATCGATCGCCCGCGCAAGCGCGTCCGCGCACTCCCGAAGGGCAAGAAGGAGGAGATCTGGTTGGACTACGACAAATTGGTCCTGGCCACGGGCGCGAAGCCGATCGTCCCTCCAATCCCAAATGTCAACCTGGGCAATATCTACACGCTCCACGGCGTCCATGACGCCGAGGCGATCAAGTCCCTCCTGGGCGAAGCCAAGGCCCGCGACGTGGTGATTGTCGGCGGCGGCCTGATCGGCGTGGAAACCACCGAGGCCCTGGTCCACAGCGGCTGCCGCGTCACGCTCGTCGAGATGCTGCCGCAGGTCTTGCGCGTGCTCGATTGGGAAATGGCGCGCCTGGTGGAACAGCACATGGAGTCGCACGGGGTCAAAGTCATGACCAACACCCAGGTGACGGCATTCGAGGGGAAGGATCGCGTGACTGGCGTGATGACGACCCAGGGTCATATCCCGGCCGACATGGTGATTCTGGCGATCGGCGTTCGACCCAACGTCGACTTGGCCCGCGCAGCCGATCTGGCTGTCGGCCCAACCGGCGGCATCCGGGTCGATGACACCATGCGCACCTCCGACCCGGACATCTACGCGGCTGGCGATTGCGTCGAGACCACCGACCTGATGACGGGCAAGCCCTGTTTCGTCCCCCTGGGATCGACGGCCAACAAGCAGGGCCGCATCGCCGCAATCAATGTCTGCGGCGGAACGGATCGCTTCCCCGGCGTTCTCGGCAGCACCGTCTGCAAGGTGTTCGATTTCTGCGTGGCCCGCACCGGCCTGACCGAGGCGTCGGCCCGCCAGCACGGCTACGAGACGGTCACGGTCCTGGTCCCGGACGTCGACCGCGCCCATTACATTCCCGGCGCGCAACTCATCGTCATGAAACTGGTCGTGGACGCCCGCACCCGCAAGTTGCTGGGCGCCCAAGCCGTGGGGCCCGGTGTCGGCGACAAGCGCATGGACGTCGCAGCCATGGCTCTCACGGGCGGCATGACCGTGGACCAACTGTCCAAGGCCGACCTCTGTTACGCCCCACCCTACGCCACCGCGCTCGATGCCATCATCACCGCCGCCAACGTCGCCCGCAACAAGCTCGACGGCCTCCTGGCCGGCATCAGCTCGCAAGAGGTCAAGCAGCGACTCGACACCAAAGAGGATTTCGTCTTTCTCGATGTCCGGAGCCCGGCCGAGCACGCCGAGACACACCTCGCCGGCTCGACGCTGATCCCCTTGGGCACGCTGCGCGCGCGCTTGAACGAACTGCCCAAAGACAAGGAGATCGTCGCGTTCTGCAAAGCCTCCCTGCGCGGCTACGAAGCAGCCCGCATCCTGCAGGGAGCCGGATTTACACGCGTCCGCGTCATGGACGGCGGCGTCGCCGCCTGGCCGTTCGAGAAACGCCACTGAAACATGCGTCATGGCATTCTGCAATGTTGAGTCCCAACCAACATTGCAGCCTGCTCGAATCAGCGTCGGTGCCCCGTTGCGCGACCATCGCGAAAGCCCGGATTCACCGGCCATTCGCCGCATTCCATTCCCTCACCCAAGCCTGGCACGGTCCGTGCATTCACCTCGTGGCGCCGGTTGGGCCACATCAACGACGCTCGACAACAGCCGGCGGTGCGGATGAGACGCGATAAGAACATGAATCACCAGAACAGAATCCTGGCCGGGCAACGCATCGGTTTGTTCGGTCGCGGGGGCAGCGGCAAGAGCACATGCGCCGTCCTCCTGGCCAAAGCGCTCGCCAAAGCCGGCTATGCCGTCTGCGTCGTGGACGCCGATTCCACGAACGAGGGGCTCCCCCAGGCCCTGGGTGCGGACAGAACACCCGAATCGTTGCTGGCCTGGTTCGGCGGCACGGTCTTCAGCGGCGGACCGGTCACCTGCCCCGTCGACGACCCGGTGCCCCTGGCCGGGGCGCGCCTCAGAGCGGACCAACTCCCCGGCCAGTATGTGGCTCAAACGCCCGAGGGCATTCGCATGTTCCAGGTGGGCAAGATCGGGCCACTGGGCCCCGGCGCGGGCTGTGACGGCCCGATGACCAAAATCGCGCGCGATTTCGAATTCGAAACCGAAGGAGTGGCGCCGGTCACCCTTGTGGATTTCAAAGCCGGCGTCGAAGACGCATCCCGCGGCGTCATCACGAGTCTGGACTGGGTCGTTGTCGTCCTGGACCCCAGTTATGCGGGAATCCGCGCCGCCGCCACAATGAAAACGATGCTCGACCAGATGCGCGCGGGTTTCCTGCCGGCAACGCAGCACCTCGATGATCCCGAGCGCGTCTTTGACGAAATGCTCCGGGTCTTGAAACCCGGCGGCAAGCTGGTGCTCGCCGATTTCTCGCCCGGCGGCTTCCGCGCCATGGACGCCATCCACCGCGCCGAGGGACGGCGCCATCCGCATCCGCCCAGCCGATTCACCCGCTTTCATGCCCGCCTGCGTAAGGCCGGCTTCCGGGTCCGGCGCGCTTCCGGGCAGAATCAGGAGGTGCTGGTGGGGTTCATGGGGTCACATCTTCATATTTGACAATTGCCCGCGTGGTCCATCGATCCGCTCCCGCCGGGCGCGCGGTCGGCAGAATGTCAAATATGAAGATGTGACCCCACGGTTGATTGAGTTGATGCGAACGCGCGCGCTGCTATCCTTGGACCATGCAACAGGACCTGAAACAGCCTCCGCTGCGGCGCCCGGGGTTCTCCTGGCGCGCGATGACCTCCGTGATGCTCACGGCTTCGTCGCTCGTTCTCCTCGCCAGCGGCATCGTGTTGTTCGTCGCCCCGCCGGGACGCGTGGCGAACTGGAGCGATTGGCGCATCCTCGGACTGACGAAGCACGACTGGTCGGGACTGCACGTCTGGTTCGCCACGGTCTTCGTGGTCGTCGCGCTTGTCCACCTGGTCTTCAACGTTCGCCCGCTGGTCAACTACTTCAGGAGCCGGCTGACGCGGCGCTTCGCAGTGCGCCGGGAATGGGCTGTGGCGCTGGCGCTTTGCGGCCTGATTTTGGCCGGGACGAGGCTCGGGTGGCCGCCTTTTTCGAGCCTGCTGGCTTTGAATGAAGAGGTCAAACGGAGCTGGGAAGATCCGCGCGCACAGGCGCCAATCCCTCATGCCGAGCTCCTCACGCTCGAAGCCCTCAGCAGCCAGACCGGTGTCCCCTTCGAAACCGCCGTCGAGCGCCTCGAAGCCCGCGGCGCCACGGATGCCCAGCCCGATATCGTGGTCGAGGATTTCGCCCGCATCAATGCCCTCACACCTCAGCGCGTTTTCGAGATCATCCAGGGCCAGCGCGCGCGAGGCGGCGGCGGCGGACGCGGAGGAACGCCGGAGGTCACGGGCACTGGCTCGGGAGAGGAGCGCGGCTCGGGAGCGCGGAGCGGCGGAGGCGGTTTCGGACGCGGCGGAGGTGGGGGCGGCGGCGGTTATGGCGGCGGTGGCAGCGGTGCAGGCCGCATGACGATCGAGCAATACTGTGCCGACCAGCAGATCGACATCGAGAAAGCGATCGATCTCCTGAAGGCCAAGGGAGTCCAGGCCTCGCCGAGCCAGACACTGCGCGAAGTCGCCCAGCAAAACGGCCTCACGCGCCCCTCCGAGCTGATCGAGATGCTTCGCCCCCGGTAAAGACATCTTACCCGCGCAGCAGACATCTTGAGAGATCGGAGCGCCCTGTGCGCTGACGGGGCGAAACATGCGGGTGAGGCCGTCCGTCCCTACGCCGGGCACGGACACCTGGCTGAAGGTTCAGGCCGCGGTGCAATCCTCCCAAGAAATCGTGTAACTGTGCGTGCATTCGCGGCTCGATAAGGTCTGACATGCGTCGTGGCCGAACCGGAACTATTCTTCGCGCGACCGCCAAGTGGCTGGTGCTGCTGGCGGTCGTTGTTTTCGTTGTCGTTCGCGTCAAGTTTGCGCGAGTCCCTGTTCTTGCCCACGAGGTCAAGGCCGGTCCGATCGTCGCGGAAGTGATGGGCACAGGGACACTCGAAGCCAGGGTGAAAACGGTCATCAGTCCCCGCATCCAAGGGATTCTCTCCGAAGTGCTCGTTGATCAGAATGATCCCGTCGAGGCGGGCCAACTGCTGGCCCGGCTCGAGGACGAGGAATTGAAGCTCCAGGTCGATGTCGCCGAATCCGCCCTGGCCGCCGCCAGGGCGTCCGCCCAGCGCGTGCGGGCCGACGAGGCGCGCGCCGAGGCGGTCGTCCATCAGGCGCAACTCGAACACGAGCGCATCGCCGGATTGCTGACGAACCGGATCAGTTCCCAGGCCGATTTCGACAAAGCGATCGAGCTGCTGAATGTGGCCAACGCCGATCTGCGCCGCTCGCAGGCCGCGATTGTCGAGGCGGACAGCCAGGTCCAGACCGCCGAAAGACAGCTCGCTCACCAGAGGGAACTCCTCACCTACACCCGCATTGTCAGCCCCTACAACGGCCTGGTTGTCCGGCGCGACCGCGATCCCGGCGGCGTCATCGTCCCCGGCGGTTCTCTGATGCAAGTGATCTCGACCAACGAAATCTGGGTTTCGGCCTGGGTCGATGAAACCGCCATGGCCGGCCTTGCCCCCGGACAGCCGGCCCGGGTGGTCTTCCGATCCGAACCCGCCCAATCCTACCCCGGCGAAGTGGCGCGTCTGGGCCTCGAGGCCGACCGCGAGACGCGGGAATTCGTTGTGGATGTGCGTGTGAACCGGCTTCCGAGGGTCTGGGCGGTGGGGCAGCGTGCCGAGGTGTTCATCGAGAGCGGACGCAAGAGCGGGGTGTTGACGGTGCCGCCGCAGTTTCTCCAGTGGCGCAACAACCGGCCCGGGGTGTTCGTGAACGAGCGCGGGGTTGCGGTTTGGCGGGATGTCGCCCCCGGTCTGCGCGGCCAGGCGCAGATCGAGATCGCGCACGGTCTCTCGGAGGGCGAACAGGTGGTCGCCCCGCGCGATGTCAAGGTGCAACTGCGCCCCGGCCAGCGGATTCGCGCCAGCGGACCGACCCAACCGAAGGCCGCGCCGTGAGGCCTTTGCTCCCAGCGCTTCGAATCCTGTCCTCCCGGTGAACCTCGCCACCAAAGACATCCGCCACAACTTCGGGCGGTTCGCCCTCACAACAGTGGGTGTTGGCCTGCTGCTGATGATTGTGATGGGGATGGGGGGCATTTACAGGGGGTTGATTCGCGAGGCCACACTGCTGGTCGAGAGGATCGGGGCCGACTTCTGGGTGGTGCAAGGCAGCACACGCGGCCCGTTTGCCGAGATTTCACGCGTGCCCCCCATTCTCGAAGACCGCGTGCGCGGGGTGCCGGGCGTCGCCAGCGCGCGTCGCTTTGTCTCGCACACGATCCAGCGCGAATTCCGCGGGCGCCCTCTTCGCATTGTTGTGCAGGGACTGGCCTGGCCGGACGATCAGGGGGCGTGGCTGCCGTTGGTAGCGGGCCGGTCGCTGGGCCGGGCGCACTTCGAAATGGTCGCCGACCGTTCGCTCGGCCTGCCGCTGGGCGAGAGGGTGAAGTTGGGCAAGGACGTCTACGAAGTCGTGGGGCTGACGAGCGGCATGGTCGGGTCGGGCGGCGACGGCTTGGGTTTCTTCACAGTCAGCGACGCCCAAAGCATCCAGTTCGATCTGCCTGGCGACGCGATTCGCCTGGATAGACAAAGCCGTCGCGCCCGGGCGGAGGCGATGGATGTGGGCCGGGTGCAACCGTTGTTGCTCGAACGCAGTGCGGGCATGTCCAGCGGCATACCGGCGCTGGGGCCGCCCATGGTCAGCGCCGTGCTGGTGACGCTCGAACCCGGGGCCGAGCCCCACGCCGTGGCCGCCACGATTGCCAGTTGGCCCGACGTGACCGTCTATTCGAAGCAGCAGCAAAAAGACCTTCTCCTGAGCGGCATGGTGGACAAGGCCCGACGCCAGTTGGGCCTGTTTCGCGCCCTGCTCATCATCATCTCCACCATCATCATGGCCCTGATCATCTACACCCTCACCCTCGACAAGGTCCATGACATCGCCATGCTCAAGCTCATCGGCGCGCGGAACAGCGTCATTGTCAGCCTCATCCTGCAGCAGGCGCTGTTGATCGGGGCGCTCGGCTACGGCCTGGCCTACTGGCTCGGCACGTTTGCCTTCCCGCGCTTTCCCCGGTTGGTGATGATCGAGGCGCCCGATCTCGTGCAGCTCGCCGCGATTGTTCTGGGGATCTCGGTCCTCGCCAGTCTGCTGGGCATCTGGAAGGCCGTGCGTGTCGAGCCCAATAAGGTCTTGTCATGACGCAGACCTCCGCGCAATCGACCGCTGCCCTCGAAGCCCTGAACCTCACAAAGGTCTACGGCAGCGGCAACACCGAGGTCATCGCCATGAACGATGTCACCCTGCGCGTCTCCCGCGGCGAAATCGTCGCCCTGCTCGGCCCCAGTGGCGCCGGCAAGTCGACCCTGCTGACCGCGCTCGGTCTGATCAACCCGCCCAACTCGGGCCGGATCGTCATCGGAGGCACGCCGGTTATGGATGGGCCTCGCGCCCTTGTGGACCTGCCCGCTTTCAGACGTCGGCACTTGGGCTTTGTCTTTCAAAAAGCCAACCTCATCCCGTTCCTGAACGCCACCGAGAATGTCCAGGTCGCTTTGGAAATCAATGACGTCCCGCCCCGCGCGGCCAAACGGCGGGCCATGGAACTGCTCGATTACCTCGGTGTCGCCGACCGCGCCGACAACCTCCCCGACGCCCTCTCCGGCGGCCAGCAACAACGGGTCGCCGTCGCCCGCGCCCTGGCCAATCACCCGAGCCTCATCCTGGCGGATGAACCCACGGCCGCGCTCGATAGCCACCGCGGTCGACAGGTCATGGAGTTGTTTCGCAAAGTCGCACACGAACGGGCGGCGGCCGTCCTCGTCGTCACCCATGACCACCGGTCCCTCGATGTCTTCGACCGCACGTGCGAGATGGAGGACGGACGCCTGCGCGGAACGCTCGAAGCCTCGACTGCGACGGCGCAGACTCTCGCCTGATTCCACCACGACGAGCACGAAGGCGATGATCGGGTAGCGGCGTGGCCTCGTGCATGCCGAACTCGATCTGGGTGATTGTCCCCAGGAGAGCCTTTTTAACCTGGGGAATACTCCCCACACCGATGCGCGTGTCGGGTCGGCACAACTCCTGGCCCGCATCGCCAATCCTCATCGCCTGAGCCCACTCGACGAGGCCCGAAACACCCGGTTTTTCGGTCGGAACCCCAATTGTCGCGGCTGGGTAGATTCCAGGTCGGCATCCCCTGCGATGCCCAGTCGAATCCGTTGGCATTCGAATTGCGGGAGGCTGGACAGGCCGGCAATGGAGCCGGGAAAACAGAAACAACGCAGAAACACAATCGTTATGCAAAGAAACCAAGTCTTCTGTCAGTCGCTCAAATGGAGCGCAGCAATCTCGGCCGCCCTGGCCGTCCTGCTCATGCCCGCGCAGGCTCAAGTTACCGAAGAGCCCACCGACGACGGCATCATCGAAATCAAGTGCTCGCCGGCGGTCGTCAACCTCAACTCGAGGGCCGGTGGCAACTGGATGACTGTGCACACCGACCTGCCCTTCCCCGGCGAAGGATTCAGTGTTGAAGCGATGCTCAACGAGGAGCTGCCTGCCAAGGTAATCAAGTCTGACGATTGCGGCGATCTGGTGGCGAAGTTCGAGCTTTCCGCCCTCAAGGCGGGCCTGGCGGACTTGCCGCAAGGGACAGTCGCAGTCGAGCTGAAGCTCACGGTGACCATCACCGACGAGGAAACTGGTGAAGCTGAAATCTACGAGGGTTTCGACACGGTGCGGGTGATCCAACCGCCCAAAGTCACGCCGGGAAAGAACGCCCGCCAAAACAAATACTCGGCCGAACAACCACGGCGGGTGGGCAAACCCCAGAAATAAGGCGCGCGCGCGCATCTTGCATCGTTTCGACGCAACCAACCAGTACGCTGCACGAGGCTGAACAACCGTAGTGGCTGGTTCAGTCTCGACACCTGCCGGCCCCTTCGTCTGACTTGACGAAGGGGCCGGTTCGCTATTCTGCTCTGGGTTGGCGATTCGCTTCGCGCATCGCTTAGGCATGCGATCATCGAATCTGACGGGATTGGGCGTCTTGATTGTCGAGGACGATCCGCTGCTCAGGCGGCAGGTGGCCTCCACGCTCGAACAACTCGGCGCCGATGTCACCTGCGCAGCAGACCTGCGCGCCGCCCGGCAGTTCGCCCGGGATCTCGATTTCGAGTTCGCCCTCCTGGACCTGAATCTCCCCGACGGGCTCAGCCTGGACCTGCTCCGCGAGAAGGTCTTCCCCGGCCATGTCGGCGTCGTCATCATGACCGCCTTCGCCAACGTCCCCAGCGCTGTCGAGGCGATGAAGCTCGGCGCCTTGGACTTCCTGGTCAAGCCGTTCAACCCGCTCGAACTGCCGCTGGTCCTCGAACGCGCCCGCCGGACGCGCCAATCGGCCCGGCGCGACGAACACCGACGCGAGCAAACACGCGTGGGCGAGTTCTTCTTCGGCAACGCGCTCAGCGATCTGCGCAACCAACTCGATACGATTCTGGCCGCGGACGAGCGCGTGGAAGGAACTCCGGCGCCGGTCCTGATCCAGGGCGAGACGGGCACCGGCAAGACAACGATCGCCCGCTGGATTCACCAGCAGGGCCCGCGGGCCGCGCTGCCACTGGTCGAGGTGAATTGTTCCGCCCTGCCGGAGACCCTCGCCGAATCCGAACTCTTCGGCCACGAACGCGGCGCGTTCACCGACGCCAGGACGGCGCGGATGGGTCTTTTCGAGGCGGCGCACGGCGGAACGTTGTTTCTGGACGAGCTGCCGAGTCTCTCGCCCGCACTGCAGGCCAAAGTGCTGACCGCAATCGAGGATCGTACGATCCGCCGCGTGGGCGCCAATAAGTCGATCGAGGTCGATGTCCGCCTCGTCGCCGCCACCAGCCAGCCCCTGAAGGATCTCATCGCCGCCCGACAGTTCCGCGAAGACCTCTACCACCGCCTCGATTTGTTCCGGCTGCATCTGCCCCCATTGCGCGAGCGCGGCGAGGACATTCTCCGGCTGGCCGAAACCCTGGTGGACCAGATCCGCCGTCGGCACCGCGCGCCCAAACGAAGCATCTCGCCGGTCGGACGACAGCGGCTGCTTGCCTACGCCTGGCCGGGCAACGTGCGCGAGCTGGCGCACGAACTCGAACGTGCGATCGTCTTCGAGACCGGTGAAGCACTCGGGTTCGAGCATCTCCCGGCGACCGATGGCCAGACCCCCATGCCAGCGTCCCGGTCGGACGATTGGTTCAACGACGGCTTCGTGATCCCGGCCAGCGGATTCTCGATCGAGGACGCGATGATGCGAATCATCCGCCACGCCCTCAAACAGACGGACAACAACGTGTCGGCGGCAGCACGACTCCTGGGGGTGCCACGCGACTATCTGCGCTACCGACTCGAGAAGGAACAACAGCAAGGGCCGCCCTCGATACGCGGCGAGTCTGAATGAGGGACCTGCCTATCGGGATATGGCCAAACCTGTTGCAAGAGGATTGGGAGTATTCCCCGACTCTCACATTCCGTCGCCGCCCGGTGGGGATTATTGCGCAATTCAAGGGTTGTGCGCCGATCGCTCGGAATGGCGTCATACGCCCATTTCGCGCCATTTCGGGCAGTTTTTGCCCCTCCTTGCCGCTGGCACGGGTCCTGCGGAGAATTGCATCAGAATACGGGACCTGGACTCGCCTGAGTCCCAAATCTGAACAGATTACTGATCAACCGAAGATAAACGTTATGAAGACACGAATTAGCCTCGCCCTCCTGACTGGCATCGGCCTGATGGCCTTTGCACCCACCAGTTGGGCCGCCGATACCGACCCGGGCAATGGCACACCCGGGGGCTACCAGAACCACCACGCCAAGCCCGACGACCCGAACTGGTTTAAGAATACCGAGGAATGGTCGAAGTCCCCCGTGCCGCAGCAAGTCCAAAACCAGCGCGGTGTCATCCCGCCTGAAGGAGATAAGCGCGCCGATCCGCCCGGTCCGCGCCCGCCGGGTCCGCTCACGCCGGCCGACGTCGAGGGGTTGGTGCGGCAATTCCAACAGGACCGCGAGGCTTTCATGGCCAAACGCAAGGCCCTCGAACAGCAGATGAAGGGACTTGCCGAACAGGACCGCCAGCGGTTGCGCGAGCAATTGAAGGATCAGATGGACCAATGGAAGCAACAGCAGAGCAGACTCCGCGAGCAACTGCGGGAGCAATGCGAGAGAATGCAGGAGCAACTGCGTGATCACAGCCGCCTCGTCGAGCGCGCAGGCAATCGGGGCGGATCGCCAGGTCAAGGCGGCGGCGGTGGCGGCCCGCGCGGACGCTAACCCCGGGATCTCGTGCTGAGACGCGATCGCGAATTCCAAGACCCCCAGGCGATCAGCGTCGCGACACTCCATGGATGAACCTCGGACTAAGCCAAGGCAAGAGCGCGGTCGTCGCGCTCTTGCTCTTTGCCTCGATCACTGATCTTCGCGCATGCGCCGCCGAAACACTCGAATTGCCCGAGGGATTCCCGCTGTGGCAGGAGTCCGTCCAACTCGAAGCGGGCTTCGGCTACAACGACAACGTGGCCCTAAGCAGCGTCGACCGGCAAAGAAGCCCCTTCGCGATGGCCGGCGTCGAAGCCATGCTGTTCCGGTTGCCCTGGAACGACTGGCAGTTGAGTCTGATGGCCGTGGGAAGCGACGCCGAATACCTCGATCGATCGATCAGCATCGACCGCGAGCAGAATGCCGCCGTGTCCGGCGAATTCACGTATTTCATCGGGCGTGGCTGGAGGAGTGTTTCGACGTTGCAGTACGTGTTCATCAACGAGGTGATGGATGTCTCAACGACCTACGGCGCGTCCTACCCCCAGCAGGTCTTCGGTCACAGCCTCGCCTTCAAGCAGGGGGCGCGCAAGGATCTCGGACCGTGGTGGGCCGAGTTCGAGGTCTCAGGCTCGCGCGACTGGTTTCGCGAGCCCCTCGACGATTTCTGGCAGGCGGGGCCGCGACTCGCACTCGGACGCAGCTTCGGCGATCGGTGCGAAGTCTCCCTGACTTACCAGGCCTCATCCCTGATGTACGACAGCCGCGAGGAAACGGACCAGACGGGCACGCCTCTCCCCGGCACGCATCTGCGCTACCTGCCGCAGGCCCTCGAGCTGGCGTGGCAGCAGTCCCTCGACGCGCGCCGCCGCTGGCGCAACCTCCTGCGCCTGAGCTTCGAATCGAGCGAGGACAACGGCTCCGGCTACTACGATTATGACCAGTACCGGGTTGCCGAACAGGTGCGCTACCGCGCGGAGAGCTGGGAACTCAACCTCCAAGCCGCGCTGGCCTACTACGACTTTCCCAATCAACCGGTCAGCCTCACCGATCCGCGCGCCCGCCATCGGACCAGCCTGCGCGTCGCCCTGCGGGCGGAGAAGACGCTGTCCAAACATTGGCGCGCCTACGCCGTCTACGACTATGAACGCTCCTTCTCGAATCTGCGCGTGGATCGTTACGACGCCAATACCTTCAGCGGCGGTGTCATCTTCGCTTTCTGAATGATGCTCCCCCGCCATTGACATGGAACGTATCCGGCCCATCGCCCGGCGCCTCGGCCAGGCCAGGTGGCTTCCCATCGCAGTGATCGGGCTGACGCTGGCGCTTCTGGGCGGCATGACGTTCCTCGGCTGGCGAAAGGTGCGCGAGACAATCGGGCACCAAATCATCCACCGCGACGCCGAGGTCCTGCGCGAAGTGGCCACCCTCGAACAGATCGGCGCGGACTCCCCCGAGGCGTTGGCCGAGCAACTCGAAGACACCGCCGGCCAGCTCGCCCTTGCCCTCCGCCTCTCGCGGCTCCGCGAAGGGGTGCTCGCCACCCGCCTGTTCAGCCCCGACGGCGACTTCGTCAGCGCGGTGCCCGTCCTGGTGCGGGAGACGCGCCTCACCGAGACGGAAAGGGCCGCGC
>JAKLFY010000061.1 GCA_022710935.1 Verrucomicrobiota bacterium
CGGGAAGGTGGTGCTGGATGCCGAGGAGATCCGGCGTGAGTTGAAGAGGAAGGGGGAGTTGAAGCTGGGAGAGGTGTTGCGGTTGCGGGTGAGGTATTTCAGCGACGGGGTGGTGCTGGGGTCCAGAAACTATGTGAACGAGGTATTTCGGGAGTTCCGGGACCGGTTTGGGGTGAGGCGGCGGGATGGGGCGCGTCCGCTGCGTGGATTGGGAGCGCTGGGGGAGTTGGCGACAATGCGGGATTTGCAGGTCAATGCCGTGGGGTGAGGGGGAACACGGACTGATCTCGGAGGGACGATCGCGCGGCTGTGGCGTTCCTCAAGGAACACCCGATGCCGTCGGTGTCCGGCCTGGGGAAGTTGCGATGATGGGCTGTGTGTTCATTGAGGCACGAGGGCGATGGCTGTGATCTGGATGTTGGGCCCGGAATCGCAGGCAGCCTCGAGAGCGAGCCTGCCGTCGAGGCAGTCCTCACGCAGGACGTGGAGGCGCACCCACCGGCCTGTGCCGGTGTGCGCGCCGAGTGTGAACTCGCG
The DNA here is from genome assembly GCA_022710935.1 of Verrucomicrobiota bacterium. Lineage (GTDB taxonomy): Bacteria > Verrucomicrobiota > Verrucomicrobiia > Limisphaerales > J093 > MWFF01. The sequence goes on from JAKLFY010000061.1 coordinate 538, forward strand.
CCCCTCGAACCTGATCCGTCCCGTGCGCCCGTTGTCGTTCCAATCGTGGAAATGGACGTGGAGCGTGTATAGATCCGGGCGTGCAATCTTCACCTGAACGCGCAGCGACGGGCTTCCCCACCACGCGGTGCCCGTGCCGTCCTTCCAGACTGCATTGCACTGGACTTCGTAGCTGAACGAGGCATCGACAATGCGCGCTTTGTCGACCTGCGGCGACCACGGAACGTCTCCGGTGGAGGGATGCCTTGCGCCGGCCTGGACGTACAACACGGCTTTTTCGAAACCGGGCGGTGGCTCCGCATTGGCCTCGGGGACGACCGGAAAGAGCGCGGCGATTTGCGCGGCGCCGACCTCCGTTTTCGGATTGAACGAATCGCCTTCGGCGTAGGCCAGGAGGCTGGCGCGCAACTGGCGCGCCGCGGGGCGCTCGTCGAGTCTGCTCGCGATGTCGTATCCGCAGACGAGCAGGCGTCCGCCCTCCTTCGTCCGCACTTCGAAGATCGTGCCGAGCTTGTCGTTGAAATGGTAGTCGCTGACCGGTTGGACAATTGGGCGGTACGCCGGGGGGAAACCGTTCAGCACGAAGCCGCGGGCGCCCTCGCAGATGTCACGCCACTGCCAGTCGAGATGATCGTCCGTCGGGAAATCCGCGAGTGCGGGATGGCTGCTCTGCACGAGCGCGCCCAACGTGTCGCGGTTCTGGCCGGGGAAGAAGCGCGCCGACCAGAACAACGGCATCCAGGCGGCGTGTTTTGCGTCGTCCGGTCTGCCGAGTCTGCTTGCCAGCAGCAGCACGCGTCGGGATTCTGACAGCGCTTCAAGGGCAGCCTCCGGCGCGTCGCAGACGACGACGTCTGTTGATCCGGTCGGAGCAACCGCGGGTGGAAAGACCCAGGTGTGCCAGTCGTTGGCGAACGGGGTTCCCTTGATCGCAATCTCGAGGTTGAGGCGCGTGGGATTGTTGAACGTTGCGAGACTGCACGCGATCTCTCCGAGTGTTGAAACCGAGCCGGGCTGAAGCGTGGCTGGGCCGAAGGTTCCCGCGGCGTGGACCCGGCCGGTCGGATCGCGAAGCGTCCATGCGACCTTGGCGTTCGAGACGGTCCGTTCTCCCCAGTGCGAAACCTGAACGCGGGCGGAGAAGGTCTCGTCGCTCGTCCAGACGAATGTTTTGAAGCGCGCGAGCGGAACCGTGGCGGCGCTGTAGCGTCGAAACTGCCGCGGCGAGACGATGCCCTTGGATTCGTAGAACGTGTCGAGCCAGCCGACGAGCGCCTCACCCTGTCCGGGGAAGTCCTGCATGCTCAGCCAATTGACGCCCGCGCAACCCGGCGAACGGAGCTGCGCCTCCATTTCGTTCTTGTAGAGGATACGGTTCATCGCCCCCGACGCCCGCTGGAGATCCGCGCACTGGCCCGCGATGCCGTGATTGCGCGCCTGCTCGCGGAACAGTTCGAGATTCCTCGCGCGAACCGGACCGGTGTATTTTCTGATTTCGCTCCAGTCCGGGTAGACGGGCATCTGACCCATCTCGTGAGCAATGACCGGAACGGGAGCGCGCGCGTAGCTGTCCTCGTAATCCCAATCCGTGCCCGGGACGCCGAGGCGGTTCACAACCCCCCCGACACCGGGGATGTGGTGCGTGTCGGAGAAGTCGTCGGCTGGGGTGATCGCGCGTGCTGTCGATGCCGCGTAGAGGCGGCGCGGATCGCGTTCCTTCTCCTGTTGGATCCACGCGCCCATGGTTTTGAAGTAACTTGACCCGAGTTCGTTCCCGATGGCGAAGAAGCAGAACGACGGGTGATTCCCGTACGTGTCGAGCATCCGCCGCATCTCGGCCCTGACGTAGTGGTCGATCGTGCGGTCACCCTTTCCGACGCCTTTCGGATAGCCCGGCGTGTCCATGTCCTTGCGCGGATTCGGCCCGCCCATCCAGCCGTCGATCCAGAGCACCTCGGCCTGAAGGTAGAAGCCCATTGCGTCCGCCGCCTCGAAGGCGGCCTCTGGCGGACACCACGAATGGAAGCGAATCTGGTTCAGTCCGTGGTCTCGGCAGATGCCGAGCATCCTTTTCCAGCGTGCGACATCCGTGGGAGGATGCCCGGTCAACGGATACTGCGCGCAGTCCATGTTGCCTCGCAGGAATGTCGGGCGCCCGTTCACGAAGAGCATGTTCCCGTTGCGGGTCAGCGAACGGAATCCGAATGTCGTTGTGACCGGTTCCATGTCAGCGATCCGCGCTTCGAGTTCGTGGAGCGCCGGAGAGAACTCATCCCATGTCGCGGGCGGTGCGGCCAGGGGAATGGTCATCGTGCTTATGGTGGGGTTCGTTGCGCCACGCGCGAACTCGACGGCATCCGAGGTTGTCCCGATCGTCCGGCCTGACTTCCGCTCCCGCACCGCCAGGTGCGCGGTAGCCATCGGAGGAGCGTCGGGCCCGGCGGCCAGGGTCAATTCCGCCTTCACCTCGCGTCGCACAGCATCCGGAAAAACGCGCAGCAACTCGATTGTCACCGGCTGACGCGCGCGCAGTTCGATTCGCCCGACCGCGCCGTTCCAGATCGTCTGGGTGAATTCCGTATAGCAATGGCTGCGGTTGCCGATCGGGTGGATCATCCTGTTATCGATTCGGAGCGTCAGCAGGTGTTGTCCGGGCGAGAGTCTGCCCAGCCAATGGACGTGCGGTGTGCCGAGCGAATCCTGCGAGCTGGCGGCGACGCCGTCCACCCACACGCGGCTCTCCCACAACACGCGCTCGAGATGGAGTTCGACGGGCCGCTTCCGCCACGCTTCGGGAATTTCGAGACGCCGCTGATACCAGGCGGCGCCGACGAACTTGTGCTCGCGCGAAAGGAACCCGGGATTCGGATCCGTCTCAGGTTCGCCCAGCCCCGCCCTGTCCGTCGTGCCGGGCAGCTTCATCGAAGTCCCGCCCGCGAGCGGCGCCGCGAACCACTGCGCCGAAACACCCTCGTCATTCGGGTCCAATCGCACGGACCAGCGGCCGGACAAGTCGATGCGACTCTGTCCGAGGGCGCCCGGCGTCAGCAGGATGGCGGCCAACAGAGGAGTCAACGGGCGCAGCGTGATCATCGGGGTTCATCCTGCCATGCCGCCTCTGTTTTGGAAGGGACGATTGCGGGAATCGCGCATGGACAGACAGCGGCTGTGCAGAAGTCAGTCCCGAATGGCAGTTTGGGACAGCGTTTGACCGCCCGCGGCTCGCGGCGATCGGGCTACACGTCGGCGGCAATGCCCCGGAACAGAGCGTCAAGGAGTTGCTGACGCTGCCGCTGGCGGCGAGCTTGGAGCAAGGCTTCGCCACAGCGGCGACAGGCGGCCAGTGCGCCGGCGAAGCTGAGCCGGTTCAAGGGGGCGCGATGACGGCGGGCGGCTTCGAGCACGACGCGGCGCACCAGCCCGCATAGCGGACATCATGCGAAATCCGATCGCCTGTGCACTGACGGGGTGTCAATATGCGGGCTAAACGAACTTCGTGCGGCCAGGCATTGGCAGTGGAGTGATCGGGAAGCTCATGTCCCAGATCAAATTGTCCGGCACGAGCTTTTCCTGGCTGTTCATGATCTGTTCCCAGGTAATCTCCTGACCCGTGTAGGCCGCGGTCCGCCCCATGATCGCCATGAGCGTGCTGTGGGCCATCCAAACGCCGTCGTTGATCGGCTCGCCTCTGCGGATCGAGGCGAAGAGCTCGTCATGCTCGGTCTGGTACATGTCGTTCTTGTCGCCGCGGTATTTCCAGGCCTCCTTGGCCCGGATGATCGGGGCATCCCATCCGCGGATGGTCCCGGTGCCCAGCCCGCCCATGAGATAGTCCGAATTATCGCTGTGGCAGCCGCTGATCTGGCGCTGCGCCATGAACGCCCGCGCGCCATTCTCGTATTCGTAGAAGACGTCGATGTGGTCGTAGATGTTCCCCTCGTTGTTGGGGATCTGGCGTCCGCCGTTGCCAACCGCCTTGACCGGCAGCGCCCCATTCATGGCCCAGGCGATCTTGTCGACGCTGTGGCAGGCCTGCTCGACCAAACCGTCGCCGGACAACCAGGTGAAGTTGTACCAGTTGCGAAGCTGCCATTCGACATCGGTCATCCCGGCGGGGCGGGTGTTGGCGGGGGGCATCGGCTTCACCGGGCCTGTCAGGTACGTGGCATACACCGCCCGGATTTCCCCCATCTGTCCGTCGTGGACCCGTTTAAAAAACTCGCGGCGGGCGAAGTCGTAGCGCCAGCAGAAACCGGCGACGAGTGCGAGCTTCTTGGCCTTGGCGCTTGCCACGGATTCGAGCACGGAGCGGACGCCGGGGGCGTCGGTGGCCATCGGTTTCTCGCAGAAGATGTGCTTGTTGGCCGCGACGGAGGCCTTCAAATGCTCGGGGCGGAAGCCGGGAGGCGCGGCGAGAAGCACGACGTCCACGCCGCTTTCGATCACCTTCTGATATGCGTTCAGGCCGCTGAAGGTGGTCTCCGGAGTCACCTGAACGCGCTCCTTCAGCGTCGCGTCATTCGTCAACGCCCGGACTGCCCTCTGGCACGCCTCGGGAAAGGCGTCGCCGACGGCCGTCAGCACCGTGTTGGGGTCGGCCTTGAGCGCCTGGCTGGCCGCCCCGGTGCCGCGTCCGCCGCACCCGATCAACCCGATCTTGAGCGTGTCCGCGTTCGCGGCGAAGCCGCGTTGGGGGAAGACGAGATTGGCCGCCAGCACACCGCCAAGCGTGGCCGTCGTCGAGGTCTTGAGAAACTCGCGACGCGAACTGGAGGACCGGAGAGGTGAATGAGAATTGAGATCGGGGTTCATATGATTCAAGGCACTGTCTGGGTGGAGTAAAGGTCACCCGGGGTCAAGGCGTCAAGCTTACTCGTCCGCGTGCAAAATAAATGTTGCGGGCGGGCGGGTTTGGGCCTAAATATTGCTCGTCTTAGGTCCAACTGTTCGGCCCTGCAATCCGGTTCCATGAACCTCTTCGGCCGGCGGTTTTCCCGAAAAATTGAAATTGAAGGCGCAGCCAAGCGGAGCCCCTCCGGCGAGAAATCGACGGGGAGCGAACACAAGCATTATGAGCAACAACAGCCACGTGCCGGAAACCGGTTCCGGATATCTCGAAATCTCGGAAAAAGGTTTCGGTTTCCTGCGGACGTCCGAGGGGCATTTTCATCCCAAGCCGACGGACGTGTTCGTCACGCCGGACACGATCAAGAAGTGCTACCTGAGGGAGGGCTGCTTTGTGAAGAGCACGCTGCAACCGCCCCACCGCGGCAGCAGCCCCCAGCTTAAGGAGGTCCTCGAAGTCAACGGACTGCCCTTCGCCGAGTACACGAAGTCGATGCGATTCGAGAACCTGACGACCATTGATCCCTTCGAGAAGTTCAGACTCGAGACCTCACCGGACCTGCTGGAGACCCGGATCATCGACCTGGTCACGCCCATTGGGCGTGGAACGCGCGGGCTCATTGTCGCCCCGCCGCGCACGGGCAAGACCACGATTCTCAAGCAGATTGCCAACGCCGTGACAACCAACCACCCGGAGGTGCACGTCATGGTGCTGTTGATCGACGAGCGCCCCGAGGAAGTCACCGACTTCCAGCGCTCGGTGAAGGCCGAGGTCGTCGCCTCCTCGAATGACCAGGACCTCGAAACCCACGTCCGCCTCTCCCGCTTCATGATCGAGCGCTGCCGCCGCATGGTCGAATCCAAGCGCGACACGTTCATTCTCCTGGACTCGATCACCCGCGTCGCCCGCGCGTACAACAGCGTCCATGGCGGAAGCGGCCGCACCATGACCGGCGGCGTCGACGCCCGCGCGCTTGAGATCCCGCGCAAGATCTTCGCCGCCGCGCGCAAGATCGAGGAGGGCGGATCCCTGACCATCGTGGCCACCGCGCTTGTCGATACCGGATCGCGTATGGACGAGCTGATCTTTCAGGAATTCAAGGGGACCGGGAACATGGAGCTGGTGCTCGATCGGAAGCTCTCGGACCGCCGGCTCTTCCCGGCCATCGACATTCCCAAGAGCGGCACCCGCAAGGAAGAGAAGCTCTTCCCCCCGAACCAGATCGACGCCATCCGCAAGCTCCGGCGCATGATGGTCGACCTCCAGCCGGTCGAGGCCATGGAAACCCTCCTTGCCGCGCTCAAGAAGCACCGCACCAACGACGAACTGCTGGCCAAACTGCAGTAGGGAGGCATTCCCGCCCGCGGGAACACCTCGCGCTCGTGTGTCGCGTTGCCTCCGCGCGGCCGGAAGGTGCGGGTTGGACCGGACATTTCACACCGCTGCGCGTGATCGGATGTCCGGGCTGTGGCAAAACCGCGCCCAGGCAGGGTCCAGGGGCATCCTGACGGGGGTGTGAATATGGGGGTTAGATCGCCGCAGCGACCAGGTCGCCCACCTGCGACGTGCTGTAGCCCATCTTGCCCGCCGCCAGGCTTTTGATCTTCTCGACGACGGTTCGAATCACGGCCTTCTCGATTGCACCGGCCGCTTCGGTCTCGCCGAGGAAATCGAGCATCATCTGGCCGGCGCAGATGGCCGCCAGCGGGTTGATGACCCCCAAACCCGTGTACTTGGGCGCGCTGCCGCCAATGGGCTCGAACATCGAAGTGCCTGTCGGGTTGATGTTCCCGCCCGCCGCGATGCCCATGCCGCCCTGGATCATCGCCCCGAGATCCGTGATGATGTCGCCGAACAGATTGTCCGTCACAATCACGTCGAACCACTCCGGGTTCTTCACAAACCACATCGTCGTCGCATCGACGTGCGCGTAGTCCCGCTTGATGTCGGGATAGTCCTTCTGCCCGATCTCGTGGAAGGCGCGTTCCCAAAGATCGAACGCGTACGTGAGCACATTGGTCTTGCCGCAGAGGGTCAATTGGGCCTTCCTGCCCGCCGCAACATCGTCCGGTTTGAGCCCCGGCCAAGGCGCGCCCCCGCGCCGCTTGCGCGCAAGATCGAATGCGAAGCGAAGGCAGCGCTCGATGCCGCGCCGCGTATTGACGCTTTCCTGCACCGCCACTTCGTTCGGCGTGCCTTTGAAGACGAAGCCGCCCACCCCGGTGTAGAGGCCTTCGTTGTTCTCGCGCACCACCACGAAATCGATGTCCTGCGGCCCCTTCTCGCGCAGCGGGCAGAAGCGCTGGTCGTAGAGCTTCACCGGGCGGAGGTTGATATATTGCTCGAGCTCGAAACGCAAACGCAGGAGAATGCCTTTTTCGAGGATGCCGGGCTTGACGCCGGGATGGCCGATGGCGCCCAGAAGAATGGCGGGGAACTGGCGCAGCTCGGCGACGGCGCTGTCGGGGAGGACTTCTTGGGTGCGGAGGTATCGGTCTCCGCCGAAGTCGAAATGGGTGTAGTCGAGGCGGATCGAGAACTTGCGGGCGGCGGCATCGAGGACCTTGATGGCTTCCCGGACAACCTCCGGGCCTGTGCCGTCTCCGCCGATCACGGCGATATTGTAGCTGTTCATGGGTATTCGGCTGCGTGGCGTCCCGCTCGGGGGCGCGACAAAGGCACGCATCGTAGGAACTCGGCGCCTGAGTTCAACCTGAAAAATCGCGAAGTTTTGCTGGCAGACGACAGGATTTCCCGTACAAAAGCGGCTTTTAGAGAAGACGGATCCAGATTCGAAGCGCTCAAGTGCCTATGAAAGAGTACGCATCAGCGGACATTCGCAGTTTCGTCATCGGCGGCCACGCGACGTGTGGCAAGACCATGCTCGGCGAGGCCATGCTGGCTTGCAGCGGGGTGATCGGACGCCTCGGCAGCATCGCCAACGGCACCACCGTGTCCGACTATCAGGAGAGTGAACAGAAGCGGAAGATCTCCATCCACGCGACCCTGCTCCATACCGAGTGGCTCGGGAAGAAATTCAACATCATCGACACTCCAGGTTACATGGATTTCATCAGCGAGGCCATGGCCGCGCTCCGAATCGCCGATTTCGCCCTTGTCGTCGTCCACCCGATCGACGGCGTCGCCCTGGGCACCAATGCGGTCTGGCAGTACGCGACCGAATTCGGCCTCCCCAAGATGCTGGTCGTCAACATGCTCGACAAGGAACACACCAGTTTCGACGGCGTCCTTTCGCAACTGCGCGAGCGCTACGGATCCAAGGTGTTCCCCATCACCCTGCCCGTGAATCCCGGCCCCGGTTTCAACCAGGTTCTTGACGTGATGCGCAGCGTGATCACCACCTACACCACCGACGGCACCGGCAAACAGACCGAGGCTGCCGCCGCCGGCGAGTGGGCCGAAAAGGCCAAAGCCCTGCACCAGGAGTTGATCGAGCACATCGCCGAGGCCGATGACAAGCTTCTCGAGAAGTTCTTCGAACAAGGCGGCCTCTCGGAAGACGAGTTGCGCGCCGGCCTGCACGCCGCAATCCAAAAGGGCGAGGTCATCCCCGTGTTCGCCACGTCCGGGGAAACCAACGTCGGCGTCGCGCGCCTCATGGATTTCATCGCCAAGTACGGGGCGTCGCCTCTCGATCACCCTCAACTCGAGGCGGTCGATGCCAACGATCAGCCGGTTCAGGTCAAGCTCACCGATCCTGCGCCCGTGCTCTATGTCTTCAAGACGCTCAACGAAGAGCACATCGGCGAAGTCTCCATCTTCCGCGTCCAATCCGGCACGGTGCGGTTCGGGAGCGAAATGCTCAATGCCAACCGCAACACGAGCGAGCGGATCGGCCAGATCCTCGTGCTCAATGGCAAGAATCGCCAGAACGTTAACAGCCTCAACGCCGGCGACCTCGGCGCCGTGGTCAAGCTCAAGAACACCCACACCGGCGACACGCTCTGCGCGCCGGGCACCAACGTCCGGCTCCCCAAGGCGGCCTTCCCCAAGCCCAACATCCACGCCGCTCTCAAACTCAAATCCAAGGGCGAGGAAGACAAGATCGCCCAGGGCCTGGCCGCGCTGCACGAGGAGGATCCGACGTTCGTGTACGCCGTCGATTCCGAGCTGCACCAGACGGTCCTGTCCGGCCAGGGCGAACTGCATCTGCAAGTGATCTCCGAGCGGCTCCGCTCCCGCTACAAGGTCGATTTCGACCTCGTCGCCCCCCGCATCCGCTTCCGCGAAACCATCAAGGCCAGGGCGGATTCCAAGTATCGACACAAGAAACAGACGGGCGGCGCCGGGCAGTTCGCCGAGGTCTGGATGCGCATCGAACCTAAACCGCGCGGCACGGGCGTCGAATTCACCCAGAGCCTCGTCGGCCAGAACGTCGACCGCGTCTTCGTCCCGTCGGTCGAGAAAGGTGTCAATGCCGCCTGCACCGAGGGCATTCTCGCCGGCTATCGGGTGGTCGATCTCAAGATCGATTTCTACGACGGCAAGATGCACCCGGTGGACTCGAAAGACATCGCCTTCCAGATCGCCGGCAAGGAGGCGTTCCGCGAAGCCTTCGCAGCCGGGCGCCCATGCCTGCTCGAACCGATCCATGTCGTCGAAATCCGCGTCCCCGACGATGCCATGGGCAACGTGATCGGCGACCTATCGAGCCGGCGCGGCAAGATCCTGGGCATGGACACCGCCGGCGGGTTCCAGGTCATCAAGGCCACCGTGCCCGCCATGGAACTCTACCAGTATTCGACCGTCCTGCGCTCCCTCACCGGCGGACGCGCTGCCCATACCGAGGATTTCGACCACTACGAGGAGATGCCCAGGGAGATGGAGCAGAAAGTCATCGCCGAGGCCAAGAAGGCCAAGGAAGAACAGCAGTCGTAGCCCGGTCATTTCATGCAATTCGCGCGGAACTGCAACCGGGCTTCTTGCGAAGTCTGACCGCCCTGCGCACTCACGGAGTATGAGAAACATGGGGGTCAGCCCGCATTTCTCACCAACTCTTGACGTCATCTGACCGGTCACCGTCACATTTCACCTCAAATGCGGGCTAATCAGAATAGACCCGGAAATCTCACCCACGGACCGTCAGGAATGCCGCGACCGCTCCACGGGTGAGAATTCCGGGTCAGGGGGCCTCTTCGCCGGTGGGCAGCGCCGGGGCCAGGCCCTCACCAATTTGTTTCCGACGGTGGCGAGGTGAACACCGGCAACGGGGCCACGGCGGGTGCGAAACCTGCCGGTGTCGAGGAGGTCTCGGTCGCGACAAAGAGGTTCATCTCGACGGCCGCGCCGTCGTCGCTCAGCTCGATCCTCGGAATCACGTTGAGACTGATGGCGGTTCCTTCAGGGCCTCCAGTTGTGATTTGCGCCTGCCGCCCATCCAGCGTCGCGACCCGGGGTGCGAACAGCAAGTCCACCCCGCTGGTCGACTCGAGTTGTTGCAGCAGGGCCGCTGCCTCGTCCGCGCCATACGATTGTTGTGCGGCGATGCCGCCTGCGTGACTCAGGAGATCGCCGAACCCGGCTTCGGCGAAAACGCTTTCCGGCGCCTCCAAAAGGGTGAAGGCGACTGTGATCTGCGATTCGGAATCACCGGCGTTCGCGATGATCTGAGGGCTCACCATCACGACGCCGCGCCGCCCCTGGGGCGTCGTCCAACCGCCGGTCACCAAAGTCTCTCCATCCCTGACCAGCGCCTTCATTGGCGCCAGGAGCATTCGCGAAGGCGTCGGCGCCATGTCTGCTTCCCGGGAGGGCTTCGCGGGTTCCGCCGTCTCCGTCGGTGGGTTTTGGCGCCACCGGCCGATCTCTCCCCGCAGGCGCAGCAGTTCCAGATGTTCCCCCCGCAGGCGCTCGAGTTCGTCGAAGTCGAGTTTGATCCGCGACAACCGCTCGTTCTCGACACGGAGGGCGGCCACCGAGGCGGCTTGCCGCCGCAACGTGAGGTTCTCTTCACGCAATTGCTCGAGGGCGGAGTGTTGCAGGGTCAGTACCACCACGACCAACACCGCGACCGCTGCGGTCAGAGCCAGTTTGATCTTCATCATCGTTAGGTAATACCCACTCGAAGCGAATTCCGACAAGAAATCCGTTCGGCGCGCAGCCGGGCCATGAGCGGATCGGTCTCGGCGTTGCGATCCGGGACCGGGTCGACGGGGATAGAAGGCAACGGGGTCGCATCGAAAGAGCTGATTCGACTCAGGACTGGGTTTGCAGAGACAGGAGCCCCAGCAGACTCCACTTGTTCCCCACCTGGTCCAGCACGTTGCGGATGGGGCATGCTCGAGTGCCGTGTTGACGAATGGGACTCGCGGCGTAGGCTGCGGTCTGCCAGCATGAAGCCTGACGATGGAGCAGTCAGAATGGGGCAGCCCGTCTGCCGAGAGGGGCGCTGAGGACTCGAACCGAAGGACCGGCGCGCACCATCCGTCGGGCAGGATCGACAATTCGCATCACCGGAGCGTTGCATGAGAGAACCAGTCACGAACCGCCGCAAGTTCCTTGGAACCATCGGCACCGCATCGATCGTTGTGGGATCGGGAGTGCCCCTGCGAAACCTCGCCGCCGGGGCGGAGCAGAAGCTCGCGCTCGACGGCGGTGAGCCGGTGCGAACCTCCCTCCTCGGGGCTCGTCCGTATGGGCCGCAGTTCTACGACGACGTCGAGAAGCAAGAACTCCTGGAAGTCCTCGAGTCGAGGGTCCCCTTCCGCTGGTCTCGAGGACCATCGTCCAAGGTCCTCGCCTTCGAGAGAGAGTATGCGGCTCACCTCGGCGCGAAGTTCGCCCTCGGGGTGACCTCGGGAACGACCGCCCTGTACACCGCCATGGCGGCGCTCGAGGTCGGGCCGGGCGACGAGGTGATTCTCCCCGCGTGGACCTGGTATGCCTGCTACGACGCGATCGTTCTTTGCGGAGCCCTGCCGGTCTTCGCCGAGATCGACGAGTCCTTCGACTTGGACCCGAACGACATCGAGGGGAAGATCACACCCCAGACCAAGGTGATCATGGCCGTCCATCTCCAGGGATGCCCATGCGACATGGAGCCTATCCTTGAGATCGCTCGAAAGCACAAACTCCGGGTGCTCGAGGACTGCGCCCAGTGTGCCGGCGGACGCTACAAAGGGAAATACGTCGGCACGATCGGCGACATCGGCATTAACAGCTTCCAGCTCAGCAAGACCATCACCGCGGGGGAGGGTGGGGCCGTGATGACGAGCGATCCGAAGCTCTTCGAACGCGCTTTCCGGTTTCACGACTTCGGCACCCTGCATACACCCTACACCGAGGCGCTGGGCGGCGGGTTGCTCGGCGCGTTCGCCGCGTGCAACTTTCGCATGAATGAGTTCACCGGAGCGGTTCTCCGAGGCCAGTTGCAGAAACTCGAGACCATTTGCCGGGGCCTTCGCCGCAACGCTCGGAAGGTCCGCGAGGCCATCGCCGATCTCCCCGGACTCAAACTTCGCAAGTCGCCCGATCTTGAAGGCGACCTGGGGGTGGGGGTGTTCCTTGACTTGGGTACTCAGGAGCGTCGCGACAAGTTCCTCCGGGCCATGAGTGCCGAAGGGGTCTCGGCCTCGGCGCCGGGCGGTTCTGTCATCCTGCCCACAGCCCCGCGGATCGAGAAGAAGGCGACCGTCCATCCCGCTTGGCCTTCCTTCCAGAGCGCCCGGGGCCAGGCGATCCAATACGGCAGCGAGTGCTGCCCGCGGACCATCAGTATTCTCAGTCGTGCCGGGGGCGTCATGATGGACCCCAAGTTCAGTGATGAGGATGTCAAGGACATCGCCAAGGCCATCCGGAAGGTCTACCTGGCCCTTGGCCGAGTCTGACCGGCCTGTGGCCCAAGCCAGAAATGCGAAGTGCGAGCATCGATGGCCGTAGGGTTCAACCCAGTCCCTGGTCCAAGAAAGCCCCGCCGCGGCAGACGGCAAGTCGCGTTACGTCGTGTCGGACGCCCGAACCTCCAGCGCGGCTGCGGGCGACGACCTTGCGCTTGCCGGTCATCCGCCTTCGAAACGGATTGAACCCGGTCCATGGCTTGCGCTAGGCTGCGCCGCGTCCGACACCAAACCATGTCGGGCACGCCGTTCTACATCCACGGCAGCGGCTATCTTGAAGGGTCGCCGTTTCCGTGGATCGTCAGCGACTTCGGTCTGGTGGACGCCATCGAAAGCGGCATCACCAAAATCCCGCGTTTGCCAGCCATCGACAACACGGGGCGGCCCGACCCGAAGTACTTCAAACTGTGGGAGCACATCACACGTGACTTGAAGACAGGTGAGCGGTTGACCGGCGGGAAACCGAAGCCGGAAGTGGTTTATCGCAAGGCCGAGGATGCGCTCCTCACGCTGGCGGGCGAGTGGAGAGAGCGGTTCGATCAGTTCAACGGGTCACAGCCTGGCCTGGAGCGAACACCGCCCGTGATGATCGTGGTCTGCGACAACACGCACATCGCGGAGCATTTCCACCGCATGATCTCCGGCGAGCAGATCATCGAGGCCGACACGCCCGACGACGGGGTGTTCTTGCTTTGTGCCGTCGACGGCCAAGCTCACTATCTGGTTTCTAAGGACAAAGCACTAAAGGATTTGCGAGATAGTTGTGCGCTGCCTGTCATTGGCATGAGTGCGGAGCTTGGGCCGGTTTTGGGTGCGTGATGCGCGCGAGGTGCCGATTCCAGCGCAGATGGCTCGCTTGCGGTGTGTCCACGATCTTCATCGCCCGGGTTTACGTCCGACATTCGGCTTGGGCGTCCGCCTGCTCCAAAGCCGCTCTCCTGTCCGCCTGGCGGGCCAGTTCGCGGGCCATCCCGCTGAAGATCAGCGTGTGGATGGGGTAGAGCAGATACCAATCGAGCAGCCCGGCGAGCCCACGCGGACGTCGTGCGGGTCGCGCCACCCGCGCCGCGGGCCCACTGCGCCCAGCAGGCGGTCCAGGAAACCACGCGCCCACCATGCTCAGTTCGTGCAGAGCCAGCCCGCTTTCCCACCCAACCGGGTGAAGCCGCCATACACGGCCGCTGCCGGAGCGCGCACGAGCCGCTGACGGCGCTCCAGGATGATGCCTTCCTGCGTCGCCAACACCACCGGTGCGAGGTCCCCCTGGCTGCTGACGATGCCGGAGGATCCTCTCCAAGTCCCGCCTCAAAACAGCGAGTCTATCAAGGCGCCGGCTTGCGGCCCACTGCATCGGATGCTGTGAGCCGAGCATATCTTCGACAATATATCGACATGAGGGCCTTTTGGGTGCGATAAAAACGCACAACAGCATCTGATATCATTGACAATAAGCATATTATGAATACATAGAAAAACATCATTGGTGAGCACTTGACATTCTACAAAAATGATACAATTATTGCACATGTTCGATTGCCGATGGTCGGCAAGTGAACGTGACAACTGAAACTCAAAAAGATCATCGAACCATGAAAAAGCACCGCATCCTCACCGTGGCAGCCATCGCCGCTGTACTCACCCTCACTCCCAGCCTGATCGCCGGAGACTGCGCCGCCAGCAAGTGCGCCTCGACCAGCACTTGCACGGCGGGCAAGGACATCGTTGCCGTCGCCTCGGGCGCGGACAACTTCAAGACCCTGGTTGCGGCCGTGAAAGCCGCGGGCCTGGTGGAAACGCTCCAGGGCAAAGGACCGTTCATGGTTTTTGCCCCGACCGACGCCGCGTTTGCCAAGCTGCCGGCTGGCACGGTCGAGAGCCTGCTCAAGCCGGAGAACAAGGAGAAGCTGGCCGCCATTCTGAAGTATCACGTCGTCCCCGGCAAGGTGCTTGCGGCGGACGTGAAGACGATGGAAGCCAAGACCGCGCAGGGTCAGAGCGTGAGGCTCAAGGTGTCCGACGCGGGTGTCACCGTGGATAATGCGAAGGTCGTCAAGACGGACCTGCTCGCCCAGAACGGCGTGATTCACGTCATTGACTCGGTGATTCTGCCCAAGTCCTGACTGACTCCTCCCACTGAGGCGGAGAGCCGCCGGCCTCCGCCTCAGTCCTCTTGTCAGCCGCCCACAAGTCAGGTACTGATCCGCAATGCATCCTCTCCAACTGCATGTCGCGATCCTCCTGGGCGCGACACTTCTTCTCGCCGGCAGTGCCAGGACCGAGCCTGCCACCTGGCCCCAATGGCGCGGGCCGACGCGTGATGGCCAGGTCATGGGCGCTTTGTGGCCAGGGAAACTCGACACCAACCATCTTCATCGGGCGTGGAGCGTGGAATTGGGGCCGAGCTATTCCGGGCCGATTGTCGGCCCCGACCTTGTGTTCACCACCGAGACGCGAGACAAGAAGGTGGAAGTGGTGACGGCCTTTGCGCGCAAGACCGGCAAGCGACTCTGGCGGACGCAGTGGGAGGGCGCACTCAGCGTTCCATTCTTCGCCAGGTCGAATGGAGACTGGGTTCGCTCGACCCCGGCGCTGGACGCCGACCGTCTGTATGTCGCCGGCATGCGGGACGTGCTGATCTGTCTCGACGCACGCGACGGGAATTTGATTTGGCGGAAGGACTTTGTTCGGGAACTCGGCGAGCCCGTGCCGGACTTTGGTTTCGTCTGCTCGCCCCTCGTGGACGGCGACTCCGTGTATGTGCAGGCGGGAGCGTCGTTCATTCGACTCGACAAAACGTCCGGCCGGATTGTCTGGCGCGCCCTCGAGGATCAGGGTGGCATGTGGGGCGGCGTGTTTTCGTCGCCGACCTTCGCGACGCTCGCGGGCAAGCGCCAGCTCGTGGTGCAAACGCGCCTGAAGCTGGCGGGCATCGACCCCGCCGACGGCCGCGTTCTTTGGGAGCAACCGGTCCCAGCGTTTCGAGGCATGAACATTCTCACGCCGGTCGCGCTCCACGACACGCTTTTCACGAGCACCTACGGCGGCAAGACCATCGGCTTCAAAGTCGCGCACGCTGACGGCACATGGACCGTCACCGAATCCTGGCGGCACAAAGCCCAGGGCTACATGAGCACGCCGGTGGTGATTGACGGCGTGGCCTACAACCACCTCCGAAGCCAGCGCGTGATGGCGATCGAAGTCGAGACGGGACGCGAAGTATGGACGAGCGACGAATCCTTCGGCAAGTATTGGAGTCTCGTCGCGAGCGGCGAGCGTATTCTCGCTCTTGACCAGCGCGGCGTCCTCTTCCTGATCCGTGCAAACAGAGAGAAGCTGGACGTCCTGGACCGGCGCAAACTCACCGACGCTGAGACATGGGCGCACCTCGCCGTGGCGGGCGATCAGTTGTTCGTGCGCGAACTCAACGCGCTGACGGCTTGGCAATGGCGGCCAGAGATGGCTTCCGTGAAATCACCACTCTGACCCACCCTGGACACCGAAAGGGGGGAGCCGCCTTCGCGCTGGCATCACACACACCATGACATCACACCCACTATGAACGACACGACAGAGCTCACCGGTAAGAAAGCCCCCGCATTCAAGGCCCCCGTTATTGGAGGCAGCTATGAGGAAGGCGCGACTGTCTCCCTCGCGGACCTCAGAGGGCAGATGGTTGTGCTCTACTTCTACCCGAAGGACGACACACCGGGCTGCACGGCACAGGCCTGCGCCCTGCGCGACGGGTGGAGTCGCATCCGGAAAAAAGCCGCGGTTTTCGGCGTGAGTGTCGACCCCCTGAAGAGCCACGCCAAGTTCATCAAGAAGCACGGCCTGCCCTTCCCGCTCATCAGCGATGAAACCAAGGAGATCGTGCAGGCCTACGGCGTCTGGGTCGAGAAATCGATGTATGGCAGGAAATACATGGGCACCGAGCGCAGCACTGTCATCATCGGTCCGGACGGCAAGGTGAAAGCCGTGCTTCGCAAAGTGCAGCCCGCGGAGCATCTCGATCTCGTGCTGCAAGCGCTGGGCTGAGCGCAGGAGCCTGGATTAAGGGTCTGTGGAAGAATCAATTCGGATTTTGCTGGAGGGGCTTTGGCTCGCTGGCGAGGACTTCGGCGAGCTCAGCCGAGCCGCGCGACGAAGGAGCATAGCCTTGACCTCTGTGACTGAGGAGCAATCCCGCGACGGCGGGACCAGCGAGCCAAAGCCCCCCAGCCCTGCGGGGCGGGGCGGCACCGGGCCATCTGCTTCGTTCCTCGGTCAGTCGAGTATCTCAACGGATACACTCCCTCCCTCGGGCGACTCGACCGAGCTCGCCGAGGTCCTCGCATCTGACCCGGTGGCGCTCCCGCCAAAACCGGAAGTGATTTTTGCACAGACCCTAAGTGCAGCACTGGGTGAGCCGCGCCCTTTGAATTCTGAAGGGGTGGGGATGGCGCAGCGTAGACCCGGAAATCCGTCTCCTCATCCCGGCATGAGCTTCTCCGGGCTAGCGTCCCGGCGCGAACAGCCATTTCATCAGGTGCGGATCTTCATTCCCGGCGGGGTTGATGACGACAATCGGATCGGATGGCAGGGAGGCGGCCAGCCGATCGACCTGATCGGGGGCCGTCGTTGGCGGCAGCCAGACCAGATCGAACTGGAACTCCATGACGCCTGACTCGTCGGCGGCGAAGTTGGTATGCCAGAAGTTGTTGTAGACCATCGACAACAGGCGGTGAGGATCCGCCACCGGCGTGCGGCGCCGGGCCAACGCCTGGGGTGAGCCGAGCGTCAACAGGGGCGCATCCCGGCTGACCCACAGCCAACGCCCCTCGGGTGTGGCATAATCGGCCCAGCCATCCATGGCGAAGTAATCCCGGCATGTGTCGGTAATCTGGTCGTTGAAGGGCGTGAAGGATTCGCCGCCACAGGTCAGGCGGGGTATCAGGTCGCCTGTGGGCAGCGCGGTCACGATGTAGAAGATCTCAGGATCGGCTGATGAAATCCGGTTGAGCCGGAAGGTGAGCCTGGCACGCGGACTGCCCTTCCAAATCTCGAGCCGCCGGGTCGCCCAGGCCAGACGCGGATGATCGAGGCGCTGCGTGAACCGCAGCGTGTGCGCGGTCTCGCTGAACTCGGTTGCAGCCGTCGGTTGCGCCCGAACCTCCCTCAAGCGTTCGCGTCGCATCTGGTCGCGTCGCGCGTCGTTCCCCCTCTCGTTCATGATGTCCATCGTCACCCAGCGCGGGGCGAAACCGTCGACCTGGACCGCAACGAAATCGCCGAGCCCAGGCAGGAACAGCGGCTTGGACTGGTCCGGCCATTGGGCGGTCATCGGCCAGCCCTGGCCATCCCGCTCAACCTCGGGGCCTCGCCCGGTCGGCGCGGCATCCTGCGTCAAGGGCTCGGTGCGCAAGGCGAGGCGCCGAATGGTGTGAGCGGGCAGGGCCTCGACCCAGAACCGGGCAAAGCGCCTGGGCAGATTGTCGGCGAACGTCGCGGCGGTGTTCTCGTAGGTGAGATCGTCAGGGCGTTGCGGACGTCCCCAAGCCGCGACGCCAGGATCGAACTCGAGGCGCCGGCGGGCGCCCGATTCGGGGTCGTGCACGGATTGATAGTCCTGGCGCAGGGCGGGCGTCGGGATGCTGACCCAGCCGGTGAACGGCGCGTCGGTCGGGTTCGCAAGAAACAGTCCTTCGCCGGCGCTCGCGAGCCGGGTGCGGACATGTTGGCTGAGGAGCCATTCGGCCCGCGCCATTGGGCGAAAGGCGAACGACGCCTTCTCGTTAAACTGGGCCTGGGTGTCGAGGAGGTACGGCATCCCGATGCTCCAGCTCGAACCCCAGGTGTGCTCGTCGAACAGACAAAGATCGCGATACACCGAGTCGACACTCATGCGGACTTCGGACCCGGTCGGTCCCCACAGAGGCGACCGGACCGCGAGCAGCGCGCGTTTGGCGACGCGGCTGGCGGCGACTTCGCGCGGCGCGCTGGCCGTGCCGTTGGCCCACCAATCGGTCCATTCCCCCGCGTACTCGGCCGCGGTCGGACCGAGGATCGCTTCCATCTGCGCCGCGGCGGCGGACGCAGTCGTGAGATGGAGATACGGCTTGAGCCCGAGCCGATTCCAGGTCGCCACGAAATCGGCCAGCGGCGGGAAGGGAGGATCATTGTCCATCCGCCAGAGGCTGGTGATCGAGGTGGTCAGAACCGCGTTGGTGTAGCCCCCTTCCTCGATCTGCCTGAGCTTGCCCCGGCAGATCTCGTGCGCCGCCCGCACCGAGGCCTCGTCGCTGCGCAGGATGTCGCCCGCGCGCGGCGGGCGATAGCGGGTGTCGGAGGCGTACGGGACCGGGCCGCGCCGCCATTCATCCGGCTCGAACAGGGAGAAGCCGGAGCCGTAGTGCGCATTGAGCCACACGAACATCCGCCGTCCGTCGGGCTGGCGCCACCAGAAGGCCGAGTGCCGGGGAAAGGGCGCGCCGCCGCTGTCGTCGTTGATTCCCATGAAGAGCCGGTGCACGCCGCGGTCCAGGAGCCGCCGCGCGCCGGCACGGGGAAACCCGTTGACGTCGTTCTGAATTGCCACCGAAGGTCCCACTGCGCTCCACAGATCCTCCGGCATCCAACGCATCATCGTGTCCCATTGCGCCGCGTCCAGAAAGGGGGTTAGGTTGAAAGGGAGAGCGGCCACATCCAGAACGCCTGCGCGGACCGCTTCGAGGAACTGGCTGCGGCGCTCGGGCGGCGCGGCCTCCCACCAGTCCGTGACCGCCAGGGTGGTTTCGGCGGTCCAACAGAGCCGCTTCTCCTGGGGACCATCGAGCCGGGCGAGAACCGCGTCGAGCGCAACGTCCAGATAGCGCCGGTGCAGCTCGCGCGCCACGGCCGGATGGTCGGTGAAGCCGATGTCCGTGTGGCAAAGATGGACGAGATTCAGCTCCTGGATGAAAGCGGGCGCCGTTTCCTGCGCCTGAGTCATGCCGGCGCTCACGAGAAGAATCGTCACGCCCCGCAGACCGAGCCGAATGAGTCCGCGGGCAAA
The DNA here is from genome assembly GCA_022710935.1 of Verrucomicrobiota bacterium. Classification (GTDB taxonomy): domain Bacteria; phylum Verrucomicrobiota; class Verrucomicrobiia; order Limisphaerales; family J093; genus MWFF01. The sequence continues at coordinate 20,270 of JAKLFY010000061.1, forward strand.
GACACTTGGGAATGGCTTCATGCGCCCACAGCGTAGCCATGCCCTTGCAGAGAGGTCCAGCGTTACCGCTCCGTTCTGGTTCAGATCCGACTGATCGAACAATCGGCAACTCCGCCGCCGCCGCCATTGGAATGCCACGGCGAACACCAGCAGCGGACTGAACACGATCAACCGCCGAGGACTCCGCAAACTGCGGGTTCCTCAGCCTCGGCGCGGCGAGCAGGATGACATCGTTGCTCTGATTGCCGCTGCCAATTCCAGCATCCGAGCGGCCGAGAATGAGTTGCCAGCAGTGCGGAGATGAAAGACCTCGCTCCTGCAAAACCTGTTGACCGGAAAGGTGCGAGTCAAAATGGAGGTTTGACCATGCCGGCGCCATCCACGCCGTTCACCGAAGCTCGCACCGTCGAGTACCCGATCTTGAAGTGGCTGCGGATCGGTCAACAGGCGGAGCTGTGGGAGGGTGTGTTATGACACCGGAAATTCCGAGACCGTGTGAGCCATTCTGGATGACCTGGTCGGCTTCGTTCTTTTGGGCGTGGGTGACAAGGGTGAGTTGATCGGCCAGGGCGTGAATTCGCGGGTCTTGAAAGGCGCAGCGAATGGCCGCCGCGATCAGTCGCCGGTCATGACGATCGGGCGGATGAGGCCGTCGGGGCCGTACTCGATGCGGTCGATGCAGATCTGGCGCCGGCCGCGATAGGGACCGTCCCCACTCTGATTCTCCCAGCGGTGGTAAACAATCAGCCAGTCCTCCGTGCCCGGGCGCCGCAGAAAGGAGTGATGCCCGGGGCCTTTGCGGGTCGCATCGCTGACCAGAATGGCGCCGCGATAGCGCCACGGTCCGACGGGTCCATCGGCCGTTGCGTAATGCACCGAGTAGGAGGCGTGCTGCCATCCGCCGTGGCTGTAGGACAGATAGTAACGCCCCTGGCGGCAGTGCATGAAGGCGCCTTCAGTGAACTGCTGCGGGGTCTCCACGGCGATTTCGCGGGCAAAACTGATCATGTCGGGGTTCAACTCGAACACGCGGAGCTTGGCGCCGGCGCTGCCGCCCGCATAGAGGAACGACTTTCCCGTCTGCGGATCGGTGAACACCATCGGGTCAATCGCCTCGAATCCGCTTCCGCCCGTCAGCAGGGGTTTGCCTGAATCGCGGAACGGGCCTTGGGGGCCGGCGCCCATAGCGACCCCGATGCGGGAGGGTGTCGGGTTCTGTGGGCCGACCGAGTAATAGAAGAACCAGGTGCCGTTCTTCTCGAGAGCGGCGGGTGCCCAGGCGTGATGGCGTTCCTGGCCGTCGTCCCTGATCCAGGCGACATCCTCGAAATCGAGCACGGGGCCGTGCCGCTGCCAGGTCGTGAGGTTCGTCGAGGAGAAAGCGAAAAACCGCTCCAACCGGCGGTCGCTCCAGGTCGGGTAGATCCACACCGTGTCGCCCACGGCCACGGCGTGCGGGTCAGCACCGGGCATGACGGGGTTGGCGGCCTGGAGAAGCCCCGCGGACAACGCGGAGAGCACGATGGCATCGGCCAGAGCAACGGTGATCTTCATCGGTTTCATGGGGTGTGCGTCCGAACGATCCGGCGGGCCTTCAGCGATCGGATCTCGACCCGGACACTCTCGCTTCCAGACTGCGCCTGGTTTGATGTCCGCATCGCGGCCTATCTCCAGCCGAACTGAAGAATCGCGACATCGTCGGGCCGGTTGCGCCGGACGATCGCGGCGTAGGTCCGGCGGTGGCGTCCCAACCGCGCGTCGACCAGGACTTCGAACGTGCCGCTGGTGACGCCGCAGAGCATGGCGTATCGGGCGGCCAGCTCGGGAATGATGCCCGGCACCATCGCCGGGTTGAGGCCGGAGAGGTTCATGAACGGCGTGTCATCCTCGGTTCCCTCGGCGCCATCGGGACCCGCCCGCGCCCGGATGATATTGCCGGCGACATTCTCGTCGACGCCCGGCAGGAGGCGGAGGACGTTGGCGGACGCGGTATTGATGTTGATGCGTCCGCTCGAGAGCGCGGTGAACAGATCGACCAATCCAACCGGATACATGGGCAGCAGGTCCGACTCGATGGCGTCCGCATTCGGGTTCAACAACTGGACCTGGTGATGAGGCGCGCCGGGCCCCCAGTAGATTTCCGGGGTGACACCCTGCACCAGGAGCAGCTCCGCCAGGTCATCGATCGGCCCGTTCTTGGCGAAGTAGGGACGCGGCATCGTGAGGTAGAAATCGCTCTCGGTCCCGCTCAGATGCGATGCGTCGTCCGGATCGAGCCAATCGAGGATCGAGTCCTCGATCGTCGCCGAGTCGCCACTGTCGACCCCGACGATGGTGGTGAGCGCGCGGGCGAGCACCTGTTTTTTCTCCTGCTCGGGCAGGTTCAGGTTGATGTTCAGTTTGCGTTCGAGATCTTCGATGCGCACCGAGAACCGCCCCTCGCCGAGCTGGACGTCGGTGAGGCTGATATCCATGAGCGGGCCGTTGGTCTCGTTGCCGCTGCCCGGGCCGCCCGCCCAAATCTGGTTAAGCGAGGCGTACGGCTGGCCCATCGATTGCCCGAGGACGTAGCGCGCCAGTTCCACGCCCGAGCGCCCCAGCCATTCGAGTTCGGCGTCGCTGTTGGCGTTGGCCGCCAGACGGGACTCGACCTTCATGGCCAGGGCGAAGCTTCCCGCCAGAATGGCCAGCGTGAAGATGACGATCAAAACGACGATGATCGCGAATCCGCCGGAGGCGTGTCGGGACGGGGCGCGCGAGGTCACAGGCCACCCCCTCCCCCGCCGATCCCGCGCACCGGCGATCCGAATCGCTGGTCGATGTTCTGGCGCTGCGCCTGGTCATTGGGGGGTTGGTTCACGGGTCCGTCCTGTGGCGGCGCGGATGTTCCGGGGCCGGCGGCGCCTTGCGAATCGCGCGGCACCGCGGCGGACGGCAGGCTCACGGCGCGCACCGTAACGCTCTTGGGTTTGCCCGTGCCATTGGGCGACTTTCCGAAGGCCAGGGCGAAGCGCACGAGCTTGGGGAGTTGGTTGGTCAACTGCCACTCCTCGACCCATTCGTAGGAATTGCCGCGCTGATAGCAGAACTCGATCATGAAGGCGCTGAGATCGCGCGCCAGAACGATCGTGTGCTCGTCGGGATCGAACACGTTCGTCTGGAGAATCGGCATCTGACGGAGCAGCAACTGCAGCTCGCCGCTCGGGGACGGCTCGGCGGTGAACTCGACGCGCCGCACGACCTGATCGCCAAAATAGCCGCTGCCCGGAAAGGAAGGCGGCAGTCGGGACACGAAGCTGAGGGCCGCAAAATCGCCGCTGGTGTCCGCCAAGAAGGAATACAAACCCGGGTTGCTGGTGAACATGACGGTGGACACCAGGGCGTCCTCGATCGTGCGGGCGGCGATCCGGCTGCGCTGCATGTCCTCGGAGGCGTCGCGCCCCGCCCTCGAGGCCCGGAGTATGGCCGACCAACTCGAGTAGATGGCCGTGACGACCATGCCAAAAATCACCACGGCCAGCATGATCTCGAGGAGGGTGAACCCCCGGTTTGTCCCCCTGGTCGTCATCGCCCCCCCCGCACATTGCGCGACGCGGGCCGGTACAAAAGAATGCTCGCTGTGCGCTGCTTCACCAGGCCGTTTTCCGGCCAATCCACCGTGATGTCGACCTGGAACAACCCGTTGGACGCATAGAGCATTGTCTCCGCAATCCAGGAGGCGCCCGGTTTCGAGTCCCCAAAGTCCCCCGACATCGTCCCTTCCTCGAGGCGGTTGGTCAGTGACAGCTCCGACGCCACGGAACTGAAATCGATCTCCCCCAGGCTCAATCCCCGCGCGATGCGCAGGTTCTGGGTCACAAGATCCAGAATGGCGAAAATCGCGCCGAAGAAGATCGCCATCGCGATCATCACTTCGAGCAGCGTGAATCCGCGTCCGGATGAAACTGCTGCGCCCCGCGCGGATCGAGCCTGGGGATCGGGAGCCGATGGGACCCTGGGCGAGGAAGGCAGACGTGTCATCGGATCACCTCGACGATCTCGCGGCCGGTGGTGATTTCGAGCGTGAGACTGCGCTCCTCGTTCTGTTCGGAGAGCAGGTGCGCCGTGAATGCGTCGCAGGTTCCGTTGGGGTAGAACCGGACACGCGCTTCCGGGGCGTCCATCATGTCCTGGAGATTCACCAGGAGTTTCTTGAAGGCCACGCTCGCCGGGATTCGGGCCCGGAACGGCTCGACCTCGGCAGGCGTGGCCCGGGCCGGCTGAGGCTCGATTGGGGCGTACGCATTGCCTTCGATGGCGCCCGATTCGGCCGTGGGCGACGGGGCCGAGAACGCGCGGGACACGGTGAAGGAGCCTTCCCCGGCGCGAATGACGATTTCCATCGGCTCGCCCTGAAGGATCGCCAGCATGCGGGCGTTTCGGCACGCCTCTTCGAGGTCGCTCATCGCCTGGCGCATCGGACTTTTCTTGGCTGCCTGGACGACGGACGGGACGCTGATGGTGGCAACGATGCTGAGGATGGCGAGGACGACCAGGATTTCGAAGAGGGTGAATCCCCTCGTCCGCGCATTTGTTCCGGCAGCATTCATCAGCGGGCAATATTGGCGGTGATGGCGAACATGGCGGAAAGGACGCTGAACAGCAGGAAGCCGACGCCCAGGGCCATCACGATGATCATCGCCGGCTCGATGAGATTCGTCATGACGCGCAGGGCGATGCTCAACTCGTTCTCGTAGGTCTGAGCCACGTTGTTCAGCGCGCCCGGCACATCGCCTGTTTCCTCGCCGATCCGGATCAAATCGATCATCAACTGGGGAAACAGTTTGCTGCGCGCCAGCGGCTGCGCGATGGTTTTGCCGTCGGTCACCTCTTCGCGCGTGTGGGCGATGGCTTCACGCACCATGCGGTTGGGCATGACCTGCTCGGTGATCTTCAGGGCGGTCAGCACCGGCACGCCGTTTTGCAGGAGCGTGCCCAGGGTCCGGGCGAACTGGCCGAACAGATTGAGGCGAACCACTTTCCCAAAGACCGGCGCGTTCATCTTGAACCGGTCAATCGCCCGGCGGCCCGCCTCGGTCGCCTTGTAGCGGTTGTAAATGATGAGCAGCGCCGCCGCCACCAAGGGAATCGTCCACCAATACCCGGAGAAGAAACGGCTCAGGCCAACCAGAAACTTCGTCGCCGCCGGCAGCTCCATCTTCATGCCGTCGAAGATGGTCATGAAGCGGGGCAGCATGAAGGTCATGAAGAAGATCATGATCAGCACGCCCACGCAGCAGACGACCGCCGGGTAGATGAGAGCGGATGTGAACTTGTGCTGGACCTCGGCGAAGCGCTCGAAATGGGTGGCCATGCGCTGCAGCACATCGCCCAGCGCGCCGCTCTGCTCACCGGCGCGGACCATATTGACGTAAAGATCCGAGAAGATGACGGGCTGCTTGGCCATGCCGTCGGAGAGGCCCTTGCCTTCCATCACGTCCTGTTTGAGCTGCCGGCTGACCTCGGGCGGGATCCCTTTGGTGCCCAGGTAGCTCATGCTGTTCAGTGCCGACGCCAGGGGCATGCCGGCCCGAAGCAGGTTGGTCAACTGCTGCGTGAATGTCGCCAATTCCTGCAGCTTCGGACGCCGCTTGCGCTGGAGCAACTCCCGCAACGCCGGAGGCAGCAGCGCCGCCGATGGACGCGCCCGGCCCGCCGATCGCTCCGCCCGCCCCGCCCCGCTCCCGCGCGCCGACTCGACCATCACCGGAAACAAGCCCAGACGCTCGATCTGGACCAGGGCACTGGGCCGATCATTCGCCTCGACCACATCCTGGACCAGTTCGCCCGACCGCCGGCGCGCCTTGTAAGTAAACTGCGGCATAGAAATAACACTCTTTGATCACCGCGCTCGGCCTAAAGTTTCCGCATCCCTAGCCCGGATGTTTCATAAAGCTCCGCGGAGTCTCACATCCGGGCTCTGGCAAAACCGCGCCCGGAGATGAATCCAGGGGCATCCTGCCAGTCCTGAAGGCGTTTTGCCAGGGGAACAGTGTGTTGCACTCCACTGTCCCTCAAGCCTGGCGCGGTTTTGCTCTTCTAACCCGCATAGCAGCCCTCTTGCCAAGTCTGACTGCCCTGTGCACGGACGGGTGAAAGGACTCTATGGAGCGAGGCGCGGGAGAGGAGAGCGGAAAAACGTTGGGGCTGGTTCGTGATGTCGAGGACGGGGACTGGTCAGAGGCGCGCCTCGCTGGGGGTTGCATTTCTCCCGAGTCCTGTTTTGCTATCCGCCGCCCGGGACGGGCAATCCGACCGATCAATCCCGAGAACGACACAAATGCGTCACACCTGGCCAAACGGGCGGACGTTTCTGAGCCTGGCGCGGTTGCCCGGCCTGCCCACTGTCTGGTCCAACTGCCTGGCGGGCTGGCTCCTGAGCGGCGGCGACACCCACTCGCCGGGGCGTCTGCTTTGGTGCGGCCTGGGTGCGAGCTGTCTTTACCTGGGCGGGACTTTCCTCAACGACTTCTTCGACGTCGACTTCGATCGCCAACAGCGTTCCAACCGGCCGATTCCGGCCGGGCTCGTCGCCCGCGATGTCGTCGGCCAGCTCGGCATTCTCTGGCTGATCGCGGGGGGCGCCATCCTTGTGCTGGGCGCGCGCGCCAACCTGACGCTCGTGTTCATGCTCGCGGTCGCCGTTTTTGTCTATAATCTCATTCACAAGGCGACCGAGCTGTCGCCCCTGCTGCTCGGTTTCTGCCGTTTCCTGCTCTACCTGCTGGCAGGCGCGACAGCACCCAAAGGCCTCGCAGGCATCAGCATCTGGAGTGGCCTCGCCATCGGATGCTACGTCGCCGGCCTCAGTTGGTTCGCCCGCCGCCAAGCCATCCGCGGTCCAATCCGACGTTGGCCGCTCATCCTGCTGGCAGTGCCTCTGGGCCTGGCCTGGATCAGCAATGCCAACGAGCATCGCCATGTGGCGGTGGCCTTGGGCCTCTTGTTGTGCCTCTGGATCATACCCTGGCTCAGCCACGCCTTGCGCGAAAGAGAACCCAACATCCGCATGACGGTCTCCGGCCTGGTTGCCGGAATCGTCCTCGTCGATCTTCTGGCGGTCGGAGGACATTCCACGATCGTGACCTTGGCCTTCGCCGCCCTCTTCATGACCGTGCTGCTCGCCCAGCGCTACCTGCCGGAGACGTGACATCGCGGGACGAACCCCGAAGCCAAAGTCAGGTTCTTCGGCGGCTCTCCGACGACCGGCTCGCGGCGACATTCGCCTCGAGCCAGGCCAAGTACCGCGCGTTGCCCCCGGTGATTGGGCACACCAGGAACTCCGGGGTATCGTACGGATGTTCGGCCATGATCCGTCGTTCGAGCGCCGGCAATCTCCGGTCGACGGTTTTCATGAGCAACAGGACCTCGCTGCCCGACTCGATCCTGTCTTTCCACCAGTAATGTGACTCGATGCGTGGGATCAGGTTGGCGCACGCGATCAAACGCGCTTCGAGCGCGACCCGCGCCAGCCGGCGGGCGGTCTTCAGATCCGGCGCTGTGACAACAACCATGTGGAATCCGCGTGTTTTCTTCATGCAGGGAGACTAACAGGCCGCTCCGAAAAACGAAGCACGCCTCTTGCCTTGACGGTCTGTCCCGGGCTTAATCGCGGAACGGTGAGACTCGCTGCCGGCTCGAACGACATCCGTTTCATGCGCCTGGCCCTGCGCCTCGCGTCGCGAGGCTGCGGCCAGACGTCGCCCAACCCGATGGTCGGGGCCGTGTTGGTCAAGAGCGGACGCGTGATTGGCCGGGGCTGGCATCACCGCGCCGGGCAGCCGCACGCGGAGATCGAGGCGTTGGACGACGCCGCCCGGCGTGGGCGTTCGGTGCGCGGGGCGACTCTCTACGTGACGCTCGAACCGTGCTGCACCGCGGGACGAACGCCGCCCTGCACCGAAGCCATCACACGCTCGGGAATTGCCCGGGTCGTCGCCGCGGCAACCGATCCGAACCCGCACCACGCGGGACGAGGCTTCGAGCTCCTGCGGCAGGCGGGAGTGAAGGTTGGGCACGGGGTGCTTGCCGAGGAGGCGGCGCGGCTCAACGAGTCGTTCAATCACTGGATTGTCGAGCGCATGCCGTTCGTGACGGTCAAGGCCGCGATGACACTCGATGGCAAGATCGCCGCGGCGACGGGCGAATCGAAGTGGATCACAGGGGCAATCGCCCGCCGCCACGCCATGCAGTTGCGGCTGGGCGCGGATGCCATCCTGGTGGGCGTGAACACGGTGCTGGCGGATGATCCCGGCCTGACAGCCAGGGGCGCACCTCGGCCCCGACATGGTCCCGAGGGCGATGTCGGCATCCGATCTGTACGAACTCTCCACTTGCTGAGGAGTCCGCCGCATGCGCGACAAAGCCCCCTCACCCCGTCCCGCTCCCATCCGATGGGAGAGGGTGCCCCGCCATGCGGGACGGGGGAGGGCGACGGTCTCGCACATCCCACGGATTCCCCTGGAGGCGCCGGGGCCCGAGCCTCCTCGGCGCCAGTCAAACCGATCCGGCGACTGGTTCTGGATGCCCGCGCGCGCACCCCTCTGGATTGTCGCCTGGTCAGCGATCCCTGGGCGGCCTGGACAACCGTGTACGTCGGCCCGATGGCTCCGGAGCATCGCCGGGATGCCCTGGCTCGGCGGGTCAATGTTGTCGTCGCGCCGGAGGTCATGCCACGAAGCGGTGTCCGCGGCCCGCGGCATCGGGTCGCGGGCCAATCGGCCTGCCGTCCCAAGCTCGATCTCAATTGGATCCTCCGCCAGCTCGGCCGTGAAGAGGTCACTGCGCTGCTGGTCGAGGGCGGTGGCGAGATCCATGCGTCTCTGTTCGAGTCCGGGCTGGTCCAGCGCGTCGCTTTCTACTACGCCCCGAAGGTTCTTGGCGAGGCAGCCGGGCGGAAGGCGGTGGCGGGAGCGGGCTTCGGCGATTGGCCTGCAGTGGTCTCGTTGCGGGACATCGAATGGGGCCGCATGGGAACAGACCTTCTCCTGACCGCACGCGTTGGACCAGTGCATTTGGAGGTTGTCGATGGGAATCGAGTTTGCGCCGCGTCTGGGCACGCGGCCTGCAGCCGGAGTCCCCATGCGCTGTAGGCCCGGTGCCCTCACCGGGCGGAAGAACACCGACAACAACCCGATGCACCGTCGCGTGCGCCGCGTTCCAGAGAAATAGTGTGCACCGCGATTCGCGCAATGATAGACTGCGGCGAATTCGTTTGTTGACATGCCAAGCCTGGACACCAGCCGCGCCTCCGCGCGGGAATCGGATCGAGCCCATCCGCTCCGCGCCTTCATCACCGAGCTCGCGCGGCATCCTCTCCAAATCGGCGCCGTCTGGCCCAGCTCGCGCGCCCTGGCTCGAGCGATGGCGCGTCCGCTCCCTCGAGACATCGGGCGGCCTGTGCTCGAACTCGGCCCGGGCACGGGCGTGGTGACCGAGGCGTTGCTGGCGCGCGGACTGGATCCTCGCCGGTTGATCGCGGTGGAGATGTCGCCCCGCCTGACCGAAGTCCTCCGCAAGCGGTTTCGCGAGGCGCGCTTCGTGACAGGCGATGCCCTCGAACTGGATGCGCTGTTCCCGGGCGAGCGGTTCGGCGCCGTGGTGTCCAGCCTGCCGCTCAAGAACTTCTCCGCGCACAATGTCGCCCGGCTCGCTGCGTGCATCCGCGCGATCCTGGATCCCGGCGGCTGCTGGATTCAGTTCACCTATCGGGTTCTCAACGGCCAGCCGCCCTCCGATGCCTTCGAGCAAGTCGGCAGCGAACTTGTCCTCCTCAATCTCCCCCCGGCATTGGTCTGCGTGTATCGGCCTGTCGCCCTCGATCCCGCTCGAGCGCCGCGCTGACAGCCTCGGTCCGGGCGCGGTCCCCGAAGCGCGCACCCGCGCGGCGCCTGGCGAAGGCCATGACCTCCGGTGGTCCAGGTCGCCGCGCTTTGGTTTGCATGTTCACTCTCGATCGCTAGAGTGACAGCACAACATCATGATCGAGTATTTGGCCCCTGATCGTTTGGGGCGCGCCATCCTTGCGACGACTCTGTTTGGCGCGCTGTTCTTTCTTCACGCGATTGCCAGCGCCGCAGACGCGCTGCCGGCGAGTTCGCCCGCGGCGCGGCTGATTGCCCAGCCCGGCCCGCTTGTGATCGCGCATCGCGGCTTCAGCCAGCAGGCCCCCGAGAACACGCTTCCGGCTTTCCGCCTCGCGCTGGCCGCGCGCGCCGATTTGATCGAACTCGATTATTACCACGCCAAGGATGGTGTGCCTGTTGTGATCCACGACGGGACACTCGATCGGACCACTGACGCCACCAACCGCTGGGGCGGGAAGGGGATCGCCGTCACCTCGCGGAACGCGTCCGAGCTCACGTGCCTCGATGCCGGGCGCTGGTTCTCTCCCGCGTACGCCGGCACGCCGCTGCCCACTCTGGTCGAGTCGATCGAGACCATTCAGGCGGGCGGCGTCACCCTGATCGAACGTAAAGGAGGAGACGCGCCAGCCCTGGTCCGCCTGCTGCGCGAGCGCGGTTGGCTCAATGATCTGGTGGTCCAGTCTTTCGACTGGGGATTCGTCCGGGACGCCCGCCGCGTCGCGCCGGACCTTGTCCTGGGCGCGTTGGGGCCGCCTTCGAGCCGCAACGGACGCAAGCTCACGGACCAGGAGAAGGTTCTCGGCCCCGAGTTCATCGCCGACATCGAGCAGCTCGGAGCCCAGTTGGTCGTCTGGAACCGCCAGGTCAACGCGGACGCCATCGCGCACGCGCACCAGCGCGGGCTGCGCGTCTGGGTCTACACCATCAACGACCCCAACGAGGCCGCCCAGCTCGTGCGCCTCGGCGTCGACGGCATCATCACGGACAACCCGGCGGTCATCCGCGCCCGCCTCCATCCGCAGGCCGACGAGTCGCCGGATGCCCCTTCGACACGGGCGATCCCCAAGCCGTTGCCCGAGCATCCGGGCAACATCTATCTCGAAGGAGAAACGGTTCAGGTGCGGTTGCCCGAGGGGCTGCCCGATACGGCCACAGGCTGGCGTCTGCTCGACGATCAGGCCCGGGTGCTGCGCTCGGGCGCTCTCGGCGCCGAGGCGGTGCGGGCGCGCGCGCCCATCGCCGCGGGCGATCTGGGCATTGGCTGGTATCGCATCGAGTTCGATGCGCCGGAACGGACGAACATCCTGTGGACGACCGCGGCGGTGATCAGACGGCTGGCGGCTCCCGTGCCGGGCGATTCACCCGTCTGTGTCGACTCGGCGACCGCGTGGTTCGCCCGCAACGACCCCGTTCAGCAACAGCGCTTCGCGAACCTGGCGGCGCTCGCCGGCGTCAATTGGGTCCGCGATCGCCTCCGTTGGAGTGACATTCAGCCCGAGCCCGGCGCCCTCGTGCCGGCGGGCACGACCTACGATACTGCCGCCGAGGCGCAGCATGCCGCCGGTCTCAAGGTGTTGCAGGTGTTCCATGACACCCCGTCCTGGGCTCGCGAGGTGCCCAACGCGGGCGGGCGTTTCGCACCCGATTTGCGCCATGCTTTCGACCTCGGCCGCGCATTGGCTGCCCGATTCAAGGGGCGCGTTGCGGCCTGGGAACCGTGGAACGAGGCGAACGTATCCACGTTCGGCGCGCACACGGTCGATCAGATGTGTTCCTGGCAGAAGGCGGCGTGGCTCGGATTCAAAGCGGGCGATCCCGAGGTGATCGTCGGTTGGAATGTCACGACGACCGCGCCGACTCCCGCCCAGACCGAGGGTGTGCTCGCGAACGAAATCTGGCCTTACTTCGACACCTACAACATCCACACCTACGACTGGTCGCACTCCTATGCCCAGCTCTGGAAACCGGCGCGCGAGGCCGTGAGCGGACGACCTCTCTGGGTCACGGAGGCCGACCGCGGCACCCCGCATCTCAAACAGGGGCCGTGGTACGACCAGGATCCGCGGCTCGAACGGCTCAAGGCCGAATGGCTGGCGCAATCCTACGCCAGCAGCCTGTTCGCCGGCACCCGACGCCATTTCCACTTCATTCTCGGCCATTACCACGAGCCCAATGGCGTCCAGTTCGGCCTCCTGCGCCTGGACATGACGCCGCGTCCGGCCTATGCGGCCCTCTCCGCAGCGGGCCGATGTTTGGCGGGCGCACGTTCCCTGGGCCGCTTCCAGCCCGGTGGGGACGTCCATGTCTACGCTTTCCGCGCCAAGCCGGACGGCCAGGAGCGTGACGTCCTTGTCGCGTGGGCCGAGAAGGAGATTGACTGGGACGGACGCGGCCAGACCGCATCCGCCTGGCAACCGCCGGTCAACCTCGACGTGCAGGGCGTGGTCGATTACCTCGGACGTCCCGCCGGCAAGGCTCTCCCCGAGCGACTCACATCGGCGCCGGTGTTCGTTTTTCTGCCGGCGGGTCAGGCGGCGACCCTGCCGCTCGAACCCCCGCCCCCCCTCGCCACCCCTCGAGCCGGCACCGTCTCGCCCGTCGTGCTCCAACTGTCTCTGCCGCGCAGTGCCACCGCGCGCGTCCAGGACATCCCGTGGTCCGAAGGCTACGTGTATTCCGTCAAGCCGGGGCAATCGTTGGCCCTCCCCATTCACGCTTACAACTTTGGCACGGCCGGCGCCAAAGGACGGATCCGGATCGAACGCCAGCCGGAAGGCTGGGAGGTGCAAGTGCCATCGACCGAAATGGCGGTCGGGCCGCGCGATCGCGTCGCGCTCGAGGCCAGGCTGCGCGTGCCTGCGGACGCCGTCTGCCGCGACGGTTGGGTCGTGCTTCGGGCCGACTGTGCCGACCAGGGCCGTTCGGTATTGGCGTTTCGCGTTCTGGCCAAGGAGGAGTGAGGCTTCGGCGTGTTGCGTTGAAGGGACAGAGGTTCTTATGACGACCCGATCGAGTCAGCCCGTGGCGCTCACCATTGCCGGGTCCGACAGCGGCGGTGGCGCCGGCGTTCAGGTGGACTTGAAGACCTTCGCCGCCTTTCGAGTGCACGGGACGAGTGCCATCACCTGCCTGACGGCCCAGAACCCGCGCGCTGTTTTGGGGATCCACCCGGCGCCGCCCGGCTTCTTGCGCCAACAACTCGAAGCTCTCTTCGCCGAACTGCCGCCCTCTGCCGTCAAGACCGGCATGCTCTTCTCGCGCGCCAATATCCGGGTGGCGATCGATTGGTTCCGCGCGCCCGGCCGCCCCCCCCTGGTGGTCGATCCGGTCATGGTGGCGAGCAGCGGCGCCCGGCTGCTGCGTCCCGCGGCGATCCAGGCGCTGATCGAGGGCCTGCTGCCGCTGGCCCGACTCGTGACGCCGAACCTCGACGAGGCCCAAATCCTGGTCGACCGACCGCTCCGGTCGATCGAGGATTTGCGCACGGCCGCCCGCGAGATTCATCAGGCCTATGGCTGCGCCGCGCTGGTCAAAGGCGGCCATCTGCGTCCGATGCGCGAGGCGGTGGACATCTTCTATGACGGACGCGAGGAATTGTTGCTGACGGCCCCGTTTGTGCGCGGGGTCACGACCCATGGGACGGGGTGCACCTATTCGGCGGCGATCACCGCGTGTCTGGCGATGGGGCATCCGTTGAGCAAGGCCGTGCGCCTGGCAAAGGAGCACATCACGGGCGCGATCGCGCATTCGATCCAGATCGGGCGGCACAGCACCCTCAATGCGTTCTGGAGGCGTTGAGATCGGTCGCGTCGCCGCCTTTGCTCATCCGCATCGCAGTCCTCTTGCGAAGTCCGACCGCCCTGCGCGCGGACGGGGTGTGAATCCGCGAGTCACACGACTTCGACCGGGCACTTGGGCAACGCGTCGAGAAACGCCTTCCCGTAGCGCTTGGTCAGAATCCGATTGTCCAGCACCACCACGATGCCGCGATCGGTCTTGGTCCGAATCAGGCGCCCGACGCCCTGCCGGAACTTGAGAATGGCCTCGGGGAGGGAGAAGTCCATGAAGGCATTGCCGCCGCCAGCTTCGATCGACTCGATGCGCGCCTCGGTCAACGGATGGTCGGGCACGGCGAAGGGGAGGCGGGTGATGATGACGTTGCTGAGCGATTCGCCCGGCACGTCCACGCCCTGCCAGAAACTGGCGGTGCCGAACAGCACCGAATCGACGTCCTTCTTGAACCTGTCGAGCATGACGGATCGGGGCGTGCCGGTGCCCTGGACGAAGCAACTGACACCGAGTTCGTCCATGAAAGGCGCCATCTCCTCGCCGATCTCCTGCATCAGCTTGCTGTTGGTGAACAGGACGAAGGCCTTGCCATGCGTCTGCCGGATGAAGTGCTCGATCCACCGCACCAGCGCCGCCCGATAGGCCGCATCGCGCGGGTCGGGCATCCTCCCCACCACGTAAAGACGCATCTGTTCCTGGTAATCGAAGGGCGACCCGACCTGGAGCAACGTCGCCTCGTCGGCGCCAACACGGTTGACGAAGTAATTCAGGCCGTCCTTGCGTCCGCGCTCGGCCCGGACCGGCTCGCCGAGGCGCTTGACATCCATCCCGAGCGTCGCGCTGGTCAGGATCACCGAGGTGTCGCACGCGAAGAGACGGCGTCGCAGGAAATCGGCAATGTCGACAGGCGCCGCATTGAGCGCGAGCTGCTTCTGTCCGCGTCCGCTCCGCTCGACCCAGTACACATGGCCGTCGGCACTCTGGCTCAAGAAGGTGGCGATTGCCTCGCGCAACTCCCCCAGCCGCCGGTTGCACTCGAGCAACTCCGTCCCCATGTCCGAGTCTTTGGACAGCTTCACCATCTCGCTCACCGCTTCGCGGACACGGGCAAGCGGCAGCGTGAGACTGTCCGCGACCAGATCGGGCCGGCGAATCCGCAGCTCGGACCAGGCGCGGCCGGGAGTCGGGGATGCGGCCTCGGCCGTGCCGGGCGGGGTGAAACCGGACCCGCGCTTCCGCATCTGGTGGTGCAGCGCATCACACGCCCCTTCGACCGCGTCGAAAAACTTGCTGCCCTGCTCGTAGGCGTCGGCGACCAGGTTGACCGCCGAGCCCTGGCGCAGCGTGGCCAGCAGACCCTTGCCGGTCCGCTCGTTCCAAAGACGCTGGAGATTGAATCGGAGCTGGGCGTTCGAGACGCTGAGGCCGATGTGCCGCGCCGCGACCTCCTCGACCGTGTGCGCCTCGTCGAAGATCACAAAGTCGTTCTTGAACAGGACACCCGTGTCGTCCGTGTCTTCCTCGAGGCCGCCCAGGTGCATGAAGAACAGGGTGTGATTCAACACCAGCACATCGGCCGACATGATCCGGCTGCGCACGCGCTGAAAAAAACAGGGGGCGCCCCCGGCCTTCGCGAAATCCGAGTCGGCTCCGCATTTCTTGGGCGAGCACAAGCCGCGCTCGGAACAGACCTGCGCCCACACCTTGGGATCGGGCTCATTCTCGAAGTCCGACAGGCTGCCATCCTCGGTTGTCTTCGACCACTCGTAGATCCGTTGCAGCTCCTGAGTCTCCGGCGTCGTGAACAGGCTGTCCGATTGCTGCATGGCCTTCTCGAGCCGCCGGGTGCAGAGGTAGTTCTGCCGCCCCTTGAGCATCATGAACTTGAACCGGACGGGCAGGACGCGTTCGAGCAGCGGCAGATCTTTCTGGGTGAGCTGTTCCTGCAGGTTGATGGTATGCGTCGAGATCACCGCCTTCTTGCGCTGCTCGACGGCGTGGAAAACAGCCGGGACGAGGTAGGCCAGGCTCTTGCCGACACCGGTGCCGGCCTCGACCACCAGATGCTCGCCGTATGCCAGCGCGCGGGCCACGGCCGTCGCCATCTGCTGTTGCTGCGGGCGGTACTCGAAACTCCGCGCTTTGGCCAGGATGCCCCGGGGCGAGAATAAGTGATGCACCCGTTCCACTAAGTCCGTGGCTCCCGCCGGGGTGTTCTCGACTGTGCTGATCATGTTCCTCCCACGCCACTGTTGCCCAAACCGCCCGCATTCTCAACTGCATTCGCGACACTGCATTCGCCGAGCGTTCACGCGGCGTCGCTTCCCAATCCGGATGGGGTTGCTCCCGAGGCGTTCGACGGACCCGGATGAGGCGGGCACCGCACAACCACTTCCACCTGCGCCCGGTTCTTCGCGATGCCCCCCGCGGCCAGTGCGCCGCGCCAGCTCACGTTCGGGTACACCAGTGTGTCTCGGCCCAGGATGGTCCCGGGGTTCAACACGGCGTTGCAGCCCACCTCCGCACGGTCGCCCACCAGGGCCCCGAACTTCGCCAGGCCCGTGTCAATCCGGTTGCCTCGCACCTCGACGATCACGCGGCCCGGGAGAATCTTCACGTTCGAGATCTTGACGCCCGCGCCCAGATGGCTGCGATACCCCAGGATCGAGTCGCCCACGTAATTGAGGTGGGACAAATGGGTGCGGTTGAAAAGCAGGACGTTCTTCAGTTCGCACGCGTTGCCCACGACGCAGTCGTCCCCCACGATCACATTCTCGCGCAGATAGGCGTTGTGCCGGATCTGGCAGTTGCGCCCGATGATCGCCGGCCCCTTGATCATGACACCATCCTCGACCACCGTGCCTGCGCCGATGTAAACCCGCTCGCCAATGTACGCCACGCCCTCGCACCGGTTCCGCAGTGCCGGGCGCACATGGGCGCCAATGTAGGCAGCGAGCCCCTTGAGGGCGTCCCATCCGTGGGCACACCCCTCAAACAGCCCGGCATGGTCGGTCTGGCTCAGGTCAAACAAATCCGCCGGTTCGAACATGTCGCCAGAGTAGTGGAACCCTGTCCTTGAGCAAGCGCCGACCGCGACAGCCCTGCCCCCGCAACCTCCCCTCGGATTGTCAGGTCCGCGGCGCGGCTCGCCAGCCTCACGGAAGGTCCGGCGCCTCCTGAAGTTGCGCCACCTGGGCTCGGACGCGATCGAGCAGTTCCTGGTACGGCCCTTTGCGGCGAATCCGGAATTCCTCCTCCATGACGCGATCCCCCGGGTACTGGACCGTGAACGCCCTGCAGTCGAGTTGGTAGGTCTCCGGTCCGACCGGGGTCACGCGCACCCGCACCCGCTCGATCGTCTTGCCCGACAACAAGCCGCCGCGCAGCAGACTGTCGCCCAGACTCCCCCGCCGCTCGAAGACCATCTCGGGGTCGAAAACCGACTTCCCCTCGAAATGCTCGGCCTCGAAGACCTTCATGACTGCCAGGCGCACCCGCGTCGGATGGGGAGACACGATCGTCATCGAGACCAGCGCGTCGGATCGCGACTCGGCCGGCGACTGGCAGCCGACCTGGGCCGACAGGCACGCCAGGAGCAAACCGAGCCGGCTGGCAAGCTTGCGCATGCGCGACAGTGTCGGAACAGGGCGGACGCCGTTCAAGCCCCGGGCCCCGCCGCGGCTCCCGGAGATCGGACAGGGGAAGCAAATATCGGAATGCATGGCATTAACAGCATTGACTTCCAGAAGTTTTTATCTTTATCTTACCTCATGCAAATCGAAAGTCTGAAAGTCTTCTGTGATCTGACGGAGACGGAGAGTTTCACAAAAGCGGCGCAAATCAATCACATTACCCAATCTGCCGTCAGCCAGCAGATCAGCTCGCTCGAGCGCCAGTTCAAGTCGCTCCTGATCGAGCGGAGCAAGAAGAAGTTCCGACTCACGCGCGAGGGGCGGGTGCTGTACGAGGCCAGCAAACAGATCGTGCAGACGTACGAATCGCTGCATAGCCGGCTGCAGGAACTCAAGGACGTCATCTCGGGGACGATTCGGATTGCGACCATCTACAGCATCGGGCTGCACGACCTGCCGCCGTATATCAAGCGCTACCTGAAAAGCTATCCGACGGTGAACGTGCACGTCGAGTATCGCCGCGCCAATCAGGTGTACGAGGACGTGCTTGGCAACATCGTCGATCTGGGCCTCGTGGCCTATCCCACCCGGGACTCGAAGCTGGAGATTGTGCTGCTCAAGAAGGAGCCGATGGTCCTGATCTGTCACACCCAGCATCCCCTTGCCAAGACCAAGTCGGTCAAAATCAGCGCCCTCGCCGGCCAGAAATTCATCGCGTTCGAGCCGGACATTCCAACACGCAAGGCCATCGACAAGGTCCTGAGGGAACATGGCGTCCACGTGCTCCCGGTCATGGAATTCGACAACGTCGAAACCGTCAAACGGGCTGTCGAGATCGACGCCGGCATTTCCATCGTGCCCCTGAGCACGGTGACCCAGGAAGTGCAGCAGGAGACCCTCGCCGCCATGCCCATCGACGATGCTGAACTCCATCGCCCCATCGCCGCGATCCACAAGAAATCCAAGGTGTTGTCCCTGGCGATGAAACACTTCGTCGCGATGCTGAGGGAAACGGAGTGAGAGACCGAACGGAGCGCCCGAGGGTGGTGGTGGGAACTGGATTCGAACCAGTGTAGGCATAAGCCAGCAGATTTACAGTCTGCCCCCGTTGGCCGCTTGGGTATCCCACCCGCCAACACTCAAGGGACGTACTATGCCCGAGTCGAAGTTGGACGCAAGACCATTCGTGACCAGATCAGGCCGCGACATCTCAGAACTTCAAACACAAAGCACTCCAGGCGATCAGCAGGCTGAGGTTCTCGCGCATCGATCCTCATAATCTGTCGTTTCCGCTCCGTTTGTCACCGACGCACCAACGCACCGACGCATCGGCGCTCCGATCTCAGAACTCCAATCTTCGTCGGCAAGTTTACGCGAGGCCCCCTGACCTCTCTGGACACCCCCCCATACAAAGATCTGGCAGAATTGCAGCGGGTGGCTGCCTTTGGGGAACGAGTTGATGGGGGATGGTTGAGGGTTGATGGGCAAGTGGTTGAACGTTGGAAGTTGAGCGTTGCACGTTGAGCGTCAAGGACTCAGATGATCGCCCAACCCACCCTTGGCCGGCGAAGGGGCCTGACGCTGACTGCGTGTCGGGACCCGAACGGCCAACATACAACTCTCAAATGCAACGGTGCAGGTCCCATCGTGTGACTGGCGGGGCTCGCGATCTGCGCTCTTCGGGGCTCCGCCTTCGTCCTTCGATCTACGCCGCGAGGAATCCCCGCGCAAACGGGGTTGACACTGGGCGACGGTGAGGAGGGAATATGCGGGTCGGCTCGATGCGCGATTGCTTCGCTCAAAGTCATTGAGCGAGATCATATGAGCAAGAAGAAATCAGCACCGTTGATCCGTTGGTCCGCCGGCCTGCATAAGCTGAAGGCCATCACCATTCGCCAGCCCTGGGCCTGGCTGGTCGTGAACGGCTACAAGGACATCGAGAACCGCAAATGGGCGACG
>JAKLFY010000062.1 GCA_022710935.1 Verrucomicrobiota bacterium
ACGTTGACGGGCCACTTGAACGGCGCGGCCCCCTTGACGATGGGGTTGCCGGGCGCCCGCCGGAACGAATCGAAGGAAGGGTCGCCCAGGATCGGGTGTCGCAGCCAGGCGTCGGCGTTCGCGGCCTGCGCGAAGTCGATGCTGGTCGGCCGCGTCGGCGGCTGCTTCCACCGCGTCGGCCACCGCGGCACAACAACGCCCGTCTTGCTCTCCGCACCCGTCGCTGGCAACGCTGCCGCCGCGCAGACCGCGGCAGCCAGGATGCCGATCCAGACGCGCCTCAGAACACACAATCGCATCATCGTCATGAAGAATCCCTGTGCTTCCCCGCTCATTTCTCCCGTGCAGCCCGACTGGGCCTCGCCGAAGCCCTCGCTCTGTCGCCGCGAGCGTAGCGCTCGTGCCGATCTGTATCAAGCTTGACTCACGGGCTTCGAGTGATACGCAGATGCCATGCCTGACCGCCGCCGTCCCTCTCCTTCGGATGTTGTGACGATCCCTAATACACCAGGGCCAATGAATTCGAATTCATCATGCGACCTTTCCCCTCGCGAGATTCCCCGGCTGGCCGCGTTTTTCTCGGCGAGGTTTTCCTGCCCTCGTCTCATTGCCGCAGGCGGACTCGCGTGCGTGTTGTTGGCGTCCGCACCGTCGGGAAGGGCGGCTGACCCCGTCATCGAGAGTCCCCGGATCGACCTGTCCAGTCCTGACGGCCAAACGGACCTGGTATCGTGGCCGGCCACGACAGTCCCCTTCTATCTCGAGGAACTGAACGGGCTCGAACCGCCGATGGCATGGCTGCCAGTCGAGGCGCCGGAAGAGACGGTCGGCGACAGACTCGAGGTGCGCCTGCCGAAGACGGAGGGAATGCGCTTCTTTCAACTCCGCCATGATCCGGATCTGGGCGAACTGCTGCTCGATCACGCCCGGCAGCTCGCCGCGGACATGGCGATGGAGAGCGAGCCGGGCTTCGAGTTTCCGGAAATCCCTTTCCTCGATTCTTTCAACCCGCGGCGCCGGGCCTTCCTGACCAGCATTCCTCGGACGCCGGAGGCGGGGTTCGTCCTGGTTCCGGGCGTTTGGGAAGGCGAGTTTCTGAGTTTCTGCCTCAAGACCGGCACGCCTGGCCCGGATGGCGGGTCGGGGTACCTGCCGGCGGTGCTGAGGGGACCGCGCGCGGACATTCTGACGGAGGTCATGCGGGCTGTGTCACTCGACGAGTCCATCGACCAGGAAACCGCTCAGGTCTTGCTCTGGGCCATTCTCTTGCGAACCCAACCCAATTCGATGCCGGCCCCGACGAAGGCTCTGGCGGAGCAGATTCTCTCCGCGGACGATCGGGCTCGCCTGCAAGAGGCGGCCAATCTCAAGGATCGCCTGCACTTGGCCTACACGCGCCGTTTCATGCGCTTGCTCGGATCGGTGTTCGAGGAACTTCCCGAAGCCATTCGCAAGACGATTGACTGGGATGCCCAGGTCCAGGAGGCCTTCGCTCGGGGCGAACTCTCCTACGAGACCATCCAGGAACTCGCCTTTGCCGCCCAAATGCCGTCGATGCCGTCCGGCACGGCGCGCGATGTGCCCTATGGGCGCTGGTCCTGGCTGCCCGCAACCCACGATCCAAACGGGGGCTTTCTCATCCGTTACCTGGCTGGCGTCTACACGGAAACCACCATCCAGGTGTGTGTGCCGGAACTTGTGACTGTCGACACGGACGCGCTTGGACGAATCACGCGCGTCGCGGACTTGGCGGGCAATGAGGTCAGTGTGACATACGACGGGGCGGTGGCGCCTCTGTCGGTGACCGGTGACGCCGGCGTCACGGGTTACGCGTTCGACACCATCCGCATCCAGGGACCGCCCGACCCCGAGGATCCGCGGCAGTTGCTCGAAGTCGTTCATCAAGGCGTCGGCTGGGTGTTCGTCGGCACTCCCGCGGGCGGCGGAACACCCGCGAGCGCTGATCGCTTTCCGGGGGCAGCCGAACGATACGCGTTCGGGCTCGAACAAAAGGCGGACATTGCGCGGCTGGACGCCGACCTGAGCCGGGTGCACCCGGGGCGCCCGCCCGGGGCGCCCGCCGTCGCCGCGCGGCTGCACACCATGGCCCATTTCTGCGAAGGGCTGCGGCAGGCGTTGCTCGCGGCCGAGAGCGAGGAGGATCCGGACTTCGAGCATCTCGAGGACCGGGCGGGCCTGGCATACCGTGCATGGGTCAGCGAATTCGCCGCATTCTGCTGCGGATCGGATCCAGGGGTTTCACGGGGCGGCGCGGGGCTCGCCAATCCAGCGCCACGCGAGCCTGACATTTTGGATCGGACGGTTTTTCGTTTTCTGAATTGGCTGTTCAAGACGCGGACCTACACCGCCAAACCGGCCAACCCGGACCGCCAGACGTTCGGGACATCGAGCCAGCCTACGGCCAAATCGAAGGACGAGGGGGGCGTTCTCCAGCAGGAGTTCAAGCCGGTGAACAAGAAGGTATCGAGGATCTTCAGCTATTCCAAGATGCCCTCGTTCCTCGCGATTCCGCAGAAGATCATCGAGACCCTGATCGACGTGAACCTGCAACTGTACCAGCATTACGGCGAGACCATGGAGAATCTGGACAAGCCACCGCCTCGCCGCGGTCGACTCGCCGATCCCTCCGAGTTGATTCGGGTGCGTCACGACTACACCGTTCCCACGTTGGAGAAGGTCTGGGACATGCCGCCGCTCGAAGCCGGCGCCGGCATCAGTGCCCAACGTCTGGCTGTGAGCCGCGAACTCCAGAACGCCTTGCTCAGGCTGGCCGCGCATCTGCATGCCGCGGTGATCGCCGTTGAACGGCAGCGCGGGGCCTACCAGGCCGGCGACGATCTCTGGTACGACCGGCAGGCCGCCTATGCGCTGCACCATCAACGCCTGGCGGGAGGCCTCATGATCGATCTGGCCGATGCGATCGAAGACTGGGTGCAGGTCCTGTTCGACGAGGGATTCGAGGATCCCTGGATCACGCGGGACGAGGTCGAGCAGATCGTGGAGGAATTGCGCACCCAAGGTTATTCAGACGGGCAACGCGACATCCTTCGGCAAATCGGTTTGGACGATGCCGAGATCGAGCGATGTCGGCGCCTCGCTGTCGAGGGGGAGGTTGAAGGCGATGGCCAGGCCCCGCTCGGCGGTCTGCTCGAATTCGCGCCGCAACTGCGCGAGGCCGGACGGAGGCTGATGGCCCTGCCGGTCTCATTCCGGATCAAGAACGAGTAGTGGAATGTTGGGGAGAATCGACCGCCCCTCTCGGAGGACCGATCTCCGCGAGGCCCTGATCGGTGACGGTGATTGTCTCGAACTGCGGACTCTCCCGCGGCCGCGGGATCAGTCCGCGCCATCCCGCTCCGCAATGGCGGAAATCAGCGCCGACTCACGTCGGCGGCTACAAACCGGTTCATGGTCCTCGTGCGCATTCAACCGCTGGATGTCAACGCTCTGCCGCGAGCGATTTCAGCCCCGTCATCGAGGTCATCTCACCGCAGAAACGCTATTGGTGCTGTAAGCGACCTCGAACTCCTTCTTGAGGCGGTCGAAGAAATCCGGCAGGCGCTTCTGAACCTCCTGACCGATCAGGGCGTTGCGGATTTCGGCTTGAGCGTGCTCGAAGGGCACCTTGCCGGCGGGCGTACGTTCGAGCACTTTAGCGACGTAATAGCCCGCGCGGGTGGTGATGATGTCGCTGAGCTGTCCGATCGGGAGGGAAAAGAGGGCGATCCGGAGTTCGGGGTAGGCGATCGCTTCCCGCACGGTGGTGTATTCGCCGCCGTTCTTTTCGATGTCCGGATCCTCCGAAACCTCCCGGGCCACTTTGGTGAACTCCTCGCCCGCTTGCAGCCGCTGAATGGCTTTCACGACCCGCTCGCGCCGTGCCGCCTTTTCCTCATCGGACAGTTCTTCACGGGTGAAGCGATCGATGGTGTAGACGAGCAAGGCCTGGACGCGGACGGTATCCGGGCGCTCGAGGCGGGCGAAGTTGGTCTTCTTGAGTTGGGCGAGGCGCTTGAGCCCCTCGGCATAACCCACGGCGTTGGTGCCTTCCTCCTTTTCCATTCGCGCCAGGAGTGCGGTCAGATCGCGCACCTGGAGGTCGACGCCCTGCTCGTAGAAGTCGCGCACATGTTCATCAGGCACAACCACCGAGGTTTTGACCTCGCGGTCGATGATCGTCTCGACCAGCGCCTGCTGGTAGGCCCGCGTCTCGAAGAGCTCGGGCTTGATTCCCGTGGCAATCAACTGGCGGCGGTAGGCGTCTTCAGACCGGGCCTTGGACTTGGTCTCGGCGATGAACTTGTCGGCCACCTCTCTGGCCCGGGTCTTATCGGCGTCGGTGGCGCGCTTTTCCGCAATGCGGATCATCACAAGGCGCTCGAGCATCTGGGCCGCAAGCGATCCGCGCTGGTCTTCGGGGATGGGCTGGCCACGCGTCGAGGCCAGAGTCGCTCGCAAGCCCGTCACCATTTCGTCCACCTCGCTCTGGCGAACCTCGAAGCCCTTGCCGCGAGCCAGCACGGGATCTCCGAACAGGTCGGCCAGGCGTGAGTCGGACGCCCGGATGTCGGCGGCGATCAGCGCGAGCCCGACCAGCCCGAGACGGACGGTTCGGACGACGAGCCGCGCGTTGGGCGGTGAACAGTGGCGGTTGCGATTCATCAAGAAGGCTAGAGCTTGATGACCCGGATGTTCGAGATGTCCGGATCGAGCCGGAACTCGTCCAGCACGGCGGCGGGCGGAACGCTGTCGAGGTTCAGAACGGTCAGGGCCTGGCCGCCGACCTCCTCACGGTGGAGGCTCATGCTGGCGATGTTGATGTTGTGGCGCCCGAGGATGGTCCCGACGTAGCCGACCATGCCGGGACGGTCGGTGTTATTCATCAGGACCAGCACGCCTTCAGGGATAATTTCGACCGTCTGGCTGTCCAGGCGGACGATGCGCGGCAGATGGAGCGCGCTGAAGAGGGTCCCGCCGGCGGAGACCTTACCGCCTTCCGAGAAGGCCGCCACATGCAGCCATTCGAGGTAATCGGTCTGTTCGGTCGACTTGACCTCTTCGACCTGCAGCCCCAGGCCGGCGGCGAGGGTGCGCACGTTGACCTGGTTGACGTCCTTGCCCCCGGCGAAGGAGAGAAAGCCCTTGAGCACGGCGCGCGTGATCGGATCGGTCGGCACCTCGTTCGCCTGACCGCCGTAGGTAATGACGAGGCGATGGTTGCGTTTGACACCCAGTTGAGCAACCAGCCGCCCCAGTTTCTCGCCGAGCATGAGATACGGTTTCACCTGGTTGTAGGTGGCTGCGTCCAGACTGGGCAGATTCACCGCGTTGCGCACAGTGCCGTGCAGGAGATACTCCGTCACGGCCTCCGCAACCTCGATGCCGACATTGTCCTGGGCCTCGTCGGTGCTCGCGCCCAGGTGGGGCGTCATGATCACTTGCGGCAGGGTCCGCAGCGGAGAGTCCTTGGGCAGAGGCTCGGTCTCGTACACGTCCAGGGCCGCGCCGGCCACCTGGCCGCTTTCGAGCGCAACCCGCAGATCGGCCTCGTTGATGATGCCGCCGCGGGCGCAATTGAGGACGCGCACGCCGTGTTTCATGCGGGCGAAGGCCTCGGCATCGACCATCCCGCGGGTCTCGTCACTCATCGGCATGTGCACGGTGAGAAAATCGACCTGCGGATAGAGATCGAGAACGTTCTCGACCACCTCGACCTGGAGCGCCTTGGCGCGGGAGAGCGTGAGGTAGGGGTCATAGGCGATGACGCGCATGCCGAACGCGATGGCGCGGCGGGCGACTTCGCTGCCGATGCGGCCCAGGCCGAGGATGCCGAGCGTTTTCGTGTACAGCTCGGTTCCCTGAAAGCTCTTGCGGTTCCATTGGCCGGCGGCCATCGACATGTGCGCCTGCGGAATGCGCCGTGCCAGGGCCATCAGCATGGAAAAGGTCAGTTCCGCGGTCGAGATGGTGTTTCCGCCGGGTGTGTTCATCACAACCACGCCCCGTTGGGTGGCCGCCTCGACATCCACATTGTCCACGCCGACTCCGGCGCGGCCCACAACCCTGAGCCGGGGCGCCGCCTCGAG
The DNA here is from genome assembly GCA_022710935.1 of Verrucomicrobiota bacterium. Lineage (GTDB taxonomy): Bacteria > Verrucomicrobiota > Verrucomicrobiia > Limisphaerales > J093 > MWFF01. Next base: position 6,108 of record JAKLFY010000062.1, read on the forward strand.
GACGGCCCGCGTCACCTTGGTTTCCGAGCGGACCACCAGGGCGACGGCGTCCGCCACGACGGGGATCAACTCGGCTTCGGGAAGCCGTTTCTCGAGCACCTGGACCTTGAACTCGGCACGCTGTTGGAGCAAGGCCACCCCTTTCGGTGACACCGGATCACAAATAATAACCTTCATTTTGACTCAGTCTTTTATGCCGCACGCAACAAAGCGCGCACTCTACCAAACGACCTTCATTGGTCAAATCCTCTGTCCAATCCGGGCTTTCTCCTCATCCGAAACCGGTGCTCTTTTCTGCTTGACAGAGCTATGAATCGGCGTGAGGAGAGACACAGAGGAACAAGCCACATCGAAAGGAACAATCATGAAGAGAACTCTCTTCGCGTTGGCGATGGTGATTGCGGCTGGGGAAAGGCAATAGGGTCAGATCCGTGAAAAGGCAATAGGGTCAGATCCGTATTATTGACACATAGAATCCGACTGGAGACGCTCTTGGGCATGACGCGACTGTTGAGGATCCTGGTGGTGAGCCGGAGAGTGGTTAGTTTCGGAGAGAGGCAACGCGGACTGGACGATGGCGTCGTCGCGGCGTGGGGGTCTCACCTCAAAGGGCTGGTTTCATGAATTCCGGGACCGACCCGTTCCCTGTGGTCAGCAGCTTGTTGGTCGGTGAGACGCTGCGGTATGTGGCCGAACTGGACGGGCAGTGGATGGCGTTGGTCGCCTTCAGCGCACCGGCGCTCCATGTCAAAGGTTGCGAAGGATGGATCGGGTGGAGTGCGCGGCAACGCGCTCGGCGCCTTGGGTTGGTGGTCAACAACAGCCGGTATCTGGTGCTGCCGGAGCGCAAGCGCTATCCCAACCTGGCTTCGCGCGTGCTGGGCCTGTGCTTGCAGCGGTTGTCGGTCGACTGGCAGGCCCGCTGGGGTCATCCGGTGTTGGTGGTCGAGAGTTTCGTCGAGGGTGTCGAGGTCCATGAGAATTGGCGTGTCTTGATCAGCATGGACTTGCTACCATGCGGGCGAAGAGCATGCCTTGCTTGCGTCGCTCAACTCTGGGTCTGATCGCCGGGATGGTGCTGTGCGCGCTGGGAGCGTGCGCTGGGGAGACCTCCGCCTCAGGCCCTAGGCAGGCGCGGGTGTTGGTCCTCTATTCCAACGAACGGCTTCTGCCGGCCAACATTGTGGTCGATGAGGCGATTCGCTCGACTTTCCGTTCGGAATTGGAAAGGCCGGTGGAATTCTACACGGAGTTCCTTGACGTGGACCGGTTCCCCAGCGTGATCCAGCAGGAGCGCGCGCGGGAGTTTCTGGGCGGGAAGTACCGTGAGCGTCCGCCTGATGTGATTATTGCGGGTGGGGGAGCGGCGTTAGGCTTTCTGACAACGCATCGCACGACTCTGTTTCCTCGCGTGCCGATGGTGCATTGTGGCGTCGAGCCCAATGAAATGCCGGAGTCGATGCCCGACGATCTGATTGTCGGGATTCCGCAGGCGGTGAACGTGGCGGAAACGCTGCAGATTGCGTTGCGCCTCCAGCCGGAAACGCGTCAGGTGGCGATTGTGGGCGACGGTAGCGGCGGTCTCAGCCCGGCAGATGTTGCGCCATTGGCCTCGCAGGTCGAGTTTCTGTGGCTGACCAACCGGTCCATCGCACAATTGAGGGACGAACTGTCGCGTCTGCCCGATCATTCGATTGTTTTTTACGGAGCGATGTTCCGAGACAATGCCGGCAACGCCTTCACTCCACAAGTGGCGCTGGACCAGTTCGCCCCGGCCAGCCGGGCGCCGATTTACGGCTATTACGACACCTACCTGGGCCACGGCATTGTGGGCGGTTCGATCATAACTTTCAGTACCATCGGGCGTACCGCGGCACAAATCGCAGGTCGAATTCTCGAGGGTCAGACACCGCAGGATGCGGCTCGAGGGGCGATTCACACCGCGACACCGATGTTCGACTGGACGCAACTTCGGCGCTGGAATCTCAGCGAGAGCCGGCTGCCGCCCGGTGCTGAGATTCTGTTTCGAGAGCCCACCCTGTGGGAGCAATACAAGTGGCAGATGATCGGCGTTCTCCTCGTTACCCTGATCGAGACTGCACTCATCATCCTGCTGGTCATCAACCTCCTGCGCCGACGGCAAGCCCAGCGCCTCCTGCGCGAGAGCGAGTATCGCCTTCGGCTGGCCGCCGAAGCCGCCGGGGCCGGACTCTGGAGCCTCGATCTTGCGACCAACGTGTTCTGGGTTACTGACCAGGCCCGCAGACTCTTCGCTTTCTCCGAGAACGAAACCGTCACCCTGGAGCGATTCCTCGCTGGGGTTCACCGGGAAGACAGGGAACTCATTCGCCAGAGACTCAAAGAGATCACCGAGTCGGGCGGTTCCTCCAGCGTCCAGTTCCGCATTGTGCGACCCGACGGCACGACAGCCTGGATCGCCTCCCGCAGATCGCTGCAATGCGATTCCTCGGGCAAGCCGCGGCTTCTCACCGGCGTGTCCACAGATATCACCGAGCAACAGCGCAACGCCGAGGAGCTGCAGCGCCTCCGAGCCGAGGCCTGGCACGCCGACCGCGTCGCCCGCACGGGCGCGATCACATCCTCACTGGCCCACGAGCTGAACCAGCCCCTGGCCGCCACGCTGAGTGCCGCCCAGGCCGGCCTCCGCTTCATGGCCGCCGGGACCTTTGACACGAACGAGATCCGCGAGATCCTCGAAAGCATCGTGCAGGACACAAAGCGGGCGGGCTCGGTGGTGAGCGGGCTCCGCGCCATGCTTCGCCGCCAGCCCTCTCAGCGCGAGCGCCTCGATCTTGCCAGCGTTGCGCGCGGCATGGCCGATTTGCTCCATAGCGAGCTTCTCACCCACCACGTCCATCTGGCCGTCCAATGCACGCGGGACTGCCATGTCGTGGCCGACAAGACGCAGATCCAGCAGGTGATCCTCAACCTTGTCATGAATGCCATCGAGGCCATGCAGCAACTCCCCCACAATGCCCGGCGGATCGAGATTGCTGCAACGCGCGACCACCATCAGACGGTGCGAGTGAGCGTCTCCGACACCGGCCCCGGCATTCCCCAGGAGCAGACCTCGAAACTCTTCGATGCGTTTTGGACCACCAAGCCTCAGGGCCTGGGCATCGGTCTGGCCATCTGCCGATCCATCATCGAGTCCCACGGCGGCCGCATCTGGCTTGCCCGCGGCCAGCCCGGCGCAACCACGTTCTGTTTCTCGCTGCCCCTCGACCCCGCACCGTGAAGACTGACGCCACCATCTTTGTCGTCGACGACGACGCCTCGATGCGCAAGTCGCTGCTTTGGCTCCTGCGTTCCGCCGGATGGCACGCGGAAGCCTATGCCTCCGCAGAGGAGTTTCTGGCCCGGCCGCCTTTCATCGGCACCGGCTGCCTCGTCCTGGATGTGCGCATGCCGCACCTGACGGGCCCCGATCTCCGGGACCGCCTGGCAGCCTGCCAGAGCTCCCTCCCGATCATCTTCCTCACCGGCCACGGAGATGTCCCCACCGGCGTGGACGCCATGAAGAAGGGCGCGGTGGATTTTCTCCTCAAGCCGGTCGATGACCAGGTCCTGCTCCAGGCTGTCCAGCGTGCCGTGGAACAGCATCAAAGAGCCCAGGGGCACGCTCGCGAGATGGGCATCATCCGCGAGCGCCTCGCCCGGCTTTCCGCCCGGGAACGCGAGGTGCTCGAGTATGTTATCGCCGGCTGCCTCAACAAGCAGATCGCCGACGCACTCGGCATCGCCCAAAAGACCATCAAGATCCACCGCGGCCGTGTCATGGAGAAGATGGAGGTCAGTTCCGTCGCCGGCCTCGTGCACCTCTGCGAAACCGCCGGCATCGCCCCGCGGCGCCAGGACTTGACCCATTGAGCACAGATTCTGAAAAGGAAGTCACTCGAGCGTAGGAAGCCCCCGGCAGATCGGACCGGCGAGTCTGCGGCATGCGAACCCAACGATAGGACTAAGGTCCTATTGAACCCCCGTCCGCCTGGCCGGTAGAACTAACTTTCAGCCGGAAAGAGACGCTCTGCTCAGGTTATGATTTACATCGTCGACGACGACCAGTCTGTGCGCACGAACCTCGCGCGCCTGATGCGGTCGGCTGGGTTCACCGCCCGGGTCTTTGCGTCGGCAGAGGACTTCCTGGCAGCCATTGACACCCTCGAGCCCGGATGTCTCCTTCTGGACATTACTCTCTCCGGGCAGTCCGGCCTTCAGCTCCAGGCCGAACTCAACCGTCGACAGGTCAACCTGCCGGTCATTGCTGTCTCGGCCCGCGACGATGTTTTCACCCGCGAACTGGCCCGGCAACTCGGCGCGCGCTCTTTCTTTCGCAAGCCTGTGGACGCCCAGGCCCTCATTGACGCAATTCAATGGGTGATGACTCCCGGAACGGAGAAACCCCCGCAGGCGGGGAATGCAGCAAGGTGACATGCCGGCCATCCTGCGCCGTATCCGCAAGGAAAATGTTCGGTGAAGACAACGAAAACAGCCGATCCAAGCAAAGCAACTATGAGAACAAGACGACAAGCATGGCCGCATGTGCGAGCCATGGCGGTCATCGGGTGCCTCGCAGTGATGGCCGCCGGCCAAGGGCACGCGGCAGACAAGAAACCCAACATCGTCGTCATCTGGGGCGACGACATCGGCGTTCACAACATCAGCGCCTACAACCTGGGCGTCATGGGCTACAAGACGCCAAACATCGATCGCATCGCCCGGGAAGGCGTCATGTTCACCCACGCGTACGCTCAGCAGAGTTGCACGGCCGGACGCGCGTCATTCATTCTGGGGCAACATCCGTTCCGGACCGGATTGCTGACCATCGGCATGCCCGGCAGCGAACACGGCATCCCCGACTGGTCGCCGACCATCGCCGACCTGCTCAAGGAACAAGGCTACGCCACGGGCCAGTTTGGCAAGAACCACCTGGGCGACCGCGACAAGCACCTCCCCACCAAGCACGGCTTTGATGAGTTCTTCGGCAACCTGTACCACCTGAATGCAGAAGAAGAGCCCGAGGGATATTACTACCCCAAGAACCCGGAGTTCCGGAAAAAATACGGCCCCCGCGGCGTGATACACGCTTTTGCGGATGGGCGGATCGAGGACACAGGCCCACTGAATCGGGCCCGGATGCCTACGATCGACGAGGAGGTCCATGCCCACGCCATGGACTTCCTGGACCGTCAAGCGAAAGCCAACAAGCCGTTGTTCATGTGGTACAACACGACTCGCATGCACATCTGGACGCACCTCAAGAAGGAGTCCGTTGGGAAGACCGGCATCGGCCTCTATCCTGATGGGATGGTTGAACACGACGGATTCGTCGGCCGGGTGCTGGATAAGCTCGACCAACTGGGCATCGCCGACAACACGATCGTTGTCTACAGCACCGACAACGGCGCCGAGACTGTTTCGTGGCCGGATGGCGGCATTACCCCATTCCACGGCGAAAAAGGAACGACCTGGGAGGGCGGCTTTCGCATTCCCATGATTGTCCGCTGGCCCGGCATGATCAAACCGGGGCAGATCTCGGACGCGATCATCTCCCAGGAAGACTGGATGCCCACGCTGCTCGCTGCCGCAGGCGAGCCCGCGGTCAAGGAGAAGCTCATGAAGGGCTACAGGGCCAACGGCCGGGACTTCAAGATCCACCCCGACGGCTACAACTTCGTGCCGTTCCTGACAGGACAGGCTGACAAAGGACCGCGCCAGGAGATCTACTACTTCGGTCAGGGTGGCGAGTTGAATGCCATTCGGGTCCAGGATTGGAAGATCCACTTCGCCACCATTGACGGCAATATTGCCACGGGCGCGCGCAAGGTCACCGGCTGGCCGCTGCTCATCAACCTCAAGGCCGACCCCTATGAGAAGATGTGGCAGGAAGCGGCCCTGGGTTATCTGCGCTGGTACGCCGACCTTCTGTGGACCTTCGTTCCGGCACAGCAATACCTGGGACAGTTTCTGGCGACAATACCGGACTACCCGTTCCAGGCCGGTGCAAGCCTCAACGCCGCCGGCATCAACTACCAGACCTTGAAGGCCCAGGAGGTTCTCAAGAAACTGGAGACGCTCAGTTCGCCGCGAAACTGAGACCCAACCCCGAAACAACCGAGGGCGGTCCGTTCGCATTCGGTGTTGGAGGCAGGGCGTCCTGCACGGACGCCCTGTTCCTAAGCTCTCGCTCTTCGGATGATGCCGTGTGGAATGCGCCAAATGGCCGCTGGCTGGAGATCTGATTGAAGCCTGGAATCGCGAACATTCGAACCTGAACCCAACCCGCAAACCTGGCCCGCATGAAAGGACACCTCGAAGTCACAAAGCTCGCTGCGATTGCAGCGGCATTCAGCCTTCACGCTCACGCGTTCGACCTCTCTCCGACACAGCATCAGCCAGGCTATGGTGCCAAGTCGCACATCGGCACGTTCAGCGACTCGCTCATGGAGGAAGCGAACAAGAGCGGTTGGACGGTCATCAGCATGAAGGAGGACTGGAGGACCGTCTTTGCCTTTGGGAACGAATGATATGAAACCAACCTGCACATCCACAACTCTCGGCGTCGGGCTGATTGCAGTCGCGTTCGCCGCCCCGCCCGTTTGGGCCGGAGGCATCGCTCTCTACGAAATTGGGACCGCGGACGTTGGCTTGGCATCCGCCGGCTACGCGGCGCGTGCGCAGGATGCGTCAACTCTCTTCAAGAACCCCGCCGGGATGAGTCAGTTGGGCACGCCTCAACTGCAAGCCGGTCTGCAACTGCTCTACGGAGACGTGGAGTTCAACAAGGATTCCGATGGCACCGGGCCTCTGCTGCGGGATGATTCGAGTGGCGGCAATGCGATTGGCGCACTCCCGGGCCTGAGCCTGTTCTACGTCCATCCTCTCTCGGAGAAGGCCGCGGTGGGCTTTGGCTCGTTATCCTATTTTGGCCTGGCCGAGGATTTCGGCGATGACTGGGTGGGGCGCTACTACGTCCAGAAGGGGTCTTTGCTCGGGATGAGCCTGATGCCCGCCGCAAGCTACAAGGTTACGGACTGGCTGTCGATCGGCGCGGGGTTCAACGCGATGTTCGGGTATCTGGACACCGAGGTGGCCGTGAGACAACTGACTTCTTCTGACGGCCAGATGAAAGTCAAGGATAACACCTGGGGCTTCGGCGCCAATGCCGGCGTTTTGATCGAGCCGGTCAAAGGCACGCGGATCGGCCTGACATATCTTTCCCCGGTGGACCTGAACTTCAAAGACAAACCCGGTTTCAAGGGGCTTAACCCCGCAGGCCTGGGGGCTTTGCCTCTGTTGCGGAATCCGCCCAAGTTGAACTTGGGCGTGACAGTGCCGCAAATGGTGATGGCAGGAGTCTACCACGAACTCAACGAGAAGTGGGCGATCATGGCGGATGTCGGCTGGCAGAATTGGAAGGCGCTCGGCAAGGTGGATGTGCAGGTCGATTCGGCAGATGCGGCCGGTCTTACGACCAAGCTCGATTACAAGGATACCTGGCACGGCGCAGCAGGCGTCCAATTCAAGCCGAACGGGAGGTGGCAGTTCAGCGGCGGCCTCGCCTACGACAGCTCGGCGGTCAGCGACTCCAACCGAACCCTCTCGCTGCCGATGGGCGAAGCGTATCGCTTCGGCCTTGGCGCGATCTACCGGTGGAAGGAGAACGTGGACCTTGGTTTCGGCTACGAGTTCATGTGGCTGGGGGACATGCCAGTCGTCCAGGAATCAGTCTATCGCGGCCGGGTTTCCGGGTCTTTCGACAACTCGTGGTTCTCCTTCCTGTCGGGGAACGTCACGTGGCGTTTCTGATCTCACCGAACCGGCCGCGAGGCCGGCCAATTTCGCTGGCGAAATCGACCACCGAATCGTGAAACCGGCAGGTGCCTCAAGTGCACGGTCCTTTTCACACTCTCCCGGGACCGGCCCTGACCCGAGGAAGGGGCCGCGTCGTCTCGGCAGGGCATAGCCATCGCGCTGGGGGGAGTTTTCTCACCCCCTGCCTGCGGCCCTCGACCTGCAGCCTCAGGCCTCGAGCCGGAGAGAGCGGCGTACTACGGGGACCTTCACGCGCGTCCCTGGCCGGGCGTGAACCGGATGATCAAGGGCTGTCACGTCCAGCACTTCTCAATCCACGAGTGCGAGATCGAGGGGAAGCTCTACCCCTTTGCGTGCCTCGCGGTTTCAGACCTGAACAGTGACCTTGGTTTCAGGGATGCGGGCCGGCCGGCTCGGGAGTCTTTTCCCCTTGGGTGTGTTGCGGCACGGTCATCTCGTACTCGACGCCTTCGGGTATAGGCACGGCGACCGGGACGGTCACGGGATCGCCCGCGGACGTTTGGCGGGAGGCGTCCACCGCCACGAAGGCCGTATAGGGTGAGAGGAGATTGAATTCGAGCGCCAGGGCTTTGATCTCGTCCGCGAGCGCTTCGGCCCCCGTGCCCAGGACTGCTGCATCCATCAGGTCGGCCATTTTCAAGCGGGCCCAGACACTGGGCAGGCTCCGGTTCCCCGGTGCCAGGACGGTCCGGCCAGGGACGTGGAATTCGAGAGTGCGGGCGCCGATCCGGCCACGCACCTGGGCGCGGTGGGGAGGAGGGCCGGTGAACCGCCCCGTCAGGATCACGGGGCGCCCCACGAACAGATCCGGGATGCGACGGGGGAAGACGTCTGTCACCTTTGCCCCGGCCCAATCCACGACCAGATCGGTCATGACCGGGTGGCTGAGGCGGGTGTGGAAGCGGTCGATCACGTCGGTCACGCTGTCATGCGGACCGAGGTAGGCGACGGCGCCATTGCCGAGTTTGGCAAGGTGTTCGATCAGGTAACGGTTCACCGACGACCCGATGCCGACGCTGAAGACGCGGGACTGACCCAGGCGGCGTTGGAGTTCGCCCAGAATCTCGGCTTCGTTGCCGATGTACCCGTCGGTCAGAAAGCAGACGAAGCGCAAGCGCGCCGGATCGTGCGGGAAATCAAGAGCGGCGCGGAGGCCTTCGATCATCCTCGTTCCTCCCTCGCCCTCGAGGCCGTGCAGGTAATCGAGACCACGCCGCACATTGTCGGGGTTGGCTGGCAGTGGGGTGGGACCCAGGGCCGAAGCGGTGGCGGAGAACTGGATGAGCTGGAACGTGTCGTCCGGTTGGAGTTGCGTGAGCCAGCGTCGGACGGCGCCTTTGGCTTGGGTGATGGGCCAACCGCGCATGCTGCCGGAGCAGTCCAGGACGAACACCACTTCGAGGGGTTGCCGCGTGAGGCGCTCGAGTTCCTTGGGTGGGTAAACCATCAACGTGAGGAACCCGCCTTGATCCTCCTGGAAGGCGATCAGGTTTGCCTTGATGCGCTCGCCCGCCACGCGGTAACGCAGAACAAAGTCCCGATTGGGCAGCGTATCCGCGGGTTTCAGCTTGACCGTCCAATGCCCGGGGTCGGGCCGTTCGACCTCGACGGCATGGCTGCGGCAGACGGTTTCTTCCAGGGAGACGCCGGGGACCAGGTCGATCTCGAGGTCGAGGTTGTGTCCACTGCGCTCCCCCGGGCGGAGGTACGGGACTTCGGTCCGCTGCCCGGAAGCGCCCGGCTGGCCTTGCGCCACGGCGCCGACGCCATCGGTTGAGCTGGGCGGATTGAAGCGCGGACCCACGACGAGCGGGAACACCCATTCATACCAGCCGTCGTCATAGGCGAGGGTGTGATAGTAAGTCAGGATCACGTCGATGGGCTGGCCGGGTTCGAGGTTGGCCACGGACTGGGTGAAAACATTCGGTCGTTCCTGGGTGAGCAGGGCGGCCACGTAACCCTGTTGGCGGGCTTCCTTGTAGATGCGCTCCGCCTCCGCCCGCTCGCGAATCAGACCCCGAATGCGACGGTCGCCAATTGTCAGAACGAAGTCGCTCACGGCGGCGTTGTGCGGCAGGGGGAACACATAGACCGCTTCGATCTTGTGGCCGAAAGGATTTTCGAACTGCTGGGTGACCGCGACCGTGGCGAGGTTGCCGTTCACCGCCGCTTTCACGGCGGTGCGCTTCAAGGGCAGGGGGATTTCCTTGCCCTCAGCTTCTTTGCCCAGCAACGCGCCCGAGCCGGGGGATTCGGGCTCCCTGACGGCCTCGATGCCTTCGCTGCGGGCGATGACCCACAGTTCCTCGTCGAGACTGGGCAGGGCGCCCGGTTCCGCGGCGCGTTGCGATCCGAGCCTGGCGGAAATGGTCGAAACGCCCTTGGCCGAGCGATAAGACACGCAGCCAGCCAGGAATCCAAGCGCCAGGAGTGTCAGCAGCATGACACTCGGCGCTGCCGAAAAGCGGAGCAGGGTGCCGACGCGGCATCTCAGCCGTGCCAGGCTGGATGTTTTACACGTCGCTTGAATTGTCGACTGGTTCATGGTGTCTTCCTTTCTTCGGCGTGAACGGTGGCCTGGATTTTGCGGGCTTTGACAGTGGCCGCCGTGACCAGGCGAACTTCATAGTCCGGCTCGGTGGCGCCCTGAACCTGCACATGGATCGTGGCGACGCGTGTCCGCCCCTTGGGCAAAGCCAGGGATGCGCCCGTGTGAAACGCGGCCAGGATGACCCGCTCCTTCTGAATGGCGCGCGGATCGTGGTGGGGCGGTTCGCGAAAGGCGTCGGATTCGCCACCTTCGACGCCCACGATCTTCACGTCACTGCCGTGCGCTTCGAAGACGAGTTGGTAAGCCGCCAGCGGACGGTTGACCGAGTCAACGAACACATCGACAACCCGGAACCGAACTTGCGGTTCAGCCGGCGATGGGGATTGCCCGCGGGCGCCCGGGCCAAGGGCAAGATCAAGGAGCAGCGGGGCAAGCCAGCGCGGCGCGGCCAGGCCGCAAGCAAAGCCCTGGGTTCCCGGTCCCATTCGGCTCCGGCGCACGCCCTGCCCGCCGCGTTGCGCGGTACAGCCATGCGGGCGCACTGACTTGGGTTGTCCGGTCACAGGCGACCTCCTTCTTCGAGCGCCACGGCGCGGGCGGCGAGCGCGGCCACGTCCCGGTGATCGACCCGCCCGTCCTGGTTCACGTCCGAGGCGGTGTCGGACGGCTGCTCCGCCTCGGTGGCCAGGGCCAGAGCGAAGGCATCGAGGATGTTCACTTCGCCATCCCGATTGATGTCCCCGGCGAGGGCGGGAGTCGGACCGCGGTGGGCTTTGGCTCGCTCCAGCAGGAGAGGGGGGGAGTTGTCGAGACTAACGTTTGTTGTTGACCCGGCGAACGCCCGCGAAGCCCAAGGCGGAGAGCGCAAGGGCCAGGCCCGCTGCGGCGGGTTCGGGGATCACTTCGAAGCTCGTCGCCCACAGGGTCCCCATCGGGCTTCCGGGAGGCAGCGCGAGGTCGTCGTTCATGATCGCGAAGGCGTACTGCTGCGGATTCGCCCAAAGCGCCGATAACGGCGTGAGCTTGCCCTTCTGGCAGAACATCTCCCAGTCGGATTCATACCCAACCTGGAAGCTGTAAGGATGCCAGAGGCCGTCGCTGCTCCACTTCATCGGGTACTCTCGCCGGTAGAAGGTTTGATCCGGAACCCCGGGGCCTTCGCCGTCTTCGTCTTCGTACACGCCGATGACAAAGTACACGCTGTTGCCCGAGCCCAGCCAGTCGTCTTGCGAGGTTCCCAGCCCAAGCTCCACGCTGATGCTGGTCTGCGGCCACAGGGAGATGTCCTGGCTCCGCTCACGGGAACTTACATGCGTGAAGAATGGGGCGTAGCAATTCTGGACAACCGTCAGACTGTCCATCTGTGCCCAGATCACTCCATCGGTCCCATCCTGATACCAATTGACATTCCGGCTGGGGTCTCCGCCTCCGGTCGTCATGTGGAATTTCCAATTGTGGCCTCCGAGAACGGGATCATCCCACGTCTCGGCGTACGGGACGCCCGCGAACGTTGTGGAAACAAGAAGCAGACCGCTGGCGACGGCCAGGGTCGAGGCAAAACATCTGCTGGTTTTCATGGTGCGAGTGATGTTGCTATTTGTATTGGTTTAGCTCGCGCGATCAGACTGGCGCGGCACCAACCTCACCCTGGGCGCGTGGGGTTCCTTTCCCTCACGCACCGCCCCCCTCGTTGTTTATTCGGCTACACTCGGCGCGCCAGTTTCCTGGTCCCCGAGTCAATGCGCAGCTCCTACTCTTACTCGACCAGGTGTCAAGCGCTATTTGTGTAATCGGCCATAGTAAGTGCTGGTATTCTGCTTGACGGAGCTATGAGTCGGCGCGAGAAGAGACACAGAGGAACAAGCCACATCGAAAGGAACAATCATGAAGAGAACTCTCTTCGCGTTGGCGATGGTGATTGCGGCTGGCACGGCTATGGCCGCGGATGGCGGATTGCTCACGTTCAACACGTACTACTCGGCCTCCAACAACCTGAAAGTCGTGTCCCCCGACGGTCAGGAAATCTCGACGGCGAACGGCTGGTATCTGACGCTGCTGAATTCCAGCGGCACTCAGGTGATGGGCACCAAGGGTGGAGCGCTTGGGGCACTCGTTCCGATCGTGATTAACTTCACGGGCACCACTGGATTTGCAGCCGCTGGCGGTGACTGGTCGCTCGCGGGTTTTGACCAGGGCTCGAAGTACAACTTTTACGTGGCTGCGTACAAGGGCGCCGACTACGCGACCGCAATATGGCCCAAGGGCAACATTGGACCGTTTGAAGCGACGCTGGGCGGCAATCAGTTGTCGCCGCCCGTGCCTGCGGGCAGGCTCGACTATGGAGGGACGCCGGTCTTAATCTTCGTGCCCGAACCCTCCGTGCTTTCTCTGAGCGTGTTCGGAATGGCGGTGCTCGCTATCCGTCGCCGCAGGCAGGGGATGTGACGGGCCTCGCCGCCGAGCACGGGGTTGCCTCGGTCTGGTGCCGCGCATGAACGGGCTGCAGGTTGGAGGCTCCGAACGATGAGCCGTTTTCTCACCCCCTGCCTGCGGCCCTCGCGGTTTCAGACCTGAACAGTTCTATATGTCAACTATTTAGATGCGACCCCATTGTCTTTTCTCTCCGGCAGCCGATACCGGGCCCAGCGGCGATCGTGTTCTTGATTGAGCTGGCCGGCTTCGTGAAGTTTGTGGAGCAAATACCACGCGCGGTGCATATCCACGCCCAGCAGCCGCCGACATTCGGTGTTGTTGATACTGCCCACCTGTCGGACGTGCTCGATGATCGCGGTCTCTTCGGGGGCAGCAGCCGAACTGGCGGGGATCGGACAGTCAGGGCCTCGCGGCGCTCGGCCCTCCGAACAAGGAATGCCCTCCGGTGACAGGCGACCCTGGGGGGACCCCGACGCCGCCCGCCGGACGAAATGGAGGTGCTCCTCACGGATGTCCTCGCCGCCGCTTTCGATGAGGGCGCGTTCGACGATGTTTTTCAACTCGCGCACGTTGCCGGGGAAATCGTAACCCTCGAGCAGCTTGAGGGCCGGAGCACTCAGGGCCGGATGCGGCAGGTTCATCTCGCGCGCATAGAGTCGGAGGAAGTGTTCGGCCAGGAGAGGGATGTCTTCCCGCCGCGCGCGCAAGGGCGGCACTTCGACCGTAAACCGGGCAAGTCGGAAATAGACATCCTCGCGGAACCGGCCCGTGGCGACGAGGCGCTGGAAGTCAGCGTTCGACGCGGCCAGGATGCGCACGTCGACGTGCCGGCCTTGGGCCGCGCCCAGGGGCACGATGACCCCGTCGTCGAGCACGCGCAGGAGCTTGGGCTGCTGGGCCAAGGGCATCTCGCTGATCTCATCCAGAAACAAGGTCCCCCCATCCGCCAGATCGAAACACCCCTTGCGCTCGGCATGCGCTCCGGTGAACGCGCCGCGCGCATGCCCAAAGAGGGTCGCCTCGGCCAGATCGGCCGGGATTGCCGAGCAGTTCACCGGGATGAACGGTCCCTCGGCCCGTTTGCCGCCGTAGTGGATGGCGCGGGCGATGAGTTCCTTGCCGGTGCCGCTTTCGCCGGTGATCAAGACGCTGGGCGCGCCGCGCGACTGGAGTTTTTGCACGTCGTCCAAGATGCGCTTCAACGTCGCGCTCTGGCCGATGATGCCCGCGATGCCCCAGCGCTCGGCTTCCCGGTTGGCATACACGGAAAGCTGGTCACCGGCGGCGTCACGCGCATGTTCGGCATCCCGCCGGCGGTTGATTTCTTGCTGCAACCGTTCATTGGCGGCCGACAAGGCGCCATTCTTGTCCGCCAGGGCCTGGGTGAGTCGGCTGACCCGGAGATGCGTCTTGACCCGCGCCAGCACCTCTTCGCTCTGAAACGGTTTGGTGATGTAATCCACCCCCCCAACCTCGAATCCACGCACCAGGCTCTCGGTTTCGTCCTTGGCCGTGATGAAGACCACGGGAACCGACTGCGTCGTTTCGTCCGCTTTGAGTCGGCGACACACCTCGAAGCCGTCCACGCCCGGCAGCAAGATGTCCAGCAGCACAAGGTCCGGACGGTCGATGCGCGCAAGGTCGAGCGCGACCTCGCCGGTGGGGGCGGCGGAGATGCTGTAGCCGGCCGATTCGAGCGTCTGGCAGAGCAGATCACGGTTCGCCGCCACGTCATCCACGACGAGAATCCTGGCGCCCGCCAAACTGATTTCAGGTTCCGTTTGCATTGCCATCGTCTCCCAGTTGAGAGTTGAGAGTTGAGAGTTGGACGTTGAATGTTCCTGATCCATGCTTTCAGCCCCGGTCCGATGGTGCCGCCGGCTCTTCACCCCGCGGCTCGAGTGGCGCAAGCAATTCGAGGATGGCCTGCATCTTGCCTGCCCGATTCAACACCACCAACCGCGCTGCCAAAGGCGCCGCCACCTGACCCAACGCCTCGACCTCGGCAATCCGCTGCTTCAACTCGGTGGTCCGATACAATCTCGCCGCCTGCTGCAACCGCGAGCAAAGCGCCCGCGGCAGCCGGAAATCCGCCGGCACCAGTCCTTCCGGCGCGGCGGATTCGCGAGACGGCGCGCTCTCGTATTCGAAGCGAACGCCGGGCAGTCGAGCCAAACTGTCACAGAGTCGGTCAAGGCGAAACGGCTTCGGCACGAAATCGTCAAATCCCGCTTCGAGATACCGTTTCTGCTCGTGCGCCAGGGCCGACGCCGAAAGCGCCACCAACCGAGGCGCCGCACTACCCGCGGGCGACTTTCCCGCCCCGAGCCGCCGCCGCATCTCCTGGGCCGCTTGCAGCCCATCCATTCCCGGCATCCGGATGTCCAGGAACACGATGTCCGGAGCGTCAGTGCGGGCCAGTTCGACCGCCGAGAGTCCGTCTTCCGCCGTGCGCACCTCGCAACCCAGACCGGTGAGCATCCGTTCGAGGACGTCGCGATTCTCGCGGATGTCGTCGACCACCAGTGCCTTCACCCGCACGCCGTCCGCCAGGCGGCGGACGCGTGTCTCGGACGGCAGGGTCGCCCGTCCCGCGTCCTGCAGCACCGGGACGAGCGGGACCACGCAGCGAAAGCGCGAGCCCTGTCCCGGCGTCGATTCGACCTCGATCGTGCCTCCCATCAACTGAGCGTAGCGTTTGGAAATGGCCAAGCCCAGCCCGGTGCCTTCCGTGCGTTGACCCTGCTGCACCTGCTGGAACGGCTCGAAGAGCTGCGTCTGCGCCTCGACCGCAATCCCCGGTCCCGTATCCCTCACCTCGAAGACAAACGCACGGCGCTGCGGTTCACCTCCAGACTCCCGCCCTGCCTCCGGCCCCCCGTCTCCTGCCTCCTGCTCACTCTGCACTCCGCACTCTGCACTCTCCACTCTGAGCACGACCTCTCCCGTCACGGTAAACTTGACCGCGTTGTTCAGCAGGTTGATGAGGATCTGACGCAGCTTGCCTTGGTCGCCACGCACCCACCGCATGTCGCCGTCCATCGCCTCGACGCGCCAGGCCAGTCCTTTCTGCTGACAGCGGAACTTGAACATTGCCGCCAGGTCCGCGAGCAGCGCGTTGAGGTCGAACTCGTCCACGTGCAACTCGACGCGGCCGGCCTCGATCTTCGACAGGTCGAGCACGTCGTTGATCATCGCCAGCAGATGGTCACCGCTGCGGGCAATGGTCTCGACGGCCGCCCGCTGGTGGGGCGGCAAGTCGGGAGTCCGTTCCAGGATTTGCGAATAGCCCAGGATCGCGTTCATCGGGGTGCGAATCTCGTGGCTCATGTTGGCGAGAAACAGGCTCTTGGCCTGGCTGGCGGATTCCGCGGCCCGTCGGGCGGCTTCGGCGGATTCGCGGGCCTGTTCGAGCGAGCGATTCCGTTCGACCAACGCGCGATTGCGTTCGCGCCGATGTTTGACGGCGAAGCCCGCCGCCACCAAGCCGCCGGCGACGGCGCATCCGAAACCACCGACCATCGCCATCTGCGCGTAGTCGCGGTCGACGATGAGCTTGATCGAGGCAGGGGCGGAGACGTTCAGGTCCCGATCCACCGCGCGCACCCGAAACTCGAACTCGCCATAGGACAGGTTGGTGTACTCGATTTGACGCGTGTAGACAGTTTGTGCGCGTGCCGAGTACGCCCGTGTTGCCGGAGTGGGGACGGCCTCGTCCCCAACCCAAACCCGTGGCCTGTCTTGTTCGACGGACGAGTTCGTTGTCCGCACCGGCTGGGGACGGGGACGTCCCCGCTCCGACCCTTGGCGGTCGCCCGCCGCCGGAGTGGGGACGGCCTCGTCCCGCGCCACCAGCTCGCACACATACACCATGTCATCCGGGTGCGTGCCGAGGCTCACCCCCTCGAACGCGACGGCCACGCGACGAGGTCGGCCGGCCAACTCGACGCGCTCACGGTTGTCGCTCTGGCCGTCAGCCGTCATTCCAGTAATCCGAATCGCCGGCGCATTTGTGCGGGGGTGATACCGGCTGAGCCCTCCTTCGGTTCCGATCCAGATGTTGCCTTGCGCATCCTCCAGGAACGCGTCGACCGTGTCGTGGCAGAGCCCGTCGCGCCAGGACAGGGTCTGGAACACGTTCAACCTCGGGTCGTAGATGGCCACCCCGCCGCCGGCCGTGCCGATCCAGACCCGTCCGGCGCGGTCCACCATCACCGTTCTGATTTCGTCCGTCGGCAGCCCTTCCGAACCTTCCGAGCGTTTCCAAGACTGCCACCGCTGGCCGTCGAAGTGCGAGAGACCGCCAGCGGTGGCGAACCAGAGCCCGCCCGCCTGATCCAGGGCGATGTCGTGTACCCTATCGTTCGCCAGACCTTTGGTCGTGCCGTAGGAGTCGAACCGTTGGCCGTCGTACCGGATCGCCCCGTGGTCCGCACTGCCAATCCAGAGCTGGCCCTCGGCGTCGAGCGCCAAGCAGGTGAGCCGGTTCGAGGGCAGTCCATTCACCGTCGTCCAAAGCGTCACAATCCCGTTGGTCATGAAGCTGGCCAAGACAGCCAGGTCAAGGGAGGGATTCCGCGCCATCTCTTCGAGGAAGCGCTGTGGGTTGACCCGAGCCAATCCGTATCCGTTCCCTGCGATCCACACCTCGCCCTGTGGGGCCTGCAAGGTGTCTTGGATGGCCCTGACGTTGTAAGTGTTGTCGAGCGCCCGGGTCAGATGGGTGAGCACCTCGACGCCATCGGTGGTCAGCACCGAGACCGTCCAGCCATTGCCGACCCAATACCGACCCTGGGTATCCACTCGCAACGAGTCGATCAACCCGGCGGAGAACGGGTCAAAGGCAGGGGATGGCCCGGGACGAAGCCGGGTCAGACCCTGCTTCGTGCCGACGAAGAGGGAACCGTCCGCTTCGGCCAGTGCGGTGACGGCGTCGTTCAGCAAGCCCTCGGACGTCGTGTAGCTCGTCCAGGCGGGATCCCAGCACCGGAGTCCGCCGTCTTGGACACCGATCCAGAGACGGCCCTCGATGTCCTCACAGAGGGCACAGACGGCTTCGGCACCGAGGCCTGTTGCAGTGGCCATGTCTTCGAAGCGTTGCCCGTCGAACCGCATGAGCCCCCGCGCCGTTCCCAACCAGACGCGGCCCTGGCGGTCTTCGAGGATGACCCGCACATCCTCGCCACGATAGCCCCGACTTTCGCCGAAGGCCTCACACAACCGGGTCGAGGCGTCGCAGCGCACGAGCGTCGAGGTGCTGGCCACCCAGACGCCGCCATGACTGTCTTCGAGCACATGCTGAGCCTGACTCAGAGGAGGCACAAGCACCTGGGCCACACATCGGTCACCCTCCCAGGCAAAGATGCGCGTACTCGCGATCGGACCTACCCAGACCCGACCGCTCGGCCCCCCATGCAGCGCCTGCGCAATCAGTCCGGGCGCCCCCTCCGGCCCGAGGGGATGTGCGAACTGCCGGCGGACTGGGTCCCAGCGGGTGGGAAGACCGTGCGTCGCCAGCCAGACACGGCCATTCCGGTCGAGCGTCGCCGCCTCGACCAAGTCCAGCGCCAGCGCGTCTTCCGAGTCGTACGTAATGAACATGTTCTGGTCACGGTCGAAGCGGGTGATCCCCTTCCAGGCGGCTTGCGAGCCGCCGATCCAGAGACCACCCTCCCGATCTTCGAGTAGGTGCGTGATGTTGTCACCGCCCAGTCCGTCTTCCTGGGTGTAAGTGGTGAAGTTGGCCCCGTCGAATCGAACCAGGCCGCCCCCCGCTGTTCCCAGCCACAGTTCACTCTGGCGGTCCTCGAGGATCGCCTGAACCGTAGCCCGCGGTAGACCCTCCGCCACTCCGTAAGTCAGCCATGCGCCCCGCCGCGCGCCCCGTCCCGCGGACCGTACCTGGCCGGCGCCGGCAGCCACTGCCCGGCCCGTGACTGGCGGCGCCGCGAGTTCCACGCGCGCCACTTGCCCAGGGGCTACGACGGCGACGGCGTTCGTTCGTGTTTCCCAGCCGCGTTGGGCCACCCCCACGCGATAGCGTCCGACGGGCAACTCGAGACCGAAGCCTCCCTCCCGGTCGGTCAGGGCGTGCAGCACGGTCTGAGGCGTCGTCTCCGACTCAATGCGCACTTTTTTCGGGGTCCCCGGCGGTTGCCCGTCCCACAACCGGACTTGGCCAGCCAACCGCCCCAGTGAGGGTTGCGGAGGCAACAACAGGACCTCGCCGCGCCCGTCGCGTTGGTGCGGTGCCGCGGAACTCACCCAGGCCAGACCCTCGTTCTGTGGAGCGAGTTCAGGCGCTTGGCCTCCCCGGAGGTAGTCGGTGCCCCAGAGTGAGATGTTGAACTCGATGGTCTGGCCCGGTGAGAGCCGGTGCTTGCCGTCGGTCAGGCTGCCGATGTCGATCCGGTACTCGGCCTGCCAGGCGTTTCCTTGGCGGATGACCGCGGCCTCGAAGTGCGCCGGCAGGGCGGTCGATGTTTCCCAAGACCCGCGCGGGATCATGATCGGTGTAGCCCCGTGGTTCGCGACCACTGTGAAGCCCAGCAGGGGCGACGC
This sequence comes from Verrucomicrobiota bacterium, assembly GCA_022710935.1. GTDB lineage: Bacteria > Verrucomicrobiota > Verrucomicrobiia > Limisphaerales > J093 > MWFF01. Next base: position 25,510 of record JAKLFY010000062.1, read on the forward strand.
GCGCTGGTCCAGTCCGGGAATCCGTAGCCAGACGACGCCGAAATCGTACTCGTAGACTCTGATCCAATCGGTCGCGAGGTCACCTTGGTCGGCGTCCTTGACTTCGAGCGCGACGTACAGGGCGTTCTCCACCTCGTCGTAACCGACTCGGAACTCGCCCGAGAAATCCTCGGCGTCCACCGGTTGCGCGGCGACCAGATGCCTGAAGATGGCATACTTGGGCAAATGCGCCGGCCAGTCGGATAGGTTGGCATCCACCTGGATGCCCGTGCCCTCGATCGGATACGCCAGCGCAATGCCGTGATCGGTTGCTTGGGCGGCCGAGGGCAGGAGTAGCAACAGGCAGGCGAGCGCCAGTCCTCCCGTAGTCGCGGACGTGAGTCCGCGCCATCTCGCCCCGCCCGAGAGAGACAACAGCGCCGACTGACGTCGGCGGCTACAAAGTCGCGTGCGAGCGAGCGTCGCGGCGGGCCCGGGGCGGCCTCCCGCCCACGGTGCCTTCAAGTCGGCTGGCCCTCCGCCCTTCATAACGATGCCGTTCCGGCTGATCGGAGATTCCTGAAACTGGTGTCACCGCCACTCTAACTCAAACGCCCTCGGTGGAAAGCCCCTTTCCTCCTAAGTGATGGAGAACCAAGTGCCGCGCAAAGCGGTCCTGAAGCACGCGCACTCCAAACGCTGCGCGACTTCCCTCGCTGCTGGTTTGAACCACAGGAGGGTTGCCGAGACCGGGTCCTGCCCGTATGCTGAGACCATGCAAATCGAGTTCACCGTTCAGACTTGGCGCGAGGGTAACCAGTACATCGCGCACGCGATGCCATTGGACGTAGCGAGCGCCGGAAACTCGCCCACCGCGGCTCGCGCGGCCCTGGATGAAGCGGTGCGGTTGTTTCTGAAGACCGCGGCGGACCATGGGTCTCTCGGTGAGGTTCTCGAAGAAGCGGGATACACGCCAGAGGGCTCGGCCTGGCGAAGTCCGGCCTGGGTCAGCATCGAACGGGCTTGCGCGACCGTCAGCGCCTGATTTCTGTCCATGCCTCGCTTCACGCCGGTTGATTGGCGGACACTCGAGCGCGTCCTCCTGGCTGCCGGCTTCAGGTTCGCGCGACACGAAGGCAGCCATCGGTCGTACGTCCGCGAAGGCATCGCGCGTCCCATCGTGATTCCGACCTACGCCGAGGTGCCGGTGTTCATCATCCGCAACAACCTCAGGACCGCCGGCCTTTCGCGGGATGAGTACTTCCGGTTGCTTCGGCAACTGCGCTGACTGCGGCCTTCCGGCCGTTGGGTGTCGCCTTCGAGGCCGCGAAGTCCCGCATGGCGGGAGAGTGCGCGCGGTTCACCGCCGCTCATCTAGCGCGCATGAAGACCTCTTTCGCTGACATCCGCTTCGCGATGTCCAAAGCCTGGTGAGAAATGCGCGCTAGTTGCCTTTGCGGGTGCTCCCTGGCGTTGTTATCTCACCGGTCAACGTATAGGTAAAGCTGACCGCATCCCCCGCCATCGTACCGTGTCCGGTGGCGCCCGCAAACCGACCCGTGCACTTCTCCGGCACGATTTGCCACGGGCCGCCAAACGAGAGGGTGACCGGGTCTTCGAGGCCCTCGGCCGTAATGGTGAGGATGTCGCCGTTCGCGGTGACGAGCTTGAAGCAAATCAGGCCCATGGTCATGCCGCTTCCCTGCCAATCGAAGTAGATGGTTTCCTGCGCCAACGCGTTGCCGTCACCGCCCACGTTGCTGCGGATTGATTGGAGCGAGACTAAGCCAATGAACTCGAGTCCATACTGTTCTCGCGCGTCGACGAAGAAGTCATCCTGGAATCCTCCGGCGGCAACCACCGAGTACATGGCCGGGTTGGCGACACCGGTCGCTTTGAACGGCTTGGTGTCACCGGCCTGCGCGGGCGGGCAGAGGACGGCGCAGACGAGCCCCACCGCCGTCAGGCGGAGGATGTTTCCACTGATAGAACTGATGTGTTTCATAACTACTGTGTGGTTCTGAGCACGCGTGCGTGGCCGCCGCTCGCCCACCAGGGCGCGTGGCGGCGTGGCCCATGTTGGTGTTTGCATTAGCCGTCACGGCCTCCACGCGCTGGGGCCGGCCCTGACGGCACAATTGTCGTGAAGTTACGTGCCTTTCCTCCAACACACCCATTCGCGGTTCATGGCTCCGTAGGAGCGAACACGGCGCCGGACGGGGTTCAACCGGCGCGCAGGCTTTTCGGTGTGGCTCCCACGGAGCTGAGCCCACCCCTCAGTAAACGACCGCCCCGTTGGCTATGTACTGGTCAATCCAGACTTCGTACGTCCCGCCGGCGGACTTGGTTCCGTACAGCGCGTCCATCCCCACGGGAACGCGTCCATCGGTCACATCCATGGTCTGGATGGGCGCATTCAGATTGTCCCGGTCGAACAACTCGAGTGTCAGTTGGTCCCCCACCGCCCCAAACCGCAACCGGTATTGCTTGTCCGGCTCCACCGCGGCAAAGCGCTGTTCGCGCAGCAACTCGCCGCCCGGTCCGGTGATCGACAGCGCGGACTCGGTCGGGTTGTCGGCCTTCTTGAACGTGAGCAGCCCGGCGTAGCGCTGGTCGGGCAGGCCGTCGGTGCTGCTAAACCACATCTCCCCTCCCTCGGGTTTCACGCGCAGCAGGATCCCGAAGGTGGCGTCTTCCATCGCCGCGCCCCAGTCACTGATGTCCACCGTGGCGACGCAGTCGCGGTACGAAACGACACTGTAAGTCGGCCATGGCCGAAGCGTGAAGTCCGCATTGCGCGCCCCCACTCCCAAGATTCGCCCGCGACTCTGGGAATAGAGCGGGTACCAGTTCGGCCGCACAGTGTCGCCAGGTATCACCGACGCGGTCTGCCAGTCTTCATCCGAGTCGAAGGAATCGAAAACGGGCCAGCCCTCGACCATCCGGAAGTACCGGACCGAATCGCCGAGCGGGACGGTGGAGACGTACTCGCCTGCTCCAGGCGCCAGAGGCTCGGGACACGGTCTCCAAGGGCCTTCGAGCGAGTCCGACTCGAGCGCGATGTTCAGCCGCGGCAAAGCCAGCTCGGCTTCGCTCGTTCCTCTTCGCCGAATGGCGAGGACCTTGGGCATCGGGTCCTGAGAACAAAGCAGGTTGTCAACAACGACTTCTTCGCCCCATCCCGAATTGACTCTCTGAAAGCCAAAGGACACATGTCCAGGGCCCGATGGCGGTGGTCCGGGGTCGTCGCCCCAAGCAAAAGAGTCTGAACCCGGATGGTCAGTCACCTCCTTGGAAAAGAGCACCTGTTGCGGGTCGTCGCGCAAGACCACCTTGCACCCGATTCTGAGGTTGGCTCCCTCGCGGGTAAGGGTGATCGAGATGGTCTTCGGGTCGGTACCCAATGGCGTGTTCAGGTCGAAGAAGGCGCCGCTGATATCACCCGAGAACTTTGCCAACCCAACCCGGTTGCGAAGCACAAATAGTTCGTACCCCTGATCTGGTGACTTAGGAAAGACCTGGCCAGCGAAACTGACGGGCAGATAGACGCAGGCATCGTCGAGGTTGGCGCTGATCCAATCCAAGCTGAACTCGATCGGTTGACCTTCGGACAACTCAAAGAGGCAACAATACCCAAGAGTCGTGAATGCCTGAGCTTCGACGTGGCTCAGCTTCAACTGGCCTCCCACGAATTCCCACTCCGGTTCGCAACCAGTGCCACTCAACAGGAACTTCCTGCCATGTTCGAAGTCATCAATGACAAAGGTCGCTTTTGGCGGCACGAAAGTGCGGTACTCGAGGGTGTCGAACTGCACAATGGCCGTTGCCTGCTGTCCGTCGGTGTCGTGCAGCATCCCCAAACCGACGATCTTCACATCCCCTTTATGGGCCGCGCCGGGGTCGGGTCCGAGAATCTGCCATCCATGAGGCAACGGATCCGGCACACCCCAATCGCTGGCCGGTGTGTCGCGCACCGCGCGCTGATAGACCGCTTCACCGTCCGATCTCCGGCTGACTTTGGTTTCGATCAATAGATCATCGCCCTCGGGCGTGAGCGCCAGCGCCAGGACCAGGTCGTGGAATGCGCTCGAGTGCGTCTCCCAGAACGCCACGCTGAAGCCGGCGTTCTGCGACCACTTGAGCAGGGCAACCTCGGTTCGGCCCCAGAGCAGCATGTACTTTCCCCCCGCGGCCTCGGTTGCGGCCAGGGAGGCGAAGATGTTGACCGGTCCGACATTGACCAAATACGCCCTCAGTTCGAGGGTCCGGCCCTGCTGCACGGGGAGGTCGGTCTCGTAGTACACGTCGCAGGAGTGGTCCATCGGCTCGGCCGGGTCGGTTGGTGTCGTGAACGCGGTTGTGAGGCGCAACCGTTTCGATGCCAACTCGGCCAGGGCCGCCGGGTCGCTGGGTGCCGTGGGAGGATTCCACCCATCCCATGCGGGCTCGGCGGCGTCAAAATCGTCGATGACCGCGCCGAACAGGGCGGGTGGTAATACGACCAATGCGGCCAGCGCGAGCCCGGCGAGCCACGCGCAGCACGTGGCGATTCCGATTCCGCCTCCGGCTTTTCTCAGCCGGAAGGGCGTGTTGTCTTTCCTGATCGTCATGACGGTGTCCTTTCCTTGGTTCTTGGTTCTATCGCTGACGCGCCAGTGCATGGGAAATGCCAGTTTTCGGCTGTCGTTGAGAGGCAGGGCTTCTCTGGGCCTTCGCGTGCGCTCTTCGGGCGGTCGGCCGAGCAGGGACGCATCGGCGCGGGTCGGAGCCCTAAACGTTTGCGGTGCAACGGTCAGGGCGGGGTGGGATGTGATGCTTGGCGACGCGAACCCGCACGGAATTCACGGGTGAGCGGCATCCACTGATCTTCTACATTTGATCGCCGCCATCGAGAGCCGGCGGGTCGGCTGAACCGGTTCTATTCAAAGTCTATTCCGAATCTATCCATACTTTTAGGGAGAGATCTTGGATAGATTCATGGTGACTGTTCACGTGGTTCGAATTGAACCGCGAAATACGCGGACCCGGCGCCGTACTGGGAAAGCATCCTTCCTTCTTTTTTGCGTGTTTGCGGTTACCCTCCTGAACAGTTGTGCGTCGGAAGAGCAACGGGGCTCGCGAACGACTGTCGGAGCCGGAAATGACTTGTGGAAAGGGCGGTCTGGTCTACTTTCACCGATTCGAAAGAACACGACATGCATTCAAATCTTGATAACGGACCGGTGCTCGACAAGACGCGCGAGCTGTGCGAGACCATCGTCAACCAGCCTGATTTCCTTGCCATGCGGCGGGACGTCGAGACGTTTCTGGCCGACGATGATGCGCGCTCCCGGTACCACACCCTCGCCAGCAAGGGGCAGGACCTGCAATACAAACAGCAGCAGGGTGCTCAGTTGACACGCCAGGAGATCGAGGCCTTCGAGCAGGAGCGGGAGACCCTCATGCAGAATGGTGTCGTCCGCGGATTCCTCGAGGCCCAACAGCAGATGCAGCAGGTCCATGAGACCGTCGGCCGCTATGTCATGAAGGCGATGGAACTCGGTCGCGTGCCTGAGGAGGACGATTTCGCCGGCTGCGGTCAGGGCTGCAGTTGCGGGCACTGAGGTGCGGCGAGGCGGGCTATGGGCTTGGCTCCGCTTTTCTGGCCGCCGCAGCCGCGGCTGCAGCCGCCGCGGCTTCGAGCTTTCCCACTTCCTCGAGCCTGGCCGCGGCTCCTGTGTGGCCTTGTTTGGCCGCCGCCTCGAACCATTTCCTGGCTTCCTGGAAATTCTTCTCGAGGCCGTCACCTGTCAGATACCGCTTGCCAAGGTCGAATTGGGCGACGGCTGACCCCTGCTCGGCGCGTTTCTTCTGGAACTCGATGGTTCGTTTGAGAGCTTCGGCCTTCTGAGCGGCCTGTTTCTTGAGGATCTCCGCGTCGACCGTGTTGGTTTGGGGCCGGGCGGGCGGGGTCGTGCCCGGCAGAGGCGGGGGTGTTGGAGAGAGCGTCGCCGGCGGCGTCGGCTGTTGCGTTTGAGGGGCGATCGGTTTGACATAGCGCCGCGCACCGTAGAATTGGGCAGACCAGCTACGTCCGGGGAGAATATCGGTCCAACCTGCAGGCAAAGTCTCAGGACAAAGCCAGCAGCCGACCACGCACACGAGCGCCAGGCGCGGAGTCCATTTCATGACGGTCGAAGAGTCCCACATTTCATCACATGGGTCAACCCATCCCCGTGCTTTGCCCCTTTTTCCGGTACATCTGATTGTTGTCGGTGTTCTGTCGCCCGGTGAGGGCACCGGGCCTACAACGGATGGAGATTGCCGGTGTAGGCCGCGTGCCCCCACACGGCGCAAACTCGATTCCCACCGACAATCTCCAGATGCACTGCCCTTTTTCCCGATCAATATCTTCCGGATGCACGACCAGTTGTCCAGTGGTCTCAGGGCAGGTTGTGTTCTTGCGGCCCAGTGAGCGATGGCCCCGTTCCAGGGGCAGAGAATCGTCCCGGTCCTCTGAAACGAAATCGGAACCGGCGCACGCTCACAACCACTGATCGAGCTGCTCGCGCAGCAGGCGCCGAGCCCGGTACAGCCGCGATTCCACCGCCTTGGGTGTGGTGCCGATGATGCGCGCCGCCTCGGCTACCGCCAGGTCCTGCCACTCGCACAGAACGATGGCTTCGCGCAGGTCCTCCGGCAACTGCCAGACAGCGTGGCGCACCGCGGCGTTGCGCTCCTCGGCCTGGAGTTCGCAGTCAGGGGGAGGTGTGTCGGCAGGCAAAACATCGTGGAGACTCGAATTGGCCGATTCATCGGCAGGTTCCAGTGGCACTGTGGGGTGCCGTATCCGCCAGCGCATGCGGTTGCGCGCCAGGTTGCCTGCGATGGTCAAGAGCCAGTTGCCGAAAGCGTGCTCGGGGCGGAAGGACTCCCGCGAGCGATAGACCCGCGCGAAGGTCTCCTGGGCCAGGTCCCGAGCGTCCTCCTCGTCGCCCAGCATGCGGTAGAGAAAACGGAACACCGCCGCGGCGTGACGCTCCATCAGGCTGGATAAAGCCGCGTCCTGGCCTGCCTTCAGGCGCGCCATGTCGTCCCGGTCCAGCGCCTCGATGTCCTCAGTGGGCATGCGTGGCGTGGACGGGGCGGGTCATGGCGGACTCGATTTGCTCGTGCGACTCGATGGTCAATCGGCGCATTTCGCTCAGGTAGCGTCGGCCTTCGTCCGGGGGCATCGCGCGGCTCACTTCGTCGAAATGGCGAAGCATGGCGCTTTGGCATTGGGCCCGCAGCGAGCCAATTTCCGCCAGGATTCGCTCGACCTCGGCAGTGACGCTCGACGCGTTGTCCAAGAGCGAGCGCAGTTCGCGTTTGCGGTCGTCGATCTGCTCGCAGAAGCTGCGACAGGAGGGTTTGTAACCTTCATGCAGCGTGCGGATGCGCTCGAGTTGCACGCTGTCGAGCTTGAACTCCTGTTGCAGCCATTTCAATTCGTCGTCGTCTTGACAGGCATGCTGGCAGCAGAACAGGTTCGAAACCCGGGCCGCCGCAACAAAGACCGCGGCGCCACTGACGGCCAGGATGCAGAGCGATAGGAGTGGGCGGCGCATGTCAATGCAGGGCGTCCGGCGCCACGCTCGCCACGTAGGCTGCACGAGCCGAATCGCGGGACTGGGCGGCGGCGGAAATCCCTCCGACCAGCACGCCCGCCACGAGCACGGCGGTGAAGCCCCCGGCCAGCACCCACGGGCGAAGGACGCTGGCGGCCAGGCGGTCCACCCACGCCCGCCAAAGCGTCGAAGGCGAGGGCTCACCCTCCCACAGTTCCAACCGGCGCCAGACTCCTTCCTGAAAGCGTGGAGGCAGGTCGGGCCTGGGCCGCGCCTGGCGCAGCAGACTCGACAGTCCATCGTCCCCAGAACGGTCATTCACTGTCTTCATGTTCGCAACAAGGCGGCCAGCCAGAGGCCACCCTACTCAGACTATACCCCGGCTATTCCCAAAGCACGCGGATATTCTTGTCGCAGCAAATTGAAGGTCGGTTGAGGGTTTTCAGGCCGTGCGGGGTAAGACGTGCAGTGACCGGTCGTGCTGACCGTCGCAAGACGACAACAAAAACGAACGAACAATGAAGCCCATGATGAACAAACGCTGCTGGCTCAAGGCCGCTTGCGCCGCAATAGCCGCGACTCTGCTGGTTGCGCTAACCTCACCCGTCCTCGCGTTGGAGAATGGCGCCGAACGGCTGGTGGCCGCGACGCGCGACGCGCAGTCCGTGGCCTCGTGCCAAGCCGCATGCTGCGATTCGAACCCGCTCAGTGCCGGCTCGAGATGCGCCGAGTGCAAATGCGCCGAGTGCAAATGCGCCGAGTGTAAATGCGCCGAGTGTAAATGTGCCGAGTGTAAATGTGCCGAGTGTAAATGTGCCGAGTGCGGAACTCTGGGCTGCAAGTGTGGTGATTGCCAATGCGCAGACTGCAAGTGCCCCAAGACCGGCGATAAGACCTTGGCGAAGCCCTGCTGCAAATAGGCCAGCGAGAAAGACGACCTCAAGGCGCGCCTGGGCTGATGAGCAAAGCGCGCCTTGATTTGTGTGGGGGCAACGGAAAACGGGTCAGTTCTAAAACGGGTCAGTTCTTGATTTTGTCATGTCCTTCGCCAGCCCCTCTTGGGCTGGCGATGCTGCACGCGACGGACAGACCGCGCGGCCGCACCTGACTGCGCCTGTCCTGAGAATATGACAATATCAAGAACTGACCCCTCAGGCAGTCGCCGGGCTGAATGCGGAAGTCGACAGTTGGACGGGTTTCGGCTAGGAGTTGGTCATGACAACGAACGAGCCTCTGCCAGTGCAAATGCCGACGTCCCACCCACGCAATCGGCGGTCGATTGCCATGCCCTGGCGTGCCCGTTTTCTTCCATTCCTCCTCTCTGCTGCTGCTGCTGCTGCGGTGGTGGTGTCGGCCCTGATTGAAGCGGGTACGACGTTCGAGGGCTCGATGCCGACTCCAAGCGCCGAACGCGGTCCCGCGGTCAGGCTGGGCCAGGGCGATCTCGCCCTCAACGAGTCGCCTCCGGAAGGAGTGTGGTTTAGCGCCGGACCCGGTGGTCGTGCGATCAAGGTGGGCCGGGGCAATCTCCTCCTTGTCGAGTCCCCTCAGGAAGGGTTGTGGTCGGTGGCGACGGACTGGACGAACGGCTGGCCGGCGGGCTGGGTGCATGCTCAACCGGCGAAGGTCTGGGACGAAGGCGATTGGATCCGTGCGTCCGGGCAACTCGATCTGCCGCAGGGCCGGCTCGAGCTTCTGGATTCCTACCGGAGAGAAGGGGATGTCGTGCGCGGCGTGCGGCGGTTCACCTGGCGCGGCAAATCCGAGCTGCCGCGCTGCACCTTGTCGGTGCGCTGGGCGGTTCCCGGCGCGACGAACGCGAAGCCGTTGCTTCCGGGCGTCGTCTATTATGGGAACCCGTCCGGGGCGCGGACGGGAGCGGGCGCGGTTGCGGTGCACGCGGGTGTTCCGGGCGATATGTCGATGTTCGAGGAGCATCGGTACGGCGCGCCGTTCGCATGCGTCGAGTGGGCGGCGGCGGATTCGTTCCGCAGCGCGGCCCTGCACACGGTGCCTTCGCGTGTTGGGGGAGGGCATCATGCCGATCAATGGTGGTCGCTGGGTGTGATTGCCCGGGAGGCATGGACGGAATTGACGTTGCTCTCCGGGCCGTGCGCCGCCAACGGCCAGCCGAGCGTGGTCAAGGCGCTTCAGCAGAAGTTCCTGCCCTATCCGGACGCCTGGGTCACGCTGCGTCCGGGCGCGGTGATCGAGAAGACGTTTTTCATCGAGGTCTGCCCGTCGGTCGCGCGGGGTTCGGGTTTCCGCCAGCCGTTGCGGACCGCCCTGCGGCTGCATCCGCCATTCAGTCTCGAAGGTCTGCCGACATTCGACCAGATCATCCGGGACAAGTACCGCTTCGCGATCTCGCGATTTCGGGATCGGGCAAGCGACTCGGGATTTGAGATGTACCCGGACAACGTCGAGGGGACGCATTACGTGATGGGCTGGTGCGGGCAGGCGGGGGCGCTGGGCGGCGCGCTGCTTTGGCTGGCGCCGAGGCTGGGCGATCCGGCTGCCGTGAATCGGGCTTCCCGCGCCATGGACCTTCTGGCCACCGCGCCCTTCAACGAGAACGGCTTTCTGCTGAAGTACACCGCCGAATCGGGGAGGTGGTCGGAGCAGGACCACGTCTCCCAAGGCCAGGCGATGGAGAACTTCGCTCGGGCGATTCTTGCCGCCCGCGAGTTGGGCAAGAGCGGCGGGGCCTCCGATGAAGGCCGGAGGGGCGACGGCTCGTCCCCCGCGCCCTCGTCAGGCGGCAGCCTGAAAGCGGAGGGCGGGGCGCCGCATTCGGGTTCCTGGGAATCGTTCCTGCGCCGGGCCTGCGCGCTGCATGCCGATCGCATTTTGCGGGACGATTGGCGGCCGGTATCGACGGCGGAGGGGTTTTATGTGTCGCCGCTCTGCAAGGCGTCGGTGCTGTTTGGCAACGCCGACTTCCAGCGGGCGGCGGTCAAGGCGGCGCGGCACTATGCCGAACGGCATATCGAGATGCGGGAACCGTACTGGGGCGGGACGCTGGACGCCCGGTGTGAGGACAAGGAAGGCGCGCTGGCGGGGTTCCAGGCCTTCCTGGCTGTTTATGAACTCACGCGCGAACCGTGCTATCTCGAGTGGGCGGCCCACGCCCTGGACGTGGCTCTGACCTACACAGTGCTCTGGGACATCGACCTGCCGGCCGGGCGCCTGCGCGATCACGCGCTCAAGACCCGCGGCTGGACGATCGTGTCGGCGCAGAACCAGCATTTGGATGTCTATGCGGTTTTGTTCACGCCCGAGATCTGGCGGATGGGCGAGCTTCTCGGGCGGGAGGATCTGAAGCGGTTGGCGGCGGTGATGTTTCGCAGTTGCGGCCAGCTCATTGACGCCCAGGGCAGCCAGGGCGAGCAGATTCAACAGACCAATTTCGGCCAGTCCGGCGATCTGACGGATGTCTTTCGGATGCGCGGCGGCTACAGCGAAGGATGGACGGTGTTTTGGATCACCGCGCATTTCCTCAATGCCGCCGCACAGTTCGAAGCCATGGGTGTGGATCTCGACCGGATCGGGGCGTCCATCGCGCAGGCTGAACGGAGCGCCGAGGCGACGCCCGCGCCGTTGTATCGGGATCCCGTGTATGACGGGGCGGCGGATCCAGTCCTTGCGTGGAACCCATTTCGGCAAGCCTGGTGGATGCTCTACACGCAGCGTCGGGCCAAGCTCGATCTGCCGGGCGTCGAGTGGTGCCATGGCACGGAGATCGGTGTGGCGGAGTCACGCGACGCGGGGATGACATGGGCCTACCGCGGAACACTGACGCTCGAGGCCGCGGATGCCGAGTATTCGTTCTGGGCGCCGGACGTGATCCGCGACGATGCGGGCCGGTACCACCTGTTTGTGAGCTACGTGCCGGGCGCAGCCAGCACCCACCGGAACTGGGGCGGGCAACGACACATTCTGCACTACAGTTCGGCCGACCTGTGGCAGTGGGCGTTCGAGCGCCGGGTCCCTGTGGCGTCGGATTACTGCATTGATCCCACCCTGATTCGGCGTCCGGACGGCGCCTGGCGCATGTGGTACAAGGACGAGGGACACGACTCGAAGACCTACGCCGTGGAAAGCCGCGACCTCGAAGAGTGGGTGCAAGTCCAGGATCCGGGCGTTTCGAAGCTCTACGGCGAGGGGCCCAAGGCCTTCCACTTCGGGGGGTGCTACTGGCTGATCAAAGATCCCAACAGCGGGCTGGACGTGTACCGTTCCGACGACTTGGACGCCTGGGTTTACCAGGGCAAGATCCTGGACCAACCCGGCAGCCGGAACAGCGACGGCACGATCGGCAAACACGCGGATGTTGTCGTGTGCGGCGATCGCGCTTACCTCATCTACTTCACACATCCCTACACCGAGAACGCCCCGAATCGAAACGGCGTCTCGCCCCTCTCGAATCGTCATAGCGCCATCCAGGCGGCCGAACTCGAAGTCCGCGAAGGCAGACTCGTATGCGATCGCGACAAGGCCTTCCGGATCCGGCTGACGCCGCACTGATGCGGTTGCTTTGTTGGGTCAGTCGTCCGAATCATGCGAGCGCTGCGGGTTGGTGGCGGCGGGAGTCACTTGCCCGTGGCGGCCCAGCGGGCGCCGCGGCGCAGAAGCGTCTGAAAACCGGGGGTGTCCATGTGCTCCGCGGCATGGCCGAGCAGCAGGGCGAAACCGCGTCCCTGACCCAGAGCGGTCGTTACGGCGAGCGGTTGGCGATCGCCGGTGGCGAGGACTGTGGCATCGGGATGGATACCGGGCTTGATCCAGAGTTCATCCTTGGTTTTGAAGGGCTCGAGGCCGCGGGTGATGGGGTGATCGCGGGTGAATTCGACCGTGAACTCGTGCGGCGGGCCGTGGCTGGTCACGTCGAGATTCCAGAACAACCCGCCGATCTGGTGGTACTCGGGCCAGTCGTAGAACGAGGAACTGCCGGCGTGGATCGAGACGTAGCCTTTGCCCGAGCGGACGAATTGGAGGAAGGCCTCCCGCATGGCGGGCGGCCACTCTTTGACCTTGGCGTCGCCCCAGGCGTTCCAATCGCTCACAACCAGGTCGTATTGGGCCAGGGTCTCCGCGGTGCATTGCTCGGGCCGCTCGGTCACGTCCACCGCGAACTGTCCGCCATCGGTGAGGATGGCCTTGAGTTTGGGGGTGGTTGTTTTCCAATCGTGGTTGTTTTGGCCGCTGAGCAGCAGGACGCGGATCGGCGGGTCGCCTGCGCGCAGGGACGGGGTCCCGGCGATGAGGGCGGATGCCAACAGAGCGGCTACGGTGCGAGCTGTGGATCGTGTGAATGTCTTCATGCCAACAGGGAGAGAGGGGCCAAGGGATTGCCGGGTCGCAACGTTCATGGGTCGAGTATAGCGGACTCCCTGCCCGCAAGACAACCTGCTTGGAACATCGGGGGATTCTGGGGAATCCGCCTCTCTGTGTTCTCCGCCGCCAACCGCGCTTTGCGGTCATCCATCAAGACTGCGACGGCACCCAGCTCCAGGCCCAGGGCAATCGCCTCCTGTTCGCCTCGTCCGAGATTGAGGCCCAGGTTGGCAGAGACGGGCCTTCGCAGTTCGGACCACGCGGGCAGGGTGGCAATCCAGTTTCGGACAAACGCTGGCGTGCTGGGGTGTTGCAGTTCAGACGCGACAGCGGTCGGAATGAAGACCCGATCAAAGAGCCGGGGCAGCACATCAACGGCCCCACAGAGCACCAGGTAGTTCAGCGGACTGGTGTCGGCAACGACGATCGCCTTCACCGCCCGGTGACCAGCATGGTGTGGGACTCAACCACAAAGGCACCGAGTGCACTGAGAGAAGAATCCCGGCCATGCGGCCAACACGGCGACGACATTCAGCCACTGGCCGTCCGGGGATTCACGCCGCCATGTCCCGATCCCGGCCGCCGCCGCCGGGTCTGTTTCAATCGACAAACCGACCAGCCAGGAAACTCAATTGTCAATAATTGATTCTGGTGAAGGGCGTAGGGTTTTTCAGCAGGGATTGTGAAGGGAACGCGGGTTTCATCGCCTCTTGGTTACGGTAACGTCTAACGGGGGCGTTGTCAGGATGACTTCGGTTGGTTTTCGAA
>JAKLFY010000063.1 GCA_022710935.1 Verrucomicrobiota bacterium
GAACACGGCTCTTGTGCCTATGGTTAGTCTCGCCGAGAAACCACTGACCGGAGAGCCGGATGCGGGAAATCCGCCCGTCCGGTTCGGAGGGAGGGGTGACGTTCCAACCGCCATCCCTACCCCTATCCACACCTTTGTGTGGACGAACAGAGCAGTGGAGGGGCGACGTCCTCGTCGCCCGCGAACACATTGTGCAACTCGATTGGTCGGGGACGAGGACGTCCCCACTCCCACACCTTTGTGTGGACGAACGGAGCAGTGGAGGGGCGACGTCCTCGTCGCCCGCGAACACATTGTGCGACTCGATTGGTCGGGGACGAGGACGTCCCCACGCCGAGAGTGGTTGTTCGCGGGATTGCAGCCTTCAGCGCAACGCGATTGGATTGGCGTACACCCAGGGGACCCACTCGCCGCGAATCCAAAGTTCGGCTTCGACGCGATACTTGCCGGGGCCGGGCGGAGTCCACTCGATGGACCGGCCCTCCTTTTGGAGGGCCGGCTCGCCATCCCTGATCACCGTGAATCGGCAGGGCAGGGGAGAGCGCGCCACCAGACGGACGTCCGACGCGTAGTCGAGCGTTTCGCCCATGACCGCCTGTCCTGATTCGCCCTGGGCGAGCCATTGACAGCCCGTGGTGTCCGCCAGCATGTCGAAGCCGACAAAGGCGCGTCCTGCCCGGAGCGCATCGAGAATCGCCGTCTCGGTCAGTTCCCGGGCCAGAACGTGCGTGCCGACGTGGCGCGCCATGCGGGCGTAGGGATCGAGTTGGGCGTGGCAGAGGACACGACCGGGTTCGAGCGGACCGAAGAAGAGCCGCAGCATCGAGCGCGTGAAGAAGTTCAAGCGCACCTCGCGGAGCGTCCGCGGGCTGGTGTCTTCGATGCGCAGAGTGCCCTGCGGCGTCGAGATGCCGCGCACGCCGGTGTTTTGGTGGCAGTCATTGCCCGCGATGCCAGTCAGATGGCGTGTGCGGTTGAGTTCGTCCCATCGGCGGAGGTTCTCGACCGGCCGATCGAACATCAGCCGGAAGACGAGGTCGGGATGCCGCTTCTGGTTCAGCATCACGTCCGGCAGGATGCGAAGCAGAGCCTCTTCCTCATCCTTGAAGTCGGCGTGCGTGTTGTAGATTTCCATGCCGGTGAGTTCCGGGCGGTTCCAGTCGCGCGGTTCCTCGGGATGGGCGTAGAAGAGCACGCCGCCGTTGGCCAGCGCTGTTTGGGCGATTCGATCGCTCTCCCACGCGTTATCGAGCACGATGTTCGACGCGACCCCAAAGGGCATGAGGCCCTCCTTCATCTCGAAGCCCGGGATGAACAGTTTGCCATCGCGCAACCCGCGCCAGTGTCGGGCGAAGTCGGCTTTCCCATCGTCGCAATGGTCGCTCAAACAGATGAAGTCCGATCCGGATTCTTTGAGCGCCTCGAGAATCGCCGGGAACGACACCTCGCAATCGTGGGAGAGTTCCGAATGGCTGTGCAGCACACCGCGGTACTCGGTCCAGTTGGTCAAAGGGGGAACCGGAACGCGCATGACGCGCAGGGAGGCACGGTTGGCTTCTTCCTCGGGAAAGCGAATGAAGGCATTGTAGAAGGCGGTGCGAAACCAAAAGAGAATGACCAGGGCGACCAGGACAACGAGGACCAACCCCGCCCGCAAGAACCAGAGGAGCACGCGGCGCATTCGTCCGCGACCGGTTGGCGGCGACTGTTCGTCGGATCTCGTGTGCATCGGCATGATTTAGCCGGACGCCCCTTTCTGGCACAAACGAAAACGCGAAGGTCCGAGTTGGAAACCTTCGCGTTGCGGAAACTGTTGTGAGCGGAATCCTTGACCCTTTCAACGCAGCACGGAAACTTGACCGGTTAACGGCAAGTTGAACTGGTCAACGATTCTAGTGACGTCGACGGGCGGCCAGGAGTCCGAAAGCGCCCAGACCGAGCAGCACGAGCGAAGTCGGTTCGGGCACGATGACGACGCCGTACATGTTGCGGCCCCCGTTGTCCGCCTGGAGCAGAGTGAACGTGCCGGCACCGAAGTCCTTGGCGTAGACCGAGTACCACTGCTCGATTGTATCATTGCTGCCTTCGTCGAAGGCGACCTCGTCCGGTCTCGCGGGGTCGGCGAATCGGTTCAGGCCATTGGCGGTGGCGGCCCATCCCTGATCGACGATCCACTGCATGTGCGTCGCGTCGAAGGTGGGCGGGGTCGCATTGTCGCCGTCGGACAGGCGATTGTCGATCAGCATGTAGACCGTCGCAGGTGTAGTGATGGTCACGTCAAGCTGGTACGTGGCGTTGTCCCGGTTGTCGTTGCCGGACATGATGTATTCGCCCCCGACGAGGTAACCGGGGATTGGCAAACTGTTGGCCGGGTCGTTCAGGTATCGGTGGGCGCGGTCCACGAATGCGGGCGCCCCGCTGCCGAAATACCCGACGGTGTAGGGGTCACCCACCAGCGCCCCGGGCACTGGCTCATTGGCTATGCTGACGGTCCAGGTCTGCCCCGTCCATTGGGCGACGATCGTGTCGGTCGCTTCGTTGTCGCCTCCCGTCTCGACGACGTTGCCGATAATCCCCGCCGCCGCCGCGGAGAGGCTCAGTGAGACGCCCAGGCACAGGGCTGCCATGAGGCGGGTTGCGTGATGGGTTGGTTGGGTTGGTTTCATGGGCACCAGAGCTTTTGCGACTGGACAGGTTGGCTTATCAGTCGATGTCACTCAAAACGTGTCTTGGAACGGCAGAACCTCTAGCGAATCGGCCCGCCGCATGCAACACTTTTTTTTGACCACTGTTTTGGATCAACTACCGCGTTGCGGCGCATCGGGTCGTCGTCCGTGTTCTGTCGCCCGGTGAGGGCACCGGGCCTACAACGGATTGAGACTCCTGGTGTAGGCCGCGTGCCCCCACGCGGCGCAAACTCGATTCCCAGCGACGGGCGTTGTTGGGATTGCGTGGAGTGGTCTTGCTGCTGCGCCGGCGCCGGGCCTAGTTCCTCTACTGGGGGCTCTGAGCCACAGCGAACAGCCGGTTCATCGTCGCGACATACAGCGTGGCGTTCGCAGCCACGGCGGTCGCGTTCATCGGGGAGCCGAGTTCGACCGTGCTCAGGATCTTCTTTTCCTTGTCCGCTGCAAAGACCAGGAATTGGCCCCGGCGCGTGCCGAGATAGACCTTGCCGTCCGCGACGCAGGGCGAGGCCCAGATCTCGCCACCCGCCTCATGGGTCCAGAGAGCCTTGCCGGTCCGGGCGTCGACGCAGTGCACGGTTTGGCCGCAGTCGCCAATGAAGACAAGGCCATTCGCCACAGCCGGCGTTGCCATGACGTGGCGGACCAGCGGGTAAGACCAAAGGCTGGCGGTGGCCGTCACATCGCCCTCGAGGGTCGCGTCGACGCACTGAATCCAGGCCTCGTTCTTGCCCCACCACACGTCTCCGCCGCCGGCGACGTAGACGCGTTGGTCGTGAAAGACCGGCATGCCGAAGATGTCGCTGGGCCCTTCGCGCCGGTTCTGGTAGTAGCGGTGCACGTTCTCTTTGGGGGCTGTTGGATCGCAGTCGAACTTCCAGATCCTCTCGAGTTTCGCCGTCTCGCCATCGGCAGGGGTGCGGTCCAGCGGCGCGAACGCATACAAGACGGCATCGCCGCCGGCGAAGAAGACGAGGGGACGTCCGTTGACCACGCCCATCGAGGGTGCGGACCACGTGCAATGATAGATGAGCGGGGCGATGCGTTCGTCATCACGAGCCAGCAGGCGTCCGGTCTGTTTATCGAGCACCACGAGGCTCGGGGCGTCGGGGGTACGAATGCGGCGGTGGGTGTTGTCCACGCCCGTGCCGGTGTTGAGATAGAGATGGTCGCCACGGATGAGGATCGAGCTATGGGCGGCGTCGTGGGACCAGATCCCGGCGCCGCTGGTCAGATCGAAGAGCCAGAGGATGTCGGCATCCATCGGTCCAGGCTCGAGCGCCGGCTCGGAGGCGGGGGTCATGTGGCGGCCTTCGTCGCGGAAGGGCCCGTCGTTGCCGTTTGCCAGCCCGCGCACGTCGAGGCAGAGGACCTCGCCCCGGTTGCTCACAATGTACACCCGATCCCCCTCGATGGTGGCGGGGGACGAGATGCCGCTTCGGGGCCAGTCGAAGTAAGGATCTTCATCGCGTTTGGGCACGATCAGTTGCCAGAGCAACTCGCCGGTGCGCTCGGCGAAGCACATCAGCACGCCCCGATCGCCCTGGTGTTTGGGGTCGCGCGGCTGCTCGTTGTTCGTGCCGATATAGACGCGTCCCCCCGCGATGACCGGTGTGGAATAAGTCTCGGTGCCGAGGTCGGCAACCCACTTGACGTTGCGCCCCGACGCCGGGTCGAACGAGTCCGGGAGACCGGTTTCGTTGTAGACGAGATTGCGGGTCCAGGCATGTCCCCATTGCGGCTGGTCGCCGGCGCTCAGGGTGACAAGGAGAGTCGGAAAGACGCCGCAGAGCGCGGCGCGCCGCACGGCCCGCAAGGTCCTTCCCAGGCGAATAGATGGCAGAGGTTTCCTCATGGTCTTCGTTTTTGCACTGGCGCGCAACATTGCCTCGGAGTTCCGCGAAAGCAAGGTTTTGCCCGGAAATCTCTTGCCGGGACGAGCACACCCAATGCCGGGCTTCGCGGCGGTCAGTGGGAACATCAACCAGAGAACGTTCAACGCTCAACGCCCAACGCTCAACTTTCAACGGACCATATCGTTGGACGTTGGACGTTGAACGTTGAGCGTCGGATGTTCTTGAGATTACCCACCGTTTGCGGAGACGGTCCAGGAGAGGGGCTTTCGGCGGAGGCACATCAGCGCAGGCGTACGTAGGGTTCCTCGTCCCAGTTTTCAGCGGGCCAGATGAAGCTGTCGACGGCGCCGTCGTAGCGGAGGCAGAGGTCCTTCACGTTGGTCTTCTTCGAGAAGCTCTTGGCCGGGTCGTACGTGCTGCCGGTCCACCCGCTGAACAGGTGCCGGTGCCATGGGCAGGCGGCAACGATGTAGCGCGTGCTCCAGCGCTTGAGCTGATCTTCGAGCCACTTCTTACCGTCCGTGGTCGTCTGCCACCAGGGGCCCAGGTGATAGGCATAACTGGTGGTGAAGTCGCCGAAATACTCCCACCCCAAATCGATCGGGATCCGTCCCCGGGTGCGGTCCGAGGCGCAGATGAAGGAGTTGGTGTTTTCGACGTAACCCTTCTCGAGATAGGGCTGGTTGCCGCCCGGGAATCCGTAGGTGTTGTTCGTGGGATTGACCAGGTAGAGCGGGGGACGATCGCCATGATCGTCGCGGTACATCATGATGCCCATCCCGATCTGGCGCAGGTTGTTCGTGCAATGCATCCGCCGCGCCTGCTCCTTCGAGCGCGCCAGCAGGGGGAGCAGCATCCCGGCCAGGATCGCGATGATCGCGATGACAACCAGCAACTCGATCAGGGTGAAAGCGACGTTCCTGCGCGGGGAGACCGGGTGCGAGGTCGTTGCGGAGAGTGGTTTCGTTTGCATACGCGTGCTGGTGCCCTGAATATGGCGCAGCGCGGCGGGGAGCGAAACCCCTTTTTTGCCCGTGCTGCGGAGACTCGTGAAAGACGCATGGAATGCTGTTGTTTTGCCTTGAGCCGTCCCTTTGCATCCTGATAGAAAGGCGCTCATATCGAGCTTGTATGTTCCGACATCCGACCCGCATGCGTTTGGTCTTGACGGCTCTCGCCCTCTGTCTGCTGCCGTGGACAGCGGCTCGGGCGGCCGACTTTCATGCCGCGATGATCGGGAACTCGATGCTCAACATGGGAATCGACTTCGGCGCTTTTTCGAGCGCGATCAATCGCGAAGTCGAAGTCAAACTCGCGGGCGGAGCGGGGAGCCTGTGGAAGTGCTGTACGCTCTGGTACGTCTCCAAGGGCTCGAATCGGCCCAAGTTCGTCATCATCGAGGTGCGGAGCACCGAGTTGACGGACCCGCTTTACAGGAACACCTATGGGCGGGACGCAATCGGCAGCGACCTCGATCTGCATGCGATCGTGGCTGCGGTTGAAAGCAACCCTCCGCCCGAGGTGACCGGCAACCACGATTTCCCGGCGGCGGTCAACCAGTGCTATTTGCCGTCCATGATTCAGGCGGCCAGGAACGGCGGCGTCGATCTCATCATTGCCCGGCACAAAGCGCCGTCATACGGGATCGACGAAAACTCTCCTCATGATGCGTGGTGGGATGCGGTCATGAAGTACAGGGAGGACCTGACGAGTTATTGTCAGTCGAACGGGGTCTTCTTTCTGGATTATCAGTTCGCACCGCAGATCAAGTTCGCCGAGCACTACTTGGGGCCAGGCGACGACCATCTGAACGCCGCCGGCAAGCAGATATGGACGAGTCTCCTGTCGGCGGATGTGAACGCGATCCTGGCAGGGCGGCGGGGCGCCAACGAGTGCACCAGCTTTCTGAGGGTGCCTGCGGACTGGGAGTGGCAGCACGGATTGAGCGCGCGCGATGGATTGGATGAGATTGGCGACACGGATGGCGATGGTTCGAGCAATTACGCTGAATACGTCGCTGATACAGACCCGGTCGATCCGAAATCCGTCTTGGCGTTTGCGGCAGGAGTTCTCGAGTCGGGTCGGCTCAAGCTGACATGGCGCGGCGGCACCGCCTCGGTGCAGCACCTCGAGGCCCGAACCGTCGTGAACGGCTCTCCCGGGTCCTGGGAGAGCTTGCGCGTCTACACACCGCCCACGCCCGCGGTCAATTCGTTCCTTGAGGACGGCGACAGCGTTCCGCGGCGGTTTTACCGGCTGCGGGCCGAGCGGCCCTAGCGCGCATGTTTCATCGAGTCGTGATCACGGCGAAGCCAGAAACTCCAAACCGGGGACTGTTGCGGGCTGGAAGGGGCACGCCTTTCCGACAGGGCTGGCCAACTGACTGTCGACTCGCTCATGCAGTGAACTGAGGTCGTTATGGGAACTCGATTGCCGACATCCGTCCTGTTCGCGTCGGTTTTCTGCCTCACCGGCGCCGCGATTGGGCCCGCCATCGGGGCCCAGACGCCGCCAGTCCTCGATGTTCAGCTTTTCGCGGGACTGACGGTGACGGGCACGGTGGGCGCGGTGTATTCGATTGATTGCGTTACCGATCTGGCCCGGACCAACGACGCCAGCGCTTGGCGCTGCATCGAGTACGTGCAACTGCCGGCGACACCCTGTCTGTGGATCGATAAGTCCGCCCCCGCGACGGAACGGCGGTTCTACCGTGCCGTCGAGATGGCAGCCCCGGCGGGCATGGTGTTCGTCCCGCCGGGGACTTTTCGCATGGGCAGCGCCACGAACGAGGTCGGCCGGCTCACCTGGGAGGGTCCGCAGACAGCAGTGATTATCAGCCGCGGTTTCTGGCTGGGGCAACATGAGGTCACACAATGGGAATACCAGTCGCTGATCGGCACCAATCCGAGCGCTCAGTGGCACGCGCAACGTCCGGTCGAACAGGTGAGTTGGCATGACGCGACCAACTACTGCGCGGTCCGCACTGAGCAGGAGCGGGCTGCGGGGCGAATCGCGGCGAACAGCGTGTACAGGCTGCCGACGGAGGCGGAGTGGGAGTATGCGTGCCGGGCGGGGACTTCGACGCGATTCAGCTACGGCGAGGATCCGGACTATGCCAAGCTGACCGAATACGCATGGTACTACGCCAACAGCTACCAGTATGAGCATCCGGTCGAGCAGAAGCTGCCCAATCCATGGGGCTTGTACGACATGCATGGGAATGTATGGGAATGGTGCCAGGATTGGTGGTCGGATCGGTTGCCCGGCAGCGTCGCGCTCGACCCGCAGGGTCCGCCCACGGGCCTGTTCCGCGTCATCCGGGGTGGCTTCTATTTCAGTGAACCGCCGCAATGCCGGTCAGCGTATCGCCTCATGAGCCCCCTTCCGACCACCAAGAGTCCGGAACTCGGGTTCCGGGTGGTGCTGGCCCCCGGTCAGCCGTAGACGGGCGGTGCGACTCATCGCTCCGCTGGAGCGGCGTTCCGTGAGGAAAACCTCACGCGCACCGCATGACGCCGCTTTCGCCGTTTGCGCTTCCGGGGCCTCGACGCTCCAATCCTTGACCGCCGGACGGCGGGCCTTGGGCTGTCCCCTCAAGGAACCTGAACCAGGGCTGCGCGAAAGCCGAGGAGGTTGGCCCCGATGCCTGGCCAGTTCCCGCCGCGAGCCGCGGAGCGGCAGTACTGGCCCTGGTCGTACCAACTGCCCCCGCGAATCACGCGATCGGAGCCCGAGGCCGGACCCACCGGGTCAACCACACTCCCGCCAGGCAGGGAGTTCACCCAGCGGTCATGACACCATTCGTACACGTTTCCATGCATGTCGTGTAGGCCCCATGGATTGGGCAGTTTCTGGCCCACAGGGTATCCCTGGTCTCCCGCGCTGCCACACCAGCACATGTACTGGGCGGCAAGGGAACAGGCACCGCAGCGGTCATCGCACTCGAGCGCGTCCCCAAATGAATACCGGGTCGTGGTTCCAGCCCGACAGGCGTACTCCCACTGCGCCTCAGTCGGCAACCGATACTCGAATCCGGGTGGCAATCGCCCCGCTGCGCGCTCCTGGGCAGACAGCTTTCCGCAATAGTTGGTGGCATCGTACCACCGCACGGACTCGACAGGCCGGTTCAGGTCGCTCGTGAACAAGGAAGGATTCTCCCCCATCACCGCCAGGTACTCCCGCTGGGTCACCTCGTACTTGCCCAGCCAGAAACCGCGCGTCAGCGTGACCACGGTCTGCGGGCCCTCAACACTTGATCTGCCTCGCTCGGTGGTCGGGCTGCCCATGAGAAACCTCCCGGGCTGAATCCACACCCAGCGTCGAGAGTCCATTTCCAACGGCACCGTCGGCTCCGCGGTCACCTGATACCAGCGCCCGGAGCTGTGTGCCTCGTCGACCCAATCGTAGACGTTGCTCGACACCACGAGCACCGCCAGGACGCGCCATACGTGCGGATTCGCCAACTCGGTTCCCAGGATCCAGTTTGTCATCCCGACCGTGCCGCGGATCCTCAACCGGGTGCCCGCCTGTGCTGATTGGATGATCGGTGCCTGCGTCGCGCCTGCGACCCTATAGAAGCCTATGGGCCAGGCTGCTTCATCCACCCACTCGTACGGGCTGTCGCTGACCAAGACGCTTGCGCGCTCCTGCCAGTCCTTGATCGGCGCCAAGTCGTCCTTCGCCAGAATCCGGTGCGTTTCGCCCACCTGGCCATGGATCGTCATCCTGAATCGGTAATCTGCCGACTCGATCATTGGATCGGCGGGCTCCGAGATCACCACCGTGGGCGTTGATGTGTATCCCGACCCGGTCGTCACCAGGCGGAGTTGGCCGACCAGGCCGCTGCGGACGAGGGCCACAGCCGTGGCGCCGGTGCCGCCTCCTCCGATCAGCGTCACACTCGGCGAAACCCCATAGCCCGCACCCGGGTCCGAGAGCGTCAGCCCGACCACAAACCCTCCCTCGATCGCCGCTTCCGCCTTTGCCGCGCGGGGGACCTGTCCCTGAACCTGACCGCCGCCCGCCAGCAGCACGACGGCAAGGAGGAGGACCGCTGCGACGTCCGACTGGCGCCGGGTGAAAGTGTCATGCCGATGCATCTTCATGGTTCTGAGAGGAGATCACTGATCGTGCTGCCGTACAATGCGCGGATCGAAGATGCCGATCAAGGCGAATTGGGGCCGGAGCGGCGAGAGGAGACGCGCTTCTCGTCCGAAGGGGCGGTGCTCTCTTGAGGCGCACGGGCCGTCCGAATTTCGCCTCCGCGGCAGGGGGTTCGCTGGGCAGTGAGCATGGCGGCGCCGTGGTGAGAGTGTCCTTGCGCGGCCGCAAGTCGGCGTACTCTCTTTCGCGCTTGCCGGGGATTTCATGATCCCTCATTCTGATCGCGGCAAATCAAAGCAGAACCGGCGTCATGGTTTTCACAACTCAGATCTTCCTCTTCTACTTTCTGCCGTTGTTTCTGCTGGTCTATTACCGCCTGCCCTATGCGTGGCGCAACGTGTGGATCACCCTGGCCAGCTATGTCTTCTATGGCTGGTGGGAGCCGTGGTTCGTCGGCCTGATGCTGTTCACGACCGTGATGGACTTCCTCTGGGGCAAGGTCATCACGCGGCCCGGCGCGACGCGGCGCCAGCAGAGGCTCGCGGTGTTCTCCTGTGTCCTGACGAATCTCAGCCTGCTTGGGTTCTTCAAGTACTACATGTTCGCGGCGGAGACCCTGAACCGTCTTCTCCTGGCGGTGGGGGCGGAGCCATTCCGCGTGCTTCAGGTCGTGCTGCCGATTGGCATCTCGTTTTACACATTTCACTCGCTCACCTACATCCTGGATCTCTATCGCGGGCACGCCACGCCGGCGAAGTCGTTCTCCGTGTTCTCGGCGTTTGTGTCGTTGTTTCCCGACCTGGTGGCCGGGCCGATCATTCGTTACAAGACCCTGGCCGAGCAACTTCACAGAAGGGAACACAGCGTCGCGCGGTTTTCCTCGGGCGTCGCGATGTTCATTGTCGGGTTTGCCAAGAAGATCCTGCTCGCCAACCCATGCGGGCAGGTCGCCGACGCTGTTTTTAACGCCGCCCAGCCGGGAGTGGTCGAGGCCTGGGTTGGGGTGCTGGCGTATTCGTTCCAGATTTACTTCGACTTCTGCGGGTACTCGGACATGGCGGTAGGGCTGGGGCGGATGCTGGGATTCGAGTTCCTGAAGAACTTCGACGCGCCGTATCGCTCGGAGAGCATCACCGAGTATTGGAGGCGCTGGCATATCTCGTTGTCGAGCGTGTTGCGGGATTATCTGTACTTCGCGCTGGGCGGCAATCGAAAGGGCGAACGGCGGACCTATTTCAATCTGGCCGTCGTGATGCTGCTGGGCGGCCTCTGGCACGGGGCGAAGTGGAATTTCGTGGTCTGGGGAGCGTACCACGGCTTTCTGCTTGCCTTCGAACGATGGCGGGGCAAACGGAGCGCCTACGACGCCCTGCCGCGGCCGGGCCGGATCGCCGCGACCTTCGTCCTGACGCTTTTTTCGTGGGTGCTGTTCCGTGCGGACAGCCTGACACTGGCGAAGGAGTATTACTCGGCCATGTTCGGACTCAGCCCGGCGGGGGATCTTGCGCCGTTGCTGGCCGCCACGATCTACTCGCCCTACCACGTGCTCATCCTGGCCGTATGTGCAGGGCTGATGTTCCAGCCGCTGCAAGCGCACGACTGGGGGAAGTCGCCGGTGACCTGGGGGCGGGCCATGCTGTTGGTCCCGCTGTTCGCCCTTTCTCTTTTGGCGATGTTCTCACAGGCGTTCAACCCGTTTCTCTATTTTCAGTTCTAAGTCACCGTGAACCGTTTTCGCGATCCGCAATGGTGCCTGATCCTGGTTTTCCTCGGGATCATTGCCGGCGTGCCACTGAGCCAGATCCTGCGGGAAGCGCGCCAGGAGGATGGCGTGCGTGTGTTCGAGGTGTTCAGCCAACCGCCCACCTCGGCCCACCTCCGCGCGTACGAGCGCAGCCTGGAAGACGCCAATTGGGTCGCGCGCCTGTGCCGGCCATGGGTTCAGTTCGCTCAGTTTGCATGGCTGAAATACGGCGGCGAGAAGGCGGCCTTCGGAGAGCCGGGATGGTTTTTTTACAGGCCCGGCCTGAATGACATGCTCGCCCGAGAGGACTCAATCAAAGCGGGCGGCATCACAAACGACCCTGTCTCGGCGATCGTGGACTATCGGGATCAACTGGCGGCGCGCGGCATACGGCTCATGGTTCTGCCGGTGCCCAACAAGGAGAGCGTGTACCCGGACCGCTTGACGGGCCGAGCCGAGCTCCGGCACGGCCTGCGGGCGCCACGCACTCGGGAGGTGTTGGATCGGCTCCGCGCCGCCGATGTCGAGGTCGTGGACTTGTTCAATGCCTACTCCCAGGCGCGCCAAAGACCCGATGCCGCATCCCAGGCTCCGCTCTATCTGGCGCAGGACACCCACTGGTCACCGGCCGGTGTTCAGCTTGCCGCTCACGTGGTGGCGCGGCGGCTCGTCGAGCTGGGGTGGATTCAGCCCGGCCAGGTTGAGTTCGGTGAACGACCCGCGCCCATACGCCGGTTGGGCGACGTGTTGCGCATGCTCCAGGCGCCGATGATCGAGCGGCGTGTCGATCCCGAAGCGGTCCCCTCTGTTCAGGTGATCCGGCGCGACACTGGGGAGCCCTACAAGGATGCGGCGGAGAGCGATGTGCTTGTGCTGGGCGACAGTTTCACGCGCATCTACGAGCGCGATGAGCCGGGTGCGGCGGGCTTCATTGCGCATCTGGCCAAGGAACTCAAGCGCCCGTTGTTGGGATTGGTCAACGACGGGGGCGGGTCGACGCTGGTGCGTCGGGAACTTCGCGATCGCCCCGCATTCCTCATGAACAAGAAGGTGGTTCTCTGGGAATTCGTCGAACGGGACATCGGGCTCGGACTCGAAGGCTGGAAGCTCGTTCCGTTGCCTGCGGCTGTCGACTCACCTCGCCAGGTACCTTTGAAGACTGTTCGGAAGGGCGCCGACGACGAGGCCGGCAATGACCTCCGCTCCCTCGATCGAAAAGTGATCCAGGTCGCTGCCCATCGAGATGTAGGCGCTCCCGCTCTCGCCGAGCTGGTTGAAGAGGTCCGTGCTCAACTGGTTGAGGTCGACTAGATCAGTCTGCAGCTCGAACGCCACGTCCCTGACCGCGCTCGATCGGTCGGCGTAGATTGGCAAGACCTTGCCATCGGCCCCGAATGCCCTCTGGGCCGGCGGGGTCATCAGGATCGGGATCCCGCCGAAACTGCGAATCGCCCCGACGATTGCCCTCAGATTGTCGGCGTATTCCGGGAGCGTAGTTGTGCATTGGCCGCCCGTGCAGCCGTAAACATCAGCATGGCCAAACTGAATCAGCACGAAGTCCGGTTTGATCAGGAGCAGCTTCGCATGCTGCTCCGAGGTGAGGTAGATCTTCGTGCTCAAACCGGGCCAAGCGAGGTTCACGACGCGCGCCTCGGGTTTGAAGTCGTCATAGATGCCTCTGCCCCAGCCTGTTCCGTAAAAGCCCATGAAATCCGACACGGTCGAATCCCCGATCAACACGACAACAATCGGATCGAGCGGCACCCAGGGCGTCAGCCGAAAAAAACGCTCGGAGACCGTTGTGCTGTCAATTCGGTGGGAGAGGGCGCCCCAGACCTCGTCATTGAGGTCGAACCAGTTCCGCAGATCCTCGCTTGCCTGAAACACATACCGAGTCTCCGGAGGCGCCGTTCCCTCGACCCACAATTCGCTCAGGTTCTTCGCCAATCCCGCCGGATGCGCATCCTCCAAGAGCCGTCGGTTGAGGCGCGCAAGGTCCTCTCCCTGCGGGTTGGCTGACAGCAGGGCGGCGGTTTCCGGGCGCAGGGTGATGCCGGCGAAGCGCTCGGGCGTGTAAAGCGACGGACCGTCCAGGAGGCCGTTGAGGTCCTCCACAAGAAGCGTTCGCAGAGGTTCCGGGGCGGCGCCGGAGCCTTGGTAACTGGCCAGAGCCGCCTGGGTGCCGCTGGACAACGCGGCGGCCAGCCAGACGTCAAACGGTCTGGCAGGGGTCTTCAACTTGCCCGCAAGCAGCGGCAGATCAGTCACATCCTCAACAGAGAAGGGTGTGTAGACCTGGCTTTCGCTCCTTCTGATGACGCAGAGCGACTGCCCGAGAGCGGCGTTGGCAAACAGAGCCAACTCGAGCAGCAGCAGGATCGAACAGGCACGCAGATGAGCGCTCATGCGTTGTGGAGTCAGAGGTTTTAGAAACCCAGGATTTGCGGTCGTTGTTCGAGCATTTGGGCGATGTTGTCCTTGGTGACAATCAGGGGATCGCCGGACTGGGCATCCTCGAACACCGCAGCCAGGAGCTTGCCCCGCTCAAACGCTCCGACAACATCCGACGGCCCGCCGATCAGCCGCAAATCGGGCAAGAGCAACGCGAAGCACCGCGGGTCTTTCTCATCCCAGACCTTCAGACTCTGCACCTCCGCCGGCAGTCCGATCAAACTCACGATGACATGGCATTCGGGATGCGCCTCGGCCAGTCGATCCACGGAGTCGGGCTGCATCAGGAAACTCAGGGGCGTCCGGGAATCGGGCGGGATGATGACGGATTGAGGATTGGTGAAGTACTCCGGGCGAATTCCCGGAAAAACGACCTTCACGGTGGAACCGCCGCCCAATCCCTTGGCGAGGCCGCGCAGGCCCACTCGCTCGTACCGGCTCTTCTCGTTCAGGAATCCTGACTCCTTGGCGAACGGGTTCGAGAGCACAAGGACCTTGCTGTGCGGGCGCAGTTTGGCGATTTGGACGCCCAGCTTCTCCATGCCATGCTGGCGTCCGCCCAAGGCAGCGCCCTTCTGGCCCGACGGGCGCACAAGCAACGCGATCGCGGCGGCGGCAACCGCCGCCACTGCGAGAGCCAGGAAAACGTTCCGCTTCACATTCACGGAACGTAGCCAGGAATCAGGTCTTGACCGAACAGGGCGTTGATGCCCAGGGGCTCCAAACGGGCTCGTTTCATCCCCTCGGCGTGACCGTCCATGCACCAAACGTTGGCCGCACGGTTGTGCCGGGCATGCACTTCCTCAGTCGCGTTGGTGCGAAACGTGTGGAACTGCACGCTCCCAAACCCCATGCGACCGCGGCTGGTCGTGTCGGCCAGATGCACATACTCGGTGGGAACGGCAATCGCCGTGAGAAGAACCTCCTCGCGGAACTCGCCCATGGTCACCGATTCCGGTGGATCCGACCAAACGCCGTAGGTGCGAAACCAGTTCGTGGACTGACGGGGTGGATAGGAGGGGCAAATGAACACTTCGCGGGAGCCGACGTTCTGATTGGAATAGAGGAGCCCGCCCCAGGTGAACTGGGTGTCGAGCGGTGAGGAGATTTGGATGCGGTTCTTGTGTTCATCCGCGTAAAGCTGGACGGCGAGCCCGACCTGCTTGAGGTTGTTCATGCAGTGGGTCTGCTTGGCTTTGGCCTTCGCCTGGCTGAGCGCGGGCAAGAGCAAACCGGCCAGAATCGCGATGATGGCGATAACAACCAGAAGTTCAATGAGCGTAAAACCGCCTGCGTCCGGGCAAAACCAGCGCGTCCTGCTGCGCTCTTGGGTGCGCTTCGTCATTAGGCCCTCCCTCTAACAGCTTGAGATCAGCAAGTCAAGGCATGAGAAGGGCCCGCGCACGGCGCGCACTTCAGCACTCGAACGCTCACGGTTCCGGTTCCATTAATGCGCGGTAAAACCCGCTCGCGCCGCCCGGTCCCGATGCCAGGTCGAACCACAACGGCGGATCGGCGCTGCCGTAGGTTCCCACGCAGGTCCAATTCGCCAGGTCCGACGAAAACTCGAGCCGCATTTTACGGCCGGGCGGCCCTGTGATCTCGAGTCGCAGCCGCCGGCTCGCCTGATCAAATCCGACAGCAAGGACCGGTGCGACCGGCCCGATGGTATTCGAGACGAACATCGCCCCTGTCCTGCCCACTGCTATGAATCGGTTCTGGCCATAGGCGATGCTCCGCAGCTCCTCGTCAAACACGAAGAGGCGATGCTCCGCGTCCGTCCCGAGATCGGACCACGAGGTCACCGAGATGGCAGGGTCGATCCAGTCGTTCCACGGGGGCAGGCCCCAACCGGGCAACCAGACCGTGACGGTCAGGTGGGATTGGGCGACGAAATCCGCAAGCCCAATCTCATTCCCATAGGTCGGGCCCGGTTCCCATCCCCAGTCGATCCCATCGTCCGACCGCAATAGCGAATTGAACGGCATAGCGGAATCCTGGAAGATCGCGCAAAACGTCCCACCCTCGAACCGCAATGGAGGCCAGAAGAACCCCGAGTAAGGTTGCGGGAGTTCGACCGACCAGGAGAGCCCATCGTTCGAGCGCAGGATCAGGCCGCTGGGCCATGGACCGAGCACCAGCCACCGGTCGTTGCCCCAGGCGATGGCCGAGAGGTTCTGGGTGGTCACGGGAGCCAGCGAGTCCCAGACTGCGCCGTCAGTCGAACGCAACAGCATGCCGGCCGCGCCCACAACCACCACCTGCGAACCGTCGGTCGCCAGGTCGACGAGATCCGACGTTGTTCCGCTCTCCCGCCGGGTCCAGTTCGAGCCATTCGGCGAGGTCGCCAGGGCGCCTGCCGAGCCGACAGCGATGTACTGGTGCCCGAGGAAACGGATCTTCGTGAAGTTCCCCTCGGGTGCGGTCGCGACATCGGACCATTCCAGTCCGTCCGTGGAGGTCAGCAGCGTTCCTGCGGGTGAGAGCGCCACGAAGACGCCGTTGTGGCTGACGATTTCGTGCGGGTCGAGGCCGGTCGTGTGGAACCGCCAGCTCCAGGACTGGCCGTCGGTCGAGACGAGGTTGAGACCAGATCCCGCGACCACAAACCGCTCGTTCCCATAGACCACCTCGTGCAGGTCGCGCGTGGAGTCCGGCGCAGGATCGCGGGCTAGTTCTTCCCAAGCCGCGCCGTCCCGCGAGGTGTAGATTCGGTTCGGGGCCGCCGGATTGGCCGAGGCCGGGTCCATGGCGAGGAATTGGCCCGACTCGAATCGGATATGTGCGAAGGCGGGGCCTCCTGCGAGCCCCCAATCGAGGCCGTTGTCGCTTCGGAAGACCCCCCGCGGATCGAGGGCGACGAACACGTCATTCCCGAACGCCAATTCCCCCAGCGCACCGGACGGGTCAGAGGCCACCTCCAAGTCGCGCCATTCACTGCCGTCGGCGGAAACAAAGAGGATCGG
Source organism: Verrucomicrobiota bacterium (assembly GCA_022710935.1). Lineage (GTDB taxonomy): Bacteria > Verrucomicrobiota > Verrucomicrobiia > Limisphaerales > J093 > MWFF01. The sequence continues at coordinate 16,808 of JAKLFY010000063.1, forward strand.
CAGGGTGTAAGGGCTGGCTCCCTGCACCTTGGGCAGAATCCAGGCGTCGCCTGACAACGCGAAGAGCCCGTGCCCAAACGCCAGCCCGCGCAGCGTGTTCCGGATTGTGACAAAACCATTGTCAACATCGGGGCCTTGAGGCTGTTGGGCCGCCCACTGGACGGCGTCCGTGGAGATCACCACCCCATGCGGCCCGCGGGCCACAAAGACGCCATTGCCGAACACCACGTCATCGAGGTGGTCTTCGGTGACACTCACCCCGAGCGTCCACGCGAGCCCGTCGCTTGAGCTCAGCACCGTCCCGGCGTCGCCCACCGCGACATACGTTCCGGCGCCAAAGGCGGCGGCACGCAGTGTCTGGGGAGTCGGCGTCGGCTGGAGCGACCAGGCCACCCCGTCTGTGGACCGCAGCAAGGCCCCGCCTTCACCGAGGGCGAAGAGGCTGGATCCCGCGGCCGCCACCGACACGAGATTGGCGTTGGTGCCGGTGCCTCGCGTTTCCCACACGAGGCCGTCGTCTGACGTCGCGATGGTACCACCCGCGCCAGCCGCAACAAACCGGTCCATGGCGAAGAGCCCCGACCGGAGTTGGCAGGTGGTGGGTGTCGCCGCGCGCTGCCAGTGCCCGCCCGGTGCGTGGTGGAGGATGACGCCGCCGTCGCACAAGGCCACCACCGCCTCGCCGTCATACATCAGCGTCCGGGCCTGCGCCGCGGTTGGGAATGGTTGCAGCCGAGTCCACTCAACCACCGGTCCTGCGCTGGTCCATCCATCCCGCGCACGCGAAGCTCGCCAAGGTCAGGCCAAACCGCGTGAAGGTGCCCAGGCGGTGGGGGTTCGCGGCAACACCACTGGTGCCTGAGACGTGCATACTGCGGATTATGGGTGGCATGGGTTGAAAAGCAAGTCGTGAGTGCCCCCGGCCGGCAGGGCCGTGGTGACGGGCACCGTCCGCGAACTACCGGTTTTCCGTCAAACGGGCGAGCAATCCGCGCAGCAGGTCGGACTGGGCGCGATGAAGAACCCGGGGCCGGGTTTTCATCGGCGAGGCGCGGACCGCCGATGCCTTTTCCCCGCGGGCTGGGCTGGCAGCGCACGAGAGCAGTCCAGGCCAACGCTGCCCCAGTTCGCGTCCCTTTCGTCGCGGAAAGGGATTGCAGGCTGGCGACAGAACGCCGAATCTGCTCTCGGCCGCGGTTACCTCTTGAAAGCGAATGCCGACATGCCGTTGATCAAGACCCGTCACTCCGGACACCGATTCAGGCTCGCGCAGATGGCTGCCGCGGGGCTGTCAGCGTGGTTTCTTGCGCTGATGCAAGCCGATGTCATCGACGACTTTGAAGGCGGGCGGAAGTTCATGGTGTGGGGGGCGACCGGCCAGCCCGATTGGGAAATCAACGACCGTCAGTTGGATGTCAGTCTTCCGACGCCGGACGCACACGCGCGATTCCACTACGGACGCCTCTATGATCTGCCAGAGGGCCAATCGGTCGAGTTCCGCGTCGATCTGGTGAGCGCCGACACGGACGATTCCTGCATGATTCTGGCTGTCGAGTTCACGGGACCGCTCCTGCCCAAGCCCTCAGAGCGGGGCTACGCACTGTCTGTGTCGAACACCCGGGTTGGTTTGGCGAAGATCTGGGATGGCATCGAGAGCTGTTTCTTCGACCGGAGTGTCCCGCACGGCAGCGACCCCAGGACCATCTCACTGAGCGTCACCCGTGAGGGTCCTGCCATGGGAATCACCCTCCAAGTGGCTCTGAGAGACGAACCGCAGACAGTCATTTTGCGGGAACACCTTACGGATCAAGTCGGGTCAGATCCAGTGTCTCAGGGAAGCGACCCCGGTCCGCCGCCATCAGGTCCCGTGACGAGCGTCAGCCTCGGATTCGGAGCTTCTCCAGGATCCGCGACCCGCTCGCGCTTGACCGTGGACAACCTGCTCTGCTCCAAAAGCCAGGCCCCAGCTCTTCTCAGAATTCAGGCCGACGGAGCGGACGGGGCCACTCTGGTCTGGCCAGGTTGGCACATCCCGCTGGAATCGGATTCCGTTCTTGGCCCGTGGAGGCCTCGGGCAGCGCGGGTGACGTTGGGGGAGGGTGAATACACGTCGGACGTTCGGTCGACCGATGCCGGACGGTTCTACCGACTGGCTCGGGGCATCCATGTTTTCGACTCGTTCGATGGCGGGACGACCTGGGACATGGCATCCGTCCTTCCGGACGGCCTGTGGCACCCGACTTGGACCGTGCTTGCCGACCGGAGTCGCGGACGCATCCTGGGTGCAGGAGCACAGAACCAGGACTTCATGCTTCGGCCGGGTTCTGGCATCGGACTCGGCGACTGCGTCGCAGGGGTCGACATCGTCGGCTGGGGCGAAGCAATGGAAGGCGCGGCGTTTGGGATTGTGTTGCGGGCGAACCCTGAGCGAGACACGTGGCAGAGTGACACCCCGGGTCTTCCTGAGGCGCGTTACGCCGGTTTGCTGACTTTTAGGCAGGCGGAGCCCCCGTTCGAGTCCGTGCTGTCCATCACCGGGCCCGGCGGCGCGGTACTCGGGGAACAGAACTTCCCAGCGCTGGATCCCGACCAACAATACCGGCTGCGGTTTTGGGCCGTTGGAGACCAACTGACGCTCGAGTTGTTCGCCCGGGAGAACCTGGATGAGCCCATGCAGACGTGTCTGGTCACAGATGGGCGGATCGCCGATGGGATGGCGTGCCTTTACGGGACAAAGTCAGCAGGCGGGACATTTGATGTCACCGTTGATGAGTTCATGCTGAGCGGGGCGACCGTTGTGTCCGATCTGCCGTGGGACTTCCGAGTGGCGTGGAGCGCGGAACGCAGCCTCTGGGCGCACCAGATGATCATCCAGGACGGTGTGGTGTACTCGAACTGGGCGGGCGGCACCGCCGACACTGAGGGGGAGCTTACTGCGATCGATCTGGAGACGGGGACACTGCTCGAGTCGATCAGCGGCGTCTCATTTCAGACGGCGCCCCTGCTGGTTGATGGCAGGCTCTTCTCTTTCTGGGCTGGCCCCGTCGCGGCTTACGAGAGTGTCATGTACGAACTCGATGCGGAGACCTTCACGATTCTGCACGCCCACGACGTCGTGGGCACGGTCTACCAGGAGAACATCGGTTACGACGCCTCGCTTCGCCAGGCTTTCCTGCGACGGAACATCGTTGGCAAGAGCGCCATCAGCGCCTTCGATATTGACACATGGGACGTCGTGTGGACAACAGACCCGAACGCGCCGGATTATTCTCTGGGCGATGGCTACTTCAATGGCACGTCTGTTCTGTCGATCCAGGATGGCCGTGTCTATGCCCACGGACGCGATAGCGATGGAGAGAACTTCATCATGGCACTCGATGCCGGGACCGGAGAACGAGTCTGGAAGTCGGCTTCCATCGGTTTCACGGGGGGATCACCCGGAGACTACGCCTACAATAACCCGATTTACGGACGAGAGGCAGACCTCATTTTTGCCAGCACGTGTTGGGCGGGCATCTCCGCTCTCAGACCCGCGAACGGTGAAATCGTCTGGAGCCGCAGTCTCAGGGGATCTGGCTACAAAGTCACATCCACGTTGACCTTCGACCATGACAATCGTCTGTTTGTCGGGCTGTATCATCCGTCCGGAGGCGCGTACACCTGCCTCGACGCGGGCACGGGCGCGGTCCTGTGGACGAGTGAGGGCTATTCCGAGGTTGACCCGCAGACTGGCCTGACCCTGTACGATGATGGTTGGAGTGCGGGCTGGGTGGACGACGCCTTTTTCTATCAGAACACCCACGCCGGCCCGGGCACGATCGTCGTGCGAAACAAGCGCACCGGTGACATCGTCTGGACCTGCGATACCGAGAACCAACCCTGTACCAATCCAGTCGCGGCCGCCGGGCTTGTCTTGTTCGGAAACGGGCGTCATCTGGTCGCAGTTCGGGCGGGATACGGCCAAGCCACGTCCTGCCCGTGGCATGGGCAGGATCATTCGGGATACCTGCGCGGCGCGGTCATCCATTATCAATAGTGCGGTGCGCCTTGCCTCTGAACCGAGTTGTGGCCTGGGCGGATCGCTGCGCCACAACCCCGCGGGATTCCACAGGATAGGTCGATCGCACGACCTCGCGTTCGCCTAACAGCATCGCTCCATCGAGTCTGTGCTTGCGTCAGCCCTCCGGATTGCCTACATGCAGGGACATGCCTGCACGTTGCCGCGCAGAGGCATTGACGCCCTGCAAATCGTTTGACCTGGCTGCCTATCTGGGAGAGAGCACCTCGGCGGTGAACCGCGCCCTCGACGCGTTCCTGCCCAAGCCGACGGCCAAACCCGTCACCATCCACCGGGCCATGCGCTATTCCCTGTTCGCCGGCGGCAAACGCATGCGACCGGCCCTCTGCCTGGCCGCTGCCCAGGCGTGCGGCGGACGCCTGGCCGAGGCCATGCCTCTGGCTTGCGCCGTCGAGTGCGTGCACACGTACTCGCTGATCCATGACGACCTGCCAGCCATGGACAACGACGATCTGCGGAGGGGCAAGCCGACCAACCACAAGGTCTTCGGAGAGGGCATCGCGGTGCTGGCCGGCGACGCGTTGTTGACCCAGGCGTTCGAGATCGCGGCCCAGTGCCGCGGTTGGCCGCGCTATTCCCACCGGGACATCGTCCTCGAGTTGGCTCGCGCCTCGGGATCGCTCCAACTGGTGGGCGGCCAGGTCGCCGACCTCGAGGCCGAGGGAAAGTCGATTTCCCCGTCTCAACTGCGTTTCATTCACGAACGCAAGACCTCCGCCCTGCTCTGCTGCTCGGTCCGGCTCGGCGGCATGAGCGCCAATTGCACGCCCCGGCAGCTCGCCGCACTGACCGATTTCGGTTACCACGTCGGACTCGCCTTCCAGGTGATCGACGACATTCTCGATGTCACCCAGACCAGTCAGCAACTGGGCAAGACGGCCGGCAAAGACACCGCCGTGCGGAAGGCGACCTACCCCGCGATCATGGGGCTTGAGAAGGCGCGGCGCATTGCAGGCGATCTCACCCAGCGCGCCTTTGCGGCGCTCGAACCTTTTCGCGGTCGGGCCCAAGCCCTCGAGGCCATCGCCCAATACGTGCTCCGACGCGACCGGTAACTCCGGACTGAGAGTCGTCAGTCGAAGACGCGCCGATTATCCGACCCGCGCCTACGGGGCGTTGTAGGCCGCGTGCCCTCACGCGGCGCAAGGACAGACATCAGTGCAGGCGCCGGGTCAGGGGACCCGGCCTAGTGTGCTCTGATCGTGCACACGAAGGCGTAGGAGTGGGGACGTCCTCGTCCCCGACCAATGGAGTCGCACAATGTGTTGGCGGGCGACGAGGACGTCGCCCCTCCGGCAACAGACATCGGTGCTGCAGGCCGCGTGCCCTCACGCGGCGTTACTTCTGACGTTGTGTTTAGCGAGGCTCCGCCTCAGACGAACGACGCATGTCGCCCATTCGTTGGCACTGGACTTGCGTTGGCTCACCGGCAGTCGACGCGGCGCAGCAGTGGAATGTGGCCGGCGCTCAGCGTCCGTCCCGCGACCCCGGGTTGCAGTACATCCGGTTCTTGCCGGGCAACTGCGCCTCCCTCTTCCAGGCATCGTACTTGATGAACTCGATGTGGCCGTCGACGGCCAGCACGATCCCGCCGGTCTTGCCGTGACGGCGTCCCAGCCCGCCGTCGACGGCAGGGTCGGGAAAGCTCGAGCCGTCGTTGTACCCGTAGCCCAGGGTCGCGTTGGCGTCATCCGGTTCCCACATGAAGAAGGCGTCCGGGGCGAAGTCGGAGAGCTTGTAGCTGGCGCCCGCCGGGGTGAGGTCGCCATAGCCGCACACCGCTCCGTTCTGGACATAGGTCGAGAGCTTCTGCGGGCGCGCTCGGAAGGTGGCGGTGTTCGTCTTGTCCAGCGGACAGCGGTAAATGCCCATCGACCCGATGAAGGGCCAGAGTTGGCCGCCCTGGTAGGCCAGAATCGGATTGGCCGAGTACGGCGCCCCGAACAGATTCGGCACCGTGCTGTTTGTGGGCGCGTACAGCCAGCCGACGACCCAGGGCGGATTCCAATTCGGAAAGGCCATGTGATCCCGGTTGTCGTCGGCGTACAGGTGGGTGGCCAGGCCCAGTTGCTTGTTATTGTTGACGCAACGCATCCGCTGGCCCTTTTCCTTGGCGCTCGCCAGGGCCGGCAGCAGCATGCCGGCCAGGATCGCAATGATGGCGATCACCACCAGCAGTTCAATCAGCGTAAACGCCCTGCGCCAGCGCCGGGTGGCGGATGCGGTCGAGCTTGGGCTCGTTTTCACCACCAGGGAGGCGCGGCTCAGACCATTTGCGATCGTCGAGTTCATGTACAGTGCTTAATAATCAATGAGGGCATCTCGCGGTGCATGGAGAAGAGTGATCCTCAACTCACGCGCGGAACAGCGCATCGAGGTCGAGCTGGAAGCGGGGCAGGACGCTGCTGGAGAGTTGGCCGCCAGGACCTTGAACGTGACGTTCGGCAAACCCGTCGCCCGAGGGCTGTCGATACACTTCGACTTTTGCTTCGGGCCCCAACACGATCCACACTTCTTTTACCCCCGCTTGGGCGTAGGCGCGGATCTTCCATCGATCATAGTCGCGGCTCGAGACGCAGACCTCGATGACCAGTTCGGCGGTGCGGGGGTGTTCCCGCCAGAACTCATGCTCGAGGCCGCGAACCACCGCCAAATCCGGTTCCGGCTCCGAGGTCCCGCAGGTGAGCGGCTGTTCCGGGCGAATCAGCCAACGCGGCGGAAGCACCGCCTGCAACAGCCGCAGCAACCGGAGCACGAGACCGCTGTGGAGAGGGGACTTTGACATCTTCTGGTAAACCTGCCCGTAAAGGAGTTCGGTATTCTTGGGAATAAGGCCCGCTTCGCCAAGAACGTGATAGGCCTCGACGGACAAAGGCCAAGGCTGAGGGTCGGCAGCCGGGCGGGACGGTGTCTGAATTGCGCTCACGGCTCCAAGGTATAGTCTCGGCGCTTCGGCTCAAGCCCATTTTCCCACCTCTGCGCGCGCCCCCTCTTTAACCGCGACTTCGTACACCCGACGACTGCTTCGGACGCCGGATTCAAGTCACGTCGCATTTGAGTCACCGCATTCGGGACACTCTCGTTGCGTCCGATTCAGTTCAAGGCCAGCGGCGTGGCGGATGCGGTCGATCGCAGGCACGATTTCATGGCCGGCACGTTCGGAATGGTCTGATCGTCTTGCTGGCGGTCAAGCTCAAGCTAACGCCCCGGCTGTTTGCGCGCCAGGAGGATTTCGCGTCCCGCGCCGTAGAGGATGCCGACCAGGACCAGGAAGGGTAGCAGAGCCAGAAGATCGGCCCAACCGCCCGCGACGAGCGGGTTGCTGGCCGACCAGGCGAGCATCGTCGAGTTGAACGCCGCGAGTTTCTTTTGAAACCAGGAAGCGGTTGCGTTCGGATCGGCGAGGCCGGCCACAAAGGCGATGAGAATCCCCGCGATGGCGCCGCCGGCGATGTAGCCCGAGGCCATCAACACGCCGGCGCTCTTGTCGCCCTCGGCAGCCAGTTGATCCTCAGTCAGCCTGGCGCCAGCATGTTTCTTGCGAAGGTACAGGTCAACCAGCCAGCGGACCAGTCCGCCGATGAAGATCGGCGACGACGAGGACAGCGGAAGATAGACGCCGGTGGCGAATGCCAGCGACGGCAGGAACGACATCTCGAGAACCAGGGCAATCGCAGCCCCGACCAGCACGAGTCCCCACGGCAGTTCGCGGCTCAGGATGCCCTTGATGATGTAGCTCATCAGCACCGCCTTGGGCGCGTCGAACTTCTCGACTGTCGAACCGTCCGGACGGGTCCGGTGGGCGCCGTTGATCCCGGGATCGACGAGATAGACCGGCGCCCCCTGATCGTCCACCAGGTAACGTCCCTCCGGACCGAGCCGCTGGTCGGTGTTGTGCCAGACCAGGTACTGCCGGGTGTCGCTGACGGCTTGCGGCCCCTCGAGCGCTTCCCGCTTCGTGAGCGCGGTCGCGTCGGCTCGCAATGTGGCCGGGATGTTGGGCAGGGAGCCGACCGGGACGTAAACCGTCGTGGTCGAGTTGAGCCGCATCAGGACCGGACCCAGAATCAGCGCGGAGGCGAGGGCCCCGATCAGCAGGGCGAGTTGTTGCGCGCGCGGCGTGCCGCCGACGAGGTAGCCCGTCTTGATGCTCTGGGAGGTCGTGCCGCCGTTCGAGGAGGCGATGCAGACGATGCCGCCGACCGACAGCGCGGTGACGTAGTACCGCGCCTCGGTCCAGTCGAGCATCAGGAAGATCAGGCAGGTCAGCAGCAGCGTGGCGACTGTCATGCCGGAGATGGGATTCGAGGACGAGCCGATCTCGCCGGTGAGCCTCGATGAGACCGTGACGAAGATGAAGCCGAACACCACGATCATGAGCGCGCCCAGCAGGTTCATGTTGAGCGGCGCCGAGAGCGAGATGGCCGCCAGCAGAGCCAGAATGCCGATGAGGATGAAACTCAAGGGCAGATCCCGATCGGTGCGCGGACCGCCCGTCGCGCCGCCGCGCGCCCCGCTGAAGTCGCGCAGACCGCTGCGCAAGGCGTGGAGAATGATCGGGAGCGATCGCAACACGCTGATGATGCCGCCCGCCGCCACGGCCCCGGCCCCGATATAGAGCACGTAGGCCCCGCGCAGTTCGTGGGGGCCCATTTCGCTGATCGGCCGAATCCCCGGCGGCACCACCCCCGCAACATGATCGCCGAAGAACTTGATCGCCGGGATCAAGACCAGGTACGAGAGCACGCCCCCCGCGCACATGATCGAGGCAATGCGCGGGCCGATGATGTACCCGACGCCGAGCAGTTCGGGCGAAATCTCCGCCGAGACCGATGCGCCTTTGTACGGCGCGCCGAAGATCTTCTCCGGGATCTCCTTCCACAGGAGGAAGAGCTTCATGAGGGTCTTGTACACAAGCCCGATCGCGAACCCGATGAAGATGGTGGCCGGGTTGGTCTGCGCGCCCAGGCCGGCGATGGTTTGGGCCTTGTGCGCCTCGGAGGAAAGCGCCTTGGATTCCGGCGAGGCGCCGGCCTTGAGCACCTCGGCGCAGGCCGTGCCTTCCGGGTACTTCAAGATCCCGTGCTGCGCCACAATGAGCGCCCGGCGGAGCGGGATCATCATCAGCACGCCCAGAAGCCCGCCCAGAATCGCCACCAGCAAGACGCGCGTCAACTCGAGGTCGAAGCCGAGAATCAGAATGGCGGGCATGGTGACGCCCACGCCGAATGCGATGCTCTCGCCGGCCGACCCGGCGCTTTGAACGATGTTGTTCTCGAGGATGGTCGCGTCCTTGAATCCGAACTTCGAAAGCAGGCGGAACAGCGTAATGGCAATCACCGCCACGGGAATCGACGCGCTGACGGTCAGGCCGACCTTGAGGACGAGATAGAGCGAGGACGCGCCGAACACCATGCCCAGCAGCGTGCCCATGACCACCGCGCGCGGCGTGAACTCGCGCATCGTCACCTCGGGCTGAATGTAGGGCTGGAACTTCGGGCCGGCGGGCGCGGCGTGCGACGCTTCTGAGGACGGGGCAATCGGCTGGCTCATCGCTTCTTTTTGGGTCGGAAACCGGGCGGCAACTGCGGGCCGGCCTCGGGTTGCGGTTCGCTTTCGGACGGTTCGGCCGCCGGGCTTTCTTCGGGAATGCCGAGCCGTTCGCGGGCTTTCCTGGCCGCCGGCGTCTCGCCATACTCGTCGACAATCCGCCGCAGCAACGCCTCCGTCTTGTCGGATTGACCGAGGCGATTGTACAGATTGCAGAGGTGAATGGCGGACCATCCCCACCGGTCCGGGGCGAGCTTGTGCTTGAGGATTTCCTCGTATTCGAGGGCCGCGGCCAGGTGATTGCCCAAATCCTTCTCGTAGATCTCCGCAATCCGAAAGGCCGCATGCAATTGACGGGGGTGCCGGTTGAGATGATCCCGCAACAGGCGCAGCGCCTCCATGTGATCCCCATTCGCCCAGGCCTGCTCCGCCTGGTCGTATTCGGGACTGCCCGCGTGCTCGCCTTCGTCGCTGTACAGGGCGCGGTGCGCCCGCGACCCCATGTAATGCGACACGTCGCCCGCCACCAGCAACGCCAGACCGACGACCGCCCCCAGCGCCAACGCGGCGTCGATCCCAAAGCCCCCCGATCGCGGCGCCGCAGTCGAGGGGGGAGTTGACACGGCGGCGGGCGGCCGCGGCGGCGGGGCGTTTGTGGTTGCGCCTTCCCCCTCCGCGGTGACTTCGTTGGTCGATGCCGCGGCTGTGACCGAATCGACTTCCGTCTCCGGAGGGGCTTCCGTGCCAGGCGGCAGCGCGTTCGTGGACTCGATGGCGATGTCGTTCGAGGGCTCGGCCTCGACGGTCGCCGATGTCACATCGCTCTCGTAGCGATGAGCCGCGCGATCCATCCGATCGGCGTACCCCTGCATGAAACGATAGCCGAAGAAGACCGCGCTTGCGGCCAGGACCACGTACAAGGCTATGCGTAAAACCGGGTGCATGCAGTCAACCGGACGGAGCCTAGAGAAACCCGCGGCGCAGGAAAAGCAGTTTCCTCATCCCGGTTCCCCGCCCGGTGCATCGGGTTGTTGTCGGTGTTCTGTCGCCCGGTGAGGGCACCGGGCCTACAGCGCAGGGGGACTCCCGCTGTAGGCCGCGTGCCCCCACGCGGCGCATACTCGGTTCCCACCGAGAACCACCAGATGCGCTGCCATGAATCCCCCTTTCGGAGGGCCGAGTTCCGCGCGGCCCTGATCGGTCGCGGCGATTACCTCGATCCAGGGACTTGCTAAACCCCCGCGGCCGACTCGGCGTCCAGGAACAGTGTCGCATGCGGTTGGCGGCGGAGGACCGATGCGGGACAGGCGGTTGAAATGGGGCCGCGTAGCGCCTGCCGCACGGCGTCGGCCTTGCGACGCTCCGGCACGACGCATACCATCTTTCGAGCCGCGCACAAGGCGGGCACGGTGAGGCTGAAGGCGTATCGAGGAACGGATTCGAGGGTTGGGAAACACCCCTCGCCGACCTGCTGGCGCCGGCATGGCTCGTCGAGCTTCACCAGCTTCACCAGTCGAGGGTCGTTGAAGTCCGCCACGGGCGGATCGTTGAACGCCACATGCCCGTTCTCGCCGATACCCAGGCAGCATAGGTCGATCGGTTGGGCGCGCAGCAGCGCCGCGTACCGGTCACACTCGATCAATGGCTCGAGGCAATCGCCGCCGATGGAGTGAAACGCCCGGGGGCGCAGCCGGGATTCGACCCGCTCCCGCATGAATCTGCGGAAGCTGGCCGGGTGGTCGGCGCTGATGCCGAGGTACTCGTCCATGTGAAACACGGTGACCCGCGACCAGTCGATCTCGGAACGCCCGGCCAACGCGTCCAGGAACTCGATCTGTGAGGTGGCCGACGCCAGGATCACGGCCGCTCGAGGCCTGGCCTCGAGGACCTGTTCGAGATACCGGGCCACCGCGTCGGCCGCATCGGCGGCCAAATGGCTCTGCGTGGCATGAACGCGCACCGCGAGGCAGTCGACTGTGAACGCGCGCGTGGGGAGCGGGGCCGTGGTCATAGAGCAGGGGGGATAGGGGCCGAACGCGGCTGCACGAAGGGACCGCGCCTCGGGGGAGCCTGGGGCGCTGAACTGGCGATCTGATCCGAGGCTGGGCGCATCATCGCCGAAACACCTCCCATTCCGGCTCGTTCTCGAAGATCCAGCGGTAGTAGTCGGCGCCCCGGAGTCTCGATGCGGCGGCTTCGTCGATCACCACCGTGCACCGTTGATGCAGTTGAAGCGCCGTGGCCGAGATCATGGCGGTGATCGGGCCTTCCACGGCCTTGGCAATGATGTCCGCCTTCTGCTCGCCAGTGGCGAGGAGCAGGCAACGGCGGCATTCGAGAATCGTGCCGACACCCATGGTGATGGCCCGACGCGGCATCAGGGCCGGATCGCCGAACAGGCTGGCATTCTGGGCGAGAGTGGCCGGCGCAAGCGCCTTGACACGTGTGCGCGAGTGCAAGGCCGAGAGCGGTTCGTTGAATCCAATATGGCCCGCGCGGCCCAGACCGAGCAGTTGGAGGTCGATCCCGTTGAAGCGGCGGATGCTCTGTTCGTAACGCTGGCACTCGGCATCGAGATCCCGCGCGGTGCCGTCGGGCAGATGCGTGTTGCGCAGATCGATGTTCACCTGGAGGAACAGGTGGTGGTTCATGTAGTGGCGGTAGGAGTGGCGGTCGCTGCCCGGCAAACCGACATACTCGTCGAGGTTGAATGTCGAGCACAGGGAGAAATCCAGCGCCTCGTCCCGATGGAGCCGCACCAGGCGGGCGTAGACGCGTTCCATGGTCCGGCCGGTCGCCAGGCCCAGGATAAGATGGGGATTGGACCGGAGATCGCGCGCCATGATCTGCGCAACCAGGTCCGCGGCCGAGTCGGCATCGGGGCGTATGATGACTTCCACGGAGCGATTCAACCACGCCCGGCGGGTGCAAACAACCGCAAAGCGCTGAGCCGGAGTCCAGAGCCCGTTTATGGCCCGTACTCCGGCGTCCACCATGTGTCGAGTCGCTGGCCAAGTTGTTTCACGCGACGCGTCTGTTCCGCCGCCAAATCCGCCTTCTCCCATGGGTCATGCCGCAAGTCATAGAGTTCGGGGCGGGCGGCGGGGAGTTGGCGCGGGTTGGGAACGATCAATTTCCACCAGCCGTCGATGATCCAGCGGTGCTGCAGGCTGCGGGCGGGCGCATCGACGTCGGCGATGTTGTGGGCGTACTGCTCGCCATGGAGGCGGGTCCGTTTGGAGACGGCCTTGGCATCCGTGAGGTTGAGGCCAGGCAGACCGCGCGGGACCGGCGTTTTCAGCAGGGCGGCCAGCGTCGGCCAGAGGTCGAGATTGCTGGCCAGATGGTTGCGGTCCAACCGCGGCTTCACGCGGCCGGGCCACGAAATCATGATGGGCGTGCGCACCCCGCCCTCGTACGAGGTGAGCTTCGATCGCGGCGCAAAGCGGTTGGCGTTGGCAGGGTCCTGGAGCCAGCCGTTGTCGGTGGTGTACAGAACGATTGTGTTCTCGCGCAGGCCTCGGTTCTCGAGATGACGCAGCAGGTCCCCGCAGGTTTGGTCGAACCACTCGACGCAGGCCCAGTAACGGGCCACGGGCTCGCTCGGCGCCCGCGAGAGGTGCTTCTCGAGCAAATCCTTCGGCGGCGTGTGCGGCGCGTGTGGCAACATCGGGGCGTACCAGACGAAGAACGGCTTCTCATCGGCCTGTTCGATAAAGCGATAGACCGGATCGAGCCCTTCACGACCGATGGTCAAACCCGCGTCGCCGTGTCGACCGCCCTTGCCTTCGCCCTGGGTCATGGCGTGGGTGAAGCCGGCGGTCTTGATGGGATCGCCTTCCCACCACTTGCCGGTCTGGAGCGCGACATAGCCGCGGGAGGTGAGGTCGCGGATGAGGTTGGGCTGCCCCCGGAAGTGCTCGATGATGGCGGCGTAGTAGGCGGCGTATCGCGTATCACCACGCGCCGCCATCGCATTCGCGCCTTTGTCCGGCAGGTCGGGATCGTTGCCGACGACGCCGTGGCGGTGGGGGGACAAGGCGGTGGCGATGCTGGCCAGCGATGGGCGACAAAGCGGCACCGGTGTGTAGCCGCGAGTGAAGGTCAGCGACTGGGCGGCAAGGCGATCCAGGTTGGGCGTCGCGATGTGCGGGTGCCCCATGAACGAGTAATCCGCCCAGGCCTGGTCGTCCGAGATGATCAGGACGACATTCGGCGGCGCAGCCTGGACGCGGAGCCAGGGCGCGAACGGCAGGCCGACCGTGACGGCGAGCAAAGCAACGAGAGTCTTCATGACATCGGTCTCGGCCGGAGAATCCAAGGAAACGGGGGCCCTGTCCAGGCACAACGCGTCATTGTACTCCTGAGAATCCGCCTTGCCTCCGCCACTCAATGTGCTTACCGTAACCACACAATGAAAACGATCGAACTCACCGTCACGCGCGTTGGCAATTCGCGGGGGATCCGACTCCCGGCGGGAGTGCTGCGCCGCTATCGCGTGGGCGAGACCCTCATCATGGAGCAGCGGCCCGACGAAATCGTCCTGCGGCCCAAGCGCACGCGCCAGCAGAAGCTCAACTGGGCCGAAACCTACCAGCAAATGGCCAAGACCGACGAAGACTGGTCCGATTGGGAATCCCTGCCGGAAGGGCTGGTCGCCGTGCCCGGCGAGGCTGTCAAATGAAGCGCTACGACATCTGCATCGCCCGACTGGACCCAGTTCAAGGCAGCGAAATGGGCAAGACCCGTCCGGTGGTGATTGTCAGTGACGACTTGCGAAACCAGTTGCTCCAGACCGTGGCGGTTTGCCCGCTCACCCGTCAGTTGCATCCGGCCTGGCGCAGCCGACTCCAAGTCCGCTGCGCGGGCCAGACGGCGGAAATCGCCGTGGACCAGATTCGCGTCCTCAACCGCACCCGCCTCGCGCGCAAGATCGCTCAACTGTCGGCTCGTGATGCCGACACCTTGCGGCGGTTAATCTCGGAAATGTACGGCGAGCCATGACCCCAAATGCTATTCATGAAGCTCAATCCCCGGAGCCGCCTCTGGGCAGACCGCGTCGAGGAGAGAGGCCGCCAAGCGCTTACACTCATTGAAGTGGCCGTCATTGTGGCTATTCTGGCCGTCCTTGCTCTCCTTTTCCTGCCCAGCTTGGATAGGGCCAAGCGCAAATCCCAACGGATCACCTGCGCCAACAACCTCAAGCAGATCGGCATCGCTACCCGCTTGTTCGCCACGCATTCGGGGGATCGGTCCCCCATGTCGGTTCAAACGAATCTCGACTCTGAGGTCGGGCAATTTCCCGGCTCCGTCGGCCCCTCGAACTGGGTCAGAGATCCGCGCCATTTCTACCAGGCCGCCGCGCATGAGTTCGCCACCCCCAGAGTGGTGGTTTGCCCAGCCGACCCACGCGCGGCTCTCGAAACCACCGGCGGTGCGTCGACGGCCCCTCCGCGGCCGCTGTCGGTGCCTTGGGAGAAGAGCAGTTACTTCGTGAGTGCCGATGGCGAGGAAAGCCGCCCGCAAACGCTCCTGGCTGGCGATCGCAACGTGACCCTGGACGGGCAACCGGTGCCCCCCGGGTGGGTTCTTTTCAGCTCGAAGCAAGCGCTGGGTTGGACCGACGAGATGCACCGGCGCATGGGCAACGTGCTGCTCTCCGACGGGAGTGTCGTGGGACTCACGGGCATGGTCCATACCGGCGTCGAGCCGAACCGCGTGCTCGTGCCGTAACATGGTAAAGAGCCAGCGCGGTTAGGTCACGACAATTGACAGCGCGGCCTGAACGACAAGCATCAGACCCAGAGCCAGCCTGAACAAACGCCTCCAGCGTGGTGGCTTTGCTTTCACCGGTTTGCCAACTGCTTGACTCTGGTCCGCATCACTGGACATCGGTCAGGGGACCCCGCTATAGGCGTGTGCCCGCATGCCCGACCGCGGCGGGCCTGAGTTGGGGCTTGGCCTCGGGCTGGCGGGCGAGGAGGGCGCGCAGTTGGGCTACAACCTCCGGTTGGTCCGCAGCGAGGTTCTTGGTTTCCTCGGGGTCGGTCCGATAATCGTAGAGTTCGAGGATGGCGGACTCGGACGGGGCGCCGGGCTTCTTCCATTCGATCAACCGATGGCGTTCGGTGCGCACGGCGCGTCCGATCAGTTCGCCCACCCCGCGGGGGGATCGGGGATAGGCATGGAACACGGCGTCTTTCGTTTTGGCGGTTTCAGGGCGCCTGAGCGCCGCCACAAGGCTGGCTCCGTCGAGACCCGCGGGCGCGGGCAGGCCGGCCAATTCGCACAAGGTGGGGTAGAGGTCCACCGTCTCGACCAAGGCCGCGCACCGAGCGCCGGACGGGGCGATGCCCGGGGCGCAGACCAGGAGCGGGATGCGGACGGCCTGCTCGTAGTTGGTGTGTTTGCACCACATGCCATGATCGCCCAGATGCCAGCCGTGGTCGCCCCAGAGCACGATGACGGTGGAGGGCGCCAGGCCGAGTCGGTCCAGTTCATCCAGCACCCGTCCGAGCTGGGCGTCCATGTAGCTCACGGCGGCGTGGTAGCCGTGCAGCAGGAGGCGTTGTTGGTCGGGCGTGAGCGGACCGGTCTCGGGCATGTCGCTGTACTGGCGGAGTTCGCCCCAGGTGGTGGGGGCGAAGTCCGGCGCCCCTTGCGGCGGACGCTGGAGCGTGTGGGGCTCGAAGGACGCGCGGTCGTAGAGGTCCCAGTACTTCTTGGGGGCCACAAATGGGAGGTGCGGTTTGTGGAACCCGACGGCCAGGAAGAAAGGCTCCCCGGGTTTCGCCTGGGCCGCGCGCAATCGCTGGATGGCTTCCTCGGCAATCAGGCCGTCGGCGTAGGTCGTGTCCGGAACCTCGGCGCATTCGGTGGCGGCGCCGCGGGGGAGTTTGGCCGCTTGGGCGGCGGGGACGTTGGCGAAGCGGGCTTCTTCGCGCGTGAGTTGCGGCGCGCGGTTCCGCGGGAGCGCATAGCCGCCGCCCAAACCGCTTGTGCGTGGCTTCCAGTGCGGCAGGCTCCATGAGGCCGGGTCTTCGTGGTTGCCGTGGCCGACGTGGAAGATCTTGCCAAGCGCCTCGGTACGCCAGCCATGGTGTTTGAAGTGCTGAGCCACGGTGACGGCATTCGACCGCGCCAACCGGAAGTTGGTGCCCAGATCGTAAATTCCCAGCGAGGTCGAGCGCAAACCGGTCATGAGGGCATTGCGAGAAGGGGCGCAAACGGCCTGATTGCAGAAGGCGCGCTCGAATAACACGCCGCGTGCCGCGAGCCGATCGATGTGAGGCGACCGCACGCGCGTGTCCCCGTAGCAGCCGAGCGCCGGCTTGAGGTCATCCACACAGACGAGAAGGACGTTGGTTTTGACCTCCGCGGCGTTGGCTCGGTTGGTCAGCAGGCCCAGGCACGCCGCGGATCCCGCAAGCACATAAGAGAAAAGAGGCTTCACGCCACCGACCTTCGCGTGTTCGCGAACTGACGGCAAGCGGCATCCGGTGTCACCATCAACCGCCGCGATCTCATCGCGGTTCCGGTGCCCGACTCGAACTCGCTCTGGCGGAACCTGCACCTCCGTGACGTGCGCCGCACCAACGGCGAGCAGGAAACGCAGAGCATCCGCGTCGATGTCATCGTGGACCGTGTCACGGCGGGGAGGGCCTGGTCCTGTGGCTTCGAGTTCGACTGCGCGAACGAGGAATCTCGCTCTTGCCGCCCCCCTGCGGCTGAGCGAGGACGAGTCTCCGCAGCGGATGGCTGTCCCTGCCGAAGCGGCGGATACCGACCCCTTTTCGGCGTTGTGGAGTATTGGGTTATGGCCGATGGCGCAGTTCGATTTCCCAGAGGGAAGGCGGCTCCTTCGCTTCCGTCACCAGCAGGCGCACACGGCCAGTCCTGACGGCGGGAAAGTCGCGTCGCTCTGGGTGAGGGCCGAGTTGCTTTCCTTCGACCGCCTCGCGCCATTGTTCGCCGTCGAGCCACTGGAACTTGTAGGCTTTGATGCGGTCATCGAAGGGACGGAACGTCACCGAGTTGATGAGCGTCGGCTGCCCCAGGTCCAATGCGATCCATTCGCCGGCCGTCTTGCCGCCCGCCGCGCTCCAGCGCGTGGTGTAAGCATCACCATCGGCCACGTTTGCGGCGGCATGGTCAACGTCCCAAACGCTGGACGCCGTGACCGCTTTGCCGCGAGCGAGGTTGGCGTCCGCGGGGTCGACCCGGATCGCCAGGTTGTCGAACTGGGCCCGGTGCCACCCGCAGCCAATGCCCACCATGCCGGACAGGTAGGTGCGGTCATGCAGCGCCACCGCCTGCCGTCCGTCGATCAGGACGGTGATGTGATCGCCCCGGAAGCGCAGCCCCAGCCGGTGCCACGTGCCTGCCGAGAAGGGCACACCCCCCGAGGCCAGCGGGATACTGGCCGTGCCGAGTTCCCACCAACCGTCCTGGTCCACCTTCAGCCAGTAAGCATCCGGCGGGCTCGCATTCTGTGGCACTTTGCCGACGCGTCCGAACAGAGAGACAAAACCTTCTCCTTCGATCAGCGCGTCGATGCCCACCTCGTAGTCCTGCCACGTTGGGTCGCCGAGAAACGACTCGGGGGACGGATTCAAGTGGAACGGCCACTCGATGCCTTTTTCGGTGACGATCTGGCGAAGGCTCTGGCCGGGGCCGCCCACGCGGCGGGCCACCTCGAAAATGCCCGCCTGGTCCGAAAAGTAGCGCGGCGTCGCGCCCACAGCGGAGCGTTCGAAGTCTTCGCCATAGTGGGATGGAAACGGCGCCGGCGTTGGGCTGATGGCGCCGCCCTTGCGCTGACCCGCGGTGGTCGTGACCGAGTAAATGCAGCGGGCATCGAGCGTGAGCCTGAGCCGACCTTCCCGGGGGGACGCGTCGGCTTGTTGCGCGAAGGTCTCGCTGGCGCTCGTACGCCAGACCCGGTACGTCCGCCCCGCCCACGCGCCGCCCAACTCGAGCAGCACCTCAGTCGGAACGGAGGCATCGACGGTCTCGAATACAAGGCTCACCTCGGCGCCGTCAGGCGAGACCAGTGCCACACAACTGCCGCCGCCCGCCAGCAGGCGGCAAGCGTCGTCGAGGTAACGCCAGCCGGGTTCCGTGAATTGCGTCGTGTGCGCTGTGGCCCAGAGCGCGGGCTGGAGAACGTAGTGACCCGACCAAGGCGCGTTGGCGCGCATGACGCCGGAGCCGGGCAGCGGGAGATTGTCGTAGTAGGCGGTGACCGGGCTCCAGATGATCGTCTTGGTCATCCGGCCCTCGATGTAGTTGCGGTTGTACATCCTGGCCAGGGCGACGGCGCCTTCCCAGTTCCCCTTCCACGGTCCGTCCTCGTTGGCCCAAATCCGCTTGCCACACGCCTTGGCGGCGGCGCTGCTCTGGAACTTCGGGTAATGAACGCCGACGACACCGACCGCCCGGGCCAGTTCGGGGTCGGTCTGCATCACATCGACGAGGCTCCAGCGATGGATCTCGTCCATCGCCACAATCGTCGTGCCGCGGAGACCGCGGCGGTCCAGGGTGTGACGCAGCCGCTTGATGAAGCCCATGTCCGCACGCGTTTCATTCCAGATGCCCACGTAGTCGATGTCGAGTCCGTGGACCCGGCGCGCACCGCGAATGAACCTGGCAAGGTATTCGGCGTTGTCCTGGGAATTGAAATGGCCGTGGCCGACCCAGGCGGGCGCACCCCATTCGAGCGCGTCCAGCGCAATGGCCGGGTTGCGCCTTTTGGCTTCCCGCATCAGCCACCATTCATAACCCCGCTCGTAGTTCTTGTCGCCGCGCGTGTGCATGTGACTCGGCTCGCAGCCATCCGTCGAATTCACGTCGCCGCCCACCTCGACCTTCAGATGCTGGAATGCGGCCCCGTAGCGCGGCGTGAACAGATAGTCCAACACCTGGCTGCGATGGGGCTCCGGATACTCGATCAGGAGGCGCGACGACGCGCCGGCGCTGAGGCAGCCGAGACCCTCGAAGACCCGGCCCGACCCGGCCGGGTCAAGCGCGATCCGCACCGGCTCGACCCCAACGAGCCCCGGCACCGCACAGAGCGCAACCCCAGCGAGGAAAGTCAGGAAACACCGACGACATGAAGAAACCCAGGGGGTCACATCTTCACATTACACATTTCGACGGGAATGGCGGCTCGTGCGCGGCCCCGGCTTGCCTGGTTTGCGAATCCAGCGAGCAATTGTCAAAAATGAAGATGTGACCCCAAATGCTCGGCGCGGCGGCGCGGGGCGAGCCACGCCAGGCCGGCCAAACCGAGCAGCGCCAGCGTGCTGGGTTCAGGGATCACGGTCCCCAACAGTTGCACTTCAGCGATCTGCATGCTGTTGGCGGCAGCCGCATCCTTGAGCGTTGGAAAGGTGATTCGATACGACGTGTACCAGGCGCTGTTGGCAAAGAGGACGGTCTGATTGAAATGCACTGCCGGATCGATGGCTATGCTTCCCCCCGCATTGCGCCCGTCAGGCAGGGCCAAAGCCCCTGTCGAAATCAAGGTCCACGCCCCTCCGAATCCGGATGTGGAGCCTTCGAGCAAGTAACTGGCAGGATCGCGCTCGACGGCGTCATTTGCAGTGAAGAGGCGCAGCCCGGTGACGACTGTGGGACCCAGGGAAGGCGTCACCGCAAAGCCCGATCCCAAGTCCAGGAAGTTCAGGTACTTCTGGGTCACGCCATCGATCGCGTGCTCGACTCCCTCGGCGGCGGGCGGGGGACCCGAGTTGGCGTCGCCATCATTGACTCCGTTGACCAATTCGACCGGATCGCCGGGAACAGTGATGACGTTCTGGGCTTGGGCGAAGACGCCCATGCACAACAGGGACGCTGCCGTCAGCAGGGGGAGGGCTGAAGTTCTCATGGTCGTTTGGTCGTTGAACGAATGAGCCAGGTTACGGTTTGGGTGATTGAGTGCCCGGATTAAGACACCGAAACCGCTCGCCTGTCAAGCGATTTGCGCCCCCCCTGATCCTCGCCTAATTTTCTGGAAAGGTGAAAAAAGTGTGTGTGGGCGCAGGTTTTCTGTTGACAATGAGCTATAGATATTCTAT
Source organism: Verrucomicrobiota bacterium (assembly GCA_022710935.1). Classification (GTDB taxonomy): domain Bacteria; phylum Verrucomicrobiota; class Verrucomicrobiia; order Limisphaerales; family J093; genus MWFF01. The sequence goes on from JAKLFY010000063.1 coordinate 37,514, forward strand.
AGGTCATTCCGAATGGCTGCACGCTTGCCCCTCCAAGC
>JAKLFY010000064.1 GCA_022710935.1 Verrucomicrobiota bacterium
ATCCCAACCCCCAAACACTACTCAGAGAAAAGACACTGAAACCCAAAAACAAAGCAGCCATCGGGTAACACCCCTTTTGGCACAACGAATCCCCCGCCCGGGTAACAGTTACTTTTGGCGCACGGCGCGCGGGGTGCGGCGTGACAGCAGGACGGCCCCCCTCTCACCACCGAAAGCGCTCGTGAGAATGAAGAGCCGTGCGATGGGAGAACGGCCTTCGAACCCAACCTGCGATTCCAGCAATGGGGAGATCATCCAGGCACGCCCGCCGTGGAGAGCGATGTCGAACGCAGGTTGGGCTTCGACGGATCAGGAATTCGGCTTGTTTCATGCCGACGGCGGCGGTCTGATCAGCCGCGATGAACACCGCGCCGGCACCCGATTCAACGCCCCTCAGAACACCCGGCTTCGAGCCAACCCCGTGTCGCGTCGACCAACGGCGCCCGCTGCTTTCAGCTCGGTGCCGGCTTGCATTCCTCGCCCTCATCCTGGCCCAGAACAACGGGGCGGGCCGATCCGCTCAGGCGTCGCCCGACCCCACGCCCGGCCACCCGGTCCTGAAAGCCGAGGCCTTTCGACATTACGTCGACAACTTCAACCGGGAAGATCGCGAAACGGTCGTCAATCACATCCCGAACGCGGCGGCGTGGCAGTGGATGTCGCAGAACATCCCGCGGTTCGACTGCGCCGACAAGGATCTCGAAGAGATCTACTATTTCCGCTGGTGGACCTATCGGAAGCACATCAAGAAAACACCGGACGGTTTCATCATCACGGAATTCCTGCCGCCGGTGCCCTGGGCCGGGAAACACAACTCGATCAATTGCCCCGCCGGCCACCACTTCTACGAGGGCCGCTGGCTCCTCGATCCGCAGTACCTGGACGACTACGCTCTCTTCTGGTTCCGCAAAGGCGGTGAACCGCGCAAGTACAGCTTCTGGGCTGCCGACTCGATCCACGCCCGCAGCCTGGTCCTCGGCGACGACCGCATCCCGCGGGAGCTGCTGCCCGATCTGATCGCCAACTACGAGGCCTGGGAAAAGAGCCACCTCGATGAGTGCGGGTTGTTCTGGCAGAACGACGGCAACGATGGCATGGAGGTCTCGATCGGCGGTAGCGGCTGCCGGGCCACGATCAATAGCTACCAGTACGGCGACGCCATCGCCATCTCTCGCATCGCCGAGCGCGCCGGGCACCCCGACCTCGCCCGAACGTGGCGCGCCAAGGCCGACGCCCTGCGCCACCTGGTGCTCACAAGGCTCTGGGATCCCGAAGCCCGCTTCTTCAAGGTCCTGCCCCGCGGCAAGTCGACGCTTGCCGACGTCCGCGAACTGCACGGCTACACCCCGTGGTACTTCAATCTCCCCGAACCCGCGATGTCGGTGGCGTGGCGGGAACTCATGGATCCCACAGGTTTCTACGCTCCCTTCGGCCCCACAACCGCCGAACAGCGACACCCCTCCTTTGCCGTTGCCTACGCCGGACACGAATGTCAGTGGAACGGCCCGAGTTGGCCGCTGGCAACCTCTGTGACGCTCACCGCGCTCGCAAACCTCCTCAACCGCGACTCGCAGGACATCATTGGCAAAGCCGATTACTGGAAAACCTTCCAGTGCTATCTCCGCAGCCACCGGTTCCGCCAACTGCCCCCGCAACCGGCAGAACGAGAGATCACCGGCGCCCTCAGCGAGACCGACGCAGCCAGACCCAGCGCCCTCAATGATGGCGGCGCCCGCCTCGATCGCATCGAGACGCGCCAGCCCTGGATCGACGAAAACCTCAATCCCTACAGCGGCGACTGGATCGCCCGGACCCTGCTCAAACAACGGCGCCAGCCGCCCGATGAACGCGGCAAGGATTACAACCACTCGACATTCTGCGACCTGGTGATCACCGGCCTGGTCGGCCTGCGTCCACGCCCCGATGACATCATCGAGGTCAACCCGCTCGTGCCGGAGGGAACCTGGGATTACTTCTGCCTCGACGGCGTGCGCTACCATGGACGCACGCTGACAATTCTGTACGACCGGACGGGGACGCGCTACAGACGGGGCGCTGGGTTGCAGGTGCTTCTTGACGGCCAGAGCGTCGCGCGCAGCGACTCCTTGCAGCGCCTTACCGCGCCTGCAGCGCATGCAGAATCACCGAAACCGGCTGCTTCAGATTGAGCGAGGACTCGATTCGGTCCATCGCCTGAGCTGGCGAACCCTCGATCAGACCGGCAAAAGTGACAAAGTGCTGGCCGGGCATCGAGTTCTCGATAACCAGCCCCAGCCGATGCGTCGCCGTCGCGTCCGCCCAAGGCAGCTCCGGATCAAGCTGCGTCTCGATGATCTGGCCGGGCTTCATCCGGCGCGTCAGAGGCTTGGGCAAGACCAGTCCGAGCTTCTCCGGGGTAGGCAATCCGCGCCCGGCAGTGGCCTCGGCGCGGGCATCAGTCAAGGCGCGCAGGAGGGCATCGTATTGCTGCACGGTGTTGGTGTAACGGCGCATTGTCCAATCGAGTGCATAAGGCTTGCTCTCGGCCAGCCACAGAGACGCAAACGCACGGCCCAGAACCTCGTGGGCATCCCGATTCTTGCGAACAAGTCGTTCGACCGGCGCCAACGCTTCCGCGCCGGCATTGGCCGCGTAAGCCGTCTCGTACAGCCGCGCCGCCTCGAGCCCGTCGAGCATTCTCCGGCCGATCAACTCCATCCGCCGAGCCCCGAAAAGAAAGGCATCGAGCACCTGCCGGTTGCAGCGCGCTTCCGCCCGGCACCGTTCCAGGCACTCGATGGCGGGACGCACGATCGCAAGCAGATTCGTGGCGTTCGATTCGATTGCGGCGGGTCGGGTTTTCGGGATGAAGTCGTGCTCCCAGAACCGCGCGTTCATCATCCCCTTCATCGCGGGCAGACGATGCGCCCGCCCCAGCAGGGCCACCGCCCGGCCGAAATGATCGCCCCCCTCCCCAAACAGCACCGCCCCGACGCGGCGATTAAAACTCTCGATCGAGGTCGTGGAGCCATTCCAGGCGCACTCGGCCGCCCACGCATCCGCGTGCCACTTGACCGCGTTGATCGCTTCGCCGTCGTCTTCCCAGTCCGTGTTGAGCATGCCCAGCGCGCCGTGTTTGACGCCGTCCCGCACGAAATGCTGGATGTTGGTTATCGCTACGCCGAAGTCGGGCAAAATGCGGCTCCAGTTGTTGACGCCCGGGCAGACGAAGAACTCGTAGCCCGACTTGGCGAACGGGACGATCTGATCTTCGAAACTGGGGCGGGCGTCGTAACCCCAAGTCAGCATCAGCGTGTCCTTGGGAATCTGTTCGAGTTGGTCCGGATGCTGCAAAATGATGTCCCCCCACATCATCATGCGTTTCCCGTGCTTTTCCTTCAGCAACGCGTGAACCCGGCGGATGTGGCGAACGTACACACCCCCCACCCCGATCTCCGATGCCAAGGCCTTCGACGGACCGGTGCCCAGCCCCCACGTCTCGTCGCAACAGACGTTGAACCACGGAAACGGGAGCAGCGGGCAGACCTCCGAGTAGAGGTCGTCCAGGAGCCGATACGTCTCCTCGCGCGCCGGCGTGAGGACGTCGGCGGTCTCGCGCAACGCAGCGTACTCCGGATGCTTCAGAATGTGGCCGAAATGCCCGAACGACTGCTGATTGCCGAGGATGTCGATCTGGAGCGGTTTGGCGTAGGCCACCAGGGCCGACAGCTCGTCCGGCGTCAATGCGCCGTCCGGCGGACCGATTCGCGGATGCTTCTTAAACGCATACTGGTACTCCATGTAGAAGGTCATCAGGTTGAACTTCAGAAAGGACCCGAGCGACGCCTCGAATTGCAGCGTCTCGAGCCTCGAACTGGGCCCGCGCGTCATGTCGTCCTGAAAACACCGCCAGCGCAATGATGGCCAGTCGCGTATGGCGAGACACGGAAGGGCATCCCCTCGGCGGTTGGCGCGGATCAGTTGGCACAAGGTCTGGAGACCGTAATGCAATCCGGCCGGATCCGATGCTGCACAGACCACCTCATCGCCCCTTACCTCGAGCGCGTAGGATTCCGGACGGTCTCCAGGTGAAAGGCCCCAGGAACCGCCATCCGATTCTTGGACCCCGACCCGGAACTCCAGTCCGGGCATCCCCCTGGCCCGCACCTGGACAGCTTCCAGCCCAGCCCGCCGCAGTTCTTCGTTCAGCAGGCGCCCCAACACCTCAGCTTGTGCTGCCGGGGCGTCGAGACGGAGGGTGCGCCCCAGGACATACTCGCCGGCCATCCGCCGGACCTCCTTCGGGAATGGAATCAGCCGAAGGTCATCGGCATCGCCGCCAGCCGCCATGGCCGAGCAGATCGCCAGCGTCAAAAGAAAAGGCATCCAGGGGTGCATACGACACGATGTAACAACCGCGGACATGCCGCTGGAAAGAGGAAAAAGCGGAAAAACGAACTTGACACGGCCCTATATCTGATGCATTAACACCACGCATACGCGCAAAATCGAAAAGTGATGCGTACGTACATATATTGGTTAAGACAACCCAAAGCGCGCGCAAAAAGAAAGGCAACCTAACTATGGGCAACACGGCAAAATCGCTAGCAATCGCCGCTGCGCTCGCCCTGAGTGTGGCCGCAAATGCGACCATCACGAGCTACAATCTTGTCGACGACCCGCTGAATTTCAGCGTGTCCATTGACTATCAGCCTGGGCAGAGCGCCGAATTCTACTCGACGAGCGGTAAGTGGTACGCGAGTGCCGCATTCATTCCTCTCGGTGGCGGCATTGAGGTCATCGCCGGCAGCATGCTCCATCTAGTCGCTCCGCATGCTAATGAGTTAGCGCCGAATCCACATGGGTTCAATTTTGCGTTCATTATAACGGCTGGAGTGGCTTCATTACCCAATCCAGATTGGGCGAGTTCTGTGCATCCTAATGAAGGACACCAAGATTCATTCACGGCTGCCATTACCCCCTCACAACTTAACGTCTATCCTTACACACTCACTCTGACCGGCAGCCATCCGGTGCCTGAACCGCAGCAGTTTGCGGTGTTAGCGGGCCTCGGACTTCTGGGCTTCGGAGTGTATCGCCGGATGAGGTCTTAGACCTCCCGAACTAGAATCAGTTTGCACGGCGCTGGATATGTCCAGCGCCGTTTTTTTCCGGCCTCCCCCGCTCGTTTCCCCCGCGAAGCTCCTGTGCAGATGACTGGTCGTCAACCGGACAGTCCAGAGAACCTCTGCGTTGAACGTTGAGCGTTGAACGTTGAGCGTTGAGCGTTGAACGTTGAGCGTTGAACGTTGAGCGTTGAGCGTTGAGCGTTTCCGGTTCACCGTCCCCATGCGCATTAAGCCGTTGAATATCAACGCTTCCTGTGAACCGCACCTCTCGGAGGGCCGAGTTACACGAGGCCCTGATCGACGACGGTCATTATCTCGATCCACGGACTCTCCCGCGCATGCGGGATCGTCCCTCCGAATTGGTTCTTGGTCTGCATGCGCCTCAGCTTTCGCGCCAGGGCTCAGAATCACATCTTGCTCGAGGGATACCACTTCATTTGACAACGGGCGGCGGGGGGGGCGGCGCCACATTCGTCTCGACTGTGTCGACACCTTCGACCGATCTCTCGACCGCTTGGGTGTGCCGCGCGGAAGGTGGCGACAAAGTGGCCGACGAGGCTGGCGATCGGACGTCTGTTTTCGGGGATGCCAGTAGTCAGCAACCACGAATCTCGGGCAGTCTTGGATTCGTGTGATTCGTGTGATTCGTGGTCCTTTACCCCTGACCAGCCCCATAAGGAACATCGTCGCTTCCTGTGAGCCTGTGAAACGGCTGTAAAAATGGCTTGACGCAGGCTGCAATTTGGGGTCATCTACGCGCACGACGTTCGGGTTGGCGAGCTAAACGACAGATTATATGACCAAGCTGCTTTCTTTTGCTGTACCTCTGGCTGCTGCAATGAGCGTTTGCGGGCTGAATGTTCAGGCAGCGATAACGCAGGTGACGCTCAGTGATGACCCGCTCGAAGTCTTTGCCCAACTCCGGATCGGGACAGGGCTTGACACCTACGAAAACGTTGGCAACTGGACCGTCAGCGTTGTTAACACTCCTGTTCAATCCGCGTCCCCACGTTCAATTCTCTCGATCTTCGGTCAGCATAATGTCGCTCCTCACGCGGGGGAACTTGCACCGAATCCGGACACGTTCAGCTTTCAGTTCACGCTCCTTCTAGGAAACAACTTTCAGTACGCAGTGACGCAAGTCGAGACTCAGAGCCTCTCACACGGGGACCACGCTGATCAGTGGTTCGCTCTGGTCCGCCCTGACACACAACAGAATGTTTACGTCCTGGAGCTCAATGGGACACATCCCATTCCCGAGCCCCACCAGTATGCTCTGATGGCCGGCCTGGGTCTCTTGGGCTTCGGGGCGTATCGCAGGGTTCGGGCCTAAATCCCCCCAAAAAACAGATTTGCCTTTCAAGGCGCTGGGTTTTCCAGCGCCTTTTTTGTTGTTTGAACCGATCCTCGGATACGCTCCGAGCAGAACACCGCCGCTCGAGTTACTCCCCAGATGAAACCTGTGGCAAATGAGTCAAATCTTGGCGCCGCGCAGCGGCGCCACTAAGCCAGGCGCCGACGGCTGTTCATGCGCCCGTCACGCCGGGAAGCCAGACGGTGAACTCGGAGCCCCGGCCCGACTCGCTCGCGACCGACACCCGTCCGCCGTGGGCTTCCACGACGGCCTTGACCAGACTCAGGCCCAGGCCCAGGCCGCGCTGGGATCGGCTCTTGTCGCCCCGATAAAGCCGTCCCCAGATCTTGTCCTGTTCCTCTGCCGGGATCCCGATGCCGTTGTCGCAGACCCGGACGATCACATGGCGCGGATCATGATCGACCCGGACTCGGACCTCGCCGCCTTGAGGTGTGTATTTGAGGGCGTTATCGAGCAAGTTCCCGAACACCTGGCGGAGGCGGTTGGCATCGACCCAGGCGTGCCGCGGTTCGCTAAACTCCCGCTGCACGGCAATTCGCTTCTCATCGGCAACGAACGCGTAGACCTCGATCACTTGGGCGAGCAGCGCGCCGATCTCGACGCGTTCCCGCTGGAGCGGCATCATGCCCGCCTCGGCCTCGGCGATGTCCATGAGCACCTTGAGCATCCCCAGGACGCGATCCGATTCCTCGACGCAATCGGCCAGCGCCTCGCGGCTCTTGGCGGCGTTGGCCGGGTCCTGAAGAGCCAACTCGGCGATGCCGCGCATCCGGGTCAGCGGGGTGCGCAGGTCGTGCGCGGTGTTGTCGAGCGATTCGCGCATGGCCTTGATGAGCGCCTGGTTCTTGTCGAGCATGGTGTTGAACAGGCGCGCCAGCTCGTTCAATTCGTCGGGAGACTCGCGCAAGGGCACGCGGGCATCGAGTTGACCGGTCTGAATGATCGACCGGGCGGTGGCGATGATCTGGCGCAGCGGTCGGCTGGCGCGGTGGGCGAGCAGGGCGCCGCCGGTGAAACCGAGCAGCACGGTCGCGCCCAGGGCGAGCAGAAAGGTGCGCTGGACCGGGCGCAGCAGGGTGTTCCGGCTGTTGGCGCTGCGCCCCACCTGCAGCAGCGATCCATCGGCGAATCCCATCGACACCAGCGCGAAATCGCGTTCCTCGTCTTTCGGGATGCGGATCACGCCCACCTGGCGCCGGTAGCCTTCCCAGCCGGTCTCGACGTCCCTGAACGAGACCCAGTCATCGGGGACCTGCACGACGAACTGCTGGTTCCAGCGGTCGACGAGCCGGACGAAGAACTGGGCCTGCCTGCCGGTCTCCTTGTTCTGGGCCGCCCAGCGGCGCAGGCCGGACAGCCCGCCGCTCTGGTAGATCAGGGCATATTCCTTGAGACGGGCTTCGAGCACCTCGCTCTCCTTGCGCTCGATCGCGGCGACCAGCACGTAATAGACGAGCAGGAACAGAAGCCCGTTGCACGCGATGAAGATAAGGGCGTGCCACAGGTTGAGGCGCAACGCGAAGTTGCGCCTCAGACGCTCGAAGATCGAGGGCGGCTTGGCCGCCGCGAAATCAGCAGGCCCGCTCATCTGGCATCGGCGGCCGACCCCGAGTCCGTTCAGCCTTCCTCGACCAGCTTCATGTCCATCAGCCGACAGAGGTGGCGCGCGTTGTCCATCTGGTCGTCATAGAAGACCACGCGATGGAGCAAGGTCATGGCGTCTTCGGTCTCGAGCACGCTGCTCCAGTTGGCGGCCATCTTGGCGGCATCCCGGACCTCGGTGACGATCTGCGTGCGGCAGGCCCGAACCGACCGCGACGGCACCTCGATGACCTTGCCCGTCGATGCAAGGAGGGTGTCGAGATTGACCAGCTTGGTGCGGGTGATGGTCTGGCCGACGCGGTAAAGGACCTCGGGAACGCATCCGCTGCCCCCAACCTCGGAATGCCCGCGCAAGAGGTAGGGAGATTGCTTGCCCGCCACACCTTCCATCTTCAGTGGGGCCGTGCAGTGGGCCGTCCACACCACGTTGCGTGATGTGTCGAAGGTGGCGTTGCCCTGGAAACCGGCGCGATCGATCGCATACCCAAAGACGAGCATGGTCAACAAGGAGTCCATGTCGCCTTCGCAGGCCGCGGGGATGCCGATGTCGCGGAGGCGGGCGAAGCCCAGGCAGGGGAAGCCTTTGGGCAGCCAGCCCATGCAGGTGCCAATGGCGAGGCCCTGGGCCTGTTCGCGTTCCATCAACTGCTGCAAAGCCACACTGATGCGCGCTGCCTTGTTGATGTCCTCGGCGCTGGGCTCGACGATCTCCTTGGCCTCCTTGGTCCATCGCTCGGCCTCGGCGCGCACCGCCTTCTCATCCGCTCCGTTGATCAGGTCGTCGAACGCCTTCTCCTCGACGGCCACCACCTCGGCTCCCAGGCGCTTCTTCACCTCCTCGGGCGACCGCGCGGGTTGTGTCCCCTGAGCGGGTGGGAACAGAACGATCCGGGTCTGCTGCATCATGGGGATGACCCGGAGCAGGCGCAGGGCGCGTTCGAGCTCATTGTAGTCGCTGGTGGGGAAGAGGGTGACACGGTGGCCTCGGCGCTGCCAACGATGCGGATACATCCAGTCGTGACCGCTGGCCGGCAGCGAGAAGACAATCATGGGATGCCCCCCATCGAGAATCGGCTGCACCACCCCGACCAGGGCGAAGCAGGCCAGGTTAATCGCAAGAACGGGCGTCTTGGGTCCGGCCTGTTTTAGAAGTGCCGCTGTCTGTTCGGCGTTCCCTGATTGCCCGATCACCAACTCGATATTCCCCAACTCCTTCTCCGCCCGATCGAGCCTGGCCTTCATGGCCGCCATCTGCCCGGGATCGGTGTTCCATCCGCGATCCGCCGGACCGGGCGCTCCGGTGAAAATGACGCAGATACGCGCCTTGCGCCTTGGCTGGGGCATCGGCGCCTCCGAAGCCAGCGCATACGTCAGTCCGCCACTCGATAGCATCAATCCCGCGGCCACTCCGGTCCCCAGGAACTCGCGTCGCGTGCATTGGTCACACATGGTAGTCGTCTCCTCGTCTTTTGCGTTGTTTGTTAATGTTCTCGGATGCCACGTCGATAGGCCCCGCCCCTCCCGCCGGCGTTGGCCGGACAGCATCTTGGCAAGGCTCGGGCGTCGATGCGACGATGTTCAGGCCGATGCCGATTGTCAAGGCAAGCCGGCGCTCCCTCCATCATCGACTCAGATGTTGGGAACCGACTGGGATTCACCACGAAGACGCAGCGCGGCAAAGCCACAACCAACGCAACGGGAACCTCACGCGAGGACTTGGGAGTCCGCGGTTGTCTTGACGGCGATCCCAATCCCTGGCGAATCTACACCGAACGACATCAATGATGCAGCGCCGGGTCAGGGGACCCGGCCTACAAGCCTGTAGGCCGCGTGCCCTCACGCGGCGGGACTTCTGACGCTGTGGATAAGGGCAACCGCGGTGAGACAAACACTCTGACATGCACAACTCGTCCGGGAGCGCTTGGGTGAAGCGGTTGATCGTTATCGCCCTCGAAGCCGCCAACCGCGCTGCCGTCGACGCCCTCCGGTACGAGTCGACGCCGCCCGCATGAGCACTCCACCGTCGTCCGCCCGCACCCCGCTGCCGCGCCAAATCCCGTTCATCATCGGGAACGAAGCCTGCGAGCGCTTCAGCTTCTACGGGATGCGGAATATCCTGACGATCTTCCTGGTCGATTACCTGCTCCGCAGCGAGGTGCCCGACGAGGGGCTCCGACAACAACTGGCCAAGGACCATTTCCACACATTTGTCGCCGGCGTTTATCTGTTCCCGTTGCTGGGTGGGTTCCTTGCCGACCGGTTCTGGGGCAAGTACCGCACGATCCTGTGGCTGAGCCTGGTGTACTGCCTGGGCAACCTCTGCCTGGCCCTGTGCGTCGAGAGCAAATGGGGCTTCTTCGCCGGCCTGTTTCTCATCGCGCTCGGTTCGGGCGGCATCAAGCCGTGCGTCTCGGCGATGGTGGGCGACCAGTTCGACGACACCAACAAGCATCTGGCCACAAAGGTGTTTGGCGCGTTCTACTGGAGCATCAACTTCGGCTCGCTCTTCGCCTCGCTGTTCATCCCCGTGATTCTCAAGAAGTGGGGGCCGGCGCTGGCCTTCGGTGTGCCGGGTCTCCTGATGTTCATCGCCACCGCAATCTTCTGGGCCGGCCGAGACCTCTATGTCCAGGAGCCCCCCACCGGGCCGAACCCGCACTCGTTCCTCCGCGTGTTGGCCGCGGCCTGGCGCCGACGCAAGGCCCCGGGTGGAGGCTGGGCCGGGGCCTGCGCGGCGCACCCCGAACGGGCGGTGGACGGCGCGCGCGCAGTCTTGCGCGTGTTGCTGGTGTTCGCCCCGATCCCGTTCTTTTGGGCGCTGTTCGATCAGAAGGCGAGCACCTGGGTGCTCCAGGCCAAACAGATGGTCCTCGAAGTGGGCCCCTTCACCTTCGATCCTTCTCAAATGCAGTTCATCAATCCGGCGTTGGTGATGATCCTGATCCCGTTGATGCAGGTCGCCGTGTATCCAGCCTGCCGCAGGCTTGGGCTCGATCCCACACCGCTGCGACGCATGGTGGCGGGCATGTTCGTCGCGGTCCTCTCGTGGGTGGCCGCGGGCGCAGTCCAGGTGCCCATCGACCAGGGCCTGAAACTGTCGATCCTCTGGCAGCTCGGACCCTATGTCCTGTTGACCCTCGCCGAAGTGCTGGTCAGCACCACCGGACTCGAATTCGCCTACAGCCAAGCCCCGCCCGAGATGAAGGGCACGCTCATGAGCTTCTGGACCCTGACCGTCGCGGTGGCCAATCTGGGCGTTGCGAAGCTGGGTCGGTTCGTCCCCTACACCGGCGCGGCGCTCTTCTTCTTCTACGCTGGCTGCTGCCTGATCGCCGCCATCGCCCTGGCCTTGATTGCGCGCCAATACAAGATGGTGGACTACTTCCGGCGCAGTGCGGGACAGGCCTGATGCGCGAGTTTTCCCACGCCTTCAAAGCCCCGGAGCCAATTCCTCGACAGTCGCCTCCGCCGGCGAAAAGTCTCAACGAAACGGCGGGATCCATCGGTGTGCTCCGAACCGATTCGCCTTTCACCGCACGGTCTCAAATCGTATTTCAATGCCGGTCATGACAGAGCGTCTGCCGATCTATGAACTCGAGGAGGCTTTGGTCTCCGAAGCCCGCGCGCATCGCCGCCTGATTCTTCAGGCCCCTACCGGATCGGGCAAGTCCACCCAGGTGCCCCAGATGCTGCTGGCACACGGTTTTCTCGATCGCGGTCAGGCCGTCATCCTGCAACCGCGGCGCCTGGCCACACGCCTTCTGGCTGCGCGTGTCGCCCGCGAACGCGGCTCTGAACTCGGACGCGAGGTCGGATACCAGATTCGTTTCGATCATGTGGCCGGGTCGGAAACGCGGCTCAAGTACGTCACCGAGGGCATTTTGCTGCGCCAGATGACGCAGGATCCGCTGCTCTCGGGCGTGGATGTGCTCGTGTTCGATGAGTTCCACGAGCGTCACCTCTACGGCGACATCACACTGGCGCGCGCCCTCGATTTGCAGGCCGCGCAACGACCGGATCTCCTGATCCTGGTGATGTCCGCCACCCTCGAAACCGAGACCCTGCAGAAGTACCTCCATCCTTGTTCCGTGCTCCGCTCCGAAGGCCGCATGTTCCCGGTCGAAATCGAATACCTCCCGCGACGACCCGGCCCCGGGTCGCCGCCTGTCTGGGACCTGGCCGCGGGGGCGTTCGAACACTCCGTGCGAAATGGCGGGCGAGGCGATGTCCTCGTCTTCATGCCCGGGAGCTTCGAGATCAACCAAACACTCGAAGCCATCCGCCATTCCCACGAGTCCGCGGGTTACCTGCTCCTGCCACTCCACGGCGAGTTGCCGCCGCGCGACCAGGACGCCGCCGTCGCGCGCTACGATCGCCCGAAGGTCGTGGTCTCGACCAACGTCGCCGAGACCTCGGTCACCATCGACGGCGTCCGGCTGGTGATCGACAGCGGCCTGGCCCGCCTGCCCCGGTACGACCCGCATCGCGGCATCAACACGCTGCTGATCGAGCGGATCAGCCAGGCGTCGGCCGACCAGCGCGCTGGTCGCGCCGGTCGCACCGCCCCCGGCACCTGCGCCCGGCTCTGGTCCCAGGACGAACACTGGGAACGGCCGGCTCATGAGCTGCCGGAGATCAAACGACTCGACCTCGCGGAAGTGGTGCTCACCTTGAAAGCGGCGGGTGTCGATGATCTTCGCCGCTTTCGCTGGCTCGAACCGCCGTCCGAACAGGCGCTTGCCCACGCGGAAGAACTCCTCGTCGACCTCGGCGCGCTGCACGTTGCCGAGCTGCCTCCCACCCCCAGATCCATACGCATGGAGCCGACCGCGTCTCCTCCACCTTCTGATCCAGATTCCCCACCCGCTCCCCTGCCCTGCCCCACACGCATGCTGCCGGGCACATCGCCGGCTCCTCCGCCGGCGAGCACGCCGCCACTCACACGCATCACCCCCGTCGGACGCAAGATGCTCGCATTTCCAGTCCATCCCCGTTACTCCCGGATGCTCCTGGCCGCCGGCGAGTACGGCTGCGTCTACCAGGCCTGTCTGGTCGCCGCGTTGACCCAGGGACGCGATCTCCTCCTGCGCAGGCCCGGACGCGACGTTGCGGCGTTTCGCGAGGATCTGTTTGGCGACCGCGCTTTGTCGGATTTCTGGATCCTGATGCGGGCATGGAACTACGCATCCAAGAACAACTACAGCATCGAGGCCTGCCGCCGCGCCGGCGTCCATGCGGTCACAGCCCGCCAGATCGGCCCGCTGCTCGATCAGTTCCTCCGCATCGCCAGAGATGAGGGCCTGGATGTCGAGCCGCGCCGTGTCCCGGACGAGGCGCTCCAGAAGTGCATCCTGATTGGCTTCTCGGACCGCGTCGCCCGCCGCCTGGACACCGGCACGCTGCGCTGCGAGTTGGTGCACGGACGCCGCGGCGTCCTCGCCCGGGAAAGCGTGGTGCATGACAGCCCGCTGCTCGTCGCCGCCGAGGTCAGCGAGATCGAGGGGGCCGACAAGACAGTCAACACGCTCCTGTCTCTCGCCACGGCCGTCGAAGCCGGTTGGTTGCGCGACCTTCTCCCGCAGGACATCCGCAGCGAGGTCAAGGTCGAGTACGACGCCACGGCCCGCCGCGTGGTCGCTCAGGACCAACTCCGCTTTCGCGATCTCCCTCTTGCGATCCGCCGGATCGAGCCGCCTCCTGCGGAACCGGCGGCGCGGTTGCTGGCTGCCGAAGTCGCCGCGGGGCGCCTCACGCTGCCGAACTGGGATCATCAGGTGGACCAGTGGCTCCTGCGCCTGAATCTGCTCTCCGGCTGGTGTCCCGAGCTTCAACTGCCGCCAGTCACGGAGGCCGACCGACACGATCTGGTCGAGCAACTGTGTCTCGGCGCCGTCTCGTTCAAGGATCTCAAGGATCGTCCCGTCAAACCGGTGATCGAAGCCTGGCTCTCATCCGCCCAGAAGACCCTGCTCGACAAACATGCGCCCGAACGGCTCAGCCTGTCCAACGGACGCACACCCAAGGTGACCTACGTCGCGGATGGCCCGCCTTTCATCGCGCTCCGGATCCAGGAGTTGTTCGGCGTCAACACGACGCCCCGCATCGGCATGAATCGCGTGCCGGTGGTCGCACACATCCTTGCCCCCAGCATGCGCCCCGTGCAAATCACGCAGGACCTCGCCGGCTTCTGGCGCGACCATTACCCCCGCATCAAACAGGAACTCCAACGCAAGTACCCGAAGCACGAATGGAAGTGAACGGTGCGCTGACGGCGAGGCCGGGCTGGCCATTGCCGAATTGAAAATGCGGATCTGACCGTATTGCCTTCCTTTGTCGCGAAGGCAGCGACAAAGACTGTCGAGAGGCTGTTTATTCTCGGGATGACTCCGCTCTCGGAGGGGCGATTCTCCGGGCGAACTCGGCCACGTCCACAGTCTGCGACGTCAATCGCGCTTGCTCGGCCGCGAAGGTCAGGACATGACTATGGACCGTCGAGTCGATGCCGGCCTGCAACGGTTCGCCCGCCGGTCGAGTCATTTCGTCGTAGAGGGCGTTGACCAGGCCCGGATCGCCGCCGCCATGCAGTTCGTAGCCGCCGTCCTCCGCCTGGACTGTATAGCGCTCGGGCGCCCCTTCATGCGGGAGGAAGACCAGGTGCGCACCGAAATGGTGCCGATAGGTCTCGCCGCCCTTGAGCACGCCTTTGGTGCCATAGACCTCGATGTGCCGCCCGTTTTCGAAAGCCGTCATGGTGAACGTTCCCGTAATCCCGCCCTCGAACTCGAGCGCAAGCACCTGGCGATCGACCGCATCGTTGTCGCAACGGTAGACGCATCGCCCCCACGGGCTTGTCCGCAGCCACTCGACAACCTCCTCGGCTGTTGCGGACGCCGCCCGGTCGTACACCATTCCCAGCCAGGGAACGCGCCGGTCGCCCGCGTAGCGCAGCGCGTTGTACGGGCAACTCTCGGCCACCGGACACCCGTCCGTGCATCTTTGGGGCGCGCCCGCGGGGGCCCGCTCGCGTCGGAAGAACTCGAGCGAGCCGAAACTTGCCACCCTCAGGCAACGCCGCCCAACGAGCCAGTGCAGCACATCGGTGTCATGGCAACATTTCGAGAGCAGCATCGGCGAACTCTTCGCCACGACCGACCAATGGCCGCGCACAAACGAATGGGCCTGGTGCCAGGGCATCACGCCTTCGCTGGCCTGGATGCCTGAGACCTCGCCCAGCCTCCCCGAATCGATGATCTCCTTCACCTTCCGATAGAACGCGGCGAAACGGAGAACAAAACATACCATGACGCGCCGGCCTGTCTGCCCCGCCAGGCGCTCGATTTCGAGCACCTGCTCGACGCGGGTGGCGATCGGTTTCTCGAGCAGGATGTTGTAGCCCAACTCGAGGCCCCGACCGCAGGGCTCGAAATGCCCATGGTCCTGCGTGGCAATCACCAGGACGTCCGCCAGCTTCCCGGCGGCCAGCATGGCCGCCCCGTCGGCAAAGCCGCGGAAATCCGGGTTCGAGGATACGGCGCGGATCCGCTCGACCCGTTCCGACGCCGGGTCGGCGCCCGCCACGATGCGGTATCGATCGGGCCGGCGCGCTGCCAGTTGTGCATACGTGGTGCCTCGGGCCCCGCAGCCCAGAAAGGCCAACCGCAGAGGAGGAGTCTTGCTCATGGATTGTCTTTGGTGTTGATGGCTTCTCTAGCCCGCATTGGCCGACGCGTTGGAGTCTTCGGCTTCGCCGTAGTCACAAGTCCATGAAACATGCGGGCTAGAACCGAACTCGATCAAGCGCGATGTCATATCCCCCGTCGCGCCATCTCGATCATGGCATCGAGATTCTCAGTCGGTGTCTCGACCGTCAGGGTGCATCCGGAACTCAGGACGAACCGCGAATGCCCGCACGCCGCGACAGTCTCGATCGCCCGGCGGGCGGCCGCTTCAACCTCGGCGATGCTGCCCTGCGCCAGGACGGCGACCGGATCGAGGTTGCCCCACAACGCAACATTCGGTCCGACCACGCGACACGCCTGGCCGAGGTCGACCTGGTGATCGATTTCGAGAATGTCGGCGCCCGTGACAGCCATGTCGGCCAGCAGCGGCGTCGAGTCGCCGCAGATGTGAAGCGACACCGGTTTGCCTGTCATCGACTTCAGCCCGGCGATCAGACGCCGCTCGAATGGCCACACCCTCTCGCGGTAGAGCCGAGGCCCGATCAAGCCCGCCGGCGAATCCCCGCCGCTCAGGACATCCGCCCCCGCGGAGGCCAGGGCGCACCCGTAGGCCAGCCCGTATTCGAGGCACCGTTCCATCAGCGCCTCGACAAACGGAGGATCATCCACCATGCGGAGCATTGTCTTTTCGAGACCGGCCAGGGCGGCGGCCAGTGAAAACGGGTACTGATCGAGGCAGGCCACAACGCAAACGTCCGGCCCCAGGGCCTTGACGATTCTGCCGAGGGCTTCGAGCATCAGCGGGTAGCGCCCCTGCCCGCCGGGATCCGGCGGCGGGATCTTGCCGATGTCGCGCGCACTTCGGACCCACGGTGGCCCGAGTCCGCCAAACGGCTGGTTGTCTGCTGTGGCTCCCACAGGGACGCCCATGGCCTCGGCGCTGACCCACGTATCGGCTGACAGCCACACGGCATCCGGCTTGAACCGCTCGTAGTACCGGATCACCGACTCCGCCAGCACCCGGGCATCTGTCGCGTATTGCCGAAGCGTCGCGCCCGCGAACCGCGCACAGAAGTGGACCGCCAGCGGACCAGTCGCGATCCGCGAAGCCGGCCGCCCGCGCAGCGCATCGAACACCACACCTCGATTCGATTCGGATCGTTGCATTCCGCGGTTCATCTTGCTGCCTCGCCGCCCGAAGTCAGGATCCAGCACTCGTGTATTGGCGCACTGAGGCCCGCCAGCCGGCCTCCGAAACCACGAAACAGACGCACGCCATGCCGAGCAGCAGGGCAATCTCGAGAGGCGACTCGAGCATCCCGACCAGAAGCTTCACCGGCACGTTGGACACGAGCAGCATGGGCAGGGCAAAGGTGAACACCGCCTTGAACACGCCGGGGCGGAACGCGCCGTCGGGCAGCCGCGCGACGGTGAACAGGTTGTAGTAGCCCCACACGATCCCCTGGGCCCGGACGGTCCAGAAGCATATTGTCGCCAGGAGAAACATGAGGAAGTAGTGGATGAGCACGCCCGCCACGCACAACGCCAGGAAGGCCAGGACTTCGAGAATACCCGGATCCAGGCGCAACTGCCGGGCGGCATAGATGATGACGGCCACGGCGGATGCCGCGTTCACGAATGCGCCCAGATCGATCTGCCGGAACGAGACGAGAAACCGCGTGTTGACCGGCAGCAACAGCAGAAAATCAAGCCGTCCGGTGCGGACCAACTCCGAGAGGTTCGAGCAGTTCAGCAGGAAAACGGCGGTGAAGATCTGCTGGATGAAGTGGCTGGCGCCGATGAGCATCACCACCTGCCACTTCGACCATGTCGCGATCCGATCCGTATGCTGGTAGATCACCGCGATGAAGGCCAGTTGCAGGGCGAACCAGAGCATCTCGACGAAGATCCAGAGCACAAAGTTCGTCTTGAACCCCATCTCGCGCACGACGGAGTTGCGCCACAGGGCCCCGTACAGCCGGGCGTAACGGCGCAACAACCCCCAGCCCGCGAAGGCCCTGCTGTGCGACGAGGCGTTCATGACTCGAAGATCTGCCCAGTGTTCAACCGCCCACGGCCGCGTAGCGCCGGATGCCCCGATCCCATGCGAAGCGCGCCAGGCCATAGAGCGCCACCACCCAAAACGACTGAATCAACAGCCCGCGCCAGAGCTCGTCTCCGGTGATGCGGCCCAGGTAGATGCTGACCGGGAAATAGAGCTGGTAGGGGAAGGGCGTGTAACTGAGCGCCTGGGCCAGGGCGGACGGCAGGATATCGAGAGGAAAGAGGTGGCCGCCGGCGATGTACTCGAATGCGAACAGGATGAAGATAAACGTCGAGACTTCGAGCACCCAAAAGGCCAGCAAGGCGATCGTATAGGACATCAGGAACTGCAGGAGCGCCGTCAGAACCGTCGAAGCCAGGAACAACGCAAGCGTCAGCCCATCCGACGGCAGCACGAAATGCGACCTCTGGACCACGATGAACAGGATCACCGGCAGCGCCGCAACAGCCGTGTAAATGATCCGACCCGCCCCGAATAGGCAGAGCCGGTACGCGAGGTAGTCAATCGGTTTGAGCAGGAACTGGCTGATCCGGCCGTCCTTGATGTCAGCCGCGATCTGCCAGTCGTCCTCCGCCACCGCCGTGAGGGCATCGACGACCGTGGCGAGCAGGTAGTACGACGTCATCGTCGCCAGCGAGTAGCCGGCGATCCGCGGACTGTCCGCATTGCTCGCGAAGATGGCCCGCCACAGGTAAATCGTCGCCATCAGCGGAATCAGGGCAAAACAGGCCCGAAAGAGGAAATTCACCCTGTAGACCAGGGTGTTCTGAATCCCCACGCCCACAACATGCCAGTACTTGTTCACCGCGCCCAACCCGGAGACTTCATAAGGCTTCGCGGAGTTCCATATCCGGGCTGTGGCAAAACCGCGCCCCAACGCGGAGAAGGATCAACGCCGTATTACCCACAAGCGAAGGCCTTGTGAGCAGACAGGATTCTCATGACTCCCTCCCGCGGCGCGGTTTTGCTCGGCTAGCGCGCATGAGTGCACCTTTCGATGACATCGGCTCCGCGTTCTCAGAAGTTGGTGAGAAATGCGCGCTAGGCCGCGGGCTTCGCAAACTTCGCGTCCTCGATGACTTCGTTGTGCCTGATCTCCTTGACCTTGATCGAGAACTCCGCCCCCGGTTGTCCCGGGATGTCGGTGCGGATGCGCATGAGGTGCGGGTATTTGATCCCGCCCACCACGCGATGATCCGAGAAGAGCATCTGCAGTTTCATCCGACCGTCTGCCGTGTTGAACTCGGAATCCTGGCGCACCAGGATCCCGTTCGCGGCATCGAAATACCAGCGCTCGACCGCCTCTGCTGACGGCTTGGCTTCGAGCACGGACACGTCGGCGCCGTTGACCTTCTCCGTGCCCTTGTAGGTCAGGTTCGTGTAGACGGTTCGGAGATGCAGGTCCCGGTAGAAATCAGCGTCGCGCTTCTGTTTGGCCAATTCGTCTCCCTCTTTCACCCGCAGCCCGGCAAAGGGGTTCTTGGACCAGGCGACTTGCCCGTCAAAGCCATCGAGCATCTTGCCCATTCCCGCGATGTCGATCTCCGCCAACTGTTTGTTCGGCGCTTTGGCGTACTGGGTCCAATCCAGGGCCGCGGGCATCCCCGGGCCCTCGAACGACGCCTTCATGATCCGGGTCGTCACCTTCTCGATCGCGACACGGCCTCCCATGGCCTCGGTGTACCGATCCAGAACGGCATCAATCTGCTTGTCTGCGGGGGTGGCATCGGCAGCCAGGCCAGACAGGCGCGTCAGAGGCGCAAGGGCAATGAGTCCAGTCAATGCAAGCAACAGTGTCTTCATAAAGGGATGCCAATAAGGCGACGCCGGACCGGGCGTGTCAATCCAGGACTGTTCATTGGGAATGGCGGAGAGAGGGAGATTCGAACTCCCGGTGGGGTATAAGCCCACTCACGCTCTCCAGGCGTGCGCATTAAACCACTCTGCCATCTCTCCAGCCATTGATAATCAGCAACTTACAGATCACGAGCCAAATTCACTTTGACAATCTGATACTGAAATCTGATACTGTTTGCGTGCAAGACGACGCAGCAGCGTCCGCAAGGCTCTGGCAAAAGACCCCAGTGCCCAATTTGGTTCGTTACCGATCATCGGGGACCTTATTCGCACGGGTTCGGGTCAAGGGCAAGCTGATTCGGCGTTCGCTCGAAACCAAGGCTCTCTCCATCGGGAAGTTGCGCCTGGCCGACCTGGAGAAGGCTGAACGACAAAGCGCCGAGCACGCCCTGGAGTGCGAAGGTGGCAAAATGACCTTCGGCGACGCGCTCAAGATCTACCGGGCACGGCTCCACGGCGACCCTTCTCTCAAACCCCGCACCAAAGCGCACCGGGAAGAACGAATCGCGGCCATCCTGAAGACCTGGCCGGCGCTTGAGAAAACCGACGTGCGCAAGATCGCCAAGCAGGACTGTCTTCTGTGGGCCGCGGGCTACACCACAAGCGCGGTCAATTTCAACAAGACCGTGCAGACCTTGCGCGTGATCCTGGAGGTTCCGATCGAGGCCGGCATCCGCTACGACAACCCGGCGCGCTTCATCAAAACGATGAAGGTACGCCTCAAACCCCTTCAACTCCCGAGCCGGGCGCAGTTCCATGAAATGGTGAAGAGCGTCCGCGTAGTGAACAAGCGATTCAGTCATGACGCCGCGGACCTGATTGAGTTCTTGGCCTATGGCGGATTCCGAAAGAGTGAAGCCGAGAACATTCGCTGGACCGATTGTGATTTCGACCGAGGAGAGATTCTCGTGCGAGGGGACCCGGAGACTGGCACGAAGAACTGGACCGTTCGAACCGTTCCCATGATTCCCGAAATGCGTCGGCTCTTGGAACGGTTACGTGCGGAGCGTCCGGAAACCACAGCTAGCCAAAAAATCATGGCGGTTTCTCGGTGCAACGGGTCCCTTCGGAACGCCTGTCAAAGGCTGGGCATACCAAGGATCACCCACCACGATCTGCGCCATCTCTTTGCCACGACTTGCATCGAATCGGGCGTCGATATTCCGACCGTGGCGCGGTGGTTGGGCCACCAGGACGGCGGCGCCCTTGCGATGAAGGTCTACGGTCACCTGCGCAACGAACACTCAGCCAACATGGCCAAGAGAGTGAGCTTCGATGCTACGCCACAGCCCGACGGGGTCACAGACACCGCTGGCAAGGCCGCCGAAGGTGGACGCGTGCCGACATGACCCCCGCATCGTTCTTGCTTCCTCGAGTTTGTCCCGGAGACCGAGCGCGTGGAGCGACGGTCTCCGGATTCGTTACTCCGTTGTCTGCACCACCGGCGCCAACCGGGACTCGAAGGGACTCGGCCTTGGCGCACAGCCAACTGACCGCCGGGGGCAGCGGACCGAAACGCACCGCAGTGCCCCCTGCGATCGGCGGCGGGTGACAAGTCGGGGTGACAACGGCCCGCAGATCGAACCCGCAACGCGCCCGTCCGTTTGGCTCCCCTGATCCTCGCGCTCGCAAACCGTCTCGAGGGAGCTTCATCTGGCAATCGACGGCATTCATCTTCCCCATGGATTCCATGTTTTCACCCCCGCATGGCCAAGCCCCGTGTTCGCTTCTGACCGGCGTCACCGACTGTCAAGCTGGATCACGATGCGCACCGCCCGGCAGACCTTTGCTCCGCCGCTCGCCGAAAGACCGGCGCCCTCGCCGGAACTCGACGCCTTGGTCCCTGCAGGGCTCCCCCTCTCCAACCGCCGACGCGATCTACCGAGGATCGCACGGGATCCAAAACTGACTGACGAGATAGTCGCCGCTGTCCACCGGGTGCCCAACGGTGGCGCTCACGCGCAGCGCTTTGCCGAGCATGAGCGCCAACTCAAGCTATCACGATATTGTGCGGCAAGTACTCCGCCCCAGCACGCCGCGTGACGGGCGCGACCCCGGCGGTCCTGCGATTGCGACCGGCGCTTCCCCTTCCTCGCGCGAATCTGCCGGCTGGATTGGTCGTGGGCCTCGCGGGACTGGCTCGCCGAACGCTGCGACTTCGCCATCGGCTTGCCGGCGTGCTCCTGCTCCCACTGCTTCGCGACCGCAGCGCGAACCGCCGCCAGTTGCTTGGCGCTGACGGGGTGCAGTTTGGCCCAGCCGGCGCGAACCCGTTCGCCGAGCTTGCGCAGATTCGCCGCCGCTTTCGTGTTGTCGTCGCTCATGGCTTCAACCTCGTTCCTCGACCAATTCGCGCGCCAGGGCCAGACACCGTTGGATCTGCATCCGCATCGCGTCCGGGGTCGTGGCGAAAGTCTCGGCGAGCTCCCCGTAATCCAGCCCCTCGATAAAGTGGAGCGTCAAATACACGACGCAGGGCGGCTTGGAGGCAGCCAGCAATGCCAGAGCAGCTTCGAGTCTCTCGCGATCCTCGTCGAAGACCGGCTGCTCCACTACCGTCGCTTCGACCGCGCGTCGAATCTCCTCGATGTCGAGGGAGACCACGGGCCGGTTGCCTGGTCCGCGCAAATAATCAGCCAGCCGCGTTGGCAGGACCGTGCGATGGCGCAGGAGGCCAAGCTGACAGCGGCTTCTCCTACCCTGGAGGACGCGATCGAGGCGAAGGTCACTGCGGAGGCGGTGATGTCCTAAGCTTCCTGTAAAAACCGACCGGGTGCAGACACGCTCCGGTCAAACAGAAAGCAAAAGACATCCATGAAACGCCAACTTCCCAGCCAGATCCTCGAACAACAGTTCTTCAGCCTCGCCGCTCGCCGGGCTGCACTCTCCGAATCGATTCAACTTGGCGCACAGCTCATGCTCCAGAAGGCCGTCGAACTCGAAGTGACTGAGTTCCCGGGCCGAGAACACTACGGCCGCAGTGGGGACGAACCGCTCCGGGCTTACCGCAACGGCTACGAGGATCAGCAGGTCCAGACTGCGGAAGGCCCGCTGCATCTCAAGATGCCCCAAGTCCGTGACACCATCGAGGAGTTCGAGAGCGTGTGGCTGCGGGCACTGGTCCGGCGGAGCGACAAGCTACCGGAGAAGGCTCGACCTTGGTTGAAAAGACTGCTGCAGAAAGCATTCACCGCAGCGACCTACAAGAAAGGATTTGAACAGGCGCAAGGGATTGTGGCGACGTATCGAGAGCAGTTCCCCGAAGCCATGAAGTGCCTGGCGACGGACCTGGAGGAAGTCCTGACCGCATTGCGCTTTCCCGAGAGTCACCGTAAGCGCATCCGCCTACGAACCTGTTGGAGCGTCTGTTCGGAGAGGGGCAGCGTCGAGCGAAGGTCATCCCTCGGTTCATGAGCGAAAAGTCGGGGTTGAGCCTGATGTTTGCCGTTCTGGTCGATGCGTCGGCGGCTTGGCGCGGAGTTAAGGTTAGCCCCGCCGCTGCCCTCGAATTGGAATCACTGAGGACTCTCACGAAGGCTCCGCAGGCCGCGCGACTGGCAGCATAAGAGCCGTAACCGAGAAAGGCACGCCAGCATCCCGCACACCTGGCGACCAAGTGCATCGCCCGGACCAAGAGCTGCATTCGGAGATTTACATTGCGACCGCTTGATTTACGCTGCGCTCGTGAGCGACGTCACGCGCATCCTGGACCGTGTGCAGCAGGGCGACGCCAAAGCCGCTGAGGACCTGTTGCCGCTGGTATACCAAGAATTGCGCAAGCTTGCCGCCCAGAAGATGGCCCTGCAGCCGCCGGGCCAAACCCTTCAGGCCACCGCGCTGGTGCACGAGGCCTGGCTCAGGCTCACCGCCGACAGCCAGCCGTCGTGGAATGATCGGCAGCATTTCTTTCGCGCCGCCGCCGAGGCCATGCGCCACGTGCTTGTGGATCGAGCTCGGGTTAAGGAGAGCCAGAAACGGGGTGCGGGTCCCTTCCGTGTGAGTCTCGACGAAGTCGATCTTGCGACGACCACTCCACCGGAAATCCTGCTCGTCGTGGACGAGGCCCTGCAAGCCCTCGAACGCGAACATCCGGATAAAGCGGAGTTGGTGAAGCTGCGGTTTTACGTGGGCCTCAACGTGACGGAGACCGCGCAGACTCTGGGACTTTCGGAGAAAACTATCCAACGGAACTGGATCCACGCCCGTGCGTGGCTCTTTCGAGAGATCAATCGCCTGATGCGCACATAGTCGGACGCGTTACAATCGATCGCGCTTCCGGATCTTGGCTGCTGGTAGTTTTGTCGGGGATCGGCGGCTTCGAGACCCTCGTGATCTTTTCTGACCGCTTTTGTCCGGGAATCTCGTTACTGTGTGTGAAGACCGAGAACTGTCATCGCCCATGAGCGCCGAACCTCTCAGTGAAGAAACGATGCTTGAGCAGGCGCTGACCTTTGGCTCAAAGGAAGCCCGGATGTCCTACTTGCAGGGAGCCTGTGGGAGCGACGAATCACTCCGCGCCCGTGTGGAATCCTTGATTGAAGCGCATGAAGCTGCGGGTGGTTTTCTGAAGAATCGGAGAAGCGGTCTCGACGGCGTAGTCCCGACGGTACTGGTCCCGGTCACCGAGAAACCCGGGGACCGGATTGGCCGCTACAAGCTGCTCCAGCAGATCGGGGAAGGCGGGTGCGGCGTGGTGTACATGGCCGAGCAAGAGGAGCCGGTCCACCGCCGCGTCGCCTTCAAGATCCTCAAGCTGGGCATGGAGACCAAGTCTGTGATCGCCCGCTTTGAAGCCGAGCGGCAGGCGCTGGCCCTGATGGACCATCCGAACATCGCCAAGGTGCTGGACGCCGGGGCCACGGAGACCGGCCGCCCTTACTTCGTGATGGAACTGGTTCGGGGGATCAAGATCACCGAATACTGCGACCAGAACAACCTCTCAATCCGCGAACGGCTGGACCTGTTCATTCAGGTCTGTCACGCCATCCAGCATGCCCACCAGAAGGGCATCATCCATCGCGACATCAAGCCGTCGAACATCCTGGTCACCGTCAACGATGGGGTGCCGATGCCCAAGGTGATCGACTTCGGGATTGCCAAGGCGACCGAACAGCGGCTGACGGACCAGACTCTGTTCACGGCCTTCGAGCAGTTTATCGGCACGCCAGCTTACATGAGCCCGGAACAGGCGGGAATGACGAGCCTGGACATCGATACGCGGAGCGACGTCTATGCCCTGGGGGTCTTGCTCTACGAGTTGCTGACGGGCAAGACGCCTTTTGATCCCAAGACATTGTTGGCAGCGGGCTTGGACGAGATGCGGCGGACGATCCGGGAGCAGGAGCCGGTGAGACCCTCGACGCGGCTGCACACGCTGCCAGGGGAGGAGTTGACGACGAGCGCCCAGCGGCGGGGAACGGAGGCGCCAAAGCTGATCTACTCGGTGCGCGGAGACCTGGACTGGATCGTGATGAAGTGTCTGGAAAAGGACCGAACGCGGCGCTACGAGACGGCCAACGGGCTGGCGATGGATATCGAACGGCATTTGACGCACGAACCGGTGGTGGCCTGTCCGCCCAGCACGGCTTACCGGGCTAGGAAGTTCATTCGCCGGAACCAGCTGATGGTGACCGCCGCAGTCCTGGTCGCAGGGGTACTGGTCTTGGGTATCGTCCTCAGCACTTGGCAGACGGTTCGCGCCACCCGGGCGGAGGGTAAGGCCGAAGAAGCACTCCAGCACGAGTTGGCTGAGCGCCAGAAGGCGCTCCAAGCCCAAGCGGGCGAAGCGGCGCAGCGCAAGGTTGCCGAGGACCGAGCGGAGGAGAGCCGACAGCGCTTGGTCCAGGTCAACGTCGCCAATGGCGTCCGGCTCATGAACGAAGGGCAACTCTTCGCTTCGCTTCCCTGGCTGGTGGAGGCGTTGCGTTTAGAGGAAGGCAGGCCGGAGGGGGAGGACCTCCAGCGGCGGCGGTTGGGCGCCGTGCTCGAGCAGTGTCCACAGTTGACTCAGATCTGGTTCCACGACAGTCCGGTGAAGTGCGTGGCGTTTAGCCCGGATGGCCGACGGGTCGCCACTGGCACTGGCCGCATCGTTCAGTTCCTGATCGACAAAGGCACACCAGGCCAGGCTCAGGTGTGGGATGTCGAGACAGGTGAGCAGGTGGGGCAGCCCCTGATACACGGCAGCAGCATCAGCCAACTGCTCTTCAGCCCGGATGGGCGGTGGATTGCAACGGCCAGCGCTGATGGAACGGCGCGGGTCTGGGATGCAAATAGCGGCGAGCCGGTCACTCCACCGCTGAAGCACAGCAACTCGGTGGTGTGCCTCACGTTCAGCCGGGACGGAAGCCTGCTGGCAACAGCGAGCCACGACAAGACGGCGCAGGTCTGGGAAGCGCGGAACGGCCGGTCGGTCACCCCGTCCTTACCACACCTCGACGTGGTATGGGGCGTGGATTTCAGCCCCGATGCGACCCGGCTGGCGACCGTGTCGAGCGATGGCATCCTGCGTCTTTGGGACACCAAGAGTGGTGCCTGTCTTTTCACCCGCCGTGAACATACGAGCGAGATTCTTGGCGGAGTTCAGTGGAGCCCCGATGGGAGCCGGTGGATCACTGCGAGCCGCGACATGACGGCCAGACTCTGGGACGCCAACAAGGGAGAGGTCCTGGCCACCTTGAGACACGATGAGGAAGTGTGGCGGGCAGCTTTTAGCCCGGATGGGTGGCGCGTCGTTACGGCCTCTGTTGATGGGACTGCCCGCGTTTGGGAGGTCAAGACTGGCGCCGCTCTCACCTTCCGGCATGGCGATTGGGTTCATTATGCTGAGTTCAGTCCAGATGGACTGATGGTAGCCACTGCTTCCCGCGATCGCACGGCGCGCGTCTGGGACGCGATGACCGGCCGACCGCTGACGCCCCCCCTGCACCACGGCGGCGAGGTCTGGCAGGCGGTCTTTAGCCCGGACGGGCATCACCTGGCCACGGTGAGTTATGACGGGACGGCGAGGGTGTGGGACCTGGCGACGGGTGGGAGTTTGGTGCAGTTCACGCATCGGTTGCCGGTCACGCGCGCCGCGCTGAGTCCGGAACAGCGCCGCGTGCTCACAGCGAGCGCGGACGGGACAACCCAACTTTGGGACTCGGACAGCGGCGAACCAGTCGGGCCCCCTATCGTGCACCTCCGCGGTGTGAGTGAAGCCCTGTTCAGCCCCGACGGCCGTCGCCTGCTGACGGCCAGCTATGACCGGACGGCCCGGGTATGGGAAGCCGGCGCCGGAAACCCCCTCACGCCGCCGATGTGGCATCAGGAAGGCGTAGTGCATACGGCGTTCAGTCCTGACGGCCGCTGCGTGGCGACGGCCAGCACCGACAAGACGGCGGCGGTGTGGGACGCGGCCACGGGCCGGCGGATCACACCGTTCCTGGTCCACGAGCGGGAGGTGCAATGGGTCGCGTTTAGTCCTGATGCGCAGCGGTTGGTCACTGCGAGTCGGGACCGGTTGGCCCGGGTCTGGGACGTGACCACGGGTCATGAGCTGCTGCGACTCATGGGGCACAAGAACTGGGTCCTGCGGGCCGTGTTCAATTCGAATGGTAGCCAAATCCTGACTGCCAGCACCGACAAGACCGCGCGGCTTTGGGATGCCGCCACGGGAGAACCGCGTGCCGAATTCAGGCATGGCGACTTCGTGGTGGTTGCGGAATTCAGCCCTGCCCGTGACCGAATTGTCACGGCCAGCTACGATGGCACGGCCCGAGTATGGGATGTTGACAACGGCGAAGCCGTCACTCCGCCTTTGCGTCACGACAACCGTGTGGAACAGGCTGCATTCTCCAGCGACGGTCGCTGGGTGGTCACGGCCGGTTGGGACGAGACTGTGCGCCTCTGGAGTGCGATTACCGGTGATCCGATCGCACCGCCGATCCGACTGGCCGAGAGGGTGCGTGACGCGCGCCTGAGCGCCGACGGCCAACGCGTGGTGGCGGCAAGCGAGTCCATGGCCCAGTTGTGGAATCTGTCAAAAGAGGTACGTCCGGTGGCCGACCTCGTTCTGCTGGCGCAGTTGTTGACGGGGCAGGCGATTGACGTCAAAGGCCGGGTGTCGCCGCTCGACGCACAAGCGGTCAAGCAGGTGTGGCAGACCCTTAAAACCAAGTCTGCCGAACTGCGCGCCGCTGCACGGACGGATGCCCGTGCCTGGCATCGGCAAGCCCTGACCCAGGCACTCAAGCAGCAACAGGGGTTTGCGGCACGATGGCATGCCGATCATCTACTCAAGCTGGTGCCGGATGACGATTCTCTGAGCCAGCTACGCGCCAGGCTGGAGTCGAAAGAAGCGGCTTCGGCAGCCAGCGCGTGGATAGTTCCAGACCCGTTCGCCGAGGCTCGGTCTCGTATCCCTCCACAACAGGCCGGGACCTCCGAGCAGGTGATCGACTTGTCCGACTATTACACCCAGTCTGTCGAAGAGGGCGATGTGGGCGATTGGAACAGGTGGCGGGAGTTTAACAATGACTCTGGTCTGGCTCGCGGTGTTCAAATGCTGGCAGAGGTGAAATTCGATCTCCGTGGCCGAGTGTGGTTGCAGGGAATCCAGGCGAAAGGCACGGGATTTGTCCTTCCCGATCGGATCAGCGGAATAAAAGTGGGCCGCTTTTGCCGGCGTCTGCATTTCCTCCACGGTACCGGCTGGAGCGAGACCGAAGGGAAAGAGATCGCGAGGTATGTCATGCACTTGGCCAACGGTCAGCAGAGGCACCGGGTTGTCCGATACGGCAACGACGTTCAGAATGCCTGGCTGAGAGCAGGCGATCCGCCCGAACATAAAGACGCGGTGCGTGCCTGGGTGGGAACCAATGCCCTGACGGGCGAGACCGGCATTTCGTTTCGATACTACAAGTCTGTCTGGGAGAACCCGCGACCAGACGTCCCGGTCAAGACCATCGACTTCATCTCGACGATGTCCGACTGCGCCCCGTTCCTGATCGCAATTACGGCGGAGTAGGCCCATGGCTGCCACAGTTGAATCAGAGATTTCGGATTTTCGGCTGAGGCTCTGTGCCTCGCCCCGGTGCGCCCAGCACATTCACCTATAAGAAAAGAGGGGTGTCGTCCCTCGCGCGTGGAGTGTTGTCTGGCACCACCAGTTTCCGCCACCGAAGGACGGTGGCGAAAGGCAAGCAACAACAAAATTAACCCGGCGCCCAGCGCCGAAAAAACGAAAGGTCAGAAAATGAAAAAGCGACTAAACCACGTCATCCGAGCGAGCCGTGCTCAGCCCGGTGGACTCCTGCTGGCAGCGCTACTGCTGCTGCCCATCACGCCACGTCTGGATGGCGCCCAGCGTCCGATTGAGGACTTCCTGGTCAACCAAGGCACCTACTTCCCCCAAGGCTATTACGTTAGCTGGCTTGATCCACGCCCTACAGGCCCGGCCAACTGGGCCTGGATCGACTACGCAGGCCTCGACAACTTGAAAATCATCGAGGCAGGCTGGCCATTTCTGGGGACCATCGTCTGGGGGACTGTAAACGAGCGTTCATTGCCCGACGGGCGGGCGGAGGTGGAGGTGGTCGTCCACGCCCGCAACGCCCTGGCTTGCGCGTTCCATTCACCGGACTTTATGAATCTCGGTGACTTGGTGTTTGGGCACCCGGTGGAAGATGTTCTGCTTGGAGCTGAGCCGACACTTGGGAACTGCACCCTCAAGGTGAGGTTCATCAATACGGCACCCGCCGCATCTCTGCCGGATCTGTTCCACCTGTTGTTGTCGCCGGACCCCGGCATGGAAACGATCTCTATCTACTTCGTTGGACAGGCGAATGGTCTGATGGTCGACGGCAGTTGCGGACATCTGGAGATCACGCAAGTCGGTCTTATGGCTGCTTCGCCGCCGAAACCGCCCATGTTCGATTCGTGGCCGGTCGAGCACATTCTGCTGAAGCGGGTCGGCGACGGCAAGTAGGGTTCTTCAAAGCAGGATTGAATTCTTCTACCGGTGCCAAGGCCGCGTTAAGCGGCCTTGGCGTTTAGCCGAGACCTCGGTTACGTATGTCTCATCAAGCCGCTCACACCCGGCATTCACACGGTGAACAACTACGTTGAGGACAACTTCTTCTGGGGGGCTTCCTGGGAGGAGACTCGGACCATCACCGTGATCCCATGGACTCACCAGTTGATTTTGTAGCTGCCCGTGAAAGAGAACTGCGCACGCCCGGCGCGCAGAAACGCCCCGGGCGTGCGCCTGGACGGACCCCAACCTGCCACCATCTTCACCGCTAACCTTCCCCCGCTACCCGCTGCGCCTTCGCGCTCCCGCTTGCTACCGACCCCACGCTTCCTCCGCCTTGCGAGTTCGACCCCGCTACTCCCCCCAAACCAGCGACCTCACACCGCCGGTTCTGCCCCAACCCGAGCCTTCACTTCCCCCCAGCACCGTACAGCGACAGCCTACCGGGCCGACGAGTTGCCCACAGTCGGCGCTCGCTCTGCGGGGCCCTTTGGTCGGCCCCCGCTCGCGCCGCCTATGGACAACTCTGCTGCCTCGCGATACCGCGTCGGCATCCCCCCCTTCAACCCCCCACACCGGATGCACCTACGTTGCACAAAAGCGCCGAAAAGCCGTGCTGAGTTGTTCATTTCCAGCCGGTTGCGCTGTTTACGTTTTGTAGACAAGAAGACCGGCAGGAAGGCGTAACCGACAGGATGGCAAGGGAATGGCCTGTTTACCGCGGTGAGCAGAGCGCGGCATGGTGAGCCCAAGGAGATGCGTTGTCTACATCATCTCCCTGGCCAACCGCTGGATGAACGTCGCCCGCAAATGTGGACAGTTTCCACATTTGGAAATCCCCCGCTCGACCCTCTACCTGCTGGCCGCCAACTCGACCCCGGACACTCTCCGGGAGGAATTCGTGCGGCGGGTCGGGGCTGGAGAACCGCCCATGACGCATTCGGAACTCAAAGCCCAAATCGAGTCGCACCGTCCAGAACCTGCCTCCACCGGCAACCAGTCCGCGCCCAAGGCCGCGGCCCGAAGCCTCCGCGAGGAAATCCTCGCCTGCCTCGATCAGGCGGCGAGCTTGCTCAACGGCAAGAACGCTGCGGCGTTGAAAGCCCTGTTGAACCGTGTTCCGCCGAGCACCGCTTCGGTCAGACACATGGTACCGAGTCGACCGCTCACTGATCTCGGTTGTCGTCCGCGGCAACGGGCTCCTGCGTGATCTGCCGTCACGCCGACGATGAGCCAGACTCACCCGCCGGGATTCGCTGGGCTTCGCCGGCCCGAGCGCGATACGCTCGTCCTACGGATGAACAAGATGTCCAGCATCGTCCTGAAGTTGGCGGAGGAGGTCCTCCTTCAACCGACTGAGAAGTCCAGCCGCGAAGCCGTCGCGGTCGCGTTGCTGCTCACCAACGTCGCCTGGAACCGCGCTGTGGACCCGATGGGCGGAGACCAGGTCGGGTCCTACCGCAAGGTCATTGAAGCCCTCCGACGTGAGAATCCCAAATGCCTCAAGGAACTGAGGTCAACCAACTTCGAAACCATGATTCAGGACTTGGCCAGGCTAAAACTGGCCCGTCACCCGCGCGACAAACGCGTCATCCACCTGTGCGGCATCACCCCGGAGAATACAGTGCGAGTGGAATGGCGCGACGGCCCCACCGTCGGGGCAAACTGACCGGCGACTGAATGCGCACGCAGGTGGCGAGCGGGGCACATCGCCCCGTCGGGTCGGTGGCGCGAGCGTGGCGGCTGGCTTCGCCGCCGACCGGCCCGTACTCCGCCGCCAGGATGCAGGTCCGCTCCCGGTCTCGCCGTGTTCTGTCCTCAGAACCGATCTGAAAGAAGTCGTGAGGTCCCCCGCGGGCGCATCCGCAATTCCAACCGCTCGCTCCTACCCTTCCCGGTGGCGCGGATTCGGCGGCCACGACGGGATCCGCCACTCGCGTCGAAGCACCGCCAGCCGTCGCTGCCATTCCGCGTTGCAGCCTGGACCCAGATCCGTCTCCGCCAATTCCGCTGCCACAGAATGGAAGCCGTACTTCCCGATGCCCCGGACGCGTAGCAGCGGCGTGCGAGAAAACGCGTCAGCCGCATCGGCGTGCTCGGAAATGACAAGGTCCATGAATTCCCGGAGACTCATCTCCGTTTTGTGTTGCTGGTCAAAGTGGGTGAGCAGACGCGCCCGAGCGACCGTGAGCAGATGCAGGGCGTCCACCAGGTTCACGACGGGCCACACTTTGTCGAGATCGTCCGCAAGGCGCATCTCCGCCTGGAGTTGGGCGCGTCGCTCAGCCTGAGCCTTTTCCGTCGCGGCCTCCTGCTCGATCATCGTCACTCGATCGGGTGTGATGCGGAACAGCCGCGCAATCTCCTGGCGTGTCACTCCCTGTGCGCGCATTTCAACGATCTGTCGGTTACGCTGACAGGTGGTCCTCATGGTACGAAAACGCCCGGACAGCGTGCCGGATGCTTGCGGGAAGCGCCAGCGAATCTAATCTCGCCTCATGTCTACGGCTGAGAACCGCCTAATCCGAGCCGATCCGCTCCTACGGGACATCGCCTTACTCGACAAGCGATTCCGGGGGGCGCTGGGGGATTGGCGTCGCATCGACCGCGTCCGCGGCTTCGGCGGCCCGAATAGCCCCTACGAGGACTTTACCCCGAAACTGGAGCGCCTGTTGGAGCGTGCGCGGATGACGTTCGACCAAGGGAACATGAACCTGGCGCGCGATGCCTACGGTACGCTCTTCGAGACGCTGGCCCTAAAGGACGATTACGGCTTCGCTCTCCCGCGCCCCAAATCAATCTCGATCTGCGACGAGCAGGTCCGCTATTTGCGCACCGTGGGCGAGACGGCGCCCGCCGGGCAGCGGGGGGTGGAACTGACGCAGAAATGGCACCATCTGGGCCGGAGCCTCTGGGAGCGATGCGAGCTGACCCTCCGGTCGCTGCTGGACATCGCCCCCATGTCGCAAGATGTGCGTGAGGCCTGGTTGGACGAACTCATCGCTGTCCTCCGTCCTGACCGCGAGCGCGAGGCGGATCGGTGGCTGCGGGAGGCCGTCCTGTTGAGACGTGGTGCCACGGGCTTGCTGGACCTGGCCCGTCAGGACAGTCCGTGGCGACCTCAGGCCTGGCTCGACTGGCTCGAAAGTGTCGCGACGCAGCAAGACCCTTCCCGGCTGCGTCAGTCTGCAAGGGAGGCCTTGGCGAACATGCCGGAAGGACTGGAGTCGCGCGCGGTGGCGGCCGACCATTTGGCGCGTGCGGCGCAGGCTCTGAATGATCGCGAGTCCCTGCTCACCGCGCGTTGGGAAGCGTTCCGGGCCGAGCCGTTTCCCCGCCGCCTGCTCGACTTGCGCGACGCGGCACGCGACCGGAAGGCACAAGACAAATGGATGCACCAGGTCGTGACCCGGTTGTATGACGAGACCGGTGGCCTCATTCCGGGACCCTGGGTGGGCGGCGGCATGAGGGGCGACCAGGTCTTGTTCCTTCAGGACGGTGACAGTTTCACCAGCGGCGCAACGGACGGGACGACCGCCTGCGCCCTGATGCTGGCGGGGGATTGGAGGAAGACCTTTAAGATGGCCCGCGAGGACGGATACCCCGATTGGGTGGGGCAGATGACGGCTCGGGCGTTCATTCTGCCGGTGATCCTGGCTTGGCTGGCAGGGTGGCCGGAACATCCGACGCCCGCCAACACGGCGGCGGTGCTGGATGCGGCGCTGGATCTGTTCGACGTTCCCGAAGAGCCTGAACCAAGGGTGAGTCGGCGCCTCCGGTCGGCGCTGGCGGAGGTCGTGCCAACCTGGAAAGAACCGGCCAAGGCTGGCAAGGCCACCGTCGTGAATGCCTGCGTCCGACTGGTTCGTGCCGGTGTTCAAGCGGCATTCGAGCACGATCATCACCCCCATGTCGAAGGTGTAGTCGTTCTGGTGAGCGCAACGGCCGAGGTGCTCCAGATGCAGCAGTCGGATGCCGCAGCGTCCAAGTTTCTGGACGATCTGGTGGCAAAGTACCGCCAGCATCGTGATTTCACGAACCAGCTCGCCCTCGGTCGCAGGCAAATGCGAAGAAACTCGTCGACGTAGCGACCCCGGCAAAGAAGTGGGATCCAACGCACAATCACATTCCCAGGAGGACCTGGATCGCATCACCGCCGAGTATCTGGACGGGCTGCTCAATGCCGGTGGTCCGCCTCCACGGTTGTTCACGGTCGGTTACGGGGGACGCAAACCGGAGGAACTGACCGCTCTCCTGCGCAGCCACGGCGTCATCACGGTCGTCGACGTCCGTCTGCGGCCCGACCGGGCCGCCCTGGGCGCGTACGCGAAGGCCAGGACGCCGGACAAAGGAATCGAGAAGCTGATGCGTGACGCCGGTCTGAACTACGTCTCGCTGATCGAGTTGGGAAACCTG
This sequence comes from Verrucomicrobiota bacterium, assembly GCA_022710935.1. GTDB lineage: Bacteria > Verrucomicrobiota > Verrucomicrobiia > Limisphaerales > J093 > MWFF01. The sequence continues at coordinate 34,115 of JAKLFY010000064.1, forward strand.
TTCATGGACCTGGACGATTGGCAACCGCGCTACGGTGACTTGCTCAAAGCCGCTGGCCCTTTCCTCATCGAACGCTTGGTGGGGCTTCCGGCGCCTTCCTGCTTACTCTGTTGCGAGAAGGACCCGGCGCACTGCCACCGCCGGCTCATCGCGGATTACATGGCCCGCCGAGGCTGGATCATCGAGCACATCCTCTGAGTGGCGATGGGCTTGCGGTTGTCCCAGAAGTCCCAGCTTCGAGGAGGAAAAGCGCCGGCCATTGGAACAACCTCGCGCTGCGGTTGGGCTTTGGTCTTGCCGCGACCACGGGGTCTTGTGGTTTCGGCGCTTCTCGAGTCAGCTTCTCCTGCGCTCTGGAGGGGCCGCGCGGCCCCATCGCGATTCCGTGCCCCCGATCTTGGACCCCCACGGAATCGCAGGCCCCTTAGGAACCGCTTTCCTGGAGATTCTCGCTGACACAGCACATGAGCCTCGAACCGGCTTCGCTGCCCCGGGTGTCATTCTGGCAGGTCCTTCCGAATGATCACCCCCAAGCTCTGTCTTGCTCGTCTTTTCACTTGCCCTCAGCCGCGATTCGAACTACCGCCATGAGCAAGCTGTTGAAACTCCGGTCCTTTGGCTATGAAAACTCCTCGATTCCTCTGCTCTTCTGGGATGCCTCGCCGCTCGTTTCTCAATCTCGCGGCGGTCACCCTGTCCTCGTTTGCGGCGAGCCGTTTGCAGGCGCAACCGGCCGAGCGCAAGCCGCCCACCGGTGACGGCAAGCTGCGCATCATCGTTTTTGGCGCCCATCCAGACGACTGCGAAGTCAGCGCCGGCGGAACCGGCGCCAAGTGGGCCGCACAGGATCACCGAGGATGAGTTCCAGCGACCCAACCCCTTCACGCCGGACGTGGTGGTCGCGATCGACGATGTGGTCGAGAAGAAGCTCGCGGTGATCGAGGCGCTCGAATCCCAGTTCTATGAAGGTGGCTGCAACGGAGGCCCCCACCTGGTGCCGGACCCCAAGGACGCGGCCGCGGTGGCGGCGAGGAAGAAGGCCGTCCGCGAGGAATGGGCGGGCTACTTCTCCGCCACGGCGAAACGATTCCGCGCCGTGCTCGCCCAGCATTACGGCAAAGAACGCGCGGAGACGGTCAGATTCGCCGAGGGATTTGAGATTTGCGAATATGGCCGCAAGCCAGACCGGGAGGAACTGAAGCAGCTTTTCCCGTTTTTCGGAGCCTGACCGTCCTCCCCAAGTCAGTTGAAGCCGCTTCGCCCGCTGATCCCGCGAACGCACCCCTTCAGGACCGACGCACCGGCAGGAGGCCGGGGGCATTTGCCCTTGCTGGTCTCGGTCAACCGCCTGAGCGCATCGCGGAGTTTGATCGCTTCCGTCCGGCCAGATAAGCTGCCGACGTGGATACGTTGCTGCGCATCGCCCCGGCAGCGGTTTGCGCCCGACTGTTGGCGGCCAGCCTCCTCGTGGCCGTGGTCCAGTCGGCAAAGGGTGCCTCCGACCAAGAGGGCGCGCCGGCGACACCGCGCGTTCTGAACAACTTCACCGCGGAACTACTGCGGCTCAGCCGCCCGACCTTGGCGACCAACGCCTCCTGGCGCTTCACCCAGCCGCGCACGGGTTGGCTGTGGGTCCGCAGCGAATCACCCGTCCAGGGTGTCGGCACGCTGGAAATGGTCATCGAACCGATCAAGCCGGGCACCGTGGTCGATGCGCGGCAGGAAGTGCGCGACGATACCGCGAGCCGGTGGCTGTTGCGTCATGATGCAGCGAAGCCGAGCGTCCAGGAAGCCATGCGGTTTCTGCCGGCTGGCGACTATCAGCTCACCGGTTTCAAAGCGGGTGCCACGACGCTCGACAGCCTGGTCATCTGCGCCGTTCCAGAGCTGATCTTCTGCAAGTTTCAGTACGACCCCCTTGTGCCGCCGCACGGGCCGTATGACTGGGCGTTCCTCGAAAAGCACGTCCTGGCGCACGTCAACTGCATCGTCGGCAACGGCGCCGACACCCATGCGCCCCTGGCGCAACAGTGGAAGCAGCGAGGCGAGCGAGACATCAAGCATCTTCCGCGGCTCAGTGACCCACTGTTGGGCTCCATAATTGTACGGCAGCGCCAGGAGCCGCCCGGCCTGGAATCGGACCACCATGAATTCCCGTTGCCCATTGGGTGCGGGGGAAGGCAGTTGCACGAAAGTGCGGTTGCGGTACTGGTCCACCTGCGCTTTGTGGTAGTGACCGCCGAGGATGAGAACCACGTTCGCCTCGCCGAGGGTGTCGATGAACTGGTCCCGATTGGTCAGCGCATCGAGGCAGAGATGCATGGCCACGACGACCGGAGTTCCAGCAGGTCGGCGCTTCAGGTCTTGAGCGAGAAAACTCAGAGCCTCGCGGGAAAGGGCTTGCGCCGGGTTCTTCAGGCTCTCGTCGTAAGCAGAGAACAGCGCGATGAAATGAATGCCCGCGCGGTCGAAGGTGTAGGAAAGGGCACCGTGCCGCCGGACCAACCACTGCTTCATGGTTTCCACCGGCGCGTCGCCGCCTTCATCGTGGTTGCCGAGGATGTCGAAGCTCGGCCATTTCAACCGGCGTGTGATCGACTCCGTGTACGTGTCTCGCGCGGCGGCGGAGGGCCATTCCGTGATGTCGCCGCAACCGAACACGAACGCCGGTTCGCTGACCTTCCCTCCAAATCGGTCTGGATACGGCGTGCCAGACAGCGCGTTCATGGCGTCGATGGCCGCGTGCAGGTGCGCACCCTCACCGCTTGCCTGCACGTGCTGGTCCGACCAACCGAAGAAAGTCAGTTCGCCGGTCCGAGGCGGCGGCGGCGCTTCGCCCGCACGCGGGCATGTACCGAGGGCGACAAGCAGCGCGACGAGGAGAGCGGCGATTTGACGCTGCACGGAGGATCGTCTTGGCTCAAGCATGCCGAACTGATCTGGCGCCGACACGAAATCGGCAAGCGGAAACCACGGCCACCGGGCCGGCAGGCAGGACGAGCACATGGGCATGCGGCCCCTGCCAAACTCTTGGA
>JAKLFY010000065.1 GCA_022710935.1 Verrucomicrobiota bacterium
CCGTCACTCATGCATGTCGAGCGGCCGACAGGACTGATCTTCCGGGATGACAGAAGTTAGACGCGGGTCAGGTGGCGGTTGCGGCGCGGTGACGTCTGCGCCGCGCTGCGGGGTCTGTGGATCATCTCCTGTCCTGGCAGCGCCCAGGGGGGGGAGATAATATGACATAGTCAAGAACTGACCCGTATTCAAGCGGCGAGCGTATAGGCTGTCCGTCACCTTTCGCCGCAGACAGCCGGACTTCTGCCAGATGATTGGTGAGGTGGGTCTGGACCCGCGCTGTGTGCGGCCGCTCTGACGTCCTACCGGTTGACGTTTCCGGCTGGGACCAATTCGCGCTTCTCATCCGAAGAGCTGGCCTTGACCGCCGGGCCACCCTGAGCCCTTCCTGCTGGTCAGCAACTTCTCGGCCCGCTGCCGCACTCCCTTGTCCCGATCACTCCGGGCAAGCCCTTCGAGCACTTCCCACCGCCCCAGCGCCGCCGCCAGATCCGCTGCGGCTTTGCGCACATCGGCCCGAGCGATACCCCGGGCGACGGACACGGCCTCGGCGGCAGTCGGGTGATCCGGATGCTCAGTCAGCCAATCCAGCAGGCCCAGCGCTCGCCAGCGCGCCTGCTCATCCTTGGCCGAACGGCGGATGTCTGGGAACAGTCTTCTCGCCGCACGATCCGCTTCCCTGCGCTCCTGGTTCTCGATCCACCAGGCAGCCAAAGGGCGCAGGTTCGCCTCCCATCCCCAACGACGGCCGCTCTGAACCGCGAGCATCAGCCGGTCGATCTCGATCGACCCCACGGAGACCCCGAGGAATCGCTGCTCCCGTGCGTCCAAGGTCACGATCATGCCTTCACCTGGCTGTCGGACCTCGGGCAGCAACCCCTGCAGTGGATACTGGCGCACGGCTTCATCGCCGTGCTCGACCACGGACTGGGCAGCAGCCAGACAAGGCAGGACACCGAGATCTCTGCTGAATGCGTCAAGGATCTCAGGCACGCGGAGGCTGAGGCCGGTGCCCCGGCGCAGCCCCTCCCACGACGCCACGAGCACACTGCGCAACAGCAGGCCCTGTTCGGATTCGGAGAGCACACGCACCGCGGCGCGCAGGGAGGCAATCGCGGTTTGGGCATGGGCCACGCCACCCAGGCGGCCCTCGTGCCGATACCGAGACCCGCCCCTCGTCTCCGACATCCGGATGACCAGGAAGGCGGCCCATCGGCGGTGCTCGCCGACCGGGCCGTTGATCAGCAACTCAGGGAGATCAGCATACTCCAATTCTTCGTTGTTCATCGCAGATCAAAGTTAGGCGTCGACATCGACAGCCCCGACCATACTCATTCGACCGGAACCGCGCGAGATTCATCACAGCCTCCCCGGCGGCCAGTGCTCGAACTCATTGGGTGATTCGCCGTGCTTCTCCAGGACGAGCAGGTTCGGTCCCGGATTCGTCGCCAGATCTCGGGCGCGCCGACGAGGGCGACATGGAAGTCGAAGGCGATGGCGGTTCGAGTCATGTCAGCCTCGCCAGTTGGCATTCAAAAGACGCGGGCACGATTTCCTTCGGCATATTGGTCAGTCTGGCAGAGCCAGAGGCGCATCTCAACGCGGAGGCACGGTGATGGAATTGGCATCGCGCATGAACTTGCCTGGGCCTCGGCCTCTGTCATGATCCCGGAATCACGCACCGCGCCAGGGATTACGGTGCAAATTGAAGGAACCGACCATGCCGACATCTAGGTTTGAAGGGATCAAGATCACCACGCCATACCAGCTCACTGTGTGAACCGGGTGATTCCATCCTGTCCCCCCTCCGGCGTTGTCGAAACTGTACCCGTTGGCCGCGGACGGCGAAAAGGCGCTCCCGCCTTCGCCCGAGGCTGCGGCGCGGCAAGCCCGAACTCCGAACTTCGAACTCCCATCTCCGAACTCCCATCTCCGATCTTCGCCTGCGAGTTTACGCGATGGGGGCTGACATCTGTGGCCCCCCCCCATACGAAGTTTTGGCAGAATTGCAGAGGGTGGCTGCCTTTGGGGGACGAGTTGATGGGGGATGGTTGAGGGTTGATGGGCAACCGGTTGAACGATGGGCTAGACGACAGCGATCCGCCGCAGGCGCGCCAGCAGCCCTGAGAATCGGTGCCGGGTGCGGTTGTTCCGCACAGCCAGTGCCAGGGCGTTGGTCTGCCCCACCAGCACCACAAGCCGTTTCCCGCGCGTGATCCCGGTGTAAAGCAGGTTCCGTTGCAGGAGCAGGTAGTGCTGCATGGCCAGCGGCATCACCACGGCCGGGAACTCCGATCCCTGCGACTTGTGGACCGTGATCGCATACGCCAACACGATCTCGTCCAGCTCGCCAAAATCATAGATCACATCCCGCTGATCGAATCGCACCGTCATCTCGCGCTCGATCATGTCGATCCGCTCGACCCGCCCCAGATCCCCGTTGAACACCTCCTTGTCGTAGTTGTTCTCGGTCTGCATCACCTTGTCCCCGATTCGGAATTGCCAGCCGAATTTCTCGATCACCGCCTGGTCCGGCCGGGGCGGATTGAGCTCGGCCTGGAGTCGGACGTTGAGCTGGCGCATCCCCAACAACCCGCGGTTCATGGGACAAAGCACCTGCACATCCCCGACCGGATCGAGGCGAAAGCGTGTCGGGATGCGGCGTTTCACCATCTCGATCACAGTGCGCAGAATCGCTTCCGGGTCGCTCCGCTCGACAAAGTAGAAATCCGAGGCGGTGTCGGGCGGCAGCGGCGGCGGGAGTTGGCCTTCGTTGACGCGATGGGCCGTGATGACGATCCGGCTGTGGGCGGCCTGGCGGAAGATCTCGGTCAACCGGGCCACCGGCATCGCCCCGCTCTCGATCACATGGCGCAACACCAGACCCGGGCCGACCGATGGCAGTTGGTCCGCGTCGCCCACCAGCAACAGGCCGGCCTGACGCGGCAGGGCGCGCAAAAGCTGGTGCATCAGCGGCACGTCCACCATCGACATCTCGTCAACGACCAGATAGTCGCAATCGAGCGGGTTGGCTTCGTTGCGCAGAAACCCGCCCGAGCCCGGCTGCGCTTCGAGCAGGCGATGAATGGTCCTGGCCTCGAATCCCGTGGCTTCCGCCATCCGTTTCGCGGCCCGCCCCGTCGGCGCGCACAAAAGGCACCGCACCCGTTTGGCCCGCAGAATGAGCAGGATCGATTTGACCAGCGTCGTTTTGCCGACACCCGGTCCGCCGGTGACGACCAACACGCGGGCGGACCACGCCTGGCGCAGCGCCTCACGCTGGCTGGGAGCCAGTTCCGTCCCGGTCTTCGCCTGGCACCACGCGACGGCCTTGTCCAGATCGATGCTCGGGAATGCCGGCGGCATGGCCGCAAGGCGGCAGAGAGAGTGGGCGATCGCCTCCTCGGCCCGCTGCAGCCGAGGCAGGAAGAGCAACACGTGATCGTCGATCGTCTCTTGCGTGAGGTTGCCTTGCGCCAACGTACGTTCCAGGGCGGCCTCGACAACCGCCGGCCCGACCGCGAGCAGCTTCTCCGCCTCGTCCTTCAGCGCCTCGACCGGCAACGCGCAGTGGCCGTCGTTCGTCGCCGTCAGCAGCACATGCGCCAGACCGGCACAGGCCCGCTCGATCGAGTCGTGCGGCACACCGAGTTTCCGGGCGATTTCATCCGCCGTCTTGAATCCGATCCCATGGATGTCGCGGGCCAGGCAGTACGGATCGCGCCGAACGGTTTCGACGGCCTGGACGCCATAGGTCCTGTAGATGCGAACGGCCCGGCTGGTGCTGACCCCGTGCGAGTGCAGGAACACCATGATCTCGCGCACCGCCTTCTGTTCGGCCCAGGCCTCCTTGATCCGATGGCGTCTCTTGGGACCGATGCCCTCGACCTCCTCGAGCCGCGCCGAGAAATGATCGATGATGTCGAAGATCTGCTCCCCGAACTTCGCGACCAGCTTCCGCGCGTACACGGGACCGATCCCTTTGACCATGCCGCTGCCCAGGTACTTCTCGATCCCCTCGCGCGTTGTCGGAGCCGTGCTGGTCAGCACATCCGCCCGGAATTGAAGCCCATACTCCCGGTCCTGCACCCAACGCCCTTCTCCGTGGATGTATTCGCCCGGGGCAACCGATGCCAGCGCACCGACCACGCAGACCAGGTCGCGGTGCCCGCGCGCCTTGACCTTCAGCACGGCGAACCCGGTGTCTTCGTTGAAAAACGTCACCCGCTCGATCAAGCCGGCGAGGCTTTCCGGAGGCGTGGCGGGCGAGGCAGGCTGCACGGGTGCCGATCATGCGCGCCCCACCCGAGCCTGGCAAGCAAGGCGGATTCGAAGCACCACGACGGTTTTGCGCTCTTCGATTCACAGGCCAGCGACTGGAACGTCGCCAAGGCCGCCCCCTACGGCAAGGATTTGCTCCAGCCGCTGGCGGAGGCTTGCCAGCGCCACGGCCTCAGGCTCGGCTTCTACTACTCGCAGGCGCAGGACTGGAACAATCCCGGCGGGGGCGTCTGCGGCGAGCATTGGGACCCGGCCCAGGCGGGCGACATGGGCGTGTACATCCGCGACGTCGCTGTGCCGCAAGTGACCGAACTCCTGACCCGCTACCCGCTTTCGATTCTTTGGTGGGACACCCCGTGCGGCATGACCAAAGAATTCGCCGATCAGCTCATCCCCCTGTTGCGGCTTCGCCCCAGCATCATTCACAACAATCGGTTGGGCGTCTACCCGGGCGACACCGAAACGCCCGAACAGGAAATCCCCGCCACCGGGTTCAAGGGGCGCGATTGGGAGACGTGCATGACGATGAATGACACGTGGGGCTTCAAGAGCTACGACCACAACTGGAAGCCGACCCAGGTGCTGGTCCGCAACCTGATCGACTGCGCCAGCAAAGGGGGCAAGCACCTGCTCAATGTCGGCCCTACGAGCGAGGGGCTGATCCCCGAGCCATCGCTCCAGCGGTTGAGGGAAGTCGGCGCCTGGATGAAGGTCAACGGCGAGGCGATCTATGCCACCACCGCCAGCCCTTTCAAGAAACTCGCCTGGGGTCGCTGCACCCAAAGGGCCGGCAAGCTCTACCTCCACGTGTTCGATTGGCCCCGGAACGGCCAACTGGATCTCCCGCTCGTCAGTCGCGTCAGGAAGGCCTACCTCCTGGCCAAACCGGGTGAGACTTTGGCAGTGACCGACCGGGAAGAGGGCAAACGCATCTCGGTCCCCAGCGCGCCGCCATCCCCCTATGCCGGTGTGGTCGTCTGCGAGATCGACGGCCCGCCCACGGTGGTTGTGCCCCGGATTCGGCAGGAGGCCGACGGCGCCCTCACGCTGGGAGCGGCGGACGCCGACATCATCGGCCACTCGCTCAAGATCGAGACCAAGGGGAGCGGTGAGCCGAACCTCGGCTATTGGGTCGATGCCAAAGACTACGCCACCTGGCCGGTCACCATCACTCGAGCTGGCGACCACATCGTCCAGGCCACCCATGCCTGCGCCCCCGGCGCCGAGGGCAGCGTCGTCTGCCTGCGGATCGGCGACGACGCCCATTCCGCCACCGTTCCGGCCACCCAGGGGTGGGACGATTTCGTGACGGCCCAGGCCGGACGAGTCCAGATCCGCGCCACCGGCCCCGTGGACATCACCCTCAAGGCAACGGAAATGCCTCGCGGCGCCGTTGTGAACCTGCGCTCGATTGTCTTTAGGCCGGCGAAGTGAGCTCCGCACGGCCAGTCGGGCATGGGATGGCGTTCGTTGGACCGTCAGACAATCGCTTGCGATCACGATCACTTGCGATGTTTGACTTCCTGTCTATGATACCCCCCGCCAGTGCGCCATTGCCATGATTCGCAAACACCCGTCGCGCCCGTCGAAACGCCGGCCTCCGGCCAGCAAACCGCCCCCCATTTCTCGGCCCGAGGAGATCCAGGCACCCGCGCCGGGGGGACCCTCGACGCGAGGCGAGAGTTCACTCGGACGATTCCTGATGGAGGTGATCGCCTATTTCGAGGTGCGGTCGGTGTCAACACGCGAAATCGAGTTGCTGCGCCCCACCCACGAGAACGGATGGCTCCGGCCCGAGATCGAAGCGAAACTCGAACGGTTGCACCCGAACTGCCCCGATCATCGCGAGTTGGCCCGTCTGGTGCGGCTCAGCATCGACTTGCTCGAAGCCGTCGACCAGGGGCGCTTTAACCCCGGTCCGGACTGGGCGTTGGTTGAACCGCGTCTGCTCCGTGCCCTCGCCTATTTCGTGCGTGAAGGCGACGCCATCCCCGACAATCTTCCGCACGGTTTTGACGATGACATGCGGGAGTTCGGCGAGTTGGCGGAGCAAGCCAGCGCGGTGTTCACCGTGTTCGAAGCGCTCCAGTGGCGTTCGAAGCGCAAGCGCAACGACGGAGGCGGGGCGTCCGGCACACCCTCAGCGGCCAGTGCCTGATTCCGCCGGATGGCCGCGTGCACAGCGCCGGGCCCGGCCTTGCCTGCCGCGGCGGGCGCTGCGTCTTGCCCTGCGGCGGGCGTGCGCCTAGAATGGGGGCGTGTCAGATCAGAGCGATGCCATAACCAGTGCAATGCCTGTTGTGCGAGACCACGCGCGGGTGTTCGACCGTTTCGTCTTCGTCTACCCCGTCATCTCACGGCGTTCGGGCGGCCTCTCGCTGGGGGTCAATCTCAACCCGGACAAACGCTGCAACTTCGACTGCGCCTACTGTGAGGTCGATCGCCGAACACCTGGGCGGGCCAAAGAAGTCGATCTGATCCGACTGCGCGCCGAGCTGAGCGCGTTGGTCCAGTCAGCCCTCACCGGACAGTTGGGCCTGACACCCAAGTTCGCCGAGGTCGCGGCCCTCACCCGCCGCATCCGGGACATTGCCTTCAGCGGGGATGGCGAACCGACCATGGTCCCGAATTTCGCCGACTGCGTGCAGGCGGTGATCGAGGTGAAGCGGGCCCAGGCGTTGGCCGACACCAAGATCGTGCTGATTACGAACGCGACCGGCCTGGACAAGAGCGACGTCAAGCGCGGGTTGGCGCTGCTGGAGGCCCACCAGGGGGAGATCTGGGGCAAACTCGATGCCGGCACCGAAGCCTACTACCGGTTGGTCAATCGCAGTCACGTTGCCTTCGACCGCATCCTGCGCAACCTGACCATCACAGCGCAGGCCCGCCCAATCGTGATCCAGAGCCTGTTCATGAAAGTGCGCGGCGAACCGATGCCCGCCCCTGAACTCGAAGCGTACTGCGGACGGCTCCGCGACATCCTCTCGGCAGGCGGATCCATCCGCGAGGTGCAGGCCTACACCATCGCCCGCCCCACACCGGAACCGTGGGTCGAACGCCTCGATCGGGCGGATCTCGACTCGATCGCCGCGGCGATCCGCGCCCGCACCGGGCTGCCCGTCCTGACCTTCGACTGATGGTCCCTTCTTCCTCCATGCCCTCATGAATGCCGCCGTGATCGTCGCCGCGGGACGCGGAACCCGGATGGGGCCGGAGGTGGACAAGCTCTTCCTCGAAGCGGCGGGGCGCCCGATCATCGCGCACACCTGGCAGCGATTCGAGGACGCCGACTGCATTCACGAGATCGTGCTTGTGGTGCGGTCGGGTATGGAGACGGCCTTTCGCGAGATGGCGGTTCGCTTCGGTTTCCGCAAACCGTGGCGCGTCGTGAGAGGCGGCGCGGAACGTCAGGATTCCGTCTGGAACGGTCTTCAGGCCGTGTCCGATCGAGCGCAAGTGGTGGCAATCCAGGACGGCGCCCGGCCCTGCACGGTCGCTGCGCTCATCCGTGCGACCATCGACGCGGCGCAGGCAACAGGCGCGGCCGTCGCGGCGCACCGGGTGACCGACACGATCAAGGAATCCGACGACGGCGTGGTGATTGCCCGCCACCCGGAACGGTCGAGGTTCTGGGCTGTGCAGACGCCGCAGGCATTTCGAACCGATGTGATCCGACGCGCCCTGGCGGCTGTGCGCGAGCGGGGGGCGCGGGTGACCGACGACACAGCCGCCTGCGATCTCATCGGGCAGCCGGTTCAATTGGTCGAGAGCCACTCCCCGAATCCCAAGATCACGGTGCCCGACGATCTCGCGCTGTTGGAGTGGCGCCTGAGCCGGATCAACGGCCCATCCCGGACAGCCGGCTGATCGGGGCGGCTCGCGCGCTACGCGGGAAATCGCGGCGAGCCAAGCTGGGGCCGCGACGCGACGCGACGCGCGTGGCCCCCTCGCTGATCCCGCACGCTTGCTAACCGGTCACAAGACCGTTACTTTCCGGCGCATGGTTTCTCTTTGAAAGGACTATGAGAAAGAGACTGATGTATTCGATGTTGTTGACGGCCCTGGCGGTCAACCTGTTCTTCGGCGCCCAGGTCTATCTGCGTTCGGCCGAGGTTGCCGAGAAGAACGACGTCTACGGGAACCTGCGCCTGTTCTCGCTCGTCCTCGAGAGAGTTCGCAACGATTACGTGGACGGCGAGAATCTGACGTATCAGGACCTGATCTACGGCGCGCTCAAAGGGATGCTCAGCACGCTCGATCCCCACAGCGAGTTCATGGAGCCCCAGAAGTACGACGATCTCAAAGAGGACACCGAAGGCAAATTCGGCGGCGTCGGAATCCAGGTCGGGCTGCGGGGCGAGTACCTGACCGTCATCGCCCCGATGGACGACACCCCCGCCTCGCGGGCCGGGATCATGTCCGGCGACCGAATCCTCAAGATCGATGGCCGAAGCACCGAGAAGATCAACCTCAACGAGGCCGTCAGCAGGATGCGTGGCGCCCCTGGCACCGAGGTCGTCCTGACCGTGCTCCGCCCGTCCACGGGCGCCACGAAGGATCACAAGCTCGTCCGCGCGGACATCGCGGTCGAGACGGTCAAAGACATACACGGGAGGCGGGAGTTTCCTCTCGACGACGACAAGCTGGGCTACGTGCGATTGACGCAATTCGGAGAAGGGACGGAGGAGGAACTGGACCGCGCTCTCAAGAAACTGCATGACCAGGAGATGCGCGGTTTGGTCCTGGATCTGAGGGACAACCCCGGCGGCCTTCTCGACCAGGCCGCGCGCGTGTGCGAACGGTTCGTTCAACCGCGCCAGTTGGTCGTCAGCACCGAGGGGCGCGATCCCTCCGAACGGCGCGAATACCGCGCCGGCCGCAGGGGAGAGCGGACCACCGTGCCGATGGTCGTGCTGGTCAATGGCGGCAGCGCGAGCGCATCGGAGATTGTCGCCGGATGCCTCCAGGACCTGAAGCGCGCGGTTGTCGTGGGGGAAAAGACATTCGGCAAAGGCTCCGTCCAGAGCATCATCCCGCTCCAGGACGGCGCCGCGTTGCGGCTGACGACGGCGAAGTACTACACGCCCAGCCACAAGGTGATTCACGAAAAGGGGATCGAGCCCGACATCGTGGTGCCGGTGCCGATCGAGGATGCCGAGGCGCTCTTCCTCCAGCGCACGCCCGGCTTGATCGAATCGCTCGACGCGGAACGCCAGGAACGGTTCAGCGCCGTGCGCGACCTCCAGCTCGAACGGGCCCTGGACCTCCTCAAGGGAATCACCCTCTACACCCACAGAGCGCCCGACTCGGACCGAAAGACCCACACCAAGCCCATGGCCGCCAAGGCGGACTGACCGGTGACCCTGCTTGCCATCGAGACCTCCTGCGATGAAACCGGGGTCGCCGTGGTGCGCAACGGCCACGCTCTGGCGAACCTGGTCTCCTCCCAGACCACCCTGCACGCGGAATACGGCGGCGTCGTCCCCGAGTTGGCGACTCGCGAGCACTTGCGCAACCTGCCCGTGCTGATCCAAGCCGCCCTGCGCGATGCGGGGATCGCGCCGCGCGCTCTCGATGCTTTGGCGGCCACGCAAGGTCCCGGTTTGCCCAATGCGCTCATGGTGGGATTGAAAGCCGCCCAGGGGATCGCGTGCGCGCTGCAGCGGCCGTTCCTGGGCATTCACCACCACGAAGCCCATCTCTATTCCGCATGGGTCAAAGGGGACCCGCCGCATGCCGACTTCCCCGCCATCCAACCGCATGTGGCGTTGATCGTAAGCGGCGGCCACACGCTCCTCATCCATGTCCCCGAAGGCTTGCGCCATCGCGTCCTGGGCTCGACTCTCGATGACGCCGCGGGGGAATGCTTCGACAAGACCGCGAAACTGCTCGGCCTGTCCTATCCGGGCGGACCGGTCATGGACCGGCTCGCCGCGGAAGGCAACCCGGCTGCGTTTCCTTTCCCGCGTCCGCTGCTGAACGATGCGGCATGCGATTTCAGTTTCAGCGGGCTCAAGACCTCAGTGCGCTATTTCCTGCGAGACCATCCGGGGTTGGCGGACGACCCACAGGCCCTGCGCGACCTCTGCGCGAGCGTGCAGGCGGCCATCGTCGAGGTGCTGGTGGCCAAGACCACCCGTGCCGCCCGCGACCGCGGCGTCCGCGTTGTCACCGCTTCGGGCGGCGTCACCTGCAATCGCGCTTTGCGCCGCGATCTGGCATCCGCGTGCGCCCGCAACGGCCTCGACCTGCGCCTGGCGCCGCCGGCCTTCTGCACGGACAACGCGGCTATGGTCGGGCTCCTGGCCGAGTGGAAGCTGGCGTCGGGCGTGCCGCCTGACGATCCCGACGGCGATGTGCGCCCTGCCTGGTCGCTCGAACCGCCGGCAGCCCGAGGCGGGTGAGATCGAACCTCGATCCCATCTCGCGCACCAAACGGCCCTCGATCCGCTTCATCCTCCGGCGCCCGCCCGGGTCGACGTCGTCGTAGCCGCGGAGGTGGAGCAATCCGTGGAGCAGGTAGCGGACCAGCTCGGATGTCCACGTGGTCCGATACCGGCGCGCCTGGATGCCGGCCTCATCCAGACAGACAAATACCTCGCCGCACAACCAGGGATCGCCGGGCCGGGCGCCCGGCGGCGGGCCATAGTCGAATGCAATCACATCGGTCACGCCCGCGTGGGCCAGATAGCGTTCGTTGAGCGCCGTGATCTCGCCGGCGCCCACCAGGAAACAGCCGAGTTCGTAGCGGATTCCGGCGCGCGAGCGGTCGGATGCGTCAGGCCGCGGCGTCCGAACTCGAGACGCGCGGTGCCCGCGCCGAGGCGCAGCCGCGGGGGCTGGCTGCGAGAACACCGGATCGTCGAGAGCCGCGCGCAGGATGCGGCGAAGCAACCGGCGGTCGACCCGGATCCGGGGATGCCGCTGGGCGAGCGTCAGTTCACGCCGGCTGGGAAGCGCGATGCTGTTCGTAGGCATGCACGATGCGGGCGACCAGAGGGTGGCGGATGACGTCCTTTTTGCCCAACTCGATGACGGCGATCCCTTCGACCTGGGCGAGGGCCAGGCGGGCCTCGATCAAGCCGGACGGCTTGTGCCTGGGGAGGTCGATTTGGGTGATGTCACCGGTGATCACCGCTTTCGAGTTGTGGCCCAGGCGCGTCAGAAACATGAACATCTGCTCGGTCGTCGAGTTCTGCGCCTCGTCGAAGATGATGAAGGAATTGTTGAGCGTGCGCCCGCGCATGTAGGCCAGCGGCGCGATCTCGATCGTGCCCCGCTCCATCAAGCGCTGGATCTCCTCCGCGGGCAGCATGTCGTGGAGCGCGTCATACAGAGGACGAAGGTACGGCGCCAGTTTCTCCTGCAAATCCCCCGGCAGAAAACCGAGCGCCTCCCCCGCCTCGACCGCCGGCCGCGTCAGAATCAGCCGGTTCACCTTCGCGCCGCGCAGCGCCGCGGTTGCCATCGCCATCGCGAGGTACGTCTTGCCCGTGCCGGCCGGGCCCACACCCAGAGTGATGTCGTGCTGCCGAATCGCCTCGATGTAACGCCGCTGCCCCGTGGTCTTCGGAGTGACAGTGGCCTTCTTCGGCGAGGTTTGGATGCGCTCGGCCTGGAGGCTCTCGAGAGCCGCAACACCCTCGTTCCGCACCACGCTCAGGGCCATCGCGAAATCCTGGGTCCGCACATGCCCGCCCGTCTTGAGCGTCCCTTCGAGCAACTGAAATAAATGCCGGGCCCGCGTCACGGCATCGTTTTCCCCTTCGAGTTTGATCCAGGCGTCCCGAGCGGTGGCCTTCACCCCCAGTTGCCGTTCCAACGCCGACAGGTTCCGCGCGTCGTTGTTGAACAACTGCTGCGCAAGACGGGCGTTATCGAAATGAAGTGTCTCAGTAGGCATGCGAAATGTGCGCGCTCAGGAACGATTCCCGGTCTCCCCCCCGTCCGCCGCGATCCCAGGAGCGTCCGGGTCATGGGGCGTTTGGACATCCTCCGCGTTGTCCCTTGCCAGGGCAGCGCGAAGCCTGGCGGCCACATCGCCAAGCGCCTCCGGCATGACGGTCGTCTGCGCCACCACAGGCATGAAGTTCGTGTCTCCGTTCCATCGCGGCACGATGTGGATGTGGAGGTGGTCAACCACGCCCGCCCCCGCGACGCGTCCCAGGTTGATTCCCACGTTGAACCCCTCCGGTTTCATGGCCCGTTTGAGCGCATTCAGGCACCGACGGGTCAGCACCATCAGATCCGTGAGTTCCTGCTCCGTGAGATCGTTCAGATCCGCCGTCCTCCGGTACGGCACGACCATCAGATGGCCCCCGGTGTAGGGGTAGGTGTTCAGCACGGCAAAACAGCTCTTCTCCCGCACCAGCACATGGTTGGCCACGTCGTCCGCCGCCTGCGCGATGCGCGTGAACAGCGACTCATCGCTGGGCGGCGGCTTGGGCGCAAGGATGTACTCGATTCGCCACGGGGCGTGGAGGTGTTCCATGTTGAGACGCTAGCGATTGGCGCCATGCCTGTCAAAGCCAGAGGCGCTGATCCTCGAACACGCCAGCGCCAATTCATGAAGACGAAAAGGCTGGAGGGGGGGACGGCTCGTCCCCCGCCATTGCGAGTGAACACGGTGTTTCTCGGCGACGGGCCGTCGCCGCTCCACTTCATGAATTGGCCCTGCGAACGCGCACGACACCACGCCATCCGCTCGGATGGCGTCCCGAGGGCTTGAATCGCCGGCGCACTTTGTGCTAAGCTCACGCCATGAAATCAGTTCCACTGCCACTGTTCCTCACCCTGTGCGCCTCGCTCTGGCTCCTCCGAGCCCAGGACGACACCCTTCCAACCCTCTTTGTCGCCCCTTTCGACGGCGACAGGTCTGAGATCTCCTATTGGCAGCCCGCCCTGGGCGAAGGCCTCGCCGAGATGTTGATCACCGAAATCAGCAAGACAGGGAAGTTCCAAATGCTGGAATCGACGGCGATCGAGTCGCTCAAAGACGAAATCAGGATGGGCGAGGATGGCTGGGTGGCCAAGGATGAGCGTGTGGAAAAGGGGGGCTGGGCCGGCGCGGACTACATGTTCCGCGGCAAAGTCACCCGATTCGGCGCCAAATCAACCGGTGTCGACCTGGGCGGATTCGTTCCGGGAAGCCTCGGCGGCCTCGGCTTCAAAAAGAACAAGTCGGACGTCCGCATCGACTGGCGGATCGTCGACGTCGCGAATCGCAAGATCTTCAAGACCGGTCAGGCGGTGGGCTCGGAGACCGGACTCGGCTTCAAGATCGACGTCGCCGTGACCGGCCACGGCGGGAACATCGGTTTTGACAACAAGGAGTTCATGGAAAGCGCACTGGGCAAAGCGACCGTGAAAGCTCTCAACCAGATCGTCAGCGAGATGAGTCGGTTGACGGTTCGTGCTGGAGCGCGCCAGGTCCAGAAGAGCAATGCCACGGCAGCGGCTCAGGAGTCTGTGACGGCAGCCGCCCAAGCCTTGCGCCAAGCGCCAGGCAAGGTGCTCGCAGTGCCCGCCAAAGGCGTTCTCATTGTATCGCTCGGCTCCCAGCATGGGTTCAAGGCCGGCGACAAACTCAAACTCTACGAAACCGTCGACCTCAAAGACGACAAGGGGGCTGTCGTGTTCACCGAAGAGAAACTGGTCGGCGAGATCACCCTTGATAGCGTTCAGGAAGACCGCAGCAAAGCCGCCTTCACCGGCCCCGCGGAGGTCAAAACAGGCTGGGTTGTCAAAGCCAACTGAGGCCGCACGACGACCGCGGGCCAGCCCTTCGTTTCTCACAACTTCTTGCCACCGAGAAGCCGGAGCTCACACGCGAAGTCAGCATGCAGGCTACTCGCGCCCGGCGCCTGTCCCCGCGAACGGGCCGTCATCCGTCACTGCCCGGATGAGGCCGTTCGCCTGGGCCGGATCGGCTTCCTGCTGGATCACAACCGGTCCCTTATACTCCAGGATCATCAGGTCCGTCCAAGTGTCCCCAATCAGCGACGCGGAGGTCTGGATGCGGTACCATTGACCGATGGTGGCGTTCTGAAATGTGCAACTGAAACCCGCGCCCGGCGTGTAGGTCAGCGCGCTGAATTCTCCGCCAGTCACCTTCTCACCCTCGTCGATCCTCGCTTCGACGGCGTAACCGGAGGCGTGCGTGCCGGCCATAGTGAAGTCGCCCCCGATAATCAGGCTCTTGCCGGACAACGCGAAGGCCTCGACACCTCGATCCACCCCCAGCCCTAGAGCCCACCACGCCCGCCCATCCCACGTGGCGATGCGATTGGCCTCGATGCCGCCCGCCTTCGCGAACGATCCTCCCGCGTAGAGAGCGTTCCCGGACAGGGCCAGTGCGCGAACCTCTCCGTTCATTCCCCCTCCCAAAGCCGACCACGCCCCTCCATCCCATTTGGCAATGCAGTTCACCTCAATGCCGCCGGCTTTCGCGAACCAGCCCCCCGCATAGAGATCGTCGCCCGAGAGCGCCAGTGCGCGCACGCCACCATCCAAACCCGCCCCCAGAGCCGACCACTTGGCCCCATCCCATCGCGCGATCGAATTGACGACGAGCGTGCCCGCCCTGGCGAAATTGCCGCCCGCGTACAGGCTCTTGCCGGAGACCGCCAACACGCGCACCTCGCCGTCCAAACCCGCCCCCAGAGCCGACCACTTGGCCCCATCCCATCGCGCGATCGAGTTGGCCGGCACACCCCCGGCCGTGGTGAACACGCCGCCCGCATACAACTCGTTACCCGACATTGCAAGGGCACGAACGGGGCCGTTCATCCCGGTCCCCAAGGCCGACCAGGCGCTGCCATCCCACTTCGCAATCGCATCGGCCGGCACACCCCCAGCCATGGTGAATCCGCCCCCCGCATACAAATCCCCGCCATGCATCGCCAGCGCCCAAACCGCATCGTTCATTCCGGTCCCCAAGGTCGCCCAGACCTTCCCGTCCCATCGGGCGACGGCTCTGGCCGCAACCCCGCCTGCCGTGGTAAAACTGCCTCCGAAGTAGACATCGTTCCCGGACAGTGCCAGCGCGCTCACCGTGTTGTTCATCCCCTGACCCAGGGCTGACCATCCGCTCCGGTTCCAACGAGCAATGTGACTGGTGCCAACGCCTCCCGCCTGCGTAAAAACGCCCCCCGCATACAGGTCGGCGCTCGGCGACACAGCAAGCGCCCGAACAGCCGGGTATTCCACCCCCCCGACTCCGGAATCCACGGCCGACCACGCGGTTCCGTCCCATCTGGCAATGTGGTCCGCCGGAACATCGTCCGCCATCGTGAACCGCCCTCCGACGTAAAGGTCGGTGCCGGACACTGCAAGGGCATAGACCATCGTGTAAAGATCCATGCTCATCAGACCCCACCCCAAACCCGACCACGCGTTGCCGTCCCACTTCGCGATGTGACCCGCATAGGTGTCACCTACCATGTAGAATTGGCCTCCGACATAGAGATCGGTGCCGGACACCGCGAGCGCGTGGACGGAGGCCGACAACCCCCCGCCAACGCCCGGTCCCAGCGCCGACCAGACGCTTCCATCCCAGTGGGCGACATAATTCGCCTCGATCCCGCCCGCCGTGATGAACCAGCCTCCGGCATAGAGATGGCTGCCGGATGCCGCCAGGGCGTATACGCTCGGTGACTCGGTGCCGCCCATTCCCGATCCCAAAGCTGACCAGACGCTTCCGTCCCATTTGGCAATCGAGTTGGCCTCGACGCCGCCGGCCGAGGTGAAATCGCCCCCCGCATAGAGATCTGTGCCGATCAAACACAGGGCGTAAACCCACCCATTGACCCCGGAACCGACGGCCGTCCACGCCTTGCCGTCCCACCTGGCAATATGATGCGCCTCGATCCCGCCCGCCGTCTTGAACGAGCCACCGACATAGAGGTCTGTGCCCGATGCCGCCAATGCATAGACGGCGAGGAATTCGGTCCCCCCAAGCCCCGTGTCCAACGCCGACCACCCAGTTCCGTCCCATTTGGCAATGCCGCTGGCCACGACATCTCCCACAACGGTGAACTCGCCGCCGATGTACACGTTGCCCGAATCGTCGGCTGCAACCGCGTACACCTCGCCATTGGCTCCACATACACCCCCCAGACTCACCCAATTCGCGTCGCTGAACACCGGATCAATCCGCACTGGATACGCAGCCGCTGCATCCTCCACAACCACCGCCAGACGCCTGTCGCCACGCACTTCCATTCGTGCATCGAGTTCCTGCCCCCGGGCGTCCACCACACACAAACGGTTGTAAGTCAACTCTCGCCCCGAGCGATCCGCCACCAGCCGGGCCCCATCGGCCGCCGCCCTGACTCGAGCCCCGTCGACACCCAGTTCCACGCGCAATAGACCCGCCCCCCCCGGCCTCCGCTCGATAACAAAATCCTGCCGCACACCCTCGATGTTCACCGAGTATTCCTCGGTCAAACCCGGACGGATGAAACGCGCTGTCGAACCGGCCACCTCGACACGTCCGACCGCCGGGAGCACGCCACCGCCTCCTTGCAGTCCAATTCCCGAACCAGCGTCGCCTCCACCCCAATCGCCCCCGCGTCCCACTTCGACCGCGATCACACGCAGCCGCCCCTCCCCAGACTCTCGAGGCAGCGAACTCAGCCAGAGGCCCTCGCTGGTTGCCTCACCCTCGATGCGCTGAAATCGGCAGGTCAGCCGCGCCCCCTCGAGGGTGGCCTCAACCGACGCGCCGTTCCCCCGATACTGTCTCTCAGCCACCATGCCGACCTGCTCCGCCGGTATCGGGGCGGATCTGGTCGCTGCATGCCCTTCGAGCATCTGTGCATGACAACCCGCCGCCAAGGCGGCCAGCGGCAGTCTCAACCATCGATCCAGAAACCAGCGAGTGCCTAATAGCGTCATATTTATCATGAAATGCAACAGGCGCGCCGCCGGGTGTCATTCGTTCTCACCCGGACGGAGCGGCCAGGCGCAGGAACGGCCTTTGCCAAGAACTCTTTTATGCCTGTCGCCCATAACACAATTGGCACCCTACGCTGTCCGGGGACTCAGAAGCAAGCCCTGAACCGACGCCGACGCCGCGCGGCGACCAGTGGGTTCGTTGGCACGGCCGTGCAAGAGTCCCCGTTGCTTTCGTTGCGGCGTTGCCGCGCTGCGGAATAACCGGCTAATCCCGCATCCCGTCAAGGCGCTGAACGCCCAGCACGTACTTCGAGCAACGGACCAGCCGGAAAGGAAAGCAGGCTGTGACAGCCGCGGCGTCGGCTGCACAGGCGTCAGCATACTTCACCTCGACGATCACTCCATGGTCCTGGCCCGAGAGCGGACGCAGCGAAGCTCGAACGCCACGCAGATCGATAAACTCGAGGCCCCAGTCGACCGTCAGACGGACCGCGCCGTCCGCGGTGCAGAAATACCGCCGCCGGTACCTGTTGCCGAGCACCGCCTGCACTCCATGCAGGCGGAGTCTGGCCTGCTCGGGCAGCGCGTCGCCATGCCATGCCGCTTCCAATACGCCGCGCGGAAAGTGACCGTTCAGTTCGAATGGCGGAAACGGATACCCCTCCTTGCCGCTCACCGTTCCCCGCCGCAGCTTGAATTCGAGGCGCGGTTGGGCAATCGCCCCGCCAAAGTCGCCGTACCACCGAATCCGCACTTTGAATCGTCGCGCCGTCCCGCCGACGTGGTCGTGAAAGTGCCGCAGGTCCGGGGTGTCGAAATACACATTGTTGACGACCCGCTCCGGGTACGGCTCGCGGAAGAGGGCCGGATGCCGCCGCACCAGGGCGATGGTCTCCGCCACGGATAAGCCCGATGGCAGGAACTTGCGCTCGAAGCGCGCATTGGCAAGCCCGCATTTGAGGTGAAATGTCACGGTGACCGGTCAGATGACATCAATAGTTGGTGAGAAATGCGGGCTAAAGGGCCAGGCCCCGATCCTCGATGTAGCTGATCCTCACACCCTCGCACTGCGCCCGCAGACGCCGGCTCAACTCCTCGACTTTCCCGACATCCGGAAAACTCACGCGAAACATGGCCTCCATCGATTCCGAGGTGTCGTCCATTCTCTTCAGACTCGCCGTCGCCCCCACGTGCGCCAGTTCCGACAGAATCTGACTCGCACTCAGTTTCTGGCCGGCGCACGAATGCACGGTCAGGAAGAGATTGGGCTGCTCGCGCCGCGGTGTGACCCAGGCCCGCAGGAGAATCAGAACGACAATCACCGCAAACGCCAGAAGCGTCACGGTCATCTGACCGGCCCCGAGCCCCAACCCAATGCTGATGGCCAGGAATAGGTACGTCAGTTCCTCCGGCTCCTTGATCGCCGCCCGGAACCGCACGATCGACAGCGCCCCCACCAGACCGAGCGAGAGCGCCAGGGACGATTTCACGATGCTGATGATCAGCGTCGTCGTCACCGTCAGCAAAAGGAAGTTGCGCGCAAACAAACGCCGGTTCGACAGGGACTCGCCAAAGCGCCGATACACCAGTCCAAGCAGATAGGCGAGCAGGGCCGCCACAACCAGGCTCAAAGCGAAGTTCGGCAGGGTGCCTGCCGTCTGAGGCGTCCAAAACAAGTTCAGGGGGGACGTCGAGGTTTGCATGAAAAAGAGACGTTGTTCGAGACAATCGCGGCTCGCTCTGAATGACAATTCCGATTTCGCTGACCGGGTGGCCCCCGCTGTTCAGCAAGAAACGACGCCACATTCGCACCGCCCCGCCAACAATGTCGAGCGCCAAGAACGGCGTCACACCCTTGCACCCCAGGGGTTCCGCAGCGGACACCCCGCCGCGTCGCAGGCTCCCCACAACTCGCGCCGACGCCCCAAGGTGCAGCGGACCGCTTTTTCCCCTTGTCCGGTTCCCATCGGGCTGGGTTAACTCAAGCCGATGAACATTCTGGATGATCTCAAGTGGCGGGGTCTGTGGGCGGACTGCACCGACGAGGCCGAACTGTCAAAGCGGCTCGCGTCCGGCCCGATTGTGTTGTATTGCGGTTTCGACCCGACCGCCGACAGCCTCCATGCGGGCAACCTCGTGCCTCTGATTGCCTTGCGCCGGTTCCAGATCTTCGGCCATCACCCGATCGCTCTCGCCGGCGGCGCCACAGGGTCCATCGGCGATCCCAGCGGCCGCACGCAAGAACGCCAATTGCTCAACGCCGACGTCCTCGCACGCAATATCGCCTGCGTCAAACAACAGCTCCGCCGCCTGCTCGATTTCGATTCCCCGGTCAACCCCGCGCGACTCCTCGACAACAATGACTGGACTGCGCCGGTCAGCTACCTCGATTTCCTGCGCGAGGTCGGGAAGCACTTTTCGATCAATATGATGGTCAGCAAGGAGAGCGTCCGCGCACGCATGGAAGACCGCGAGTGCGGCATCAGCTACACCGAGTTCAGCTACATGCTCCTCCAGGCATTCGACTTCTATCACCTCTGCAAAGAGCGCACATGCGAACTCCAAATCGGCGGCAGCGATCAATGGGGCAATATCACCGCCGGCACCGACCTCATCCGGAAGAAGCTCGCGCGATCCGCCTTCGGCCTCACCCTCCCGCTCATCACAAACGCCGACGGATCCAAGTTCGGCAAGACGGTCGCCGGCGCCGTCTGGCTCGATCCCAAACGCACCAGCGCCTACCGATTCTACCAGTTTTGGATTCGCACGGACGATCGGGATGTCATCCGCTACCTCAAGTACTTCACGTTCCTGAGCCACGAGGAAATCAATGACCTCGATCGACAACACCTCGAAAAGCCGGAAGCGCGCATGGCCCACCGCGCCCTCGCCAAGGCCGTCACGGACATGATCCACGGCCCGACCGCAACGCAGGAAGCCCAGCGCGCCAGCGAAATCCTGTTCGGCGGCGATCTCGAGGGTGTGTCCGAGTCGACTTTCAACGAGATCGTCGGCGAAGTGCCCACCCAAACCATCCAGGCGTCACGCCTCGCCGGGCCGGGCCTGCCGCTGGTCGAGGCCTTGGTCCACGCCGGCCTCTGCCCCAGCAAAGGGCAGGCCCGCAAGGACCTCGACGGAGGCGGCATCTACATCAACAATGTCCGCGAAGCCGGCGCAACCCGGGCCCTGACCGCCGGCGATCTCCTCTTTGGCAAACACCTCCTGCTCCGCAAAGGCAAGCGCAACTACGTCGTGCTCTCAGTCATCAACCGGTGATGTGTTTGAAAATCCCGACGCGGGTCGGCAGACGCAGTTCAGGCACGGCGACCGAAGAGATGCCGACGGTCACCGGATCCAATGAGCCTCTCTCATTTGAACAGGAGGAGTCGGGCGCCGACAAGGATGAGGAAGCCGCCGAAGGCGCGCTTGAGATCGGCCGAGGCGATGAACTTCGTGAGCCAGGATCCGAAGAATCCGCCCAGCAGGGCCGTGGGCGCCAGGGCCAAAGCCAGGCGCCAGTCGACATGCCCCAGCCCATGGTGCTTGAAAGTCCCGATCAGCGCCGTGGGCACAATGACCGCCAAGGAGGTGCCGATTGCGGATTTGATATCGAGTTTGAGCAGGAGCATCATGGCGGGCACCATCACGACCCCGCCGCCCACGCCGAATAACCCGCTGGTCACGCCGCCGATCAGTCCGATCAAACCCGCATAGAGATAGAGCATGGAGCGCTTCATGCCGCAAGCCACGCGCCCCGACAACTCTTTTCGCTCGCTCTTTACGCTCGTGAGGTTTTTGCCCGTGCAACATCAACGGCGCGTGGCGCCCGCGTCTGAGACGGAGCCTCGCCAAGCTTGAATCCGCCGCGCGAATCCAGCATCGTCCGGCCCATGCAAAGTGTCACCGGTCCCGTCTATGTGGTGCGCGACAACATCGACACCGACCAGATCATTCCGGCTCAGTATTTGAATCTGGTGCCGACGATTGCCGAAGAGTACGAAAAACTCGGTTCGTATGCTCTGTGCGGCCTTCCCGACTCGCTTTATCCGATCCGATTCGTCTCTCCCGGACGGCTCGATGCGGAGTATCCGATCATCGTGGCCGGGCGCAACTTCGGCTGCGGCAGCTCGCGCGAGCATGCTCCGATTGCCCTCGGGTCCGCCGGGTGCCGGATCGTGGTGGCGGAGAGCTTCGCCCGCATCTTCTTTCGCAACTCGGTGGCCACGGGTGAGCTGTATCCGTGCGAATGCGCGGAGCGACTCTGCGAAGTCCTCAAGACCGGCGATGTGGCGGCGGTCGATCTCGATGCGGGGACGGTGACATGCGCGGCGGGCGGGCGAGTTTTCCGGCTCAAACCGTTGGGCGATGTGCGTCCGGTGGTGGACGCCGGCGGCCTGTTCAACTACGCCCGCAAAACGGGGATGATCGCCTCTTGACCTCGCTCATTGGCGATCCGTCCGCCATTCCAGAGCGGCGAGCGTCGTCACGAATTCGTCCAGATCAGCGCGCGGGGATCGGCTCGAGTCGGGGTTCCGGAAATTGTTGAGGAGCAGGGCGAAGGCGAATCGCTCGCCGGCCTTGGATGTGACGTAGCCGGACAGGGCGTTGACGTACCGCAATGTGCCGGTCTTGGCCCGGGCGTTGCCCGCCGCGGGCGTCTCGAGCATCCGACTCCGCAATGTGCCGTCGACACCCGCCACGGGCAGTGCGTCACGGAACACCGCCGCCTGAGGATGCCGGTCCATGAACCGGAGCAACTGGACGATGGCGGCAGGCGTCACCAAATGGCGGCGGCTCAAGCCGGAGCCCTCCTCGAACAGCACCTCATCGGCGGAAATGCCTGCGCGGCCCAGGAAGGCTTCGAGCGCCCTGATCCCAGCCGCTTCAGCCGTGTGCGGGAACACGCCCGCGGGCGGCCAGGCGCTCCGGGTGGCGTTGGTCTGACTCGAAGCCGCCAGTTCGGCAGCGCCGACTTGCAGGAGGAGCAACTGGGCGTAGAGATTCTGCGACGGCTTCATCATTCGCGCCACCAGGTCGCGGAGGGGAGGCGATTCCACGGCCCCCAATTCCACCCGACTGGCTCCAGACGCCGGATCGGCAGATGCGCCGGCTGGATCGGTCATGCGGACGTTGCCGGCCACGCGCATGCCGCGCTGTTCGAGGGCTGCCTTGAACAGATGGCCGAACCACGCCGCGGGCGCATGCACCGAAACCGTTTCCGTGATCCCCGTGTCGCCGACGGGGATGCGGCCGGTCACGACGATCAGGTTGTGGCTCAGAGGTCTCTCGACCTGAACGGCGCGCCGGACGCCAGTCGGCGCCGTGACACATCGGTTGTCGACGGGGATGAAGCCGGACCCGGGCACGAGTTGAACCGACGCCGGGCGTCCCGGCGCCTCGGCCGGCTTGACCACGACATCGACGGTGTTGTCATTGATCGTGAGCGCTGACACCTCGGCCCCGTAGGCGTACTGGAGGTCGTCCCAGTCCCATCCCGACCCGAGCGCCGGGCTGGCGAAGTAGCTGGCATCGACCACGAGGTCGCCACTTATGCGCTTGATGCCGGTCGCGGCGACCACCCCGAGCAGAGGCTCGAGCGCCCGATCGAGCCGCCCTCCGTGGAACCGGGCGGCGAATGTCGGATCACCCCGACCGTAGAGGATCAAGTCGCCCCTGAGCGTTCCGCGTCGAGTCGGACGCTCCTGGCTGCAGACCGAAGTGCGAATGCGGAACTCGGGTCCGAGTCGATCCAGGGCCAACGCGCCGGTGAACAGCTTGGTGTTCGACGCGGGAATCAGCAGATCATCGGCGTTGTGCTCGAACACCGGTTGGCCGGTGTCGATCGAGACGATCCGCACGCCCCAATGCGCGTGGCGAAAGCGGTCCTGGCTGACGTGCGCCGCGAACCGCGCCTGCAGACCTGCCGGGTCGGACGGCGGGGGCATAACCTCCGAACTCACGATTCGGGCCGGGGCAGCCCATGCCAGCCAGACAAGGAGAAGGAAAAAAGGCGAGGGACGTCTGTTGCGGTTCATGAGAGCGTTGGCATTCAACAGGTTAATGCGCACGGAGACCATGAACCGGTCTGTAGCCGCCGACGTGAGTCGGCGCTCATTCCTGCCTTTGACGGATCGAGATGACGCAGACTCATCCCGCGATGCGGGACGACTACGGATCCACGGTTCATGTGAAGTGAAGGTTCTGTTTTAAGAAGGCATCAGGTTCACGAACCATACTCGGAGGGGCGATTCCGCGGCCGCGCATACGCGTCGACCTAAGGGGATCTCCGGCGTTGTTCTGCGGAGCAGCACCGTCGTGGTTGCCCAAGTCACTGGGCCGGTGTTCTTTGTGGCAGTCGGCCCTATTCGGCTCAGCGTCGAGGCCGCGTGTCACTCGTCGCTCCGCTAACTTCTCCAGGGGCGAAGGCGCTGCAGACCGGTCAGGACCTGCTTGGTGATCTGCACATCCTCCGCGACCTGCCAGTCGAACATGCCCGCGAGGACGAAATCGGCGCCGTTCTCGAAGGCGTACCGGAAGCCGCGCTGTGGCGGGATGGCGCCGGCGGCCAGCACTTTGAAGGCGATCCAGGGCTTGGTGACGTTGAACATGGCATCGACGACTTCTTCGGGATTGCTGCACCAGGAGTTGTCGTAGCGTCCCAGATCGTCCGTCTCGCCCGGCTTGGGCGCGGTGTGGTAATCGTGCGTGTGGAGGGTCTTGACGTAGAAATCGGGGTTGATCTTGGCCTTCTCGCACTCGATGATCGTGCGCAACCCGTGCGCGCCGATGCCCGCGCTGAGCTTGTAGCCGCGCACCAGATCGAGAATCCGGACCAGGGTGTCCATCTTCCCCTGCTGGACGAGCGCATCGGCGCCGTCGCCGGTGATGTGAATGGCCGAGGCGCCCTGGTCGGCCGCCTGCTTGAACTGATCGAGATCGCCGTTGGGGTTCACGCGCGCCTGGGCGATCCACTTCATCTTGCCGCCGCGTTTCCAATGCGCCTGCAACTGGCTGATGCCGTCGCGGACCCAGCTATTGATCACGTTGATTCCGTGCGATTCGGCCAGTTCGAGGGTCTCGAGAATCTTGGCGTCGGTGTTGTAACGCCGCATCAACTCGGCCACGTACGCGAGATCGCGTGAATGGGCATAGCCGCTAAGCAGGTTCCCTCCAAGCATCAGCCGGCTGTAGGCGACGTCGCCGATCCGACCGGTCGGCAGCGTGTTCTTCGGAGACGCGAGCGGGCCGGCTTGGGAGGCGGACGCCGCCGGGGCGGGATCCTGTTGGGCCTGTGACACAGCGGGCAACGCGGCGGCGCCGAGTGCGGAGACCTGAATGAAGCGGCGTCGGTTGAGAGAATTGGCCATAGTCGTGTGTTTCTGATGTGCGATCACTCAGTCGATTGGCGCGCAGTGTAGAACGGGCGCTTGGCGATGAACAGCACGAAAAAAGGGACGGATACAGACGTCGTACGAACCGCCGCCGCTCTTGCCTCGAGGCGGTTCGGCAAGGCTCGGGTACCCGCAGACGGGGCAGGTGTGGCTGGCATCGGGCTACATCTTGCAGAACTGTTCGAAGGCGCCGCCCAGGAGACCGTGAACGTCGCGTTCGACCTCCGCCGCTGTTGGTTCCCAGCCTGTGAGGGCCAGGTCGGCGTACTTGTCGGTCAGGGCACTCGATAGGCTGCGCCGGGTATGGTCCCACTTGTAGATGATCTGGTCGAGCACCCGCGCGTCGGAGTGCTGGGCGGTGAAGCTTGTCCCGAGCAATTCGAGCCGGAGCCGAAGCGTCTCGTCGATCAGGTAGGGGACGTTGTTGAACCACCAGCAGCCAAAGGGATGCAGGTTGGCGAACTTGCGGGCCAGGACACACAACTCGTGCTGGTTCTCGCGTGACAGCACGGTGACGAGGAACCGGTTTTCCGGGTAGGCGGCGCAGAGGTGGGCCAACGTCCCGAGGTCGCTGCGCCCGAGTCCGTCTCCGGCAAGGCCGAGCCGCGGATTGACCGCGCGCCGCACGCCCATCATCAACGCGAACGGCTGCCCGAACTCGATGCAATGGGGCAGGACGGCTCCTTTCATCAACTGAGCGCACTCGTTTTCGCCGCCGCAGGAGAACTCCGGCGGCAGGGAAACCATCAGGTAGCGCGCCTCCATCCGCAGGGTCCAATCCGCAAGGAAGCGGCGGACTTCGTTGAGCGTGTGGGTCGAGAGGCCTTCGCCCACCTCGTAGCCCCACTCGGCGAGGCGGACGGCGGCCCGGGGCCAATCGACCAGGATGGGATCGACCCGGAGCGCCGCGACGAACCGTTCATCGCGCAGGAAGCCCTTCTGCCAGGCGGCCCGCTCTTCGTCGTCGAAGGGCGAGTTTGTCATGTAGATCGACTTGACGTTGGCGAGTTCCATGCAGCGCGTGACGTAGGTTTCGGCATTCCATTGCGCGAACCAATCGCGCAGCGCGGGCAGGTCGCGCCGCTTCACATCCAATCCGAGCCGATGGAGCGTCGTCAGGACGCCGCGGCAGGCTTCGGAGAGGGGCGAATGTTGGATGAACAGGGCGTTCCAGATGATCTCGGCCTGGCGGCTTTTGCGCAGGGTCAGGAAGCTCTCGGGCAGGAGTTCCTGGCGGCGGTTGGCTTCCGCCATCAGGTAATGGTAGACGAGCAGTTCGTCGATCCCCCACAGGAGCAGCCCGCCCAGCAAGGGATCGTACAGATGCGTGTGGATATCGATGACGGGTGTCGAACTGACGGCCCGGTCGACCATGGCAGCCAGTGCGTTGCGTCGGAATTCCGTGACGGGGGTGCTCATGGGCGCTGATCCTGCTCCAAGGTCGCGTTGGCCAGCCAATCCCGATTGAACCGCGTGAAGGTGATGAACTGGTATCCCCGCTCGGCGCCCCGTTCCCACAGAACGCCGACGGTCCCATCCCGGAGGACCGCGAGATCGGAGTACGCCGCCAGCCCGGGTGCGACGTCCCGTTCCCGCGAAAAGGTCAGCCCCTCATCCCGACTGATCCGAACAACGAGATTCGACCGGTCGGGGCCTTTCGGGCCGGTCCACAGGATCCAGTCGCCACCCTCTCGATCGACCGACGCCTGGTAACGCTCGATGGCGCAACAGACCGGTGTCACCTTCTCACCGGGGCGGACTGGAGACCAAGTCTGCCCTCCGTCCCCGCTGGTTGACAGCCAGCGGTGGGGGCCGGATTGCTGTCGGATGTCGATCATCAGGCGTCCGTCGCGCAGCTCGACGAGCTGGCACTCGTCGCCTGAGACGCCCGGCACCCTCCGGCCTCGTTGCCAGGTGCGACCGTGGTCGGTGCTGAAGACGGCAAAAACTCCCCATGGCTCGAACATCCACACCGGCACAACGAGCCGCCCATCGCGGGTCTGGATGCCGCCGCCCGGCCCCACGACGCTGCACCGCCACTTGGGATCGGCCAGGTCGCGCGTCACGCGTGTGAGGTCGATCGGTTCGGACCAGGAGGCGCCGTTGTCGCCGCTGGTGCGCGCCAGGATCTGGCTGTCGTCGGTTCCCGGACGCGCCGTCGAGGTGTTTCGACCCGGCTTACACCGGAGGTAGAAGAGCCAGACCTGTTTGGTCTGCCTGTCGACCAGGGTCGCCGGGTTGGCGGCTGACCAGCGATCGCCGGGATCTTCGATGATCTTCATGGGCGACCAGGTCACGCCGGCGTCGGTGCTCCGCCGGCAGACCAGATCGATGTCGTTGCCTTCATAGCCCGGGTCGCCCAGGTTGTGTTTGCGGGCCTCGGCCAAAGCCAGCAGCGTGCCGTCCGGGGCCGTCTCGATCGCGGGAATGCGATATCCGAAGTACCCATCGCTGCCCGAGACGAAAACGTCCGTTTGCTGGAGCAGGGCCTCCCCTTGAACTGGGGCGGCGCCGAGGACACCGATGACGGCGGCGACCGAGCAGGATAGGACGAATCGAGTCTTCATCGTTCTACAGACTGTCACAAGGTCTCGACGCCGGGTCGCAGGGCCCGGCCTCGATGGATTTGCAGGCCGCGCGCCCTCACGCGGCGGGATTTCGGACGCTGCGCGGCAGTATCATCCGATCTTGGGCAGTTCCCACGGTTTGCGGTATTCGTAGCCGTATTGCTTGACCTGGACGGGGTCGCCGACGATCTGCTCTTTGGCCGGATCCCACTTGAGGGGCTTGCCGGTCTGGACGGCGATGTTGCCCAGGTGACACACGGTGGCCGAGCGATGGCCGATGGCGACATCGCAGATGGGGGGCTTGCGGCTCTTGATGGAATCGAACCAGTTCTGGTGATGGTCGCGGCTGACGGTGAGCTGGACTTCGTCCTGCCCGAGCGGTTCCTCGATGGCGCCTTTGACCGAGGATTCGAGCTTGCCGCGGTCGACATAGATGATGCCGTCCTGGCCTTCGAACGTGGTGCCGATGCGGTGGCTCTGGCCGCAGATGACCGTGACTCCGTTGGCGTACGTGTAGGTGATTTCGAACCAGCCCGGCACTTCGTATCGCTTCTGCGGGTCGTACTCGGCGCGCGCGCTGACCGCGACCGGGCCGCTCTCGTCCATGTTGAGGGCCCACTGCGTGATGTCGAGGTGATGAGCCCCCCAGTTGGTCATCTGCCCGCCCGAGTAATCCCAGAAAAAGCGGAAGTAGTAATGGACGCGGTGCTTGTTGTAGGGACGCTCCGGCGCCGGCCCCAGCCACATGTCGTAGTCGAGTTCGGCCGGCGGCGCGCTGTCGGGCACCAGCGGTTCCTTGGTCCAATTCACGCCCGGCAGGCCGACGCGCACGGCTTTGATGTCGCCGATGCGTCCGGACCGCACGTACTCGCAGGCGCGGCGGAATTTCTCGTCCCGCCAGGAGCGCTGCTGGCTGCCGGTCTGGACGATCCGGTTGTAGTAGCGGGCGGCTTTGACCATGGCCCAGCCTTCGTGGATGGTCAGGGTCAGCGGCTTCTCGACGTAGACGTCCTTGCCGGCCTGGCAGGCGTGGATTGCGGGGAGGGTGTGCCAGTGATCGGGCGTGGCGATGAGGACCGCGTCGATGTCCTTGTTCTCGAGCAGGGCCCTGTAGTCCCCATACCCCTTGGCCTCGATGCCGGTCTTTTCCTTGAGCTGTTTTTGGGCCTGCGCCACGTGACTCGTATCGACATCGCAGACGGCGACCACATGTTTAACCATGGTGGGCGCCATCATGTTGCTGCGGCCTTGCCCGCCGACGGCGATGATTCCGACGCGGATGGCTTCGCTGGGCGGCGCCCCGGTCTGTGCGCGCGTGCGATTGAGGAAAAGGCTGGGGGCGGCGACGAGCGTGGTGGCGCCGAGCGACACGGTCCCGGCGCGTTTGAGGAAAGCCCGACGGGGCATCGACCATGGATTTGTCATGCGGATGTTTATCCGGTTTTTGGGGCGCGGTGTCAACGCTCCCGGGCTGGCCAATAGAATCCTTGAAAGGCGCAAATGAGAGGTGCGACAGTCAGGCTGATCGCGCCGAGTTCTTGGGTTTCAAGAATTCCAGGCGGACGATTGGTTTGCAGGATTTGCCAGCATGGCTAAGGAATTCATCCGGATCGGCGGCGCGCGCGTCCACAATCTCAAGAACCTCTCGCTCGAAATCCCCCGCGAGCGGCTGGTGGTGATCACGGGGCCGAGCGGCTCGGGCAAGTCGTCGCTCGCCTTCGACACCCTCTTCGCCGAGGGACAGCGCAAGTACATGGAGTCGCTCTCCGCGTACGCCCGCCAGTTCCTGGATCTGATCGAGAAGCCGGATGTGGACTTCATCGAGGGCCTTTCGCCCGCGATTGCCATCGAACAGCGGACCGCCGGGGCCAATCCCCGCTCGCTCATCGCGACGACGACCGAGATCTACGACTACCTCCGCCTCCTCTACGCCCACGTCGGCCAGCCGCACTGCCCCGTCACCGGCCTCCCCATCGCCTCGCAGACGGCAACCGAGATCGTGGATAGAATCGCCGCGTTGCCGCCTCGCACCCGAGTCATGCTCCTGGCTCCCGTCGTGCGCGACCAGCGCGGCGAATTCCGCGACGTCCTCGAACGCCTGACCCGCCAGGGATTCGTCCGGGCGCGCCTCGATGGCGAGATGTACGAGCTGGGGGGCAACGTGCGGGCCAGGCTCGATCCCAAGAAAAAACACACAATCGAGGTGGTGGTCGATCGATTGGTGATCGACGCCGCGGTCCGGACCCGACTGGCCGATTCCGTCGAGACAGCCTTGAAATGGGGTCAGGGGCGCGTTCTGGCGCTCGAGCAACCGCCCGGGGCCGACGCGTCCGCGGGCTGGACGGAGAGCTTGCATTCGAGCCGGATGTACAGTCCAGCCACGGGCCTGAGCTATGACACCCCGACGGCGAAGCATTTCTCGTTCAACGCCCCGTTTGGCGCGTGCGCGGTCTGTCACGGGCTGGGGAAGAAGCCCGTATTTGACGACCACCTGGTGATTCCCGATCCCGGGAAATCGCTCGCCCAGGGGGCTGTGTCGGCCTGGCGGCGCGGCGGCAAGCGGATGATCACGTACTACAAGAGCCTGCTCAAGGGGCTGGCAGCCCACCACGGCGTGAGCCTGGAGACTCCGTTCGAGAACCTGCCCGAGGCGTTCAAGCGGGTTCTGCTCCACGGATCGGGCGAGACCCCCATCGAATTCACGTTCTGGCGCGCGGGCAAGATGAGCAAACTGAGCCGGCCCTTTGAAGGAGTGCTCCCCAACCTCGAGCGGCTCTATCGCGAGAGCGAGAGCGAGTTCACGCGCAACCGGCTCAAGGCCTTCATGAGCCATCAGACGTGCGACGCCTGCGGCGGGCGCCGCCTGAAGCCGGAAATCCTCGCCGTGACATTGGAGGCGGCGGACGGCACCAGCCAGGCGGGTGCGATGGCGCCCCGAGCGCCCGAGGCAACGGGATCGGCGGCCTCCGGCCCGGCGACTGGCCCGTCGATTCCCGGCCTTTCGATCATGGATGTGTGTCGCCTCTCGGTCGAGGAGGCGGACCGATTCCTGGGGGATTTGAAGCTGACGGAATTCCAGCGGAAGGTGGCCGGCGAGATCGTCAAGGAGCTGCGGGCGCGGTTGGGTTTCCTGAAAAACGTGGGCCTGGGGTACCTCACTCTCGACCGCGAGAGCGGCAGCCTGAGCGGCGGAGAGGCCCAGCGGATTCGGTTGGCCACGCAGATCGGCGCGGGCCTGGTTGGCGTGCTCTACATCCTGGATGAGCCGAGCATCGGGCTGCACCAGCGCGACAACGACCGTCTGCTGCACACACTCGAAGGCCTGCGCGACCTGGGCAACTCCGTCCTCGTGGTCGAGCACGACGAGGAGACCATCCGCCGCGCCGATTACCTGATCGATCTGGGGCCCGGGGCCGGGGTGCGGGGCGGTGAGCTGGTCGCTTGCGGGACGGTGGCCGAGGTGATGGCCAATCCCCAGTCGCTGACCGGACGTTATCTCAAGGGCGACCTGGCGATCCCGATCCCCCGTCGGCGCGGAAAGCCGGTGGGCGACAAAGGCTGGCTGAGGGTTGTGGGGGCGCGGGAGAACAATCTGAAGAACATCGACGTCCGGTTCCCGCTTGGGACGCTGACATGCGTGACCGGCGTGAGCGGGTCGGGCAAGAGCACGCTGGTGGACGACATCCTGCGGCGCGCCCTGGCCCGGCGTTTGACCGGCGCCAGCGAGCGGCCGGGCCTGCACACCGGCATCGAAGGCATCGAGAACCTGAGCAAGATGGTCGTGATCGACCAGACACCGATCGGGCGCACCCCGCGGAGCAACCCCGCCACCTACACGGGCGTCTTCAACCAGATCCGGGACCTGTTCGCGCGGCTGCCGGCGGCCAAGATCCGCGGCTACTCCTCGGGGCGATTCAGCTTCAACGTCCGGGGCGGGCGTTGCGAGAAATGCCGTGGAGACGGGGTTCTCAAGATCGAGATGAACTTCCTGCCGCCGGTCTATGTTCCATGCGAGGCGTGCGGCGGGCGGCGGTACAACCGCGAGACTCTCGAGATCACGTACAAGGGGCTCAACATCGCTGACGTGCTCGATCTGACGGTCGATGAGGCGGTTCCGTTCTTCCGCGCGCTGCCCGGCATCGATGATGCCTGTGTCACTCTGGCTGAGGTCGGCCTGGGTTACCTGCGCCTGGGCCAGGCCGCCACCACCCTCAGCGGCGGCGAAGCGCAACGGCTCAAGTTGGCGACCGAGCTGAGCGGGCGGTCGTTGGGGCATACCCTCTACCTGCTCGACGAACCGACCACCGGCCTCCACTTCCACGACATCGCCAAGTTGCTCGAGGTCCTGGTCAGACTGCGCGACGCCGGCAATACCCTGATCGTCATCGAGCACCATCTCGACGTCATCAAATGCGCAGACTGGATCATCGACCTCGGGCCCGAGGGCGGGGCCGGCGGGGGCGAGGTGGTCGCCGCCGGCACGCCGGATCAAATCAGCGCCAATCCGGCGAGCCATACCGGACGTTCCCTGCGCCGAACCCTCGCGCGCTGAGCGGGGCGGCCAGGCCAGGGCGCACATGCACAGCGTCGGAAGTTCCTCCGCGTGGGGGCACGCGGCCTACAATGGGTGTCATCAGCTTGTAGGCCGGGTCGCCTGACCCGGCGTCTGCACCGATGTCTGTCCCTGTACAGAATCCTTGAAATGGGGCGCCGAGCGCCGACAATGAGGCCGAACTTGCCCCCCTAAGCCGGGGGGTTTGAAAAAATCGAGTCATGCTCGTCATTGGCCATACGTTCCGGATCATTTTGGGCATCGCGCTGATCGCAGGCTTGGCGCTGGGAGGGCCGCGCGGGCGCGCCGCGAGTTCGGATGAGGATCGGGCGTACGAAGTGGCGATCAAGATGTTCCAGGACGGCCTTTTCGAACTCGCGGATCGGGAATGCGCCAAGTTCGCAGCCGCCTACCCGAACTCGGAACGACTCGCCGATGTCGTCGTCGTCCAGGTCCAGGCCAAACTCAAGCGCAACCAGTTCGACGACGCCCTCGCCCTCCTGACCGAGCGCGCCCCGGCCGCCGGGCCGCGGGCCGATGAGTTCGCGTTCTGGCGCGCCGAGACGCTTGTCCAAAAAGGACAGCCCGGCCCCGCGGCCGACGCCTTCGCCCATCTGACGGCCACATTCCCTCAATCGCCGCGGTCCCTGAACGCCGCCTACCGCGAGGCTTACTTCCGTTCCACTCTGGGCGAAACCGATCGAGCGGTGGCCTTGCTGCGGGACCCCACGGGCGCCTTCGTGCGGACGGCCAATGCGCATCCCGAGGATGAATTTGCCGTGCGGGGGCGCCTGCTGCTTGCCGAGATCCTCAGCAGCCGGGGCGATCTCCAGGGGGCCGAGGAAGCGCTCGCGGCCATCGGCGACCGCCCCCTGCCGCCCGAACTCGGCTGGGAGCGCGGATTTCTCATGGCCCGAGTCAAGGTTGGAGCGGGCAAGATCCAGGAGGCCTACCCCCTCTCGACCAACCTCACGGCATCGATCCCCGCGTCCATTCCGCCCGAGCGACGCGCAGCGGCGCTGCTCATCGAGGCCGACCTGCTCGACCGAATGGGTCAGACAGATCCGGCGCTGCAGACCTACGAGCGCATTCTGGCCGAAAGCCCTGCCGGCCCGCAACTCGAACAGGCCATCGCGCGCTACGTTGCCCTGAGCCTGCGGGCGCCGGATGTTGCGACCCCGGTTCAGCGGTTCGAGGCTGTGCTCGCGGCGCACCCCAACAATGCAGCCCTCGCCCCGGTCCGCCTGACGCTGGGCGAACTCAAACTCAAGCAGTACTATGGGGCCAGGACGGCCGCGGCGCCCGGGGCTTCGGCGAACCTGGCGCTTGCCACGAACCTCTTGGGACAGGCCCGTGCCCAATTCGACTGGGTGGCGACCAATCGTCCCGCGGGTCCGCTGTTGGGCCGCGCCCAGCTCAATCGGGGATGGTGCTGTTGGGAAGAAGGCCCGGCGAGCCTGGCTGAAGGCCTCAAGGCGTTCCGGGAAGCCGCGGCGCACTTGCCTTCGTCGGCTGACCAGACCATTGCGCGGTTCAAGTGGGCCGATTGTCAGCTTCGGCTGTCCGACATCTCCGGAGCGATATCCAACTACTGGATCGTTGCCACCAACGCGCCGGCAACTCCAGGTGCGACCAACGATTTGACAGCGGAGGCCCTGGCCCAAATCGTCCGCGCAGGCGTCGAGGCCGGCGATCTGGCCAACGCCTCGACCGCTCTGAACCACCTGTTGCGCGCGGATCCGACCGGACAGCTCGCCGATCGTCCGACTCTGTTGGTGGGCCAGGCCCTCGCACAGTTCGGCCAGCCCCAGGCCGCTCGGACGCTCTACGATGAATTCCTGCGGCGTTACACAAACTCGGCGCGCCTTCCGGAAATCCGTCTGGCCCTCGCCGAGACATTCGAACTCGAGCGGGGATGGGACGCCGCTCATGGGGCGTATGCGGCCTGGCTGGGCGCCCACAGCAACAACCCCGCCGTCTCCACCAACATGATTGCCCAGGCCACGTTCGACCTGGCGCGCGTCGCCTATCGCGCCCAACCCGACACCAACGCGCTGGCGCTTCTGACGAATTTCGTCCGCCTCTATCCCTATCACACCAACGCCCCGCTCGCGCAGTATCTGGTCGGCGAATATGCCTTCGGGCAGGGTGATTACGCGGGGGCGGAGCTGCATTTTCTGGATCGCTCGCTAATCCAGAACACGAATCTGCTCTGGGGCGAACTCACCTACCGCGCCCGGTTGATGGCCGGACGCGCCGCCGTGGCCCGTCAGAGCTACCGCAGCGCCCGAGACCACTTCGATTGGCTGATCACCAACGGACCGCTCCACGTGGCCAACTCGCCCATCCCCATTCCGATCGTGGCGGAGGCTTATTTGTTCCGCGGCGACACCTTCGTCCTGGAACCGACTGAAGCCGAGACCAACAGCCTGGCGCGCTTTGGCGAGGCCATCAACGCCTTCTCCAAAATCACCGAGCGGTTTCCGACCAACGAATTCGCCCCGCTCGCCTGGGGCCGGATCGGCGAGTGCCACTTCCAACTCGCCACTCTCGATCCCAAACGCTACGACAGCGCCGCCAATGCCTTTCGACGGGTGCTCGAATCGCCCGCCGACGCCTCCCTGCGGAGCCAGGCCGAGTGGAAACTCGGCGTCGTCCTCGAAAAGCAGGCCCAGCTCAAGCCGCCCCCCGAGCGCGCCGCCCTCTCCGAGCAGGCGCTCGATCATTACTTGCGCGTCCTCTACGCCAAGAACCTCCGGCCCGACGAGCAGCCCGATCCGTACTGGCTCAAGCGCGCCGGCCTCAGCGCCGCCGAGCTGGCCGAAAGCCTCAAGAAATGGGATGTGGCCCTCGGACTCACCCGCCGCCTGATCACCGACCTCCCGATCCTCAGACCCCGCCTCGAGAAGAAGATCGAGGATCTTCAAGCCGCCCGACAGAGCGCTGAGACGACGCCGTAACGCGAAAAGGATGCGAACGGCTCGTGACGGTGCAATGCTCCCCCCGGGGTTCCGCCCAGATCGGCGAAACGCTGTGGATTCTCACGATTGGCGCAAGGGGCATGGTGCCTTGCCGTTGCGGGAGGACGCAGAGCGCTGACGGGCAGATTTGCCAGTCAGGAGGCCGTCACCGACGCAATCGCAAGCGCGTTCGCGAGGCCTTTGGGATCAGGCGCCCGCTCTTTTGTGTAATGTCGGATCTTCGCCAACTGCTTGTTGAGAAAGTCATCGGTGAGTTCCGTCTCGTGCGATTCGAGAAGCGGCACGTCGTTCCAGTTCTCGCTCAGATCCACTAGGCCCTGGAGCGCCTTCTCCTCCACCCCTGCCGCCAAGGCCAGTTGAGCGGTCCTCATGACGCTCTGTTGCGGTGCGAGCATTCCTCCCGCAGCATCGCGATAAACCGTGGGTGCCCGCTCTGAC
Organism: Verrucomicrobiota bacterium; assembly: GCA_022710935.1. GTDB lineage: Bacteria > Verrucomicrobiota > Verrucomicrobiia > Limisphaerales > J093 > MWFF01. Next base: position 35,108 of record JAKLFY010000065.1, read on the forward strand.
TGCGGCGCGCGCAACTTGCCGTAGAACTCGACTTCCTTTGCATAGTTGGCCTGATAAGCCTGGATCAGGGCTTCGGCATTCGCCGGTGTTAGGTCCGGCGAGTTGGCGATCTGCTGGCAGCACTCGATGAACAGCGTGTGTGCCAGAGCGTCCTCGCCCCGGCTGATCCTCTCTCGAACCTGCTTCCATTTTTCGTGAAACGCCAGATTCGTGTAGTCGTTGCGGACGTCCGCTCCCTGAACCTCGACCAAGCAGTAGTCATAAGCGTTGAGCGGCTGAAGCGATTCCCGAGCGCCGCCGACCTTGAGTATGCCTTCTTGCACCCACAGTTCGTCAGCCTTCATGGCCTGACTTCCACCTCGTTTTTGTACACTAGGAGTTGAGGAGGGACCGGTCGATCGTCTTGAGGATGAGTTCCTGTTTTCTGGTCAGAGTGACGACTCGGGACAGTTGGAAGCGCTGTCTGGCATCG
>JAKLFY010000066.1 GCA_022710935.1 Verrucomicrobiota bacterium
CGTGAAACGCTTTCAGTTTGTTTCCATGCGCTTATAGGCGCACGCAAAACGCCGAAAAGCGACCCCGCCGTCGACTCCGCCGCTACTGGACTGCCCTGGGAAAAGCGCTGGCTCCCCAAGCGGAACGCCAATCGAACTCTTCCAGAGACGCCGGCAAAGACAGTACATGCTGGAGCGGATAACCAAAAACATCATATCTCGTTGCGGCAAAACAAACTATCAGGCGGTGACACGAGGCGGCGGGTCTGATAGTGTCAATTCATCATCCAATATTGGGCTCATCTCCGCAAGATCCCAGAGGTTCCACGGCGTGGCTCGTACTGGCAATTTTCACCGCACCAACTTCGACGAGGGCACGAACACTAAGCTAGAGTTGTTTCGGATGTACCTCCGCTCGTGGCTGCCGGTGTTCATTAGCAGCTCTCCACGTGGCTCCACGATAAACATCGTGGACCTGTTCGCCGGGCCCGGCACCGATCAAGCTGGCAATCCGGGAAGCCCACTAATCGCGTTGGAAGAAATCCAAAACTACTCCCGGCAGATCGCAACAAGTGGTGTCAAAATCCGCCTTATTTTGAATGATCGCGCTGCGCGAAAGGCGCGTGCGCTCGAAGCTCGACTGCTAGCCACGGTGATGCCTGGCTCATGCTCATGGTCGGTCGACAACCTCGATGCGGGTGCCGCGTTCACAAAACACCATGACCTGATGACTCCAGGCCCCAATTTGATGTTCCTCGACCAATTCGGGATGACATTCATCACCGAAGCCATGTTCCATACACTCATCAGCCTGCGCAAGACCGACTTGCTGTTCTTCATCTCATCCTCTCACCTGCGGCGATTTGCGGACCACCCCGCCATCAAGAACCGCATCGTCATTCCACACAGAGCACTTCGGGCTGCGACCTTTGAGGACACCCACCGAGCCGTCGCCGAGTACTACAAGTCCCTCGTTCCTCAGGCCAGCGAATACTATATCGGCTCATTCTCCATCAAGAAGGGCAGCAATCTCTACGGCCTGATTTTCGGTTCCGGTCACCCGCTGGGCATCGAGAAGTTCTTGCAAGTTTGCTGGAAGATCGCGCCGAATTCAGGAGAGGCCAACTTTGACATCGACCACGACGGCATAAGCGCCGAAGCACCGAGGCTCTTTGCAGACATGGATCGGCCGCGTAAGCTCGATGTATTTCGGCAAAGATTGCGAGACGAAGTGCTGTCCGCTAAATTGAAGACAGACCGCGCCGTATATCTATTCGCGCTTCAGAATGGCGTTCCGCCCGCTGAAGCGAAAACTGTGCTCCGGGAGCTGCGGCGCGAAGCGCGCATAGCACCCGCCGTCGCCGGAACGCAGTTCCGCGTTTCAAAGGACGGCTACAAAGATCCTCGCGCAATAGAGGTGCTCGGCCGTGGCAACCAATAGATCGAAGATTGAGTGGACAGAATCCACTTGGAATCCCGTCACTGGCTGTACGAAGGTCAGCCCTGGCTGCAAACACTGCTATGCCGAACGAATGGCACAGCGACTGCAGGCGATGGGCCAACCTAACTATGAACGCGGATTTGAAGTCTCTCTCCACGAGCACACGCTTCGATTGCCGCTCAGCTGGAAAAAGCCTCAAGTGATTTTCGTCAATTCCATGAGTGATCTCTTCCACGAGGCAATTCCAGATTCCTTCGTGCATCGCGTCTTCGACGTGATGCGCAGCGCATCGTGGCACACCTTTCAAATCCTTACAAAGCGGGCTGAGCGACTGGATACTCTAGGACAGTCAATAGATTGGCCCCGCAATGTATGGATGGGCGTGAGCGTGGAAACGTCGTCGTATCTCTATCGCATCGATCATCTTCGCCAGACACCGGCACATGTTCGGTTCATCTCTTTCGAACCGCTCCTGGGGCCGCTCGGCACGATCGAGCTCAGCGGCATTCACTGGGCAATTGTTGGTGGCGAGTCCGGGCCCGGATCGAGGCCTATGGACCCAGAGTGGGTGAAAGACATACGTGACCAGTGCTTGGCATCTGATGTTCCGTTCTTCTTTAAGCAGTGGGGCGGACCCAACAAGAAAAGAACGGGCCGCGCACTAGAAGGGCGCAATTGGGATGGTATGCCCGCCATACCCGAGTAAAGGCATACGGTCAACGCCACGCGTTCGGCCGCCGCTGCAACCGCTGCTGACACGGCAGTCGTATGCTCAGGCGCCACCCGCCGCATGACGGACGGCCCCCAGCGATCCACAATGGCACGACGCATCGGGCACTGGACAAGGCGATGCGCATGCAATATCCTCTCAATTCGCGCTGGACCAGTCAGTTATCTAGATCCGGCTGCTCGTGGATCTATGGCCAAACGAGCCGATGCCACCATGAACGAAGCCGACACCTGCCGTACCCTGGTTCTCCCGAAGCTCCAAGCCGCTGGCTGGGAGGACGATCCGCATTCGATTGCTGAGCAGCGGTCGATTACGGACGGACGGATCGTCCCGGTCGGCTCAGGCTTCGTCCGGCGCCCCCCGAAGCGGGTGGATTACCTACTGCGCTTCACCCGTGACTTCCCCCTGGCCGTGGTCGAGGCTAAGCCATCCTACAAGGCGGCCGCCGACGGACTTCAGCAGGCCAAGGACTACGCGGAAATGCTGGGCCTGAAATTCGCCTATGCGACTAACGGCAGCGAGATCATAGAGTTCGACTACTTCACAGGCCAAGAGCGCAATGTGAACGCGTATCCCGGGCCTGACGAGCTTTGGCGCCGATATAGGGCTGGTGCGGGCCTGGCAGCCGACCAGACCGCCGAACGCTTGCTCACACCGGCCAACTTCCAGACTGGCAAGGGCGAGCGCTATTACCAGCAGATCGCCATCAACCGCGCGGTTGAGGCAATCCTGAAGGGCGAACCCCGTCTGCTCATCACCATGGCCACCGGGACGGGCAAAACTGCTGTCGCGTTCCAGATCTGCTGGAAACTTTGGTCTGCCCGCTGGAACCGAACCGGCGAGCACCGGAAGCCGCGCATCCTCTATTTGGCCGACCGCAACATTCTGGTCGATCAGCCGAAGGACGGCATCTTTGCCGCCTTTGGCGATGCCCGACAGAAGATCGAATCCGGCGAGGTGGTCCAGAGCCGGGAAATGTACTTCGCCATCTACCAGGCTCTAGCCGAGGACGAACGACGCCTCGGCTTGTTCCGGTCTTATCCGCCCGACTTCTTCGACCTGATCATCGTCGATGAGTGTCATCGCGGGAGCGCCCGAAATGACAGTGCTTGGAGGGTGATCCTCGACCACTTCGGACCGGCCGTGAAGCTGGGCATGACCGCTACGCCGCTGCGCGAGGAAACGCGTGACACGTACCAGTATTTCGGCAACCCCATCTACCAGTACAGCCTGAAGCAGGGGATCGAAGACGGCTACCTCGCCCCGTATCGCGTTCACCGGGTCATCACTGACTGGGATGCTGCTGGCTGGCGCCCCAACCAAGGCGACTTGGACCGCTATGGGCGCGCCATCCCCGACGACGAATACCAGACCAAGGACTTTGAGCACGTCGTCGCTCTCAGGGCCCGCACCGAAGCCATCGCGCGCCACCTTACCGAGTTCCTGCGCCGCACGGATCGATACGCAAAGACGATTGTCTTTTGCGTTGACCAAGAGCACGCGAGCGAAATGCGGGGAGCGCTTTCACGCCTGAGCCCCGATCTCTTGTCCCTGCACCCCGATTATGTTTGCCGCGTGACCTCTGATGAGGGGGATATCGGCAAGGGGCATTTGAGCCGATTCCAGGATGTGGACACGAAGGTGCCCGCTATCCTAACTACGTCGCAACTCCTGACTACGGGCGTGGACGTGCCGACCTGCAAGAACATCGTCCTTGCCAGAGTCATCGGCTCTATGAGCGAGTTCAAGCAGATCATCGGCCGAGGCACGCGCGTCCGAGACGACTACGGGAAGCTGTGGTTCAACATCATCGACTACACCGGCTCAGCGACCCGCATGTTTGCCGATCCAGCTTTCGACGGCGAGCCAACCCTCGTGACCATGGAGGATCTCGAGGGCGTGAATGAACCGATCGTCGCGGGCGAGGAAGCCCAGCCGGACTACCCTGACCCGAAAGAGCCTGGGGTCATCGAACCGCCCGCGGACGCGCGCCGCAAGTTCTATTTTGACGGCGGGCAAGTGGCAATTGCAGCTCACCTTGTATACGAACTCGATCCTGACGGCAGACAACTGCGTGTCATCCGGTATACTGAGTATGCTGCAGAAACTGTCCGAACCATCTGCCCAACCGCCCCACAGCTCCGAGCGCGATGGGCCGACCCTGAACAGCGCGCGGAGATCATCCGCCTCCTCAAGGAACGTGGCATAGATTTCACCGACCTTGCTGAGGCCACCAATCAACCGGACGCCGACCCCTTTGACTTACTATGCCATCTGACATTCAACGCGCCGCTGCGAACCCGTCGCGAACGCGCGCAGCAGTTGAAGCAGGCGAGAAAGGACTTCTTCGAGCGTTTCGCTCCCGAAGCCCGGCAGGTGCTAGAGGAACTGCTGGAGAAGTATGCCCTGCACGGCGATGCCCAGTTCCTATTACCTGATGTTCTCTATGTCCCCCCGCTGTCTGCACATGGCCAAGTGGGCGACATCATCAAGATCTTCGGCGGAGCCGATCAGCTGCGCGACGCCGTAACCGAGCTGCAAAGGTGCTTGTATGCCGCGTAAGCCCACCGTCAAGAGTACCCCACCCCCGACAACCGCCCAAACCCTATCAAGCCTTCTGAAGTCGGCACGCGACATCATGCGCAAAGACAAGGGCCTGAACGGCGACCTCGACCGACTGCCGCTGTTGACATGGATCATGTTTTTGAAGTTTCTCGACGATCTTGAACTGCAGAGAGAGCAAGAAGCGAAACTGGCAGGGAAGCGATTCCGCGCCGCAATCGAAGCACCGTATCGCTGGCGCGATTGGGCGTCCAACCCCCACGGCGTGACGGGGGACGAACTACTTACATTCATCAACCAGGACGAATGTGTCCGCCCTGACGGCCAGCGGGGCTTGGGGCTATTCGCCTACCTCCGCGGCTTGACAAGCGCAAACGGAGACGAACGACGCGACGTGGTCGCAACGGTATTTAGAGGCGTCGACAATCGCATGAAGAGTGGATACCTGTTGCGTGATGTAGTGAATAAAGTCGCGGGTCTCCATTTTACCGCCAGTGAAGAGCTGCATACACTCGGGGCCCTTTACGAGTCGATGCTACGAGAAATGCGCGACGCAGCGGGCGATTCGGGCGAATTCTATACTCCGCGCCCCGTCGTGCGATTCATGGTTGACGTGATTGACCCTCGCCTCGGCGAAATTGTCCTCGACCCAGCTAGCGGCACGGGCGGGTTCTTGGTGGAAGCGTACAAACACCTCGGCACGCAGGTGAAAACCGTCCAAGATCGCAAGTTTCTTCAAGAGAGATCCCTCCTCGGCTGCGAACCCAAGTCGCTACCCTACCTGTTGTGCCAAATGAACCTACTCCTGCATGGACTCAATTTCCCAAATATTGACCCGGGAAACGCCCTGCGCTTCCGATTGACTGAAATTGGCGAGAAGGATCGGGTGGATGTCATCCTCACGAACCCTCCGTTCGGTGGCGAGGAGGAGAAAGGCATCCAGGGCAACTTCCCCGATGATCGCCAGACATCGGAGACGGCTCTTCTATTCATGCAGCTGATCATGCGCAGGCTCAAACGTCAGACCTCATCTGATGGTCGTGTCGCTCGTGCTGCGGTTGTGGTCCCCAACGGAGTGTTGTCGTCCCCGGGTGCGGCAAAGCGCATTCGGGCCGATTTGCTCGCTGACTTCAATCTTACGGCAGTAGTCCGTCTCCCTCACAATGTCTTTGCTCCCTACACGGACGTAAAGACCAACATCCTGTTCTTCGATCGGTCGGGACCCTCAACTGATATCCTATACTGCGAGCCACAGATTCCGCCCGGAGTCACATTAAGCAAGACAAAGCCGCTACAGTACGAATGGCTTACGACCCTGACCGAGGTCATCGCGCGTCGCGCTGCAAGCGACACATCGTGGCTCGTTCGGGTTGATGAGCTGGGCGCGGACCTAAATCTTGATGTCAAGAATCCACGCCTGACGCTAGGCTCTATTGGCGATGCCGATACACTTGAGTGTCTGGCGGCGTCAATGAACCAGCTCGCGCTCGAGGCGGAATCAATAGCGAGAGTGGCGTCTGATTTGACGTCGCAAGTGCACGCTGCGCCACGTCGCCCTCTGGGGTTGCTCACATCAGAATCTGATGCACGCATTGGCGATGACTACAGGCCAGACATTGCGCTCATTGGTGTTTCCGCGTCCGACGGACTATGTGCGCCGAAGACCGCCATTGGGAGCAATCCCAAGAGGTACAAGTTGCTGAAGCGGGGATTTCTTGCCTACAACCCGATGCGTCTGAATATCGGTTCCATTGGGTTTGTCAGATCTTCGAGCGAGGAAGGCATTACAAGCCCAGACTACGTCGTCTTCGTGTGTGGCCAGTCTCTGTTGCCTGAGTTCGTCTACCACTATCTGCGAAGCGAACCGGGTCGTCACGCCATTAACCAGAAGACCAAGGGTTCAGTCAGGTTCCGCCTCTATTATGACCAACTTGCCAGTATTGAAATCCCTTGCCCCGAGGATCTCGAATTGCAGCGTAGATTCGCAGAGGCATGCACTCGACTTGAACAGGTGCGAGCGTCACTCTCCAATTGTGACGGCACTGCACGACGGTGTCTTAGTGCGATGACGCGAGCCGCCTTTCTCGACTAGGTGAATGAGGCGTGGAACTTTGGGGCTTTCGGCTTGGCGCCAGTGGTGCCCCACCGGCATCGGCCCGGTCGATTTGCCCCATTGAGCGCTAAACTAGCTATTCAGTTGTCATTGAGGCCATACGGTTGAGCCTCGGACTTGACGAACTCTTATCCGATTCATGCGCAGGTGACGGCGTTGGGATCGGCAGCCATCAAAGCCTGGATGCCGCCTCCCGGTCCGTCTTGCCAAGTGCAGCTTTCAGCTTGTTAAACGTCGGCCAGTGCACGTGAACTACGCTACCCGTGTTCAGATCGCTATCGTATTTCTTGAGGATCATGCTGCTGGTTTCGTTGCGGTATTCAACTATCTCGTTCTGGAAGACGGCACCCATTCGGTTCTGAACCGGTTCGTGCGAGACGGAAGTCGGTGTGCCATTGGCTTCGGCAAAGAGGCCCTTGATTCGCTCGAATCCATCGGACCGGCCAGTTGTTTCGACGTAGAAGAGCAAGGGCTCCCCTGAGTCGGTCGGTTGGTAGAAATAGAACGTGGTAGTAGCCCATTGGTCACCGAGCCACAGCCCTGCCTCGGAATACGACACCCGCGGCTTGTGGTCCGAGCGCCATTTGCGATCCACTTGCGGATAGTAGAGTTCGCCCTTGATGACGCCTGCGTCGGCCCAAGCACCCAGATAGGTGATCGTGGGCAAATCCGCCTGGGGTGGGTGCACATAGCACAAGACATCCGCGTACTTGGCGAGGTCCTCCTTCTTTACCGGTTTGATGTAGTTGTTTTCGTCGTGGCGATAGGGCTCGGGATCACCCTCCAACTCGGCATCTGTGAATTCGAACGGCAGTATGTGCCGAATGTCTTTGATCGGGACCCAACGGGTGTGCTCGTTCTCTTTCCAGCTCCGGTGCATTGCCTTCCGGATGTCTGCGAGGGGCAACCAGGCATCGGTGGCCCACACGTAGGTCTGCTCTGAGGAGAAGAACATTCTCCCGCCTGGCCAGTCCTTGGAATCCGGATACGCCAGCGCAGCGATCTCGCTGATAGTAGCGCCGAGACGGTAGGTGCGCCGGGCATAGGACATATCGCCAGCGCTGCACGGGAACACGGCGGTTGCGATGGCGAACAGCGCCAGTGCCAAGACGACAAGTCGACGCGTATTGCGGTTCATGTTGCCTCCCTCTGCAAGAACAAAAGTGGGTCGCGTCGAATATCGGACCAGAAATAGAAAACATGATCGGAAAGTGCACACAAGGTGCATGGCGGCCGGGGCGAGAAGCCCGTCCCGGCCGTTCACAAGTTCATCAGCCCTTCCTTATTGCGGTTACCAGGTCTGGCAACACCTTTTCCGCCGACCGTCCAATGACGTAGCCACCTAGGCCAATCTCGACGATGTCCCAGAGCTTCAGGACCTCGGCCTCTCCCAGGTTCGGAGCCGACCACCCCAGCCACCGTGCCACAATCAGCGCCACGAAGGTGAGCATCGTAATCGGCCGCCAGGTCCGCTGCAGCCAACTCTGGCCCTGCGCCTCGGTCCTGACGACCTCGGCGGCCGCCCGTTCGATCTCGGACGAGCGTTCGAGAACGGCCGCCTGGAGCGCCTGCTGAAGCTCGATACGCTTCAATTCGTGCTCGGGATCGGGGAAGATCCGGTCCGCGACCGAACCCGCGACCTTCCCCAGAATCCCCAGAATCTCGCCAACCATCGCGACCTCTTTCAGGCGTATGCCCGGTTGAGCCAGCCGCCCTGGAACACAATCTGATCTGCGCTCCGGGCGACCCGGAGCCTGTACTCCCCTGCCGCTTCGGATCGCAGCGCCGCCATCAACGCTGCCTGGTCGGCCCGCCTCGCGGCGCCACACGTCTCCGCCCCAAGACGACCGTCGAGTGCCACCCGTAGGCCGCAAGCATGAAGAGCCCGCTGCAGACAGGTCACCGCGGTCTGGTGTCCCAGGTTGACGGCCAGGTCGAAGACCTTGATGGCGATCACCTCGGGCAGGAACTCGTACCGGTGCCCATGCCAGTAGCGCTCCCAGTAGACCTCGATCGCTTGGGCCCGGGTCAGGTTCTTGACGTCCAGGTCGGGATTCCAGCGCTGGGCGATTCCGAACCTGGTCGGTCCGCCGTGATCAACGGGGTTGTCGGTGTAGACGTCGCCTTCATGCTCGAGGACGACCTCGATCGCTCGGTCGAACAGTTCTCTGCTGGTCACCTCAACCCTCCCTTCGGGCCATTTCCAGGCGCAGCGCGCTGAGGATGTCGCACAGGCGCTGGCTGCGGTCCTTCATGTCCGTCTCGATCACCTTCTGGGTCTCGTTGAGCCGCTCCATGCCGCTGCGGATCTGGATCAAGACCTCGTGCACGTCGTCCAGGGAGTGGCGTCCCGGCGCCAGTGGGCAGACAACCTTGAGTTCCTCGAAGGCGACCTTTGTCCCGTTGGTCCCATTTCGCCGCCCCATCTGGTTGCGCGCCAGATCGACGGCCTGGATGGCCAGCTTCACGGCCAGCATCGTCGCCATCAGCCCCAGCCCTCCGAGTCCGAAGCTGCGGGCTACTTCAAATGCAAGTTCCATCGAATGTGCTCCTGCTCCGTCACGGGGACTCAAGTACCCAATCGAACGGCGGATCGTTCTTACTCGGCTGAACGTACGAGGCGATCAACGTGGCCCAGGGCACACTCAACCATGCGGGCGTCAAGGCCTCGAGTTCGATCTCGACGCGGTAGGTGGTACCGACTGTCAGACCGGACATGGTCAATCGATTGCTCGACGTAGTCGTCCAACCGCTCGTCGAGATGACCGCGGAGTCGCTGATCCGGATGATTCTCGCCCTCGCTCTTGCTTCGGACAGCGGAGCGTTGAGGTACACGTAAGCGTAGGCGTTGGTGCCGCCGGCTAGGAATGACGCAGGGGGCGACATGGCCAGAGTGACGGGTGGTAGCGCGCCCGCCACCGATCGCGGCGGCAGGGGCACACCCATGCCGTTGGCCCAGCCACCGCTGTGCAAGGCGCCTCCGTACTGCGCCCAGGCGACCGGGGACACCGCCACCGCGGCCAAGCAGAAGACGACCCGCCAGCAAACCTGAGATCGCATGACGGTCACTCCCACATCAAATCCGCTCGCCCATCACCCGAGAGGAACGCGGCGTCCGGGGCATTCGGCTCGAAGATGAAGCGGACGGGCAAGCCCTCTCTCAGCGTGAAGGCCGTGTCTCCCAGGGCCACCTTCGGCTTGAGCTTCGACCAGGTGCTCGTGGTTGCGTTGTAGGACCAGAACGACATTGAGACGGCGCCCAAGTCGGGCAGCGCGTACATGTCGAGGATGTGCGCTCTCTTCGATCCCACCTGGCCCGTGCCGTAGAAGGGCACCCAACCGGTGACACCGGCTCGGGCCCCATCCTGAGCAGCCAGGCCAGGCAGAGGCGGCCACGCGACGGCCACGATCAGCAGCAGACAGATGACGATCTTCCTCACAACTCCACCTTTCGCTTCGGCCCCGGCTTCAGGGCGCCCATCGGGTTGCACCGCACCTTCAGCGGGTCTCGTGCACACTCGCGCTCTTCTTGTTCGAATCGTCGTCGCTGGCGACGTCATCAGGTTCGTCCTCCGGCTCCTTCTGGCTTGCCGCCACTTCACCGGAGACGCTGATTCCGTATTCCTCGGCCAACGCCTGCTCTCGGGCCAGCTCGGCGAAGACGTCCTCGATGTCCTCACCCTTCTCAGCCAGGAACCCCGTGCGCGTGCCCAGGCCGTTCTGGATCGAGATCACCGCGGCCCTGGCTTCCTTCTCGGGGTCGATCCACTGCCAGCCGCGCGGGCGATGCCGGACGGCCATGTAGCGGGATGGATCTCGGGAGGCGAGCTTCAACGTCCCGGTCAGCATCGCCATGCCGAGCCAGGCCGTGTACAGCGGCCGACGCCACATGTCGATGAAGTCCTGCTGGATGGACCGCCAATCGTCGCGCTCGACAAGGGCGAAGCTCCGCATGGTGGAGTAGCTGACGCCCTCAGCGTCGTTGGCGAGCACGTTGTAGAAGACGCTGAATCCCGAGGCGATCTTCCGCAGCATCTGCTTGATGAACGCTGGGAACTGCGCCGTCGGGTGGTCCGGCTCCCAGGCCTTGAACTCGTAGCCGTCAGGCACGATCTCAAATGTGCCGGGGTTGGCCTCCATGGTAGCGGGCCGGGGGTCGCTCGACAGATCCCCAGCCAACGAGTCGGCGCGCTTCTCGAACAGCCCCATCTTCGAGGCGCCGATCCTGGCGGCGACGGCCTCCGACTCCTCGTAGGCGTTCAGCATGTGCGCCGGGACCATGACCGCGTGGACCCAGGTTACCCCGCGGGTCTGGTTCACCCGTTCCGGGTCATACAGGTGGAGCATTTCGGTCGCGGGGACGAAGTAGCGCTCCCGCACCAGGTCGGTGCCCACGGCATTCCAGACCCAGTAGCCGACTGCACGCCCGATGGCGTCGATCTCGACGCCCATGCGGATCTCGTTCTGAGTGCCGCGGCGGGGCCGATTGAACGTCTCGTCGATCAGGTCGGCGTCGATCGCCTGCAGGGCCAGACCATGGGGATTGCCCTCGAACCCCCGCCACAGGCGGACGAAGGCCTCGCCGTCACAGGCCACGGTCTTGAGGATTAGCTTCTCGAAGCGGCGCAGGGTGAGCTTACCGTCAACGGTGACCGGCGAGTTGGCCCAGGCGTTCCAGGCGGCATCGATGGCGGTGTTGGCCTTCGTGTCCGGCTGGTCCCCGGCCCAAACCTGGGCCTGGAGCTTGATCCCCATCGGACCGATGACGTTGTTCACCAGCAGCCGGAAGTAGCGTTTGACGTAGCTGTTGTTCCGGCCGAGCTCACGAGCCCGGGCGCGCAGCATCCGAATGTCGCCACGGATCTCGTCGTCCGCGGACCTGGCTTGGGCGATCCAGTCCAGCAACAGGCGGTGGACACCCGCCCCGTCGAAGGCGCCGTGCTGGCCGCGGATCTCGCGCCAGGCGAGTTGGATGGCGCGGCTGAGGCGCTGGTGGAGTGGGCGCGTCATCGTTCGAACCCAGGGCCGGTGAACGACACGAGGACCGGCCGGGTGACGAAGCCGGGGTTCTTGAGGCTGGCCAGGCGGGACTCGAGGTTGGTCAGGAGGCCGACCGCCTCCTTGACCGGCATCTTCGCGACCACCCGACCGGCGATTTGGTAGCTCTCCATCCCAGCCGGCAGGCGGCCCTCGATGTGGGCGCGCAGCGCCACGACCGCCCGCTCGATCCACTCCTGTTCGCTGCCCTCGGTGGCCTCGGCCAGGTTAGGCAACACGGTGACCGACCCCTTGGCGATCTCGTAGACCTCACCGCCGACGCCCGTGACCCGCTCGACCCACTTGTAGAATCCAGGGGCGAATCCGCCGGCCGTATCTGAGGCAGCGATGGTGACGACAAAGTCGTCTCCGTCCGCGGCAGCGGTCTTGGCCAGAACGCTCGCGCCGGCCAGATAGACCTGCAGCGTCCACCCTTCTGAGGCCGGAAAGTCGGCCAGCCGCCTGCGGTAGCAGACGGTCGTGCCGGCGGCGAACTGATCGGGGAGGTTTGCGAGTTCTTGTGCCATGCGCTCACGGTGCCACCCTGCGCAGAAGCCGACCAATCTAAATGACATTTAGATTGGTCGAGCTTTCGCGAATGCAGCACTACTGGATGCATGAGCACACCGACTGCCATCAACACGCGCACGGTCAAGGTGCCGCGGATCCAGTACCGGGACTTCGAGGTCGAAGTCGAGTCTCGCGCTGACGGCGAAAACGGCCAGGTCCGCCTCTACCCCGTCTCGTTCTCCAGCGAGGTGCCCGTCCGCCGCTTCTCCTGGGACACCTGGGAGGAGTACGACGAGGTCCTGTCCCACGCGAACGGCGACGTGGACCTCACCCGGGCCAAGAACGGCCTGCCCCTGATCAAGTCCCACCAGCGGCTGCTGCACTTCGGCTCGGTGAACGACATCGAGCTCGACGAGAAGAAGGGGCGCCTTCGCGGCCAAGCGAGCTTCTCGTCGATCCCCCTGGGCCAGGAGCAGGAAACGATGCTCCGCGAGGGGCACATCAAGACCGTGTCGGTCGGCTACCAGGTCCTGTCGATGGAGATGGTGGCCAAGGACAAGAAGACCGGCGTCGCCACCTACCGCTGCCGCTGGATGCCCTACGAAGTCTCCACCGAACCCATCCCCGCTGACCACAAGGTCGGTTTCGGGCGCACCCGCGCCGCGGCCGACCTGGACCTGGTCGAGTTCACGATCGAAGAGCCCGCCAACGAAGGAGTACGAACCATGAGTGTCGATGCAGGAACCCCGCCCACCGCGGTCACCACGCCCGCGCCGGGCACCGAGACCCAGGTCGGGTCGGCGGCGGCTGCGCCGGCACCCACCTTCGTCCAGGCTCGCGATCGCGGCGCCGAGGCGGCCGAGATCATGGACATGGCCCAGGCCCACGGCGTGACCGACAAGGCGTCCGGCTGGATCCGTCAGGGCCTCAGCCCCGACCAGGTCTCGCGAGAGATCCTGAATGCCGTCCGCACCCACGGCCACGCCCAGCCCGCGGCCGAGGCCCTAGCGGCGATGCCGACCCGCGACAAGAAGCGCTACTCCATCCACCGCGCCATCCGCATGCAGGCCGAGCTGATGGACGGCAAGCGCAGCCGGTACGACGGCCTGGAGGCCGAAGTCCACGAGGAACTCACCAAGCATCGCACCGGCGCCGATCACGGCGGAGTGCTGGTCCCGTGGCGTCTGCACGATGACGACCAGCAGCGTGTGCTGGGCACGGCCCAGCCCACCGGCGGGGCCACGCTTGTCGGTCAGCAGGTCATGCCCGACATGATCGATCTGCTGCGCAACCGCGCGCTGGTGCTGGTCGCTGGCGCCAAGCTCTATCCGGGCCTGCAGGGCGTGGTCTACTTCAACAAGAAGACCGGCGCTCCGAGCGTGACCTGGATGGAGGAAAACCCGCCCAGTGACGCCCCGCAGTCCGAGCCGGCCTTCGGCTACGTGTCGCTCTCGCCCAAGACCCTGATCGGCCAGGTCCAGATCCCCCGGCAGCTGCTGGTGATGTCCTCGATCGACGTCGAGGCGGACATCCGCAGCGACCTCGCGACCGGCCATGGCCTGGCCCTGGATCTCGGCGCGCTGCACGGCAAGGGCACGGACAAGCAGCCGGTCGGCATCTACGGCGCGGCCGACGTGCAGTCCCACGCCGTGGGCGGCGTGCCCGACCTGACGGACATCACCACGATGCCCGCCCTGGTCGCGGACAAGAACGCCGACCTCGGCGCGCTGTCCTGGATGTCCACCCCGCTGATGGCGGGCGTGCTCAAGCGTACGCCCCTGGTCAGCGGCTACCCCGTGTTCCTGTGGTCGGGCACGTACCGCGAGGGCGAGCTCGGCGGCTACCCCGCCCGCACCACGAACCAGATCTCCAAGACCCTGGGTGCCGGCAGCAACGAGCACGGCCTGGTCTTCGGGAACTGGAACGACCTCTTGGTCGGCATGTGGGGCAACGACCTCGAGATCGTGGTCGACGTCGTCACCAAGGCCGCCCGCGGCCAGATCCTGATCACCAGCTACTCGATGGCCGACACCGCGGTTCGCCGCGGCGAGTCGTTCGTCAAGGGCACCGGCGCGACGCTGTCGTAACCGGGCACGAAGGGACCAGACGCATGACGGAGCAAGGCACGCTCACCATCGAGGTCACGACGGGTCACTGCCTGGGTGGCGAAGGCAACGACGTCTTCCCTGGCCAGATCCTGGTGGCTCCGAGGGACCTTTCGATCGCGGAAGCGCGCAAGAAGGTCCGGATGGGCTACGCCCGCGTCGTCCCGTTCGTGCCCGAGGCGGGTCCGGAGGCTCCCGCAGTCTCCGGGCCCGCCGCCATCAATCAAGGGGACCCGACGCCTGAGAACCGGGAACCCGACACCATGGCGCCCCAAGGGCGCGGAGGCCGGCCTCGCGCCGGCGGGAGGTAGATCCGAATGACTCACCTGCTCAATGCCCTGGCCCAGACCGTGGGCGCAGCGCTGGCCACCGCGGCCCGCCGCACGTCGACGCTGACCGGTACCGGCATCGACGTGCTCGAGTACGAGGGCGTCGCCCTGGTGCTGCTGAACACCTCGGCCGGCACCGGAACCACTCCGACGCTCGACGTGAAGCTGCAGCATTCGGACGACAATTCGACGTTCAGTGATGTGACCAGTGGCGCGTTCTCCCAGGTCACCGACGTGGCCGGGACGGCCGGCGTCAAGGTCATGAAGCTGAACGTCTCGGACCTGAAGCGTTACCTGCGCGTGGTCGGGACGATCGCCGGCACGACGCCGTCGTTCGACTTCGGCGTGGAGTTCGTGGGGATCAAGAAAGCGAGCTGAACGATGTACCTCGGCGAGTCCGACCTCACCGCGATCCTGGCCGACCTGGCCGCCGCCGGTGGCGGCGTCGAAGTCACTCTTGGCGGGGTCACGGTGACGGGGCTGCTCGACCGCGAGGCCATTGAGATCCTCGCCGGCGACATGCCGGCTGTCGTTGCCGCTGAGGAGATCGTCCACGTCCAGAGCGGGGCGCTGCCCGGCTTGCAATCGGGGGCCGCGATCACTGTCGGCGGGACGGCCTACGTCGTCCTGAAGGTCCTGCCCTACGGTGACGGGGCCATGGTCCGCGCCCTGCTGAGGACGCCATGAGCACGATCCGGGAGCAGATCGTCTCGGCCGCCGTCCTGGCGCTGGCCACGGGAGCCCCCACGGGCGTCCCCACTCCGGTGCGGACGCGCCTGGACTCGCCTGGCGCGGACCAACTGCCGGCGCTGACGGTCTACCAGGGCGTCGAGACGGTCGAGTCGATGCGGGATGCCAAGACGGGCACGTCCAGCCGCGGCCCCATCGTGCGGCGGTCGGTGCTGCTGAGCGTCGAGGTTCTGACGAAGGCCGAGGCGTCCGAGGAGCCCGACAAGGCGGCGGACATGATCCTGGCCTGGGCTACGGGCTCACTCGCTGCCGCCGGCAGCTTCGGCGGCCTGGCCAACGGCCCTGCCGACGAGCTCGGCACGAAGTTCGAGTACGAGCAGTCCGAGACGTCGTTCTGCCGCGCCACGCAGACGTTCCGAATCGAATACCAGACCCGCACGGGTGACGCGGAAAGCCTGACCTGACAGGGAGGAAACCATGCCCGAGGTCGTCAACGGCAACAACATCCTGCTCGGCAGGGGCAAGATCTATTTCGACCGGTTCGATGCGAACGGCGTGCGAACCGGCGAGCTGTTCCTGGGCAACTGCCCGACCTTCGAGATCACGCCCACGAGCGAAGACATCAAGAAGTACTCGAGCGCCGACAGGTCGGCCGACCTGATCGCCTCGGATGTGCTGCGCACGACGCTCGCCATCCGCATAGTCGGCGATGAGTTCTCCAAGGAGAACCTCGCCATGGCCCTGTTCGGCGACACGGCGACGCTGTCGCAGACGGGCGCCGCGGTCACGAACGAGGCCATCGCGGACGTGCTGCAGGGGCGGTACTACGCGCTGTCGAAGCGCCAGGTGAGTCTGGTCTCGGTGAGCGGGCCCAGCGGCACGCCCACCTACGTGGTGGACGACGACTACAAGGTCGATGCCGTGACCGGCCGCATCTACATCGTCGAGGGCGGCGACATCACCGATGGCTCGGACATCGAGGTGGACTTCACCTTCGGAACGATCGCGCTGCCGACCATCCGCGGC
The DNA here is from genome assembly GCA_022710935.1 of Verrucomicrobiota bacterium. Taxonomy (GTDB): domain Bacteria; phylum Verrucomicrobiota; class Verrucomicrobiia; order Limisphaerales; family J093; genus MWFF01. The sequence goes on from JAKLFY010000066.1 coordinate 16,523, forward strand.
ATGAACCAGACCTCGGTCAAGGGCTACCTGCGGTTCATCGGCGACCCGGCCCGCGGCCCCAAATACGAGTGCGAGATCTGGCGGGCGTCGCTGCGCGCTGACGGCGCCATCGGGTTCATCTCGGACGAGTACGCCAGCTTCACCATGGCCGGAGACATCGAGTCTGACGCCGCGAGCCACCCGAACGAGCCGCACTACCGGCTGATCAGGATCGTGTGATGACGGAGAAGCACACCCTCGGCGGTCGCACGTTCCTGCCGGTGCACGAACCCACCGTTGAGCAGGACTTCCGGTTCCTGGCCCTGATCAAGCGGGCCCGGATCGACGAGGTCGTCATGCAGCCCGGCGAGCGCCCCGAGGCCTTCGCCCGGCGGCTGCTGGAAGTGACCATCGAAAGCGGCGTGATCCTGGATCTCCTCGGGTGCCTCCTGGTCCCGGAGGACACCGCACCCCGGGACCGGGACCCCGGGGAGGTCTGGACCTCTGAGGTAGGACGTGAGACCGCCCTGTTTCTGGGGCAACTGCGGGACCCCAAGGACAAAGCGGAGGTGCGCGGTCTGGTCCTGTCGCTGCTGGTCTCTTTTTTCGAGAGCGGGATCGTCTCTTTGTGGAATTCGACGACCTCCTTCGCCGAGGCGATCCCGAACCCCAACAGCAGTCAGGCACACCAGGCCGGTACGGCCCCTGGACCGAGCTCGTCCGGGAGCTCGCCGCAGGGGACCACGACCGAGCCGAGCGGATAATCCGCTGGCCACTGCGGGTCGCCCTTGCCTCGTACCGCCGTCTGATGAGAGAGCAGGCGCTGGCAGACTTCCGCCATCGGTACCTCTGCTGGTGTGTTCTGGCGCCACACAGTGCCAAGGGATCGCGGCCGCGCCCGCCGGCGCTGCCTGACATGCTCAGAGGAAGGTCCAGCGATGGCCACGCCTGATGTCAGGGTCCGGTTGTCGGCCGAAGGCGTCGCCGAGGTCGTGGCCGCACTCAAGAAGGTCCAGGCCGAAGCCGAGAAGGCCTCGGCCAAGCAGTCGCATGGCTTCCTCGGTCTGAACCGTGTTCTGGGCTCCACCTCGGCACTTCTCAGCGGTCTGGGGGTCGCCCTCGGGGTGGGCCAGTTCCAGCAGTGGATCCGCTCTTCGGTGGACGCCGCCGACAAGATCGACGAGCTCGGCCAGACGATCGGCGCCTCAACTGAGAACCTGTCTGCCCTGCACATGCTCGCCCGCACGTCCGCTTCGAGCCTGGAGGAGATGGGCGCAGCCCTGGCCAAGCAGAACAAGTTCATCGGCGAGGCCGCCGCCGGAAACCCCAAGGCCACCGCCACGCTGCGTGACCTCGGGCTCACCCTGGCCGACTTCAAGGGCAAGGACGCGGTCCAGATCTTCGAGTTGTTCGCCCAGCGGATCAGCGCGCTGCCCTCTCCGATCCAAAAGACCAAGACCGCCATGGACATCTTCGGGCGGTCCGGGGCGAATCTCGTGCCCACGATGACCGCGCTGGCCGACGAAGGGCTCGGTGCGGTCATCGAGCGCGCCCGCGAGCTGGGCGTCTTGATCGACAGCAATCTGGCTCAGTCCGCCGCACAGATGAACGACGACTTCGAGCTCCTGAAGGCCCAGAGCGAAGGTCTGGGTGCCCGGCTCGCCGCTGGCTTGGTTCCCCAGTTATCCCAGGCTCTGCAGATCATGAGCGGCGACCTCAAGCAGACGACCGAAGCCTGGGAACGCTTCGGCCAGGGCATTGGCCTGGTCGTGAAGTTCATCGTCGCGGTGGTGTCGTCCGCCTTTGACATCGTGGGGACCGCCCTGGCAATGATCATGATGCGGGTCGATGCCGGCGTGCGCGCGGCGTGGGCGCTGCTGCATGGCAATCTGGATGAGGCCAAGACCTACCTCAGGGCCGCCATGGTAGCCATCAGCGCCGAGCAGGCCGACCTGGAGGACCGCCTCAAGGCCCGATTCGAACTGACCGTCTCGACCCCGCCCAAGCCAGCCGCTCGCCCGAATGCGCCCACCGGGGACCTCCCGGAAGATCCGGCCGCACTCGCGGCCCAGCGCGCCCAGGCCATGCAGGCCACCCTTGATCGCGAACTGGCGCTCGTTCGCGCGGCAGCCAGCCTGCGTACAGCGGCCGAGAAGAGGGCGTTCGACGAGGGTCTCAAGGACGTTCAGGCCTACTACGCCGAGCGTCGCCGGATTGCCGAAGAAGCGCAGGCCAAGGAGATCGAGGTCCTCCAGCAGAAGCGCGCGCTGCTGGCCAGCGAGCCCGACCCCAGCCGCCGCAGCGACGAGCAGGGAAAGCTCGACGCCGAGATGGCCAAGGCCCGCCTCGAGTACGAAGACCAGACCGCCGTCCTCCTGGCTGAAGAGCGCGATGCGGTCCAGAAGCTCGCCGAGGAACGGCTCGCCCTGGAGAAGACTCTGCTCGAGGCCCAGGGCCGCCGGCACGAAGCCGCGCTCCTGGGCATCGACGAGGAGATCCGCCGGGCCGATCTGCTGCTCAAGAAGCAAGGTGCGTCCGATGCGGAGCGCGAGTCGACACTCGCCCGGATGCGCCGGTCGATGGAATCCGGCGCCAACTTCGACGATACCAAGCGCCAGGCCGAGGCCGCGTTGGCGGACCTTGACGCCACCCGCTCCGAGATCGAAGCCCGCGTCTCGGCGGGTCTGCTCTCACAGGTCGAGGGTGAACAGCAGATCCTGGCCATCGAAGCTGAGCGCCTGGTCGCCCTGCAGAACCTCGCGACTGCCCTGGAGCAGGCCGCCTGGGCCACCGGCGACCCGGAGCGGATCGCTCAGGCCCAGGGCTTCACTGCGGCTGTGCGCGACCTCGGGTTCGCCGTCGAAGGCGCTCGTGCATCGTTCGTGGCTTTCGGCAAGACCGCCCTCGATAGTGGGCGCGACGCCCTGACCGAGTTCTTCGACACCGGTATCACCGGCGCGAAGTCCCTGGGAGACGCCTTCCGCAACCTGGCCCTGTCCATCATCGCCGACCTCAAGCGCATGGCTGCCCAGCTTCTGGCCACGGCCATCATGAAGAAGATCGCCGGGGTGTTCAGCGATGGCGGCCAGGTCGGCGGCGCCGACAAGAAGGCTACCGGCGGCGTCCTGGGCGGCATCGGCACCGGCACGTCGGACTCGAACCTCGCCTGGTTCTCGCGCGGCGAGTACCTCGTGCGCGCCGCGGTGGTCCGCGAACCCGGTGTCCTGCGCCACCTCGAGGATCTGAACCGCCGTGGGATCCAGGCGCTGGTCCAGAACCCGGTCCTGATCGAAGCGCCCGTGCCCAGGTTCGCCGAAGGCGGCCTGGTCGACGGGCCCGCCCCCGCGGACCCGCAGGCCTCGAAGGACAGCCAGATGCTGATCGGCCTCGAAGAAGGCCTCATCCTGCGCCACCTTGAGAGCCCGGCTGGTCAGCGCATCCTTGTGAAAGCCATGGCCAAGAATCGCCGAGCGATCCGTTCGGCGTTGGGGACGTGAGCGATGTTCACCACCGGAACCGCGACCGACTACAACGACTTGGCCGAGCGGTTGCACACGTTCCTGACCGCCAAGGGCTCGGCCTTCGGGCTCGCCTACACGGGGACCGGCAATGGCAGCCTGACCGGTTACTCCGGCGGAGCGGCGTCGGTGGCCGAGACTTTCACCATCACGGCCACCTCTCCCACGTCCTTTGATGTGGTTGGCGGCGTCACGGGCTCGATCGGCCCTGCGACTGTCGGCACGCCCTTCGCCCATGCGACGCTGGAGTTCCTGATCACTGCCGGGGCGACGCCCTTTGTCGCGGGCGATCAGTTCACCCTGTCGACCGCGCCGAAGTGGACCAGCCTGCGCCGATCCCGCGGCTGCCGGCTCGTGTCCACCCAGGTCAACGAGGGCATCTACGCGGTCCAGAACATGGTGGACGGGAAGCTCGACATCTGGCCGTTCAACATCTCGGGCCTGACCAACCGCTCCTGGAACATCTACACGACGGTCACACTTCCTCAAGAGGTGGAGATCACGTTCTTCGAGCCCGTGACCATCGCTGCCTACGAGTTGACCCTTCACGACACGACCGGCTCGGCTCCCGACGACTGGCAAATGCAGTACTGGGACGGCGCCGCGTGGGTGACGCTCGACACCCGGGTTGGGATCATCTTCTTCAATGGTATCCCCCAGACCTTTACCATCGCCGCGCCTGTGTCGGCGACCCGCTACCGGTGGCACATCACGGGTCTGCGCTACAGCCAGTGCCATATGGGTACGCTGCGCATGTTCCGGCAGGCCGACGGCGTCGATGCGTGCTTCCACGAATACGCCTGGATGGCCCCGGGCAATGATGGCACCTCCGAGATATTCGTCGGCATCCACGGCTTCGAGCGCCAGGACGCCGACTACCACAACTGGGAGATCGCCGGCATGGACGGCTGGGCCTCAGGGTCCAGGCTCTACCAGCAGCCCGGCTTCCAGGGAAATCTCTACCTGCCGCTCTGGAACGCTGCCATCCCCTACTGGTTCATCGCGGACGGGCGCCGCGCCGTCGTGATCGCCAAGATCTCGAACCAGTACGAAATCGCGGTCTTCGGCTTGCTCGAACCCTACTACTCCCCGAACCACTGGCCGTACCCGTTGGTCCTGGGCGGGTCGATGTCCCACGGCGAGTTATCGGCCTGGAACGACACGGACTACCGCTGGTCTCTGTCCGACAACCGCCACCGCATCTTCACCCACGCCGACGTCGGCGGCGCCCCGGTTAGCGCCGGCGAGCGCGATCCATGGGACACCCAACTCCGCGTTCGGAATCTCGACGGCGGCTGGAAAGCAATGGAAGGAACGCAGCTCGACGCCATTGGATCCACGCCCAGCACCTACTACCACATCATCTGGCCGACGCGGTGCGGCCTGTCGCTCCTCGATCCTGGCCCCGGCGCCACCTACGACCTATGGCCGGCAATGCTCATGCTCGGCGACGTCGGAGGCGGCTACAACACGCCGGGGCAGCTTCCGGGCATGGCGCTGGTCACCGGCCAGGGATTGACGGCCGAGACCCTGATCCGGCAGGGCGCCGTCGACTGGATCGTCATCCCCAACGTGTTCCGCAACGACCGCGACGACTTCTGCGCCGTGAGGTTGGACTGATGGCCGCCGCGTACCAGACCGGGATCAGCAGTTCACCCACGAGTCTCCTGCAGGCCCTGGTGACCTGGCTCGCTGGCCAAGGCTGGACCGTGAATCAGTCCGAGCAGGACAGCGCCGGCTGGCGCGCCCACCTCGTGAAGGCGGGCAGTCTGCACCTGAACCTGCGCGCAGCCGAGAACGAGCGGATCTGGAAGCGGGGCATCAGCACCTACCACGACGTGGGCAATGGTGGCTACGGGATCGGCCTGTATCTGGGGACTGGCTGGGATGGCGGAGCCGCCTGGCATGTCCAGGCGGGCGGGCCGATGCGGCCGTACGATCTGACGACGTCCGGCTGCGGCATGAACCTGCCCCAGGGCTCGGTGGCTGCGTACCACTTCTTCGACGACGGCAACGACCACATCACAGTCGTGGTCGAACGCGCGCCCGGGATCTTCTGCCACATGGGTTGGGGACCGTCCCTGGAGCGGGCGTCGTTGCCGGAACCGTTCCCCTACTTCTTCGCCAGCTCGAGCGCCAAGCTCAACACCGCCGAGACGGCCGACATCCTGACCGGCAACCGGCGCGGCATCGACCTGACCGCCTATCCGCCGATGTCCCACACGGACAAGGACTACTCGACGATCTCCGGCAGCACCGGTCTGACCCATTGCACCGCGTTTGTCCGCGTCGATGCGGCTTCGTTCTCTGGCCGCTGGATCGGCGACTGCAAGCCCGAGGACGAGGGCTTCGGCTGGACCGGCCGCCGCATGCGCGACGCTCTGAACAAGTGCACCGAGGCCCTGGGCGGCATGGAAGAGGACGAGTACGTCAACTACCAGTACCTGTGGAACAGCGGGACGAGCGGACCTGGTGAACGCACGCTTCAGAGCGCATTCGGAGGCGCGCTGCTGCTGCCCTTGCACTGCTTCATGGAGGCTGAGCCGCAGAATCGCTGGGCCCCGATCGGCTACCCGCCCACCGTGTTCTGGACCGAGGCTGTCGGCCACGGCTACAGCGCCGGCGACATCTACCAGCTGGGTGGCCAGAACTTCATGCTGTTCCCGTTCTTCGCTGTGAAGAAGGCCGTCTGATGGCCACCGCGGTTCGGGTCCCCGGCCCCTTGATCCTCGGCTCCGCGGCGGCGCTGTCGATCAACTTGACCTCGGCCGCTATCGACCCGATCAGCACGCGCCCTCTGCACGTTGTCGGGATGAACGCGGGCCCCCGCCTGGCTCTGGCCGACCCGCGGCCGGCTGCATTCGAGGTGGGCGGAGGCATTGCCCCAGTCCACGGCATGGCGGTTCTCGGCCGGATCCACGTGATCCCGCGCCGGCATGACCTTGGAGCGGTGGTCTCCGAACAGGAAGCCGAGGTCGAGGTCTGGAACGCCAACATCCAGCGCGCTCAGAGCCTCGAGGAGATCACGGTCGCCGGACCTGCTGGAATCGCGATCGTGGATCACCTTGGCCAGCCGGCGCAGTTCCCGGCATCGAGTTCGCAGGTCTACTTAGTCAAGGTCCTGAGCGACGGCGACGCCCTGATCGACAACCTGGTCACGTGGGTGTTCACCGGGCAGGACCGCCTGGGGACCAACCTCCGGCTGCTGGGGTTCCGGCTGATCCCGTTCCCGTTCCCGCCGAACTGGGCTCAGCCGGTGACCGAGACCTTTGGGTTCATGACCGACGTCATCGTCTCCTACCGGGGCATGGAACAGCGCATTCAGCTGCGCGCTGTGCCTGTGGGCACGATCCGCTACGCGACACTTCTGGACGATCTGCGCGACGCCCAGATGGCGGGCGCCATCATCTTCGGCAACCAGGCCCGGGCGTTCGGCGTCGGCCGCTGGCAGTTCCAGACCAGGCTGCTGCAAGACGCAAGCGCGGGCGACCACGACATCCTCTGCGACACCTCCGACATCCCGTTCGAGCCCGGCGGCATGGTCCTGCTCTGGACCGACCCCTACCACTGGGAGGTCCAGACGATTGAGAGCGTGCTGCCGGACCGCGTGGTCCTGGACTTCGGCCTCATCCAGCCCTGGACCGCGGGGCTGACCATCGTCCTGCCGATCGTGGTCGGCCGGTTGTCGGATGACGAGGGGTTCACCTGGGACGCGCTCGCGATCGGTTCGACCGCGCTCACCTTCGACATCGACGGGTTCCGGCCATGACGTACCTCGGATACGACGTCCTGGAACTCAACTACAACCGCGTCGGGGCATTCGAGGAACGCCTCAAGCGGAAGTTCGTGCTGTTGAGCTCGAAGACCGGCCGGCGCATCGCTGACGAACAGGCCCCAGCCCCCGCGGCAATGCGTCCGTTCACCTGGACCGCGCTCGGCCGCGACGAGATCACGGCCATGCGCGCCTTCCTCGATGCCCGCAAGGGGCGCGCGGTCCCGTTCTGGCTGCCCAGCTTCCAGTGGGACCTCGCCCTAGCCGAGGACATCGCCCAGAACCAGTCCGGCGCGACGGTCAGGTGGGTCAGGTACAAGCAGCAGATGTGGGGCACGACCGGAGCCCGACGCCACCTTGCGCTCTGGTCGCTCGGCAACGGCGCCATGGAATACTGCCGGATCACCGGGGCCACCGATCCGGCCAACTACCTGACCGAGACCCTCACGCTCGACCCGGTGGCCCAGCGCGACTACTCGCGCGCGCAGACCGTGCTGTCGTTCCTGAAGTTCTGCCGCCTCGATGAAGACCGCATCGAGGTCTCCTACCCGAGCCCTCAGGTGGCTGAGGCCACGATCCGGGTCCGTGAACTCCCCCTGGAGGCGCCGCTGTGACCTACGACGCCAGAGAGAAGAGCCGCTATCTGGGCCAGCCCATCGAGGGGTTCCGGTTCACCCAGGGCAGCAACATGTGGTTCTACACCTCGGCGGATCGGGCGATCACGCTGCCGGCTGGCGTGTTCGCCCCGGAAGCCATCGTGCGCAGCGAGCTCGACTTCTCCCAGGAGGACACCGGCGAGACCATCGACCTGACACTGCCGCGCGCCAACCCAGTGCCCGCGCTGTTCATCGGCGACCTGCCGTCCACCCCCGTCTGGGTGACGATCTACCGGGCCCACCGCGGCGAAGAGTCGCTCGCGGTGACCATCTTCAGCGGCAAGGTCGTCCGCGCGCGGTTCGAGGAGTCCGAGGCCATTCTCACCGGCGCCAGCCTGATGGCCATGCTGGCCCGCACGGTGCCAATCCTGGCCATGCAGACCCCCTGCAACCACGTGCTGTACTCGTCGGCGTGCGGCGCCGACCCCGCCGCCTGCCGCGACCTGGTCTCGGTCACGTCGGTCACGGGCGCGACCGTGGTCTCCAACGGGTTTGCCCTGCGCCCCGACCAGTGGTTCCGCGGAGGGCGTCTCGAGTCCACCACCGGCGAAACCCGCTTCATCGTCAGCCACCAGGGCAACACCGTCACCCTGATGTCGCCCATGCCGGGCCTGACGTCATTGGACCAGGTCAGGGCCCACTGGGGCTGCGACCACCTCGAGGCCACCTGCCGGGACAAATTCGGCAATCTCACAAACCACCTGGGATGGTCTCGCCTGCCGGGCCGCAATCCCTTCTCGGGGAGGATCGACTGATGGCCTTCTGGCTCCTGGCCCTGGTCTATATCGTGGGCACGGTCCTCTACGACGTTCTGCGCCCCAAGCCGAAGTTTGACGCGCCGGCGCCATCCAGCCTCGGGGATTTCCAGTTCCCCACGATCGGCGAGGGTCGTTCCATTCCGGTCGTCTGGGGAACCTGCAAGCTGTCGGGCCCCATGGTCACCTGGTACGGCGACCTGCAGGTCCAGGCCATCAAGAAGGAGGTCAAGACGGGGCTGTTTTCCTCCGACGAAATCACCACCGGTTACCGCTACTTCCTCGGCGCCCAGCTGGTCCTGTGCGGTGGCGAGGTCGACGAAGTCCTGAAGATCCGCTTCGATGACCGCGCCCCCCCGGCGAACTACGCCCACCTCCCGGACCTGACTCAGATCCACATCAACGCCCCGAACTTCTTCGGTGGTGAGGAATCCGAAGGCGGTGTTGCAGGCAGCATCTACGTCTACCACGGGACGGCCACCCAGCCGGTGGACACCTACCTCGAGGATCGCATTAACCAGAGCCTGCCCGCCTGGCGGCGCGTCAGCTACGCCGTGTTCCGGCATGTCTATCTGGGGACGAGCCCGTACATCAAGGCCGTCTCGTTCGTGGTCCGGCGCTGCCCGAACGGCCTCGGGCTGTCGGGCGGCGCCGAGAATATCGACGGCGATGCCAATCCGGCGGCCATGATCTACGACATCCTGATTTCGCCGGCTTCGGGGAACGGACTCGGGCTGCCGGTGGGATTCCTGGACGTGGCTGCGTTCCGCGCGGTCGGTCAGACCCTGGCCACCGAGGGTCTCGGACTCTCCATGCTTCAAGACCGCTCCACGACCGCGAAGGACCTCGTCCTTGAGATCCTGCGCCACATCGACGGCGTCATGTACGTCGAGCCCACGACTGGACTCCTGACGATCCACTTGATCCGGTACGACTACGACCCCGAGGCGATCCCGGTGCTCGATGCGGACTCGTGCACGGTGAAGTCGTTCGCCCGGCCATCCTGGGGCGACCTCAAGAACACCGTGCGGGTGGGCTACGTCAGCCGCGACGCCGGATTCATCGAGAAGACCGCTCAGGCCCAGGACCTGGCCTCGATCGAGATCCAAGGTGGCGAGGTCTCGCTCCAGGAGATCACGTTGCGAGGGCTGTCCAATCCCACGACGGCGCAGCAGGCGGCCGCGAGGGCGCTGGCCGCTCTCGCCTATCCGCTGGCCACGATCACGATCGAGGCTGATCGCTCAGCCTGGGCGTTCCGTCCCGGGGCGGTGTTCAAGCTCGTCTGGGACCCGCTTGGCATTGGCGGCATGGTGTGCCGGGCGGTCCGCGTCGGCACCGGCCGGCTCGATTCAGGGAAGATCGAGATCGAGGCCATGGAGGACATCTTTGCCGTGGACTGGACGGGCTATTCGGCTCCGCCGGCTTCCGGGTGGGAAGACCCCTCCGGAGACGCGCCCGCGTTGACCGATCAGGCCGTCCTGGCCGCGCCCTATGAGGCGGCTAAGACCTACGGGAGCCTGACGCCCGGCGTGCAGTTGGCCATCACGCTCGCGGCCCGAGGAGCGACTGGGATCTCCCTCGGATACCGCGCCCATGCGGCCGATGGTGTGGGTGGTTGGGCACCGCCTGTCGACGTCCCGTTCTTCACGCCGTCGGGGGTTCTCAGCACGGCGATCGACGAGCTCACCAGCGAGATTGTCGTGGCTTCCGGCCTGGATACCGACCTGGTCGCTTCGGTCAGCGGCCCCGACTTCTCGCTCGGAGTCAACGTCGCCTGGCTGGCCCATGACGGGCTGGAGGAGTTCATCGCGTTCCAGAACGTGGTCCAGGATGGGGGTGGCATCTCACTGCAGGTCGTCGCCCGCGGCTGCTTGGACACTGCGCCGACGGCGTTCCCCGCCGGCACGCGCGTGTGGTTCATCTCCTACGGCAGCCAGGTCGTGAACATTCGCGGGCCAGTGCCGCCGACCGTCAACGTCAGCAACGACATACGCCTCCAGCCTTTCAACAACCAGAGTGAGTACAACTTCTCGTCGTGCCCGACGTCGCAAGTTGTGGCCCCCACGCCGGCGCGGTCGGCGAAGGTCTACTGCCCGACCGACGTGCGATTCAACGGGGAGAGCTATCCGGCGTCCATCACTGGTGAGTTGTCCGTGTCCTGGTCACACCGGAATCGGCTCGGGACGTGGAGCTATACCGACTCGGGCAAGACGACCACGCCTGAGCCGGGAACCGAATACGATGTTCTCGTTTACGGCGAGCTCGGCACGCTTGTCCATACCGCTGCCGGGCTGACGGGTACGTCTTGGTCGTATCTCGAGGCGACTGAGGTCACCGAGTCTGGCCTGGCTCGGCTCAACAATCATCTGCGGGTGGTCATTCGGACCTACGGAGCGGGGCGAGCTCACGTGGCGATTCGGGAGATCGAGTGGGTGTTCGGCAGAATCTGACGTTTGCAGGGTCCAAGAATGCACCGGACGAACTTTAAGAATCACCGTCCGCGGCGACATGTGGTTACGGCATCTTCTTCCTGCCCAACCTGTCAAAAGCAACACCAAGGCTGACATCAGTAGCCTGATTCTTGGTCGTTAGACAGTGAAATAGGTCCATAGCTCCAATGAGGCCGTTGGCGCAGAAGTAGTCTCCATAGGTCCCGCCCCACTCAAGTCGCCTTGCATCCGGCAAATCATCGCCATGCATGATCTCGCAGCGCAAATCGTAAAACTTCACCAAATCGGATTCAAGCTCTTCTTGTGGATACTTGCTGTTAGTTCCCTTCAACAGCAACGCCATCCGGAACACGAGTTTGCGCGAGACATTATTCCCTTTCCCCGTGATCACAAGTCTTTCCATGCACGCTGAGTATTTTGCAATCTGGCTCGGAAGGTGATCGTCCCGGATGGCCTCGCCGTACCAGCGCAAAGCCTCTAGATAACGCCTCCAGATTGGGGCAGGGGCCTTGTCCGTGGTGAGTGCATGAAGGAGATGGCCGCCAATTGTGAAGAACCACTTCCAGTTGTGGCCGATCACCTCAGCCCAACCATCACCCATCGCAACGCCGCGCATGCTGCTACTGTGCGAGAACAGTAGCCTCCCTTCATGAGTCTCGCTCAGCCAGGCCTTCTGAGTCGGCTCCATCGCTCCGTACCCGATGCGCATTCGTCGCCCTCGTTCTCCCCGTGTAGCGACACAGAGAAGATCGATCGCCGATTGAACGGTACTGATAGCGCGCTCTCGGGAAACACCAGAATGGCATGGATCAATCCAAACGGACGCTATCCACGGAAACGACGAGAAGAACTCACTATTCGCGCGCAAGTACGGGGAAATCTCCCCTCCGTCGGCGGCGGTCTTGAGGAGTTCCATCCCGCTCTGTGAACGTGCTGCGTTGGTCTTCTCGATGTGATCATTTTCCCACTCAAGAATCGCTTGCTGCTTGTCCGCGAGGAACTGGGCGGTCTCGGTAAAGCGCACCGGACCAATCGCGAACCAGTGCGGATTCGTTTCGTGAACTGTCACACACGGGATATGGTGCGTCAGGCCGAGGCTCTTGCGATCGAGCGTCGCGGTCAGTTTCACCAGAATTGCTGACAGATCATCGTCCTCAATATCCCGACCAGCCAACAAGATATCCTCAATGAGCATCTTCTTAACTTCTTTGACGACCACGTCACGGTCGTAATGATCTCGGTTTTCGCTGTACTCATGATAGAGATCGCAGAAATCAAGTACTCTAGCGCCGGCTGCGGCTCCGATAATCGTGGGCGACTTCTTGTCTGTTACCGCCGGCAACATGTGCATTAGATCTTGCTTCGGCTCATGTTTGAGAAGCTCTTCTGCCGGCATTTTGGCGAATCGCACCGCTTCATTTGCGATGAACTGGATGTGTTCCCAAGCTTTTTCGTAGTCGATGGAGTACATAACTACTCGCAAGTTTCTTCTTGGTCGCAAGTGAGCGGCGCTGTCCGGGCAGCTGCTGTCCCAGAAAGTCCAGCGATGGCCTGTCGCCGCGCCCTTTGCAGCAGAGACCGGCTACAGGCTATTCACGAACCACGGCCATGGGCTTGACTACATCGACACCCGCCATTTCGCTGGCAAAAGTGTAGACGATCTGCAATGGAAGTGTCGCGAGCAATTCCTCGCATAGCCATCCGTACTTGCCAGCCCTGATCTTGTCGAAATCCGCTGGCTTGTATCGCGTAATTGAGCCCAAGTAAAACATTGCCGCCGTGGCGGCCGCCAGTGGCGGCAAGAACACCGCCTGGTCAGCAATACAGAGATAGTGCCGATACCCCTCTCCTGTGAGGATGGAACTCAACTGAATTCCACGTAGTTCCGCAGCGAGCGTCTTGAACGTGGGCGCGACGCCCTGCCCCCGAGCGCGCCTCCTGTCCGTCTCAAACCACACTTCACCCTTGTTCGGGGAGGATACTCGCTTGACCGGGCCACTGCAGGACATTCCTTGCCATATCTTCATCGCCTCGCGCTCCTTGTCGTTACGCGGAGCCAGTATCACCCGTGACCAGGCGTGTGAGTCTTTGCAGACGAGCTCGATGCGTTTGACAGGAATGAACTGGTTCTTTGACGAGGCCACCTGCGCGTAGGTGCGGTGCACAGATGGTATTTGGGCGACCACCGTGAGGAACGAAATAGCCCGGTCACCGGAGACCGTGCCGCCCAGTGCGGCTAGAAACTCAGGGAACAGTTGCGAGTGATCGCCCGCGCGGTTCTGGATCAGGATGTTCTGTCCTTCAAGACGAAAGCGTTCACGAATATTCGCGCGGGGGTCAGAGATCCCGTGTCTGGCGGCAGATGGAATTGCTACGTTGCGGAGAAGCAGCAGAACTTTTTCAAGGTTCAGGAAGGAATAGTAGTACAATATCGGCTTGGACCCCAGGCGTGGGGCTGATGCCGCATCATAGAAATCCGAAGCTTGTTCAATGTATGCCCGAGCCTCAGGTCTCTTCGCGCTTGCCAGTTCAGATGTAACGAGATGTTCCATTAGGGCGAACGGATTAGAGGTTATTATCCGCTGCCGTTTCTTCTGAAAGAACATCGGGAAGCCGGATGTTCTGTCATCGACGACGCGCCCTTCACGAAACGCTGGATGTGGGGACGGCATGCTCTAAACCTCTGCTGCTTCGAGTCCACTGATGTCGACGCAAAACGCTCGACATCCTATTGCTCGACGATACCTGCCTCATTAGAATGCTCCGCGGCTATGAAGGGACTTAGCCAGTCCACGAGGTCTTCCAGTTGGCTGCAATCTGGCATTCCGACAGGTTCGTATGGCTTCAACTCCATTACGGATTGCCAGAATGCTTCGCACGAACGGCGCGGGTAGTCGACCGCGTATGAGAGTCTGTAATTATCAACGATGCCGTAGTGATGAGTATGCACAAATGAGGACCACGTTTGCCGCAGCGTCGATTCGTCCTGAATGTCAATGATCTCGGTCTGCTCCAGATTTCTTTCCTCTGCTTTGCCCCAGGCCGACCTCAGTAATTCAATTGCCGCCACGTCGGCAGTCGGCGCGCTGTATCCAAACACGGTGAAGAAGTACGCAGCTTTCATCGATCGCTGCATGTCGATCCATTCGTGCCGGAGCACTTCGTCACTCGTGTAGTCCTTGTCTGCTACAGGGAAAAGCAGGCGCGATTGCTCAAATGTCCCCCCGCACTTCCTGCACGTGGCGCCCACTGGGCCCTTGATAGGGTCTCGCTGACAGTATCCAACGGCGACATTTCCATGAAGGAACGCCACACGCGGGACGGGTGCATACCGAGAAACACGACAGGCCGCGGCCCACAAGAACGGATCCCAGTTGAATGTTGCGATCATGTCCTTAGCGCGCAGCGAGAGCACCATGATGTCGTAAAGCGTTGGTCCTGGCGATAATTCCAGATTCGTGAAGTAGCTGACGACACGCTTCTCAATGTGACTGCGCAGCGCACCTCCGTCGTCGCGTGCAGCAATTTCCTGAAATAGTAGCTCGAAGTTGCGATCGACATTTGCAATTCCGAACTGTCGAAGTTCGGCTCGCAACTCAAGCACGTCGACGAAGTCCTTCATAACAGGCAACCGCCGACCCCACCTATCTCCGTTCGGAAACGCCGCGCGGCTCGCCCCAGCGCCCAGCAACAGTACGTGTGGGCGGCCGAACTTCGTATTCGCGATCAGATCTTCGTTGCCATTGATGGGGCACTTCACGATAGGGCACTTCCCAGCTTGCTAGCACCCAGATTCAGCACCAAAGACGGCCGGCACGTGCCGTGCGCAAGCACGGACCACGATAGGCGGCTTCGTCTGCTGCAAGATCTGGAGAGATCGGCATCAGCGCTTTCAAGTCCGCGCACCGGCCTCATGTCGCCAACAGGTATCGCGTCCACCCTGCTCATGAAGTGCCCTGGTCTTTTCGCAGGATCAGCCTCGCGACGACGTATGCGGTTGAGGTACTAATCACCGACGCGACAAGGTCGACAGGGTCAAACGTGTAGTGCACCCGCGCTAGGACGCCAGGGCGCGGAAGCAATTGGACAAGCTCCAGCATCACCGACGTTGCCGCCACAAGAAGCGTGACTTGACCCAGGCTCAAGCGTGATATGCGTCCCGTGCTGGACAAGAGCAAAAACAGGAGCCCGGCCGGACCTAGGATGCTGGGGGCAACCCCGACCACCGCACCGCTCTCTCCGTGAGGCGCCAGGCGCAAGAGCTTGATCGGGAGTATCGCGAACAGAAGCACCATGCCCGCCCATCCAAATACGCGCTCGTTGGCGATAGAGGTTCTTCTGCGCTCGCGCATCATTCAGATCGTCCACAACTACGCGGTCTTCCGGGCCGCCACATCAGCACCACGGGGCGTCCTGCTTCAAGGTAGCTCTCCAGTCGATTGACAAGGAACCCGGGCACCTCCATTGCGAAATCGTCTCCGAAGCCAATTGCCGCATAGAATTTGCGCAAGTGAGAATATGGGATGCACCAGCACCCTCGCAAACCTAAATGGCTCTCCACGGAAGCGAGCAGAGCGCTTCCAATCCCCTGTCGCCGAAAGCGCTCATCGACATACATTCCGCGCAGGACCAAGTGGCCGTTCTCGCTGGCGACACGAACTGCGGCGACCATTTTCCCTCCCATGCGACCCCCAATTACGGTGTCGCTGGCCCCAATGCCGCCACCGTAGCCAACACGGCAATAGAGCGCAGCCACCTCGCCGTGTTGCTTCGCAGCTACCTCGCTTACCTCAAGCACCGGAGGCTCCTCTGACTAACACCTGATTCAGCAGTGGGCGCTGTTCGCGCGGGCCGCGCGTTGCACCGACCGTGACGGCCGCGACCATCCGCTGCGACCTGAGGTTAGGCAACTATCTCCGACTCAAGGTGCTTGCACCCTAATCCCAGGCGACATTGCCCGAAGATCACTCAGGAATGCGACCGTATCAACAGGCGCGATCTCAATGGATGCCCGACCGCGTCCGTATTCCAACCTGATTCGGTCACACGACAGGGCGGCACTGGATGCAATGCTATGGATGCGCGATACGGCGCGAATGTCCTGCACCGGTATGACCCACCGCAGCAGCCCATGGCGCACGCACAGTTGGCCGTCGCCCAGATCGTAATGTGTCCGGATTAGAAGCAACAAGACAAACACGCCCGCCCCGACAATCACCAAGAAACCTGCTGATTTCACAATCGCCCCGGCGGACGATTCAATTAGCGCGGGAATGGATGCGACACAAAGTGTCACTGTTACCGACAACATGATTACTGCCCACCTATCGCGCTTTCCTTGATATCGCCTCATAGAGTCCCCCTCTTGCTCCGTTATCACTGTCCGCCTAACACCTTCCGCCGCCGCCAATGTACTTCATGGCCATGACGCGCGTTTCTTCGGGGTAGTGCGACTAGCTGCGCTATGGCCTTCTCAGGCGTCTGACTGCAACGAGGAGCAGCGTCTGGGTGAGGGCGCTTACAGGTACGGCAACCCAGACAACTGTCCACTCGAGCGCGAGGTCGGGCTCCACCCCCTGCATTATGTCGAGGAGTGCCAGGAACTCGGCGGCGATCAGCACCAGGCCAAGGCCGCCCAATCCGATGGCTGCCCCGATGAGCTTCTGTGCGTAGCGCATGCAACCTCCGTCTGGTTCGTGATTCTGACACCTTGCTTCAGGAGTGAGCCCGGATGCCGTTGGGCGTGTGCAATCTCCGACCGTGACAGGCGGCTTCGTCTGCTGCAAGCTTTGGTTAGGCTGCCGCGCCACTGCAACTCCAATCCCTAGAACGCCCACGAGACCTGGCCGAGTACATATTCCACGCGCCGGTCGTCCAGCACCAAGATCCGCAGCGAAGCCTTTACATCAATCTATCGGCGCACGGACACTTCCTACCTCTCGAAAGGTGTCCTAGAATTTACCTCGCGATCGGCACCACACGCGCGGTATCGCCTTCAAATCGTATTTCGTAATCGTAGCAGTACTCAGCCTGAAAATCGGTGTAGTATGGTACTGGAATATCGCCCCAAGTAAGTGCCAGATCTGTCACACCGGTCGGGATTACTCGTCCTTCAGTAGACACCCCACCCTCCACTTCGCCAAAATTCAGTGAGGTGCCATCGCTCATCTCTACGTAGGCCACAACGATTCCTGACGTGTTATTCACAACGGCTATCGTTGGGTCCTCTTCATCACAGCCGCAGCCAGCCAGGGCGAAACAGAGTACAGAAGCCAGAACTGGAAAAACCGGCCTTCTCCAACTCGACAGCGTTCCATGCGTCAATACGATGCTCCTCAGCGATTACGGCGCACCACGAAACCAGGACCTACACTTGCCTAACACGAATTGGCCGACGGCGGCATCAGGTGGGCAGCCCGCCAGAAAACTATCGGCGTCGATCCCGGCCGCAACCGGAATTCAGGTCGATTCCCGGGCACTGTCGTCGAGATTCGCTGGTCAGAATATCAGATCAGCCCCGGCTTGAAATCACCCTGATCTTACCATTTCACCCCTGCGTGGTCAAAACCCCCGTTCCGCCCCGACACATCAATCACCCACGGGGTACATAACCAAGAGAAGGACACTCTGCGCTTTAGGCAGGGCCCAGGTTTCGCCCCGGGAGTGACGATGTTCCGCCGCGAGGCGCTTGAACTCGGCAGGTACAAGCGCGATCCCGACCGCTGGCAGACCGAGTTCGGCCGCTGGGTGGCCGATTTCGGCGTGCCCCGGATCGTCGCCGTCTTGGGCCAGGACCCGGACCTGCGTGTCACGAAACACGCCGTCTACCACTGGCTGAAGGGGTACGCACCGCGTCCCGACAGGGCGCTGGCCCTCGTCGAGATGTCCCAGGGCCGCCTCACGCTCGATGCCATCTACCAGCACGGCCGGCAGATGAGGCAGTCCGAGGGCGACGCCGGAGGCCCGCAGTGAGGATCGACCTCCAGATCGACTCCGCCCCTCTGGTCCTGCGCCTGCAGAACGGCCAGCGTCGCCTGGCCTACGCCGTCGTCAACGCCATCAACAACACCGCCAAGCGGATCCAGGCCGTCGAGCGGCGGCGGGTCGAGGAAGAGTTCACGGTCCGCAAGAAGGAGTTCATCAGCCGCCAGGCCGCGGTCATCAAGCCGTTCGCCAACGTGCAGCAGGGACGGCCCTACGCTGAGATCGGGGTCGGGCAGAAGCCCCGCCTGCTGCTGTCCGCCTTCGAGCGCGGAGCCGAACGCAAGCCGTTCACGCAGGGCGCCAGACGTGTCGCCGAGCCCGTGGTTGGTGGACCCGCCCGTCCGCAGTTCGCAGCGCAGGTCACGCCCGAACTACGCGTCGGCCGCCTCCGCTTCGACCGCACCAAGACCGGCCGAAGCCGGGTCGGCGTCACGCGCACCAAGACTTACCTCGTGCCCGAGGTCGGGATCTTCCAGCGCATCAGCCCGACCGCGACGCGCCTCGTCTACTTCTTCGCCAAGGGCAAGAAGATCAAACCGCGTCTGCACTTCGTCGAGACTGCCGAGAAGGAAGCGGACAAGTGGTTTCGCGAGGAGATGGAGCGAGAGGTTCTCAATGCGATCGCGAGGTCGCGGGGCGAGGGCCTGTGAAAGAAGGGCAAGAA
>JAKLFY010000067.1 GCA_022710935.1 Verrucomicrobiota bacterium
GCGACGGCCACATGTCCCGCCGCGGGCGCCCAATCGCGCGCGCTCTGCCAGGTCGACGACGGACGCGCAGCCACAAACGGGTTGCAGAACGTGCGCTTGATCGCCCTGCGCGAGGAGGTCGACGTGCTGCATGATCCGCTCAACGTGATGAGCAATGAGCATGTGCCGGCCACTCTGATCAGCAACGAAGGCGAGGTGTACTACGACGTCGGCTTGCGGCTGAAAGGCAGCGAGCACAGCCGCACCGTCACCCCGCGGTTGGGCTTCAACGTCCGATTCAGCGCCGAGCAGCTCTTCCGTGGCATTCACCGGACGGTGGCCATCGACCGCTCGGAAAGCACCGGCTACGGTCAGCGCGAGATGCTGCTTCACCAGGCGCTGAACCGCTGCGGCGATCTGCCGACCAAATACCATGACCTCATCCACCTCATCTCTCCGCGGTCGGCCTACACGGGTGCGGCGGAGTTGCAGTTGGCGCGCTACAGCGACGTGTTCCTCGATGATCAATACGAGAACGGCGGCGGGGGAACCGTGTTCGAGTACGAACTCGTCTACCAACTGATGTCCACCCACAACGGGTCCCCGGAAGGCATCAAGGTCCCAGCCCCCGATTCGGTCATGGGCGCGCCGATTCGAGCGCTGGGCAAAGAGAAGGAGGCTTACCGGTGGCATTTCCTGATCAAGAACAACGAGGAGCGCGACGATTACCGCCGGATCATCGCGCTTTGCCAGGCGATGAGCCTCAGCGGCGCCGCTTTCCAGGCCGCGCTTCCCAACGTGATCGATGTCGATCAGTGGCTCCGCGGTAGCGCCTTCAACGCACTCACGGGTGTGGGGGACAGCTACGGCGGCGATGGCTCGCAGCACAACGTCCAGTTCTATGCCCGGCCGGACGATGGTCGGATCCTGTACTTCCCGCACGACCTGGATGCCTTCTTCGACGCGTACCGACCGATCGTGCCCAACGAGGACCTGGGGCGCATGCTCGCGATTCCTGCCTGGGCCCGGGCGTACTACGGTCACCTGCTCGAGATCATCGAGCGCAGCTACAACGAAGAGTACCTCGGACATTGGGCGGACCAATTCGGACGACTGTTGCCCGCCCAGAATTTCGCGGGCCACCTCGCCTTCGTGGGGCAACGCGCGCGCTTTGTCTCGGACCAGGTGAAGGCGCAGGTGCCCGCGGTGCCCTTCGCCATCGCCACGAACGGGGGAAACGGCTTCGCCGTGAACACTAACTCACTGACGCTGACCGGCACGGCCCCGCTCGGCGTAACGGCCATCACGGTCAATGGCGTCGCCCGCCCTTTGACGTGGATCAGTACGACAGGCTGGACGCTGGCGATGCCCTTGCAGGCGGGGCCGAACTCTCTGGTCATGCAGGGCCTGGACCGCCACGGCATCCCCGTCGCGGGTGCCCTCGACACCCTTGCCGTGACCAACACCGCCTCCGGCGCGCCGCGGCCGGTCGTGATCAACGAATGGCTCGCCCGCAATACCGGGCCCGGCGGCGTCCCGGATCCAATCGACGGCCTCTACCAGGACTGGTTCGAGCTCTTCAACCCGAATACAAACGGCGTGCGATTGGACGACTATTACCTGACGGACGACTTGAGCCAGCCAATGAAATGGCGGATCCCGGAGAACACGCTGCTTGGCCCGCGCGCGTTCTTGCTCGTCTGGGCCGATGGACAAACCGACCAGAACGGCCTGAGCCCGACGGGAGATCTGCACGCGCCATTCCAACTGGATGCCTCGGGCGAGGAGATCGGGCTCTTTGCGCCGGACGGCACACCGCAATCCGAAGTCCGTTTCGGCCTGCAGTTCGAGAACCTGAGCCAGGGCTGCTATCCCGATGGCGACAGCAGCCTCGTCGTTTTCATGCCTGCGCTGACGCCGGGCGCTCCCAATTCCCTCGCGGAACCGCTGCGGCTGATCAGCCTGGCGGTCAACAGCACGGAAGTCACAGTGACGTGGAGCACGGTCCCGGGGCGCACTTACCGTCTCGAAAGTTGCCTCGAGTTGGAATCGCGCGACTGGAGCCCCGTCGGCCCCGATCTCACGGCCAATGGACCCTGGCTCGAAGCCAGGGAACCCGTCGGCCCGGCGCCCCAACGCTTCTATCGCGTCGCGCGCGTGGACTGAAAGCACGGGGGGACGATCGGACCTGAACTCTGAATTCGGCGGTTCATCCTCGAACCACGGGGCTTGGTTGCGCCAGTGGTCCCCCAACTGAGCAGTGCGTCGGGAAACGCCTCGTCATGAACCCTCGCGTCGAGGGTGGTCAGCCCATGACCTTCGAAAAGCGGTGAGGTCCGGCGCAACGGTCACGTCCATGGCGATTGCCTTTCGAGCGCCGGCTGAGTTTCGCGCGGGCGCATCGTTCGAGGATTGCTGTTCAGAGTGAGTCGGCAGAGCGTATCCGTTGTTGACAAGTCGCGCCAGCTCTCCATAGTGCCGGTATCAAACAAACAGCGCGTCTGGTTATGAATCGCACCCTTTGTGCCTCGATGGTTTCGTTCGCCGGCTTGGTCACCCTTCAGTCCGCCCTGGCGCAGTATCAACTCCAACCGCTGTGGAGTATCGCTCCCGGCGTCCGGCCCTACCTGACGACAGGCAACACGGAGCGCGGGATGGCCTACAACCCGGCGACAGGGCACGTCCTGCTCGTGAGCCGGGCCGGCAACCCCAATCCCCCGACCATCAACATTCTTGACGGCACGACCGGCGCCGACCTCGGCACGCTGCCATACGACGCGGGTCTGATCACGGGGGGCACCTTCCCAATCAACCTGATCGGTGTGGCCGACGACGGCGCCATCTACGGTGGGAACCTGACAATCAACCAGACGACTGCGAACTTCAAACTCTACCGCTGGGCCAACGAAACGGCGAATCCGACGCTCGTCTTCGATGGCGCCCCGGCTCCTGGCGGGACCGATGGCGCCAACAACGCGTTGCGATTCGGCGACACGATGGACGTGCGGGGTGCGGGTTCCTCGACGCAGATCCTTCTCGGGGCCCGCGGCAACGGCACAGCCTCCATCCTGACGACGTCCGATGGTGCGGCGTTCACCGCCACGCTGGTCACGAGCGACGCCGTGGGCGCGTCCGCCAACAACGGGCCCTTTGGGCTGGGTATCGCATTCGGTGAAGGGAACACATTCTGGGGGAAGTCGTCCGGCGGCACTCCGCTGCGCGAGCTGAGTTTTGACCTCGCGACGAGCAGCGCCGTGACGATCAAGAGCGCGGGCGATCCGGATGTGTCGAATTTCATCTTCAACATCGGCTACGACCCTGCAACCGGACTCCTGGCCGGGATCATCAACAACGGAACCACCAGCCAGGAGATCTCCCTGTTCGATGTTTCCGGCCCCACGCCCATTCTGCTCGATACGGAAGCCTTCCCCACCGCCAACGCGAATGTGAATGGCACGGGCGCGATTGATTTCGGCGGCGGCAAGGTCTTTGCGCTCGACAGCAACAACGGCATTGTCGCGTACGACATCATCCCCGAACCGACCGAGTTCGTCTTGCTGAGCCTCGGCCTCGGTGCGCTCTGGTTCTGCCGGCGTCGAAACGGTTAAGGGAATAGAAAGCCGCTGTCCGGAAGTGGGCGGAATGCGCCCGGCCAGTCGAACGTATTCGAGTGGCAAATTCCGCATGGCAGTCCTCTTGCGAGGTCTGACCGCCCTGTGCACCGTCGAAGAAACATGCGGGCTATGGCTGCCCGTCACGTTCCCGATCCGACGACACGGAGACATCGAGGTCCTGAAGAAGCCCGTCTGAGATTCGATAGATCCAGCCGTGGACTGTGAGGGAAGCCCCCGAGTTCCATGCGTCGCGCACGATGGTTGTGTTGACGACGTTCTGCACTTGTTCGATTACGTTGAGCTCACAGAGCCTGTCCACCCGACGGTCTGCATCGCTAATCTCGGACAATTCGCGATGCCTCTTGCGCACAACATCCCGCACATGGCCAAGCCAGTTGTCCACCAGCCCGTGGGGGCATTCCTCGATCGCAGCACGCACACCGCCGCAGCCATAGTGCCCGCATACCATGATGTGCCTGATCTTCAGGACCTGCACCGCGTATTGAATCACGGACAGGCAGTTGATGTCCGAGTGAACCACCAGGTTCGCGACATTGCGATGCACGAAGAGTTCGCCCGGGAGCAGCCCGACGATTTCGTTCGCAGGCACACGGCTGTCCGAACAGCCGATCCACAGGAACTCAGGCGCCTGCTGTCGTGAGAGTTTCTTGAAGAAATCCGGGTCTGCGGCACAGACCTGGTTCGCCCACTTTCTGTTGTTCTCAAATAATCTCGGAAGCGTCTTCATAGCGAGGCTTCGCAGTCGGCCCCCAATCAGCACCAGCCGAATCAAAACTTCAAGCTCGCTCGTCGGTTCGAGGCAAGTTCGGGAATTCGGATTTGGCTTTCCTCGGGCGGCGCTCCGTGTCAAAGAGAGCCCGTGAATAGCCACCAAACTCGTCGTCAGTTCCTTGGAACCGCCTTGGGCGGCGCCATGGCGGTCAGTACTGTCAATCTGTTGCCGTTGCGCGCCTCGGCCGCCGATCCTGGCTTCGTGATGCCGATGCGTCGTTTCGGCAAGACGGGCGTCGAGGTCTCGCAACTCGGACTGGGCGGATGGCACATCGGCATCCAGAAAGAGCGGGCCGAGAGCATTCGCCTCATCCATCTGGCCATGGATCACGGAGTCAATTTCCTCGACAACTCCATCGACTACAACGACGGCCAAAGCGAATTGCGCATGGGCGATGCCCTGAAAGGTCGGCGCGACAAGGCCTTTGTCATGACGAAGCACAACTTCCGCGACAGGAAGAGCGCCCTGCGCGACCTCGAGATCAGTCTCAAGCGCCTCCAGACCGATTACCTCGATCTTTGGCAATTCCATTCGATCGAGCGAGTCGAGGATCCGGACTGGATCTTCGAGAAACACGGCGCTATCGAGGCGGCCGAATTGGCCAAGAAACAGGGGAAAGCGCGGTTCATCGGGTTCACTGGCCACAAGAACCCGGAGTATCACTTGGCAATGCTCGCCAAGCCCTACGCCTGGGACGCCCTGCAAATGCCGCTCAATGCGCTGGATCCGCACTTCCGCAGCTTCGAGCGTCTGGTCCTGCCCCAAGCCGTGAAACGCAACCTCGGCATCGTGGGGATGAAACCGATGGCATTCCAGAATGCGCCCAAGACCGGTGTCGTCACATCGGTCGAATGCCTCCACTACGCCATGAGCCTGCCGGTGTCGGTCACCATCACCGGATGCGAGACCGAGGAGCGGCTGCGAACCGCGCTGGAAGCCGTCCGCACGTTCAAGCAGTTGAACAGTGCCGAAATGCAGGCGCTCCGCGACCGTCTGCTGCCTTTCGTGAAGGGGGGCGAGAGCGAGCCCTACAAGACCACGACCAACTTCGACAACAAACCGGCCGCCTTCGCCCCACCCTACGAGGCGTGATGATCCAGCGGCTGCGGGATCGGCCCTCCGGCAAGCCGTCGTCCGCATTCCAGCCTCTTCGCCCCGCGACCTGCCGCTGACGCGATGAATGGACGCGGTGAACAGCGTTGACTTGGCCCCTGGACGGCTTACGACTTACGGAAACAACTCGAGCGCCCGCAGGCGCGCCGCAACTCGATGACCGCACATGAGTATGAAATCATCCGCCCCTTACGTCCTGGCTGCCCTGTGTCTGCTCTCGTCGTTCAGCGCATGGGGCCAGGGCGAACTCGAGTCCGGATTCCGCAACCCGCCTCCGTCGGCCCGGCCGTGGGTCTATTGGTTCCCCCTTGATGGCAACTTGAGCCGCGAGGGGATCACGCTCGATCTCGAGGCGATGCAGCGGGTCGGGATCGGGGGAGTGCTCTACATGGAAACCGATCAGGGCGCGCCCACGGGTCCGGCGGCCTTCGCGGGGCCGTTGTGGCGCGATCTGTTCAAGCACATCAACACGGAGGCCGCCCGGCTCGGCTTGCAGGTCAACGTCAACAACGACGCCGGCTGGTGCGGCAGCGGCGGGCCCTGGATCACCCCCGAGCTTTCAATGCAGGTGCTGGTCTGGACGCACACCAATGTCGTGGGCCCGCAGCGACTCGAGACGGAGTTGGCCCAGCCGCGGACCGTGAGGGACTTCTACCAGGACATCGCAGTGTTTGCGTTCCCGACGCCGCCCAAGCCCTACACGATTCCGAATCTGGCCGGCAAATCCACCGCAACCATCCAGGAGATCCCGCCACGCTCGGAATTCCCGACCCTCGGCCCCGAGGCAATCGTGCCGCGCGACCGGATCGTGGCCCTGGGCGAGCCGCACTGCAAAGCGGGCCGGGTGAGCTGGGACGTCCCGCCCGGCGCGTGGACCATTCTGCGCCTGGGCCACACCACCACAGGCAAGGACAATCACCCCGCGCCGCTGTCGGGACGCGGACTCGAGTGTGACAAGCTCAGCAAGGAAGCCGCCGAGGCGGCCTTTGCGGGCCTGATGTCCAAGATCATCGCGGATTCCCCCGGCCTGATCGGCCAGGACAAGACCGTGGTCTCGACCCACATCGACAGTTGGGAGGTGGGTTCGCAGAACTGGACGCCGAAGTTCCGCGAGGAGTTCCAGCGCCTTCGCGGTTACGATCCGTTCTCTCTTCTGCCGGTGCTGGCCGGTCATGTCGTGGACAGTCTCGAAGTTTCGGAACGGTTTCTTTGGGATGTGCGGATGACTGTGAGCGATCTGTTGGTCGAGAACTATGCCGGGCATTTTCAGGAGTTGGCCCGCCGCAACGGGATCCGGCTCTCGATCGAGGCGTATGGCGAGCCGGCCGACAACCTGACCTACGCAGGGCGCGCCGACGAACCGATGGGCGAGTTCTGGGCATGGGCCAAATTCGGAGCGGCGTCCACGTGCACCGAGATGTCCTCGGCGGCGCACGTCTACGGTAAGCGCATTCTCGGGGCCGAGGCGTTCACGGCGACCGACGCCGAGCGGTGGCAATGGCATCCGGGCCTGCTCAAAGATCTCGGGGATTGGGCCTTCTGCGAGGGCATCAACCGGTTCGTCTTCCATCGCTACGCCATGCAACCCTGGACCGATGTGCGTCCGGGCATGTCGATGGGTCCCTGGGGCCTGCACTACGAGCGGACCCAGACCTGGTGGGAGCAGTCCAGGGCGTGGCACGAATACCTCGCCCGCTGCCAGTTCCTGCTTCAGCAAGGCCTGTTCGTGGCCGATCTCTGCTTCCTCGCCCCCGAGATGGCCCCTCAGTCCTTCAAATCGCCCGTCAAATCCGGCTACGACCGCCCCGGCTACAATTTCGACGGCTGCCCTCCGGAAGTCGTCTTCACGCGCATCAAGGTCAAGGACGGGCGGTTGGTCCTGCCTGATGGAATGAGTTACCGGATGCTCGTGCTGCCCCAGACGGAGACCATGACGCCCGGGCTCCTGCGCAAGATCAAGGAACTCGTTGCTGACGGCGCTACGGTGGTCGGCGCGCCACCCCGCAAGTCTCCCAGCCTCAGTGGCTATCCGGCGTGCGATGACGAGGTCCGGACGCTCGCCCTCGAGTTGTGGGGGCAGGGTGATGCCCCGCGCGACCTCGAGCCCCGCAGCCACGGTCGAGGCCGCATCTTCTGGGGCGGCGAGTTCACACCGAAGACGCCAGTGCATCCTGAATCCGAGAGCCTGCTCGCTCGCGCGAAGTGGATTTGGTTCAAAGAAGGCAACCCCGCCGCCAGCGCGCCGCCCGGACGGCGGTTCTTCCGTCGCACGTTCGACGTCGAGGCCGCGCCGCTGGTGTCGGCCCTCCTGGTGATGACCGCCGACAACGCATTCGAGTGCGAGGTCAATGGGCACGCGGCTGGCTCGGGCGACAACTGGGCGCGCACCTATGAACTCGACATCAAACCCTGGCTCGAACCGGGCCGCAATCTCCTGTCGGTGTCGGTGCTCAACGCCACGGCCTCGGCCAGCCCGGCCGGCTTGATTGCCGCGCTCAGGCTCGAATACGATGATCATCGCACGGTTGACGTGCTCACCGATGGCCAATGGCTGGCCTCCGAGAGACAGCCGCAGACTCCTGAAACGGACACCGCATGGTCCGCTGCTCTCGAGTTGGGTTCGTTGGGCATGAGCCCATGGGGCGACGTCCAGGCCGGCCCCGGCGCGGTCGATCCCATCCCCGATATCGAGATCCTCCGCCGGCTGCTCGAAAGACTGGGCGTGCCCCCCGATTTCCAGGCCCTGACAACTCGTGGCGACCAGAGCCTGCGATTCATCCACCGCCGCATTGGCGATACCGAAGTCTACTTCGTCGCGAACAAGAACCCCTATCCCGAGGACGCCCTCTGCTCGTTCCGCGTCAGCGGACGGCGTCCCGAGTTCTGGTGGCCCGACACGGGGCGTATCGAAGCCGCCGTCGCTTACGACGAGTCGGACGGCCTTACGCGCGTTCCCATCCGGTTCGACCCCCACGGATCGGTGTTTGTGATGTTCCGTGCGGGGGCCGATTTCGAACCTGACCGAGTGACGGAGGCCAGCCGCAATGGCGCGCCGATTCTCACCACGGCCTCGAGCGTCCCGGACCGGACCAGGACGAGCCTGTCGGCGCCGGCGGGTGTTCCGCCCGTCGCGCTGGCGCGAACCTCCGGAGGAGGCATCGCGGCGCTAATCTCCGAGCCGGGCGCCTACAGGTTCGAGCGGGCGCGCGGGTCTGCCTGGCGAGTCGAGGTCGGTTCGTTGCCCGAGCCGGTGGCGATTCTCGGGCCCTGGGAGGTGCGGTTCGCGCCGAATTGGGGCGCGCCCGACCGGGTGGTGTTCGACGGGCTGGTTTCATGGAGCGATCATCCCGAGCCGGGCGTGAACTATTTCTCGGGGGCTGCCACCTACTCGACCACCTTCGCCGTGCCGTCCGAACTCATCGCGTCGGACCATCGTCTCTGGCTCGATCTGGGCCGGGTTGCGGTGATTGCTGAGGTCAAACTCAACGGAAAGGATCTCGGCATTCTGTGGAAACCGCCCTTTACCGTCGAGGCGACCGACACCGTCCAGCCGGGCGACAACGTGCTCGAAGTCAAGGTCGTGAACCTCTGGATCAACCGGCAGATCGGCGACGAGTTCCTCCCGGAGGACAGCGAGCGCAACCCGGACGGCACACTCAAAGCCTGGCCACAGTGGCTCGAGGAGGGACGGCGCAGTCCGACCGGCCGACACACCTTCACGAGCTGGCGGCTGTGGAGGAAGACCGAGCCCCTGGCCGAGTCCGGACTGCTGGGCCCGGTCAGACTGCGAGCCCTCAAGAGCGTCAGCCCTGACCCGCATCGCTGACATTGGAGTCGCATCGATACAGGGATGGACTCGGTTCAGGGGCGTCACTCAAGCGAGACGCATCTGAACACTTGGCTCGTGGTGCCATCGTCAAAGGGGACGGGGGCTTCCATAATCGCCCGAATCCGATCGCGGGACACTGCGCCCGGGTCGAACGTGAACACGGCGGTGCGTTCACTGGCATACGCCTGGATGGAGAAGATGCCGGGCGTGTTCTCGTAGAGCGAAGTGAAGAACTGGGCCGTGCCCCAGCACCGGATCCCGTCTACGACAAAGGTCGCGGTTTCGCCGGGCTTGTCGGCGAACACCTTCGTGAGGGTCGGCTGCGTAAAGGCGATTCGCAGGCTGTACCCGCCCAGGAGCGCCGAGGCTACCAGCAGGGGAACGATGAGGCGCGGTAGTCGCATGGCTTCCTCTACCGTCCAGCCCGCAGTTGGAGCGCGTCCGTTTCCGGGCAGGCATCCATACACTCCAGGCAATTGGTGCAGTCCCGGTGATGCACGACCTTCAATTCACGCACGGGGATGCGCTGCAGGCAGGCCCGATCACAGCGACCGCACGCGGTGCATTTCGATCCGTCGCGATGGACCCGGATCAATCCCAGCCGGCTGAATGGGTCGAACACGGCCCCCATCGGACAGAGATACCGGCAGAAGAGCATGGGCACCATGAACGCCCCGAGCGCGGTCACCCCGAGCACCGCGGCCGAAAGCACGCCGGCACTGCCGTGGCCCAGACCGGAGAAGATCAAGTAGAAAGGATCGTAACCGCGCAACACCAGTTCGCTGGTTCGGTACGTGAACCACAGCGCCACCGTCAGCGCAGCGTAGCGCAGCAGCTTAAGCCGCGCATCCGCCTTCGCCGGCACGGACGGGCGCCGCCTCCAAACCCGGGCACCCAGGCGCGCCGCCAGCTCACCGAGGAAACCGATCGGGCAGGCCCATCCACAGAAGGCCTTCTTGGCCAGCAGGGCTAACGCCAGTACGGCGATCATCAGGGACACATTCAGAGGACCGAGGGCGCAAGTGAACTCGCCGGCCGTCAAGAGCCCCCACAGACTCTCAACGCCGCCAAACGGACAATAGGCCTCAAAGGATCGGGAGCCGCGGCCAAGCGCCAGATAGACCACCGACGCCAGGACTCCGGACAGCATCACGTATCGAACGGACCTGTATTTCAGTCCCTTCATGTCCCGTGTGCCACTGTGCCTGTCGGCGCGCATGGCGGCAAGCAATCGTTGCTGCCGTGTCGTTGCTGCAGAGCGGGGCTGCCATCGGAGCCGCAACGGCGGCAGAGTATTGATTGGGCGAGGCTTCGCCTGACCGATGGAGCATGTCACCCATTGGCTTGCGCCGGGTTTTGGCCATGGCAACCGGCAGTCGACGCCTCTCTTGCGTGCTGAACGTCGGCGGACGCCGGACGAGGCCCCGCCTTGCCTTGATTCCTTGATTCTACAGTGCTCGATTCATCTTGACTTTCAGACTCCTTGCTGATCCAGAGTCTTTCATCCTGTGGCTCCAGCGCCGTCAACTGTCACGGCCGCCGGACCCGGAAGGAGGCTCTATGAGAGCGTTCATGCGGGCGTTGATGACGGTGTCGGTGATGGCAACAGTCGCCGGTGGCGATATACCATGTGGGGGGGAATACCAGTGGGCGGCGGAGAACCTGTTCCACCCGCCAGCCCAGGCGGTGGACATCACCACGCGAGAAGCGATCGAGGGGGGCGAATCCGTGTCGATGACCGGTGCGCGGCGGCTCCCTGCCTTGGGCGACAAATGGTGGCTGCTCTGCCTCTATACGTGCTGGGATGAGGGGAACCCATGGATGAGTCAGGAGGTCGGAGCTCGCTTTCATATCGACCAGGATCCCGCCAATCCGGACGGCACGCGCGTGTTCGAGGTCGCCGCGCTCGTCCGCTACGCCAACCCCGGCGGCACGCTCGTCGCCAAGATCCGCCGAGCCCCCATCGACACCACGGGTTATATCCAGCTCGATATGCCGGAATTGCCCGGCCCGGGCGCGTTCTTCGTCTTCGACGATCAGCCCACAGGAGAGGATTTTGTCTGGGTGAGGAAGCAGATCGACCTGGGCGAAGGGAACGAGTTGACCACGGGCGATTATTTCTTCTGCATCGCGACGCAAGAGCCGGTCCCGCAGTCTTCGTGCTGGTACTTCGAATACGCTGTCGAACTTGATCGGCCTCGCGGCGGCCTGAGGACCCCTGCCACCTTCATGATCGGCGACTCCTCGTATTCCACCGCCAACGCCGATCCGCTCATCGTCATCCGCCCCTGTGATCCGACCCCGGCGAACCACCCGCCGGTGGTGGAGCCCATCGCAGGCCCGCAAGCGGTACAGACCCTCGCCGCCGCGCAATTCGACGGCTCCGCTACAGATGCCGACGGCGACGATTTGACCTATACGTGGAATTTTGGAGATGGCTCCTCCTTTACGGGACAACATCCACCGGAGCACAAGTTCCAGAAGGCCGGGACGTATGAGGTGACACTCACCGTCAGTGACCGCTGGTACAACATCACAGTGCCTTTGACCGTCAAGGTCGCAGACCCGCCCCCGCCCCAAATTACGGAGATTTGGGTCGAGCGGCGGACCGACTTCGACGAGGGCAAGAAGATCACCGCGATCCATGTCGGCGACAACCAGACCGTTCTCCGGTTCAGGGCAAAGGTCAAGGCCAGCGACGGCGGCGACTGTGAGCAGTGCACCTACGAATGGACCGTCAATGACAAGCTGATCTCAACGAACTGCTTGCCGCAAGGGACAACCGCCGACTTTGCCATTCCCGTGGACAAACCCGCGACGTTGTCCGTCAGCCTCGCTGTGACCGACAACGAACCTGCCATGCCAAGTTGGGCCAGGCTGTCCGGCTCCTTCAACGTCAGCCCCCGCCCAATCCTCAGGCTCGCCCTCGGTGTCGGCGCCTGGGGAGGTCGGGACGTGGACGACTTCGAGTACCACGTGGAGGTTCAGCCGACGATCTGGACGCAGTTGATTGGCCTGACGAATGCCGGGCGCCTGGAGCTGACCACGACCAATGGACAGCCGCTCTCCCAGGCGAAGGACTGGCAAGTCCACCTCGATTCCCTTCCGGAGTACGGCTCCGGATTGCCCGCAGGCGGGCACCACACCATCCCCGGCCTGGTACGCCGCGGGCACTACGAATGGGACACCGACGCCTGCCGATCGCCGATTTCCAGCCTTCATCCCTATGTGCGGGAGAATTTCAACGTCCAGGCCGTCGGCCTGATCGACGACAACGGGTTCCGTCTGACGAACATTCTCTCGATCACCCCCGTCGTCGATCTGCGCATCGACATCGGAACCGAAAAACGGGACCACTACGACGAGGCTTACGGCTGTTGGCTTGCGTTCCTGGCCGCTCAAGTGGAAGCCTTCCGTCTCGGGGTCGCTGCGGCCGTTGCAGCAGCCACAGGCGCGGGCGCCGTTGTCGCCGGCATTCTGAGCGTCGGCGCCATCGCGGAGCAGGCCGTTGCGGCGGCCGCCTTGATCGAGCACGGCACCGAATGCGCGTTCGCCCATGATCCGATCGTGGCCGATCCGGCATACCAGCTTCCGGTCACACTCGCCCCGCCCGAGTTGGTGGTCCGTCTCCCGTGCGTGTCGGACGCCGGCGTCAGCAATCTGGTCTGGTTGGGTGAAGCCCTTGACTTGGCCCGTCGCGCGCAGAATGCCTATGGCGCATCACTCAACAAACTCGCGGGTGTGTATGACGCCCTCCCGCCCGTCGATCCGGCCTGGCGCGGTTTTGCCGTGCTCCAGGGTACGGAGGTCATCCGCTGCGCTGCCATCCTCTCAAATGCCCTCGACCAAGCCGGCCGCGCCTGGACCCAAGCGGCCCAGTCGACTCCCCTGACCAACGAGTCTTTTCAAGCTGTGCAACGACAGGTGGCCGAGCGCGGGCTTTCCCCCCTGCTGGTGCGACAGCTTGAAGCCATGGAAACCGACGTCTCCAGCGTGACCAGTCTGTTCCTCTCGGCTGATCCTGCGCTCGTCGTCCCCGAATGGAATGGAGGTCCGCCCGTTGCTTACCGCGAGCGCGGCGAGAGGGTGCTCAGTCAATCGCTGTTGGCCGCGCCCTCGGGCGTGGTGCTCGTCGGCATCACGCAGCCGCTCCCGGGAGCCAGCGTCAAAGGGACCATCACCATCGACGCGCGTGTCGTGCACAAGAAGGAGTTCTATGGGCACTGCGCCTGCGGCGACACGGTCGTCACCGAAGTCCGGGTGGACGGCAACCCCGTCGCCCAGGTGCCATTGCCGGCGCCGGACTGTCCGGTGCCGGTCCCGTCCCCTTCGGCCGTGCCCTTGCTCTTCGATGCGGATGCCGCCAACCTTCCGGAGGGTCCGCACACAATCACAGTGACCGCCCAGGACGGTTGTCCTCCCGTCGCGCCGAATGAAGTGCTCCACATGAACCGCGACACGATTACCATCCTGGTAGACCGCACGGCGCCCGTGATCACTGTGACCTCCCTGGACGCCAATCCTGTCCAGCCCGGGCTCCAAGTGACGGGGGGCGATGACATCACCTGGCAGGCTGCCGACCCGGGCGGAGTTCTGGCTGGGCCCCCGGAAGGAATGATGGCGACGGTGCCCGGTCACTACCGCCAGTCCATCTGTGTCGCCGACCAGGCTGGAAATACGGCAACCGTCGAAGTCGAAGTCATTCCCGGCCCCAATGCCGACCTGAGCGGGAACGGCATACCGGACGCCTGGGATGCGGCAAATCTCGGCGGCGTGGACCTCGCCGGCGACGCGGACCCGGACAGCGACGGGTCGTCGAACCGCGCCGAGTATGTCGCGGGCACCGATCCGAAAGACCCGGAGAGCGTCTTTCGAATCGTTTGGGGGATGGTTGACGGGCGTCCGATGATCAGCTTCTACTCCCGCAAGATCAGCGGTGAGGGCTACACGGGCCTGCAGCGCTTTTACAGCGTCGAGTACGCAAGCAGTTTGACCGCCCCTCAGTGGCAGGAACTCATCGAGTACAATCGCATCCCCGGCGTCGATCGAATGATCCCGATTGGAACGTTCATGGGGAGCGGCGACACCTTCCTGCGGGTCAAGACACACCTCGAACCGTGAAGTCTGCCTTGCTGGGCGATTACCCTGATCCTGTATCGCTGGGCGCACTGGCCTGCTCCACGTGCCCAAAGACTGAGCAATGCAGTCAAGTTTTCCGCGAAGCGGGACCGAGGATTCCAAGGATCGAGCGCGCAGCCGAGAAGACAATGGGGTCGCATCTGAATAGTTG
The DNA here is from genome assembly GCA_022710935.1 of Verrucomicrobiota bacterium. Taxonomy (GTDB): domain Bacteria; phylum Verrucomicrobiota; class Verrucomicrobiia; order Limisphaerales; family J093; genus MWFF01. The sequence continues at coordinate 14,619 of JAKLFY010000067.1, forward strand.
ACAAATGGGTGTTTGCCGAGGTGTCGGGGGCTATGGCGAGGCCGTTGCGGATGAAGGGGGCCGTTCGCCGCGAAAGGGTGCGTCGGCCGGGGGGGCTGTGGTCCGTGGGCCTGATGTGGCAGGCGGCGGGCAGGCGATCCGGATTTGACGGTTCGATCACTGGAAAGGGGCTGCCCCGGTCAATCTCTACCGAGAATACACTTTGCCAGCAGACTCGATTCGAAGTCTGGGCCCCCATGCCCCCCCGACGGCGCCGCTGTCCTGAGTATGCGTGAACATCAAGAACTGACCACTATGCGGGGAGCCCGGAACCGCAGGGTCTGTGCGACCTCCTTGGCGGGCCAATCGCAGGCGTCTACTTCGTGGCGAGGATCGCTTGGAGCTTCCGCAGGTCGGGGTTGTTGGGCGTTGAGACGGTGTTGATGACCTTGAGTTGGAGCGTGCGTCCGTCCCGCCATTTCAGGGCGTCCGCGTGGCCGTCGGCGAAGGAGAAATTGCAGGCGTTGTTGTGCCACATCGCCGGGAGGTTCATCCACTTGTCGCCTTCGGGGTTGAAGCCGAAATGGCCGTCATCAATGCTGTTTTGGTGCTCATCCAGAAAGACAAACGCGCTCGATGGTCCGGGCTTGGTGATGTCCGCCGTTTTGCGGTTCACGGTGTAACCTCTGTACCCGCCGTAGTTGAGGCCCACATCTTCGCCGTTCATGTAGCAATTCATCGCAAAGGAACGCACCCGCAGGTACTTCTTACCCCCAATCGTCGAGCGCCCCAGGTCGGCGGGGCAGCGGTAGATGCCGACCGAATCATTGTAGCGGTAGAGCGTGCCCTGCTTGAGGAGCGTCGCATTGGTCGAATCGAGCGAGTTGTCCTGCATGTACCCCAGAATCCACGACTTCGAGCCGGGGCCCACGTTTGGATCGTTGGGGACGAGATTGTCCTGATGGTCATTGGCGTACATCATCCAACAGAGCTGGAGTTGTTTCAGGTTGCCGAGACAGAGCGTCTGCTGCCCCTTGCTCTTGGCCTTGGACAACGCCGGCAAGAGCATGCCCGCCAGGATCGCGATGATCGCGATGACCACCAGCAATTCGATGAGCGTGAAGGCGGATGGAGGGAGGGAGTATCGGCCGTGGGCCTGCGGCCGACTCGGACGGGCTGAGCAACGTGGCTTCATAGGTTCGCGTCTGCCATTCTGGCAGGTGTGGTTGGTGATCGGTTCACTCCTTTCTAGACCCGCGACGGGTCGGGGCACAAGCCCGAGTTCTGTTCAGTCAACTCCCCTATCAAAATGTCAACTATTTAGATGCGACCCCATTGCTTGTCTTTTCGATGACGAACCAGGTGACGCCCCGGGCCGGCACTTGGACCGGCAGGGCGATGGCGTATGGACGGTCCAAGGCAAACGTCCGGGCAGGGTTGTCCTGCTCGCGCACGGCGGCCCGGTCCGTGAGGCCGGTGTAGTAAAGCGGGATGGTGAGCGTCTTGGCCACGACCCGGTCCAGGGGGTTGTACACCATCAAGAGCCCCTTTTCCTTCAAAGCCGGATTGACATGGAGGATGTAATCAAGATCCCGTCCATCGGCCCGGCGGAGGTGGATGATATCCGAGTTCAGGATCGGGCGATGCCGTTTGTAGAAATCGACCCACCGTTTCACCACCGCCTTGGTGTCGTCGGTGTCATAGAGCCGCGGCCCGCGGTAGCAGGCGATGACGCCGGCGCCGAAGAGGTTGGCCAGGCGCTGCTCGTAATGTTCAAGGTGATCCTTGAGCGGCTCGATTGTGGCCGCGGCGCCACCGCCGTGATACTCGGTCAGCGGCACGAACATCCAGCCCATGCTCGGGGTCTTGTCCCAGGTGCCGTCGAAGATGTTCTGTCGCTCGATGATTTCCTGGTAGGCACGCGGCAGCGACCAGTTGACTTCGCGGTAGCCCATGCCGGTCTTCGATCCGCCATTGAGGAAGTACCAATCCGGGATGTTCAGGTAGACGCCCTGCGAACGGCACCATTGGTAAAGGCCGGTGATCGCTTTCCACTGCACCCATTGGGAATCGGCCAGCCCGCGATGGAAAGGATGATTCGTGCTGGCGCACTGGTCGCCCGGATAGGAACCGTCATGTTCGAGGACACCCAGACCGGCGAACCGCATGAGGTGCTGCAACTGCGCCAGGTAGTTGCTCCCCCAGGTCGCGCCCAGGCAGGGCATCACGCCGAATCGCGCCGGGACGCCCTGCGTGTTGTCGGCGTCCGTCCCCGCGCCCCGGCTGGCCAGCAGCGAGTAGCCGCCCAGCGCAACGCCCCTGGCCCGCCCGTAATCGACGAGTTCCTTGATCCGCACCTGGTAATCCGGGTCGCGGCTCTCGAAGTTGAAACCGCTTCCGAATGTGAGCACCGCCAACTCGAACCCGACGTCGGCGCACTGGTCGATGGCCAGCTTGACGGCGTCGGGTTGCGCGCTGCGGATGTGCATGAGGACCGGGTTCTCGGTCACCCACGGCGCGACAGTGCGGTACATGCGGCGCACCGCGAGTGTCTTGCGCTCGCGTTCGGTGGTGTCCTGCGCCAGCTCGAACGCGCGGAAGCTCTCGAGGCTCGACCCCGGCGCGATCACCTGGTCCGGCCCCAGCGGGGGACGGCATTCGAGAAGACAGGGCGTCAGCCGATTGTAATTCACCTGCGAACCGTAAAGCGGGTCCGGCACCCAGAACACACCGGCGCTGTGGTTCGGCCCGGACATGCCCCCAAACGTGTAGTCCGTTTCGACCATCAGATGGGGCAACTGCCAGGTCGGCGAATCGTCCACAATCGACTCGGGCTCGACCGCCGCGAGGATTTCGCTGATGAACCGGTTCAGGCGGACGGGTTTGTCCGAGGCATTCCGGACGACGATCCATTTGCTCAGGAGCGGGAGGCCGTCGAACAGCTCGTAATGCACATCGATCGCCACGGCGGAGTTGGTCGGAGCAGCGAATTCGAGCGTCAGAGAAACGCCCGGTGCAGGCCAGGGCAGATCCTGAGGCATCCATTCGAGCCGTTTCTTCCATGGAAAGCGTTGTTTGGTCTGCCCGGTCGTGAATCGGGTGAAGCGGAACGCGCCCGGTGGCGCTTCGAGTTTGTCGACCCAGGCGGCATCCAGGTAGTTGTGCACCGGCTGGCCGGTGAGCCCGCCGACGTCGTAAGCCGTTCCGTCGATCTCGACCTGCGCCTCGGGGCGCACCGACCGGATCATGCTCTCGCCTGTGACCAGATTGTCGTAGGCAATGGTGGCCGCATTGGGCTCGATCCGAATGATGCGCCGCACCAGGCCGTTCTCGAGTGCGACATCGCGTCCGTCCGCGCTGACCGTGACCCGCGCCTTGAACGGAGCCGGGTCGATTAGCCAGTCCGGCGTCGCCGCGCCGAGGCTCGAACCGGCAAGAAGGAACAGAAGTTGAAGGTGGAGTCCGATGACGTGAGGCTGGGATCGATGGTTCATTGCGTTGTGTCTTCGAGGGTTGCGGCTTCGTTGCACGGCGCCGCCATCTTCCCACAGCCAGTGGACTCTGGCTAGAGTTGAACATTGGGCGTTGGGCGTTCAGACCGCAGTAAAGGGAGCATTCTCACGAGGACAACACCACCGCCCCATAGCGCTCCCCAAACCGATCCTCCCGCGCCCACACGCTCTCCGCCTCGGGCCCACGCTCCCGGCCTGCGCCCGTTTTCATGCTTGTTCCTCCTCGGCTCCCGACCCAATTTCCGACCGTCAACCAAGTACCACATGAAAGCGCGGATGCCCACCCACGGTGCGCCGCCTCGGCCGACGCGCGGCTACCAAAGCATGGGAGCAAGGGTTGAGAGATGGCGTGAGGGCATACGACCCGAGTTACAGGATGACGCCGGAAGACGAGAGATTGCTGCGCAGAGTGGCGGAAGAGATGAACAAGAACTACGAAAGTCCGAAGAAATGAGGTCCGACAGCTGTGCCCCAAATGAGCGCGCTAAGCCGCCCGCGTCCCTCAGCGATCTGGTTGGACCGCGTTTAGGCTACGAACACGATATGCATCACCCCAACCTCGAACAGCGGAAGAGTGAAGGCTGGAGTCTCTACGAGCACGCCAGTACAGCCGGAGAGAGAGCGCGTGGCGTGTTGATGATTATTGAAACTCACTTCTGCAGAAACAGAACAGCACCGGGTTTTGGCATTTATGCCTCAACCAGACGCGCCAGCCCACGCCGGGAGAGCGCCTCGGTTCCAATCGAACATCAGTGGCCCGGGGTGGCTGCGCTTCTCGTTCGGCTCAACGCGTTCTTGCATGCGGGCGGGCAGGTAGTACGGTGAAGCCATGAGCACAGCGGTTGCGCAGATTCTTCGCGAGGTCGAGCAGTTGTCGGATCGTGAGCGGGTGGAACTGCGAAGGGCCTTGGTGCAGCAGATCCCGCTGTCGGAGGATCTGACCGAGGAGGATTTCGCCGCGTTGGCGGCGGCGTCTTTCCGGGCACTGGATGAGGAGGAGGCCCGCGGTGCCTGAGCGGGGCGAAGTCTGGCAGGTCGACTTCGGGATCACACAGAAGGTGCGGCCGGCGTTGGTGATCGGCATCCCGTATGGCGAAGCAGATCGAGCCCTGATCGGCGTCATTCCGCACACCACAGCCACCCGCGGTTCGCAATTTGAGGTGGTTCTGGCGGTTCCCTTTCTGTCTGAGGGCGCCTTTCTCGTTCAGGGGATTCAGGCACTTCCACCGAAGTACTTCCTGCGCCGTCTTGGCGTCCTGAGCGCGGAGCAATTGAGCCGGGTGGAGCAGGGCCTGATGAACTGGCTTGGGCTCCGCGGATGAGGGTAGGGAGCCGAACACGCTGGAGCCGAACTGCCGTCCCGCCTCTCCGCTCGATGCCGAGCGCGATTTCGGTCGTGCCGTGTGCGCTCGATCTTGTGCTTTCGCGCGGCGGTCGCTGACCTTGGTCGTGCCATGTCAAGAGAACACGAGATTATGAGTCCGCAGACCCGTTGGATTACTGGGTTGATGATGGGTTTTGCTCTGTGCTTTTCCATGTCCCCGACAACACATGCCTGCACGTCATTTGCCATGGAACACGGGGGCGGTCTCGTATTCGGGAGCAACTTCGACAACGACTTCTCGTAGTCGGCGAATTGAAGCGTATTCAATGCGACTCAAGACCTAACCCCAAGTCGCCCCAGTCAACGCCGGGAGAGCGTCTTGGTTTCAATCGAGCGTCAGCGGCCCGGCGTGCCTAAGCTTTCCGTTCGCCCGAAGCAGCCATCACACCGCCGATGAGCAGAGCGAGTTCAGCCCGGACCGCCGGAGCAACAACCACGAGCAGTTGCCCGTTCTCCCCTTATCCGTGTGTCAGCGCTCCGATGAACCGCCTCTCTCGGACGGCCGATCCCGCGGCTGCGGGGGAGGCCCTGATTGATGACGATGATTGTCTCAGGACAGGGCGCTCAGCGGCCGATTTCTGGCACCGACAACCGCACAACCGCGGCCGTGCAAAATGGGAATTGATTCCTGCACAGGCCCTAAGCGAGACTGTTCGAGTTCTGGTTGATCTGTTCGAGCCGCGTCATCGGGTGCATGCGGCATCCATGCCGGTTCGGGGGCCGGACGGGCGTCCGGTTCATGCGGTTGAATCGAGAGGATGCATTATGAAACGACGCGATTTCCTGACGGCTTCGGCGCTCGCCGGAGCGGCGACGGTGTGCGGCGCGCAACGCGCGGCGGCACAGGGACAAACGGTTCGAGACAGTTGGATGCCCAGGCTGACCCCGCCGGAGAAGCCGGCCGAGTTGAATCTCTGCCTCCAATGGTGGGCCATTCCCGGGAACGAGATGAATGAGAAGCTCGATTTCCTCGAAGCGAACGGATTTGCCGCCATCGAGATCCCGTCCGGCGATTGGCCGATCAAGAACGGCGACGCGATGATCGAGGCGCTCAAAGGGCGCAAGCTGTTCCTGTCGACGGCGTGCGGCCCGAGCGATTTCTCCTACGCGGAGCCGGAGAAGAGGGAGGCCGAGGTGCAGAAGTTCCTGCCGGTGATCGAGGCGCTGGGCAAGATGAAGTCGGTCGGCCTGATCATCTGTCCCGCGCGCGACAAGCTCAGCGAGCCGGGGCGTTTGAGCGCCAAGGAACTGCGGAAGGATTTCGTCGAGAATACCGGTAAGCGGTTGGCCCAACACGCAGCCAAGCACGGCACCTCGATCATCCTCGAACCGCTCCGTCGCCACGAAACGCCCTTTCTGCGCCAGGTGGCGGACGGCGCGCGGATCGCGGCCGACATCGGCCCCGGCGCGACCGTGATGGGCGACTTCTGGCACATGGCTCTCGAGGAAACGAGTTTCATGGGAGCGTTCATCTGCGGCGGCAGTCTGCTGACGCATGTCCATATAGCCGGCCTTGAGGAGCGCATCATCCCCGGCGTGCACCCCGAGGCGGATCAGTACGTGGACGGGTTCAAGGGGCTCAAGCTCCTTGGCTACCGCGGCGCCGTCAGCTTCGAGGGCGGGTGGCCCAAGAATCCGGCGGATCCCAAGAAGGAGATTCCGCAGGAGGAGAAGATCAGGCTGATTCGCAACATGGTGAAGCTCCTGCGCGAGCAGTGGGCAATGGCCTGAAGAAGCGAGTGCAACCAGCCCGGCTATTTCACACGCTTCGCGAGTCATGCCGCGCGCGGCATAACGCGAAGAACCGGAACCGGGCTCGTTGGCAAAACCGCGCCCAGAACGGCAACCATGAGCATTGTGTCGGTCGTAAGAGCGTTCGTGCAAAGCAACAGTGTGCCGCGTTTCTCTGTCTCTCAAGCCTGGCGCGGTTTTGTTTTCCTAACCCGCATAGCAGCCTTCTTGCGAAGTCAGACCGCCCTGTGCACCGACGGGGTGCACCACTCTCCGTCAACTTCTTTTCTTTTTGAAAGAAGTGTCATGCCGCAAAGGCTGTGAGCACCGCCAATTCATGAAGGCGGTAAAGGCTGGAGGGGGGACGGCTCGTGCCCCGACGACGCGAGTGAAGACGGTGTCTGTCGGCGACGAGGCCGTCGCCGCTCCACATCAGGAATTGGTCCTGGGCCGTCCGTGGTTGCACATTTTGGTTGCGGCTTTGCCGCGCTAAGAAATATGCGGGCTGGAGAATAGAAGTGCGGAAATCTTGCCAGAAATGCAAGACTGTCACCGATTGCAGTACAGATGGCTCGGAAAGACAGGAGAAGCCACGGATGGACACGCATGGACACGGATTGAGGGGAAAACCGGGGATCCAACGATTCGTTGACCGCGCGGCTCGCCTGGCGGCAAAGGCATGTTCTTTTTTGAGAACGGATGGGGCTCGTGAACCGAAAACGCTCAACACGCAACGTTCAACATCCGAACTTCAACGCTGAGCGGGGCGGGTATCCGGGCCTGTTTGTGTCATGAGATTCCTTCACACCGCAGATTGGCAGATGGGCATGCGTGCCGAGTCGGTGGGCAAGGTGGCGGACCGTGTGCGGGAGGCGCGGTTGGCCGCGGCCCGGCGGGTGGTTGAAGCTGCGCGCGACCACAAGGCCGAGATGCTGTTGCTGACCGGCGATGTCTTCGAGGACAACGGGGTGGACAGGGTGTTGGTGCGCAAGGTCGGCGAGATCCTGCGCTGTTTCGCGGGGCCGGTCTACATCATCCCCGGGAACCACGATCCCCTCAGCCCCGGCTCGGTGTGGGAGCATCCGGTTTGGAAAGAAGCGGACAACATCAGAGTCTGCACGAGGCGCGAACCGATCGACTTGGACAGTTGCGTCCTGTTTCCGTGTCCCCTGCGCGAGAAATACTCGAGCAAGGACCCGACCTCCTGGATCAAGGCGCACGACGCGTCCAAGCCGGCCATCGGGCTTGCCCATGGGAATGTCGAGGGGATTCCGAGCGGCGAGCCCGATTACCCGATTCCCCGCGATGCGGCGGCGCGATCCGGTCTGGACTATCTCGCCCTGGGGCACTGGCATTCATTTGCCCGCTACGAGAATTCGCAGGGCGAGTGCCGGATGGCGTATTCAGGCACCCACGAGACGACGAAGTTCGGCGAGCGGGACAGCGGCAACGCGCTCGTGGTCGAGATTTCCAGGCGAGGGGCGCCGCCCTCGCTTGCTCCCATCCGGACCGGCAGCCTCGAGTGGCGCAGCACCGAGCATTCGGTGAGCCAGCCATTGTCCTTGGAATCCCTCGTCCAGCAATTGTCCGGGATCGCCGAGCCGGGATCGACGTTGGTTCGGATGCGCCTGGATGGACTGCTCTTTCCCGAGGACCGGGACGCGTTGAAACAGCTCGATGAGATCCTGACATCGCGCTTTCTCTTTGGGGTTCTGGATGCCACGGGGTTGACTCCGGCGCCCGACGGGGAGGGGTGGATCGAGTCGCTGCCGGCGGGGCCGTTCCGGGATGCCGCGCAGAAACTGCGCGCGCTGGCATCGAACGCTTCCGATCCGGGCCAGCGGGCTGTGGCATCGCAAGCGCTCCTGCAACTGTTCGATCTCTGCGAAAGGAGCCGCTCGTGATCCTCCACAGCCTGCGTGCCGCGCATTGGCGGAGCATCCTCGAACCGGTCGAGATCGGCCCCTTCGCCGAGGGTCTCAATGTCATCCATGCCCCGAATGGAACCGGCAAATCGTCTCTGTTTGAGGCGATGCGATGCGCCCTGTTCGACGCGCACATCGTCACGGGCAAGGACATCGAGGCCGTCCGCCCATGGGGCCGTTCCCTCGCGCCCCAGGCCACGGTCGAGTTCTCGAAGACGGGCGTGCGGTACCGGATCGAAAAGACCTTCCTGGACGGCGCCTCGGCGCGGCTGCTCCGATTGGAGGGGGGCCGGTTTGTGCCGATTGCCGACGGACGGAACGCGGACTCGATGTTGCGCGAGATCCTCGATGCCACCGATGCGCCGGGTCGCGGCCTGTCGAAGCAGGAGCACTGGGGCCTGGCCCAGGTGCTTTGGGCTCCGCAAGGCACCTTGAAACTCGACTCCCTGTCGTCGAGCGTCTCCGAGAGTCTCCGCGCGGCTCTGGGTGTCCAGTTGACCGGTGAAAAGGGCACGCGGCTCGAGGTGCTGCTTGAAGACGAGTACCTGTCCTTTTTCACCAAGGGCGGCAAGCTGCGCACGGGCAAGGACGCCGCGCCGATTCTGGCCGTGGAACTCGAGTGCGCCGAAGTGAATCGAGAGCGGCAGCGGCTTCTTGAGCAGAAGCGGAGTTTCGAGGAAGCGGCGCGCGCGGTCGAGGACGCCCGTCAGAGGCGTGCCCAGGCCAGGAGGGACGCCGAGGGTCTTGAGGAACCGTTGGCCCAGACACGCCGTCTGGCGGAGTCCTTTCAGCGCCTGCAGAGCGACCTGCAAATCAAGCGCCAGGCTGAACAAGCGGCCAAGGAACGGTGCGACTCCATCGGCCGGACGATCGAGTTGATCGCCAACGCGCGGCAGGAGATCGCCCGGATCAAGGCGCAAATCGAGCGGGACGAAGCCGTGCTCAGGGATGTGGCGGTCGAGTTGAAGACGGCCGTCGAGCGGGCCGAAGAGTGCCGCTGGAGGCGCGACGAAGCGCGCGCCGGGCGCGACTCGCTCAAGCAGCGCACCGCCGAGATCGAAGACGCCCGAGAGTTTTTGTCCGACACCAAGGCCAGGCAGATCCTGGGGACCAGGCTGGACAAGCTGCGACAGCTTGAATCGGCGGTCGCGACGTTGAGGCAGTCGCGCGCCCGGTTGGTGGCGCCGGACGACACGACAATCCGCGAGGTCAGAAAACACCTTGCCGCCCGGGAAAAGGCTGAGACCAAGATCGAGGCGTCGCTCATTCGCCTGACGATTCGCCCGCAGTACGACGCCATCGTGACCAGGAAATCGCCCAAGGAGACAAAGACGGTTCGCGCGGGCGAGGACGCGACGTTTGCCGGTTCGCCCGAGGTCAGTCTCGAGGTCGACGGCTTCGGCCGGATCGTCGCGTCCGGGCCCGAGATGGACGTCGAGGCCCTGCGCGAGGAAATGGCTGGTGCCGAGAACAAGGTGGCGAAGCTGACGCAACCGTACGGCACCCAGGACGCCGACCGTCTCCAGCTTCTCCGAGATCAGGCCAAGGATCTCGACCAGAAGATCGCCACCCTCGATGGTCAAATCGAGGAACTCGTCGGGGACGAGACCCCCGAAGATCTGCAGCGTCAGTTGGCCGAACTCGATGCCCGCATCCTGGAACGAACGGGGCGGTTTCCCGTCTGGAAGAACCAGCCGCCCGCGCTGAGCGGATTGCAGTCCGCATTCGATGCGCGGAGCAAGGAGATCGAGACCGCCGCGGTGCAGGCTGAAGACGCCTTCGAAGGCGCTCGATCCGGGGCTCAGGCGGTCGAGAAACGCCATGCCGAAACCGAGGTCGGACTCAACAACGCGCGCCTCAACCTCGAAGCCGCCAACAGACGGCTCGATGATCTGACCAGGGACGCCCTGTCCGACACGGCCCGCCGGGAGGTCCGGAAGGAGGCGCTGATGGCTTGGGAGGTTGCCCGGACGCAAGCCGGCGAGTGCGAAGCGAAGCTGGCGGAGATCGGCGACGACCCCGGCAAATCGCTCGAGAAACTGGAACGTCAGTTTGAGACGCACCAGGGTGCCGAGGCCGCCGCTCGAGACGACGAGAACAAGGCCGAAGGGCGTCTGCAGACTCTGGCCGCCGAGGGCGCGTATTCCAAACTGGCGGCTTGCGACGAGAAACGGGCCGATCTCGAAGCCGGGATCCGGCGGGAGAAGCTTCGCATGGACGCTCTGCGACTCCTGCACGACACGGTGGCGTCGTGCAAGGCCGCTGCCGTCGCCGCCGTGGCGGCCCCCGTCGAGCGCGCGGCCAGCCGGATGCTCGCCCGTGTGGCCGGGCCGCGCCTGGGCACGCTGCGTCTGACCGGCCAGTTTGTCCCGGCCGGCGTTCAACCTGAATCCCTGGCCGAGGCGGTTGGGCTCGAGAACCTCTCGGGCGGCGAGGAGGAGCAGCTCTTTCTCGTCACTCGACTCGCGCTGGGAGACGTCCTTGCCAGGGACGAGCGCCAGTTGGTCGTTCTGGACGACGTGTTGAACGCCACGGACACCGGGCGTCTTGCGCGTATGCTGGTTTTGCTCGAAGAGGCCTCGAGCCGGCTCCAGATCGTGATTCTGACCTGTCACCCGGAGCGTTACAGGGCCCTGGAACAGGCCACGTTCTTTGACCTCGTTCGACCGGCGTGACCCTTCGTGATGTCCGTACTGTGAATCGAGTCCGCGTCCTTTTTTTCCATGGGAGTACCGTCGAGCGGATTCCCCGCCTCGCGCGCGACGCGACCGCTCCACCGGTTCCCCTCGCCCTGAGCGACGGTGACCGGTCAGATGACATCAAAGGTTGGTGAGAAATGCGGGCTAATGTGTACGCAGGTACGCCTGGTAATCCTGGTAGAGCCGCACGCTTGCGGGGCCGCCGGGCTGGCGGGTCATTTCGGGCGCGCTCATCATGCCGGGGAATTGGTAATGAAGGATCTTCTCGAAGTTGGGGAAGCGGTCAAAGTCGCTGATCAATCCGTCGATCGGACGCGGATGCAACTCGATACCGTTCTTGAAGACGAAGGTCTCGAGGTCCAGCCACAGATGGCACCCGGCCTCGTCGCACAATGACTGGAGCAACGCCGCCGCCCGCTCACCCGTGAGGTCGCCCTCGGGCATTCGGTGGAATCCAAAGGGGCCCAGGATGTCGAGATGGGGCAGCAGTTGGCGATAGGCCGCCTCCGCGCCGCGCAAGCCGTGCGGGTTGGTTGCCAGCAGCACCGGCTTGTCCGGGGCGTGGCGCCGGACGTGCGCGGTGAAGGCTCGGAAGAACTCGATCATCTCGCGGCGTTGGACCTCAGGATCGCCGCGGTCCGGCGTGTAGAGGCCGCCGCATTGCTCTCCGCTGACGTACCAGCCGTAGAACGAGGGATGGTGCCCGTAACGCTCCCATAACTCGTCCGCCACCCGGCGATGCCAGGCCAGCGAGTCGGGCGTGTAATCGAAGAATGCATACATGCCGACACCGGGCATGACGTGCAGACCCAGCCTGTCCGCCTCGTCGAGGATGGTCTCGAGCGGGTCCCTGGACGCGATGGGCATTCGGGTCGGATAGAGCTTCGACGGGTAGTAGGCCCGCCCCGGATACGTGTCGGGACCGAAGCTGTGCTCGGCGCGATGGACGAAATTCTGGAACATCATCGTGATCACCAGGAGACGCTGGTCGGTGGCGTGCATCGCCCGCACCAGCTCGCGCCAGTTCCCATCCGTCATCCGCCCCAATTCCGCGTTGAACGGTTTTCCCTCGCGCTCGCAATGGTGGTAAAGATCGACCCAGGCGCCGCCCAACCGGCGTCCGGACCGCGCGTCGGAGTCGAGAACCTCGAGCGGCCGTTCGCACCGCACCGTCACAGAGGAATCCGTGGGATGTGCGACACCGTCTCCCTCACCCGTCCCGCAGAGCGGGACACCCTCTCCCATCGGATGGGCGAGGGCCGGGGGGAGGGGGCTTTGTCGCGTATGCTGCGTACCGCTCAGCATGTCCTTGGCCCGCGCTGTCAGGATCAGGCGGTGCGGACCGGCCAGCCCCTGCATGGGCCGCCGAAACCGGATTCCTGCCGCTGACTTTGGGGCCACTTGAAGCGTTGCCTGATGCACACAGCGATCCGGCACTTCCGCGTCCCAATAGACGGCAACATCGAATGTCTTGGCGGTGTCGGCTTCGTTCCGGACGGCGCCGCGGATGTCGAGGCTGATGAGGTCCGTCACCGGCGACGGGGGTATGAGCGTCAGGCTGACCGCGCCCTGGGCCCTCGCACCGTTGGACTCGTCCGCTCCGGTCGGAATCGGTCCGATCCCGGCCAGGAGGACCAGGGCAACGGACGCAGCGCGGCTCAGCCGCAACCAAAGCGGCGGGACCCTCGCACACGTATGGCATACTCTTGGGGTCACATCTTCATATTTGACATTCTATCGGGAATCCTGCGCGCCCGCGGCTCGTCCGATGAGACCCGCATTCACATCCGCCAGCGCTCGAACTCGGCCTTGCCCTGCATGGCGGTCGGGTACTGTCCGTCGGGAGCTGGTTTGACCGGCGGTTCGACGTCCCAGGCGTAGCGCGGGAGGGAGAAGGAGCGCTGCGATTTGAGGGCGTCGGCCCAGGGGATCATCTCGCCGCTGTAGCAGGCCATTTGGGCGACGATGGCCAGGGCGCTGCTGAGGGTCATGTAATGGCCGTTGTTGATCGGGCGCGCGGTGCGGATCGAGTCGAACAGCTCCTGGTGCTCGACGTCGTACATGTTCGGGCGGGGGCCTTCGTAGCGCCATGGGTTTTCGCCTTCGATGCGGCAATCGATGACGCTGCATCGGCCTTTGGTGCCGAGGATGAGATCCGAGGTGTTGTTGAAGCAGTCGGTCTGGTCGCGGGTGAATCCGAAGACCCGGACGCCGTTCTCGTACTCGAAGACGACCGCCTGGTGATCGAACTGATCGCCAAAGGACGGGTCGATGCAGGTCTGGCGTCCGCCCAGGCCCCAGGCCTTGAGCGGCGCCTGGTCGCCCAGGGCCCACGACGCCTTGTCGAGGCTGTGGATGAGCTGCTGCGCCGTCTGGTCGCCGGAGAGCCAGTTGAAGTGGTACCAATTCCACATCTGGTATTCGAGTTCGGCCTGGCCGGGCCGGCGCGGTCGGACGATGTAGGGCGCGCCGAGGTAGTTTTCCTGGATCGCGATGATGTCTCCGATGGCGCCGTCGTGGACGCGTTTCATCGTCTCGCGCAGACCGGGGGCGTAGCGCCAGCAGAGGCCGGAGACGACGCTGAGTCCCTTCTGGCGGGCGGTCTCGCACGCGGCGCGGACGGCGTGGAATCCGGGCATATCGATGCCGTGGGGTTTTTCGCAGAAGACATGTTTGCCGGCGTCGATGGCGGCCTTGAGCATTTGGGGGATGAAATGCGAAGCGGGTGTGATCAGCACGACATCGACACCGCTCGAGATGAGGTTCTGGTAGGCGTCGAAACCGACAAAGCGGCGGTCGGGGGCGACGGTCACCTGGTTGGGGCGGGCGGCGCGCAGGGAGGTGAGGCAGTTGTCGAGCCGTTCCTGGAAGATGTCCGCCAGCGCGACCAGGTGGATATCCGGGCCGGCATTCAACGCGTTGAGCGCCGCCTCGGTGCCGCGTCCGCCGCAACCGATGAGGCCAATGCGCAGGCGGGTGTCGCCGGCCGCATGGACACCGCGGCTCAGGGGCAAGTGGCCGATGAGGCCGCCTCCCGTGAGCAGGGCGGAGGTGCGGAGAAAAGCGCGACGCGAAGAGTCAGGAACCAGAGGAGACTGTGATTGAGTCATCGCCGTGAACTCTTAAGCCATGCCGCGATGTCGGCGCAATGCGTAAGTTGGTCTGTGCGGCAATTCCGACATAGCGCAGCCGCTTTCGTTGCCATCGGCTTCGCATTGAGCAAGACCGGTGAGAAATGCAGGCTAGGGCGCGCGCGTTGCCGACAATGCGAAGCACTCGGAGCGGGGACGTGCCGTCTCTGACGGCGGCAGTCGCGGACAGTGTTCGCCGGGCGACGAGGACGTCGCCCCTCCTGTGCTGTGCTCGTCATGGTGACCGTGGGCACTGAACCTTTGAATCTCAACTCAGCGCGCGGGTGGTCGGACGCGTTAGGATTGGCAGCGTTGGGATCGGCTGTTGACGGACCGGTATAGGGCGCAGCAGAGTTTGAAGGCCAGGCTGCGGCCTGTGCAGCTCGATGTGAAGGCGGATTCTCAACCGGACTCGCAAGGCCAGGCCCGCCCGCCGCGGGCACCGAGCCGTTCGCCGGCGCCGCAGGCGCACGAGCGTCTCGGCGCGGCGGCGGGGGCTCTGGCGCGGCTCGACACCGGGCTGGCGCCGATCCCGCTGGTGGTGCGGAGCCACTACTCGTTCTTGAACTCGACGCTATCTCCCGGGGCAATCGTCGAACTGGCGCGAGCTGGCGGATTTCCCGCAGTGGCGCTTTGTGACCAGGGCAATCTGCACGGCGCCGTCGAGTTCGCCCTGGCGGCGAAGGCGGCGGGGGTCAAGGCGATCATCGGGGTGGAAATCCGATGCGATGCGGATCCGCTGTGGCTCTACGTCGAGAACGCGACGGGGTACGGGAACCTGTGTCGGTTGATTTCCGACAAGACGCGGAGTGAGGCGTCCGCGCGCAAGGGGAGGGTGGAGTCGGCAGCGCGTGGGCCGGGACTGGATTTCGCGGTGCGCGAGCTGGCGGCGGCGCCGAGGGACGGTCTTCTGGCCGTCTCGACCGATGCCGGGCTTGCCCGGTTGTTTCCGGGTCGTTTCTACCGTGCGATTCGGACACGCGGGGAGCTGCGCCGACACAGCTTCGAGCCCGGCGGATTGCCGGTTGTGCCGGTCTTTCCGGTTCACTATGCCAGGGCAGACTCCCGATGGCAGTTCGATGTGGTCCAGAGCATCCGGACGCTGACGTTGCTGCGTCAGCCGCATCCGGCGAAGGTTCTCGAAAGCAAATGGTCTTTTCGCACCGCGGAGGAGCTGGCCGTTCTGTTCGGGCGGTATCCGGAACTAGCCGCGACGACGCGGAAACTGGCCGATCGCTGCGACTTTGCCTTTCGATTCGGCCAGCCGCAGTTTCCCGACTTTCGCCCGCCCGACGGTTCGAGCCCGCGCCAGTTTCTGCGGCAATTGGTGCTGCGGGGATTGGAGGCGCGGTATGGGGTGGTGGAGGCGGGGCGGTTGATGCCGCAGGTCGAGCAGGAGTTGGCGATGATCGGCGCGGTGGGCTATGAGGAGTACTTTCTGGTTGTGTGGGATTTGCTGGGGTCGTGTCGGGAGCAGGGGATCGACTGGATCACACGGGGCAGCGCGGCCGATTCCCTGGTCTGTTACTGCCTGGGCATCAGCGGGGTCTGTCCGATCCGGTTCGATCTTTATTTTCGACGTTTCCTGAACGCCGAGCGCATGGCGATGCGCAAGCTTCCCGACATCGATATCGATTTCCCCCATGACCGCAAGGACGACGTCGTCGATTTGCTCTTTGCCAAGTACGGCCGGGACCATTGTGCGGTGGTGGGAGGGTTTTCGACATTTCGGGCTCGCAGCGCGTTTGCGGAGGTGGCGAAGGTGTTCGGTGTTGCGGAGCGCGAGGTGCGTCGTTTCACGCAGCATTTCCCCTGGAGCATGGGCGGGGGATGGCCTGAGAGTGGGAATTCGGACGTGGGGCGTCCGGCGGGGGCTGGCGGACGTCTCGAGGCGTTGTTGCGGGCCAGCCCGGAGTGCCGCGATCTGCCCCTGGACGAAGAGCCCTTTGCCAGCGCGCTGGCGATGGCGGAGTTCCTCGATGGGGTGCCGCGGCACCCGAAGATGCATCCGTGCGGCATGGTGCTGTCGCGTCAGCCGATGAGCGAACTCACGGCCACATTCGTTTCCCAGAAAGGCTATCCGACGACGCAGTACGACATGGATGCCGTCGAGGCGATCGGCCTGGTGAAGATGGACATTCTGGCCCAGGGCGGTCTGGCGGTGATGCGGGATGTGAAGGCGATGTTGCGCGAACGGGGTGTTGTTGCGGATTGCGAACGGTTCACGGTCACCCATCTGTCGGGGGAGGGGTGTCCGAATACGCGGGCTTTGGACGCCCATGAAGCGCCCACTCGGAGGGCCAGGCTGCGCGCGGCCCTGATTGGCGACGACACGTGTCTCGGGTCAAGGACTCGCGGAGCTCGCCCCTTTGAGCAAGCCAACACGGGCCAGATGGCGTGCCGCGAGCACCTCTGCGGTGCAGATGTCCCCCTGCTTTTCGAGCATCGAGAGGGCGCGAGCGGCTTCGATGATCCCGAGGTGTGGGGGTTGATTGCGGGAGGTCATGCCCGCGGTGTGCATCACATCGAGTCTCCGGCCATGACGTCGTTGTGCCAGATGTGCAACGTGCATGACATCGACACGCTGATTGCAATCGTGAGCGTGATCCGTCCGGGCGCGGCCAACGAGGATAAGAAGCGCGAGTTCACGCGGCGCTACCAGGGGTTGAGCGCGGTGGCGTGTCCGCATCCGGCAATTGCGGACTGTTTGCGCAGCACGTTCGGCCTGGTGGTTTACGAAGAGCACATATTGCAGATTTGCGAGGCCTTTGCCGGGTTGCCCGGGGGGCGGGCGGACGTGCTGCGGCGCGGACTGGTGAAGGACGATCCGAGGGTGGTTGCCGAGATGGCGCCTGAGTTTGCAGCGGCGGCGCGCCGGTTGGGGCGGACGGAGGACGAGATCAGGCGTGTGTGGGAGTTGGTGATTGGTTTTCACGGGTACGCGTTTTGCAGGGCGCACAGCACGGCCTACGGAGTCGAGGCGTATCAGAGCGCATGGCTGAAGCGCTATTTTCCGGCGGAGTACATGGCGGGCGTGTTGAGCAACGGGAAGGGGTTCTATCGCCCGCTGGTGTACGTGCTCGAGTGTCATCGGCTCGGCATTCCGTTGGTCGGTCCCTGTGTGAACGATCCTGGGCCGGGCTTCCGTGTGATTGACAGGCCCGGGCCGTTGCCGGGGGCCGGCGAGCGCGCGTCAATGCCCGGGAGCGGGTCGGGACGCGCCATCCGTGTGCCGGTCGGCTCGATCGAGTCGCTCAGCGCCCGGACCCGGGAGGCCATTGTCGCCGAGCGCGCCCGGGGCGCGTATGCGTCACTGTCCGATTTCTATTTGCGGGTCCATCCCGGGCTTGACGAGATGGAGGCGCTGTCGAAGGCGGGGGCTCTTGACGGTTTCGGACGGAGCCGTTGCGAGCAGTTTTGGGAGATCCAGCGCGCGCACCAGCGCTGGGGCGGGGAAGGGACGGCCGGGCAGCCGTGGCTGCTGCCGCCCGTCGCGCGGGATATGCCGACGACCGCCGCTGCGGCTCGAGGCGGCGGGCCCGGGGAGTCGGGGGCGGGGGGATCGGCCTTAGACCTGACCGAGCCGAGCCGACTGCAACGGTTGCGGTGGGAGGTCGGGTTGCTGGGGTTTCCGGCCAGTGGGCATCCGCTCGAATTATACCCCGACGTCGCATGGGAGACCTATTGTCCGGTGGCGCGGCTGGGGCGGTTTGTCGGAGAGGAGATCACGCTGTGCGGCCTGGTGATCGAGGATCGGGTGCACCATCAGGCCACGGGTGAGCCGATGAAGTTTCTGACGCTGGCGGACTGGACGGGGATGATCGAGACGGAGCTCTTCGCGCGCACCTACAAGACATACGGCCTGGCCACGGTGCGGTATCCGGTGTTGGAAGTGACGGCGCGGGTCGAACCGTTCGAGAACGGTCAGGGCCATTCGCTGCGGGTCGTGCGGGCCGGGCGGCCGCGCCTGGTCAATCGACGATCTCGAGCTGATAGAAGCGCGAACGCCGGCTGTCCGGATGGCGGCGTCCGAACCCGGCCTTGAGATAGTCGAATTTGAATCGGTAGTTGAGGAAGCGTTGCCCCGGCGGCACGGGCACGGTGGCCCTCCAGCAGCGGTCATTGAGAGTCGAGCGCTGCATGGGGTGGAATTGGGTGTCGACAACGACAAAGGGCGTCATGGTGTCGTCGCGCACGGCGCGCTGGTTGGTATCCCAGCGCGCTTCCAGCGTGTAGAGGCCGTCCGGGGTCCGTCGCATCATCCGGGGCGACATGTTGGTGATTTGGTTTCCGGCGCAGCCGACCAGGAGCAGGACCAGGGCAGGCAGCCACAGGCATCGCGCGTTGCTCAGCATGTCCGAACCGTTACTGGAGGGGCGGGCGGAAGTAAAGGCGGAACGTGTGCGCTTGAGCCGCGTCGGGCGTCTGCTATTTTCAGCGCGCATGAACAACGGGATCGCACTGGTGGGACTGTGCTGGCTGCTCGCGCAGGCCGAAATGGGGTTGGCTGCGGAGAAAGTCTTCGACCTGACGACTGCGAGACCGAATGAGGCGCCGCCGGGATTCCGGAGCGCCCTCTCGGGAACGGGGCAGCCGGGCGAGTGGAAGGTCATCCTCGATGACGTCCCGCTCACGTTTGCGCCGATGACGCCCGAGGCGCCCCAGACCCGCAAGATCCCTGTCATCGCCCAGCTTTCGCAGGACCGGACCGACGAGCGATTTCCGCTTTTGGTTTATGACGAGGAGGTTTTTGGCGATTTCAAGCTGACGGTGCGGTTCAAGACTGTCGGGGGGGCTGTCGAACAGATGGCCGGGGTCGCCTTTCGGCTTCAGGACGAACGCAACTACTATGTTGTCCGCGCCAGCACGCTGGGGCGCACCTTTCGTTTCTACCGGGTTCACCAGGGCGTCCGAGACAATCCGATCGGCCCTGAGATTGCCATCCCGAGCGGCGTTTGGCACGAGCTGTCGGTCGAGTGCCAGGGCAACCGGATTCGACTGCGCCTTGACGGGGAGCAACCGATTCCGGAGATCACGGATCCGACGTTTGCGAACGGCAAGATCGCTTTGTGGACGAAGTCGGACTCGGTGAGTTACTTCACCGATCTGCGGATCGAGTACACGCCGCGCGAGCCGCTGGCCAAGGCGCTCGTGCGGGACGCTCTGGAGAAGTATCCGCGCCTGTTGGGTTTGCGGATTGTGTCGACCACGAGCCGGCGGCCCGAGCTGCATGTGGTGGCCAGCAGCGA
The DNA here is from genome assembly GCA_022710935.1 of Verrucomicrobiota bacterium. Classification (GTDB taxonomy): domain Bacteria; phylum Verrucomicrobiota; class Verrucomicrobiia; order Limisphaerales; family J093; genus MWFF01. Next base: position 34,229 of record JAKLFY010000067.1, read on the forward strand.
TGCGGGCGAGGAAGGCCAGCCCGGGAACGCCTATGAGAAGCAATGCATCGAACAGAACATCATTCTGTTCGGCAAAAGCGATCGGAAAGCCATCGTGACGATGCCCCTCCACGATCGCAACGGCGACCCCATCGCTGCCGTGCGGTGCGAACTCGAGAGCTTTTTCGGGCAGACCGAGCAGAACGCCGTCGCGCGGGCCGTTCCGATCCGGAAGCGGATGGAGCCGCGCGTGACGTCTCTCAAGGAGTTGACCGAATGACGCGGCCACAGTCCGAGTATCGTGCAGCCGGCGAGGAATCTCGGAGGGCCGATTCGGCGGCTGCGCATGCGCGTCTACCTAAGGAAAGCTCCTGAGTGGTTCCTGGGAGCAGCAATGTCGAGGTCGTCCAAGTCCTTGGGCCGGTGTTCGTTGTGGCAGTCGCTTCTGCTCAGCTCGGCGCCGAGGTCGCGAAGTCCCGCGGCCGCGGGAGAGTGCGGCGGTTTACCGCCGCTTTCCGAGGACGATGGTCGGTCACGTCCCACGCAAAGCGGTGCTGAAGCACCGCAGTCCAGACGCTTCGCGCTGTCGAAAGCGTTCGTGCCCAGGCAGTTTTCGTGCAAGATCCGCATCTCAGCCGGCCTTAGTACGCTAGTTCATAAGTCCGCACACGTATTTTTTCTCAAGCCGCCACCGCCAACTCCGTGGTTCTTGGTGTGGCGAACTTGGACAGCAGTTCATTCAAGTCGCTGCGGGTGAACTTCCACTGGAA
>JAKLFY010000068.1 GCA_022710935.1 Verrucomicrobiota bacterium
GACAGACGCTCGCTGAATAGGGACCGGTGCTGCGGCTTGGTTTCCTTTCACTCCGCGCCTCTGCGCCTTGGCGTCTTTGCGTTTTGTCCCTATTGAATCACTACGGCTTAGCTTGACACCTATTGACCGTTGGTCTCGCGGGCCATGTTCCGTGAATTCGTCGCCCCCTATCTCGGCGACATGATCGACTGCATCCACGGCCTGGGGGGGCGCGTGCTCTTCCACAGTTGCGGCTCGATCCGCTCCTTCATCCCCGAGTTCATCCGTCTGGGCGTGGACGTGTTGGACCCCATCCAACCGGCGGGACCCGACATGGCGCCGGAGGAACTGAAGGCTGCGTTTGGCGATCGACTCTGCTTCCACGGGGGCCTCGACATGCAGCACTTGCTTCCCGCCGCGACGCCCGCGGCCGTTCGCGCCGAGGCGCGCCGTTATTGCGAGGTGTTGGGCAACGGGGGCGGGTACATTGTCGGCCCCGCCCATCTCTTCCAGCCGGACGTGCCACCGGAGAACGTGCTGGCGGTTTACGAAGGCGCCACGTGAAGTTCGCCGCTCGATTTCGCCGGCAAGAACAAGAGTCTGCCCTGCCCATCAACCGCGTCGCCGCGCAGGAGCGCTTGACTGAACACCAGCAAGCACCTGAACGGTTGTGTCGATTGTGAGGACCCCTCGACGGGATTGAACTTCCCAACTTTGTGTTCTCGGGGGTGGGCTCGAATTCCGGGCGTGACACTGGCGGCATGGTCAAGCCAATCTGTCCTGCATGAAGAACGTGTTGTTGAGCGTCATCAGCGGCCTGGGCCTGTGCGCCGCGACGGTCCTGGGTCAATCCGACGCCGGGACGCTGAAGAAAGAAGAGGCCAAGACGACCGCGTCCGCTTCGAACGAAGTGGCCGTGATCGAGACCACCAAAGGCAGGATGGTCGTCGAGTTCTGGCCGGACGTTGCGCCGAAGACAGTCGAGAATTTCAAGAAACTGGCGAGGGACAAGTTCTACGATGGCACCTGTTTTCACCGGATCGTGAAGGGCTTCATGATCCAGGGCGGCGATCCGCTCACCAAGGATCCGGCGGCCCAGGCCCGCTATGGCACCGGGGATCCCGGATACAAGATCAAGGCCGAGTTCAACAGCCGCAAACATGCGCGCGGCGTGCTCTCGATGGCCCGCTCCGCGCATCCGGACTCGGCCGGCAGCCAGTTCTTCGTCTGTCTCGACGCCGCGTCTCACCTCGATAACAAGTACACCTGCTTCGGCCGCGTGATCCGGGGCGAGGACGTGTTGTTGAAGATCGGGGAAACGCCCACAAAGATGAATGCTTTCGGCACCGAACGAAGCGTCCCGACCGAGCGGATCGGGGTCGAGACCGTGCGCATCGTCCCGGCCGATTCCATCCAATGAACACCACCCTAGACGAAGTGGCCGTGATCACGACCACCGAAGGCGAAATGGTCATCGCTTTCTGGCCCGATGTGGCCCCGAACACCGTGGCCAATTTCAAGAAGCTGGCGCAGGCCGGCTTTTATGACGGCACCTGCTTCCACCGGATCGTCAAGGACTTCATGGTGCAGGGCGGCGATCCGCTCACCAAAGAGCCCGCGCGCGAACGCGCCTGGGGCACGGGCGGCCCCGGCTACCAGATCAAGGCCGAGTTCAACCAACGCCCGCATGTGCGCGGAGTCATCTCGATGGCCCGCTCCCAGGATCCGGATTCGGCCGGCAGCCAGTTCTTCGTCTGCCTCGCCGACGCCCGGTTCCTCGACCGCCAGTACACGGCCTTCGGCGAGCTGATCCGCGGCGACGACGTCCTCGGCCGCATCGGCGACACGCCCGTCGCGGCCGGCAGCGGCGGCGAACGCAGCAAGCCGGTCCAGCGCGTCGGCGTCGAGCGCATCCGCATCGTGCCCGCGGAGTCGGTGCAGTGAATCCGGCCGGATCAAGCGGATCCGTTGCGATCATAGGCGGCGGGATCACCGGTTTGACCGCCGCCTTTCGGCTGATGCAGGCGGGCGTGCCGGTCACGCTCTACGAAGCCGATCAACGGGTCGGCGGCGTCATCCGATCGGTCCAGGAGAGCGGATACCTGGCCGAGTTCGGCCCCAACTCGATTCTGGAAACTTCGCCCAAGATCAGCGGCCTGATCCGCGATCTCGGCCTCGAACCCCGACGCGGGTATTCCGACCCGGGGGCTGAGAACCGCTACCTCGTCCGCGGCGGCAAGCCGGTCTGCCTGCCGGCCTCGCCCCTCAGGTTCTTCGGCACAAAACTGTTCTCGACCGGCGCGAAACTGCGCCTGCTGCGCGAGCCGTTTCTGCGCCGCGCCCCAGCGGACAAGGAGGAGAATGTCGCCGAGTTCGTCCTGCGCCGGCTGGGCCGGGAGTGGCTCGACTACGCCATCAATCCGATGATCGCCGGGATCTACGCGGGCGACCCCCGCCGGCTCTCGGTCATCCATGCCTTTCCCCGACTCCACGCCGTCGAGCAGCGCTACGGGTCTCTCATCCTCGGACAGATTCTCGGGGCGCGCGAACGCAAGCGCCGCGGCGAGGTCTCGAAGCAGGAAGCGAAGAAGATCTCGTTCGACCAGGGCTTGCAGGTGTTGACCGACACGCTCGAAGCGAGGCTGCGCGCCGCCATCCGTCTCAACACGACGGTGACCGCCCTCGAACGCGCGCCCCGCGGCTGGACGGTGTCGGTCCAAAGCGGCGGATCGGAGGACGCCTTCGAGCATCGGGCCGTCCTGCTTGCCGCTCCGGCGCACTGCCTGGCCCGCATCGCGCTCAATGCCGATGCCGGCCTGACGCTCGCGCCTTTGGCCGAAGTCTATTACCCGCCTGTCGCAAGCGTGGTGCTCGGTTTCCGCCGCGCGGATGTCGCCCACCCGCTGGACGGCTTTGGCATGCTGGTGCCCGAAGTCGAGAAGTTCCGCATCCTCGGCACGCTCTTCTCATCCTCGCTGTTCCCGAATCGCGCCCCGGACGGGCATGTGACTCTCACCACCTACGTGGGCGGCGTGCGGGCGCCGGATCTGGCCCTGCGCCCAATCGAGGAACTGTTCAACCTGACACTCACCGATCTCGCCACGATCCTCGGTGTCCGCGGCAGTCCCACGTTCCGACACGCCGTGCTCTATCGCCAAGCCATCCCCCAATACGAAGTCGGATACGGGCGCTTCAAGACGCTCATGGAAACGATCGAGACGCGCGCGTCCGGGATCTTTCTGGCCGGGCATTATCGCAACGGGATCTCGCTGGGCGACTCGATCATTGCCGGCCATGACGTTGCGGACCGGATCGCGGCGTTCGCGCGGGCCTGGCCCGCATAGTCTGCGCGTCAGCCTGAGCAGGGTTTCACAATCGCAGCCAAGATGCATCCACTTGCAGCCTCCCAAGCCAGTGGGAAGGGCTGGCTTGCAGAAGGAGCGGCCTTCGTCGAATCGGTCCCGCGGCTGCCGGAGAGCGGGGACGTCCTCGTCCCCGACCGATGGGATCGCAGACTGTGTTCGCGGGCGACGCGGACGTCGCCCCTCCACTGCTCTGCTCGCGCACACGAAGGCGTAGGCGCGCAGGAGCGGGACTCGAGCGGGAACGACAGCCTGTTGTGGTGCATGGTTTCGGGCAAGGGGCCTGAAACTACGCAAGATGCCGACTCGGCGCAGGGCGTCCGTGGAATCCGGCGTAAAGCCGCCCGGCCCTGCTCGAGACGCGCCGCCAGAAACGGCCCTCGGTGGCCAGCACTTCTCGCCATGGTCTCTGCCGGTACTCCTGCAGGAATCGGAGCAAGTCGCGCGTGGTGAGGCCGCAGTCGAGTGCAGAGAAGAGCAGCGCCGCCAGGTCCTTGAGAAGCCAGCGCGTCGGGACCCGGTGACGCATCTGGACACGGTGCAGGTCGATCAGCACAAGGTCGAGGGCGTCGGCGGACGAGGCGCCTGGCTGCCATCGTTCCCAGTCGCGATCGCGCACCAGCAAGTGGCAGAGGTAGAAATCGCGGTGGTTGAGCCCGGCCCCGTGCAGCAGGCGCGCGATGCGCGCCACTTTGGTCAGCAGCGCCCGCTTGAACAGCACCTGCCTGCGCCCGCTCAACCCGCCCCAGGTCCGCGTGAGATCTTCGAGCGTGATCATGCCTTCGAGCGCCTCGGTCACGACAAACGATTCCACGGCCGCCGGCCACCGCCCCCGCTCGCCCTTGCCGGCCACCCGGAGCGTTTCAATCCCCAGCGCCCTTGCCCGCTCGATCGCCTCCCATTCGGAACGGGCGCTCACAATCGGCGCTCGGCCCCGAATCCAGTCCTTGAGCACCTCCCACCAGCCGCATCCGCGATGGGCCTTGATGAAAAAGCGGCGTCCGCCGATCTCGACTTCGACGGTGCGCCGGTGTTTTACCTCGCGATGGACCTTGCCCGGGCAGTTCAACAGCCATTCGAAAGCGTCGTGCGCGGGCCGATGACGTTCAAGATGTGGACTCAGTTCAATCACGGGGTGCGTAGGGGTCTCTTGGCGTCGAGGTTGCCCTGAACGATCCGCTCGATCAGATCCGCGGCGCGGTCGTGGCAACTGTAGAGATCCTCGCGCGCCGCGTACTCGAGCCCGTTGGCGCGCCACCGCGCCTGTTCGCCCGACACAAGCATCTCGGCCAACGCGCGGTTGCACTCGGCCTGAGAAAAGGGCGAGCACACGATGCGCCCGGCCTGCGCCCGCGTCACGTGCGGGGCGTAGCCGCAGGTGTCCGTGGCAAGCACAGGCAGGCCCGACGCCATCGCCTCGAGCAGGATCATCCCCGCCGACTCGCTGTAGGCCGGATGCACCAGGAGATCGGACGCCATCAGCCAATCGGGCACATCCAGCCGTCCGCCCAGGAAACAGACCCGATCGGCAACACCCAGGCGCCGCGCCTCGAGGGCGAAGGCGCCCGGACGATTCTGCCCGATCACCGCCAGCCGGCTTTGGCGGCGCAGATCCGTGGGCAGGGCCGCCAGCGCCGCAATCGCGCGATCGAGTCCCTTGACCCGAAAGCCCGAGCCCACCAGCAGCAGCAGGCGCTCTTCGAGCGGCCAGCCTTGCGCCTCCCGCACCCTGCGGCGCGCCTCCTGACGCTGCGCCTCATTCACCGAACGCCGGGCAATCCCAGGCGGGAGCAGGTGGAAACGCTCGGACTCGGTGCCGTAGAATTCCCGGTAGGCTGGGATCTCATGATCGGTCAACACCAGGATCCGGGTCCGGCGTCCGCGCTGGAAGACTTCGGATTCGAGCCGCGCGAAATGGCGGTAGCGCGGGAGCCAGCGGGACCAGGCGGGTTTGAGGCGTCGCACCTTTGCCGCGTAACACGGGTCCGAGCCATAATACACGTCCAGCCCGGGCAACTTGTTGAACCCGACAATGCCATCGAGCTGGCGCCGGGGCAGCGTCGATGCCAGTTGCCGCAGCCAGGCCCGGTTGCGCCCGACGTTTGTGAAGCCGCGTCGTCCGAAGAGTTCGACCTCCAGCCCCTCGGATCGGTCGCCCTGCCAGGTGCGCGTGAAGATCGTCACGGCATGGCCGCGCGCGGCGCAACGCGCGGCGATCTGGAGGCAATCGCGCTGCAGTCCTCCGTACGGAAAATAATCGAACAGGAGGAAACCCAGTTTCATGGCGATGTCCCGGCTGGGAACGGGAACGCGTCGAGAAGCCGCTTCTTCACAGCCTCGAGCCCCGGTCGTTGATAGGCCCGGGCGAGGGCCTCGAGCGCCGCCCCGCTCACTTCGTCTTCGATCGCCAGCACCGGCGGCTCGCTGATTCCAAACACGCTGTAGTAATCCAGATACTTGAAATCATGGCCCCGGATGCCCCCCGAGAGCCGCGCCCAGACATTCGGGATTCCATACGCGTCCGACACCACGAGCCCATGCAGACTCGACGAAATGACGAACTCGCAACGGACCAGTTGGGCCAGGAACGTCCGCGGTTCGTCGAAGACGTTCAACACCTGCGTCCCCGGATGCCGTTCAACAAACCGCTTCACCCACGGATGATCGCGATCCTTGTAGTGGGGCACCAAGCCGATCGCGTGCTCTTTGCCCCCGGCGGCAGGTCGCGGAAAGATCAGGTCGCACAGCAGGCCCGGATCGCCAAAGGCCGACGGCGGAGGCGCGTCGATCAGCGCCGCCGTCCGGTGTCCACGCACGGCGTGATACTGGTGCCGGCTCGAAGCCCGAGGCCGCTCCTCGATGAACCCGGTTCCCCAAACGCGCACCGGACGCGTCCACCAGCGCTCGGGCAGCCGGTGGAGAATGCTGCCGACGGCAATCAGGTCGCACCGGGCCGGACTGCTGTGCACCACGGGGCGTCCGGACAGCGCCTCGCAGAGCATCGGGGAAAGCCAATCTCCGAAATTGGGCTTGCCGCTCGACCAGTGAAGCCTGAGAGGACGCATTGGCACGACTTTAGCCCGCAACGGTGCGCTTCGTGAAGTCTCCAGCTTCGCCGTTGTCACAATTCCATGAAACATGCGGCTATACGGATTTCTCACGACCGGGAAGATGACAACGAAATCCGGGCTTTTCCTAGCCTGCATGCTGACTTCTCTTGTGAACTCCGGCTTCGCGGTGGCACAAAGTGGTGAGAAACGCAGGCTAGCGCCAGAACGGGCGCGACCAGAGGTGGCGCACCCGCTCGGCGAACGACAGGGCACGGGCCGAGCGGATCGGCGGCTGGATCAGGTCGTGCAGCTCAGCCGCGCGCCGGCTCATGGTGTGTCGATCGAGGACCAGGGCCTGACCCCGGGCGGCGATGCGATCGGCCAGGGCCGGGTCGCGACGCAGCCGCTCCGCCTTCTCGATAAGTTCCCGGGCGTCTTCATAGAGCGCCAGATGTTCCATATCCAGAAACCCCAGCGCCTCCTGTTCGAGGGCGGGCTGCCTCTGGGCCAGCAACACGCAGCCGGCAGCCATCGCCTCGAAGTTCTTGAACATATACTCGTTCATCCCGACATCGGCGCTCACAAAGAACCGCATGCGATTGAGCAGTCGATTGTAGCCCGCCGTGTCCCCGGACTCGGTCCTGAGCATCTCCAGACCCAGCGGCGTCCGCACCTGTTCGAGCAACGCGCGCCGCCGGGTGTACACGGCATGATTCACCCGGCCGACGTACCCAAACACAATATCGCGCGGCTGATGCAAGTTTTGAATGGCCTTTTCGTCAACCGCTTTCGCCAAACAGACGCAGTCCAGCCCGCCGCGCCGAAAGGCCGCCTCGCAGGTGCGATTGGACACCACCACCCGCAGGCGCCCGATGTCGCGGAACACCGCCTCGTAGCGCCCATGCCAGCGGCTCTCCGGAATGAAATGCTGGCAGGCGTCCTGTTCCAGAAACACCAGGTTCGGCACCGCCCGCAAAGCCGGGTACTGGCGCCCGATCCGCCGGATGTTCTGGTCGAGCACGACGCGGTCGTATCGCGAGAAATCGAGGCGACGGAGCGCCTCGGCATAATGGGCCATCTCCCATTCGCCGAACTCGACCATCTCGACCCGGCAGAGCCGGCCCAGCGCCTCCCACAACGTCGTTTGCGGAATGCCGGTCTTGCCCTTGGCAATCACCAGGACCTTCATGGCGGGCGGGCCTTCCGCGCCGGGTTGCCCGGTTTCGCCGCAGGACACGGACTCCGGCGGGGAGGGTGGCTCGTGCTTGATCGTCCGCTTGTTCATTGAAACCGACCGGGATCGCTTGTCCGTATGCGCCAGACTACGCGGGCGGGAGGCCCATAGCAACGCGCCATACGTGGTTTAAACGACGATGCCCTCCTCGAATCTGCCGTAGAAGGCGCCCGCAACGAGAACGGCGGTGCAGTGACTTGTTCGCCCCGGATCGAGACGGAATCAACCACAAAGAACGCAAGGAACTGAATTCCCCAGAACACCCCCGCGGGGGGCGCCAGCCGGCGTTCTCCCCGTCCATCGGTGCATCGACTGGTTCGGCAGGCACGTCAAATCGAGGCACTGGACGAACCGCGCGGCGTCGCTGAACGGGCTCCGTTCTGGTCCAACGACACAATCAGCAGCGGCTCAATCACAGACCACGAGTCGTCCTCGGCAACGACCACGATCCGACGTGGCCCCAGCGCAACGAAATCCGGGTGCGGCACCGGGAGCGAACGGCCGTCCGCCAGTCGGATCGAAAACGGCTCGAACGGCTGCCGGTGCAGCGCCTCACGAATCGCCTGGATGTCCATAGGTGACGACCAGTACCACTCCGCCATGAGTGGCGCAACCAGACTTTCACGAACACGCAACAGCGATCTCACCCACGGCGACCGCCTACGGTGGAAGGACCACCGGCCCCCGCCCTGCCAGACCTGCTTGTCCTCACTGGGACGCCCGATCGGGGCTGTCGCGCTTGTCGCTGATGCGGAAGAAATCGAAGTCCGCGAAGCCCCCGGGCGTTTTTGTCGCGTAGCAGAACAACCCAAACCGGTAGCCCATGAAATGGGGAATCGTGTAGCTCATTTTCAACTCGTTTCCAATCGCCGTCCACGATGTGCCGTCCAGGCTGTAGCAGAACCGCGCCGTGTCGGTCCGGTTCTGGAAATCACAATCCGCCTTCAGGAACACGGTTTGCGAAGGCACAGCGACGCGCTCGATCTCGACCGGCGCGTTGGACTGGGCGCTGACCATGACGACGCAGGTGGCGCCGGCCTCGGACGTCACGCCTACGAATCCGTAGCGACGCTGCAACAGGGCCAGCCCCGCATAGTCGCCATCCTTGATGTTGCGCGCGTCGACCGAGGTCATGCCTGAACACACGGGGCCGATGGTCCGTTGCGTGAGTGTGTTTCTCGCGGCGAGGAGATGGGCGTCTGTGCGGCCCGTGGTCAGGCGGAGGAAACCGGGGCGTTGGGAGACCGACCAGAGCGTGTTGTCGGGATTGTGGTTCCACTGCCAGACCAGCGGCAACGCCGGTGCACCCGCTGCCCGGTCGAATTCATCCGAAGCCACAATGCCCGGAATGAGGCCCCGGCTCAGGGGCAGGTCCAAGCGGTCCGGCGCCTCGCCGTCGATGCCGAACACCGGCCAGCCGTCTTTCCATTGGACGGGGACGAGGTAGGGGATTCGGCCGACGGCGCCGAAATCCCGGAACAGGTAGGCGAACCAGTCGCCGCCGGGCGTGTCGACGAGGCTGCCCTGCGCGACGCCCTTGTCTTGCAGCGCGACGCGGCCCACATAGGGGCCGGCGATGGTGTTGGCGCGGTGGACGAGGACGGTTCGCATTCCGCCGCGCGGCCAGACGATGTTGAACAGGTAGTAGGTGTTGTTGACCTTCAGGAGCTGGGAGCCTTCCGCCGGAAGGCCGATGGCGGCGCCGGCGACGGCGCTGGCGTTTGTGACGACCACCTGGTTGAAGCCGCCCTGCTTCAAACCCGAGAGATCCGGGTTCAACTCGACGAGCCGGAGATCGCCGCCGCCGTAGAGCATGTAGACGCGGCCGTCATCGTCGAAGAAGAGCGAGTGGTCGTGGAGCATCGGCCTGAAGGAAGTCGCCTTCCACGGCCCTTTCTCGATGTCCGGCGTGGTGTAGACGTGCGTCTTCCCGGTGGTTTGGGCGAACGTGGTGACCACATAGGTCCCGTCGTGGTACCGGATGCTGCTGGCCCAGGAGCCGCCGCCATAAGCGCTCTTGCCGTTGTTGAGATTCAGCGCGTCAACGTCATCGAGCGTGTCGTAGGCGTAACTGACCAGCGTCCAGTTCACGAGGTCTTTCGACTTCATAATGGGCAGCCCCGGACTCATGTGCATGGTCGTGCTGCTCATGTAGTAGGTGTCGCCCACGCGGATCATCGCCAGGTCCGGCACGTCCGCGTGGATGATCGGATTCCGGGCGGACGTGTCCGGGTGCTCGGCGGGCGCTCGAGGCGCGGAGAGACACCCGAACACCAGCGCGAACACCGCGGGCGAAAACAACCGATGGCTCATCGCGTCACAGGATTGCTGCGTTCTTCGAATCAGTTGGACGTGATCGTGACGTCGTCGAGGTACCAGCCTTCGAGTAGGTTGAAGCCATCGGTCTGAAGCAGGAACTCGAGCCGGATCTTGCGTCCGACCGCTTCTCCCACCAGGCGGACCTGCCGCGCCTGCCAGCCGCCCGAGCTGCCGGCGTTGACGTAGATGGCGCCGCTCACCGTGGCCAGGGTCGACGCATCGAGAACGTTGATCATGACCTGATGGGCCTGCTGTTCGACCGGCACGCCGGCGAGGAAATCGAGGTTGAGCCACTCGGCGAACCGCAACGTGGCGGAGCTGACGCTCGTGAGATCGATCTCCGGCGACTGCAGCCAGCAGTAGGAGTAGGCGCCCACATTCCGGTTCAGGCCGGTGCCATACACGTTCGTCCCGCTGTAGGCCGCGGTCGGGCCAACGGTGGGCGTGCCGCGTTCCCAGCGGTCTTCGTTGCCCGCATGTGCCCAGCCTGGCACAGCCTGCTCGAAGTCGTCGAAGAACAGCGGCGGGGGCGGCAGGGCGACGGCGCGGAAGAAGCCGGCGGGGGCGTTTCCGACGGGGATCGAGGCGGAGAAGAGCCCCTGGCCGAGATCGACCAGCGTGAGGTTTGGCACGACGAGCCAGGCGGGATCGGACAGGGCGGCTTTGGACTCGATCTGTGTGGGGCGATTGTTGAAGGGCGTGTAGAACTCGAGGACGACGGCGTCAGTCGCCGGTCTGATCGCCGTGATGGTCAGCGGTCTGAACTCCTGATTGAGAGGCTTGCCTTGCTGGCCGTTGACATAGATGCCGAGAATGTCGCTGGCGCTCAGGGCGCGCTGCCAGATCCCCAGATCATCGATGCTGCCGACGTAGGGACGATTGATGGCCAGGCTGGCGGCGTAGTTGCCGATGACCAGCGGGTCGGCGGTGAGTTCGCCCAGGCGTCCGGAAAGGAGCGCGCCGAGCGGCTCGCCATTCCGATACCACTGCACGGTTCCCCCCCGGTACACGTAAGCGAAGTGCGTCCAGATGCCGAGCTCCCACGATTGGGCCGGGCCGTCATACGGGGCCTTGCCAATCCCATAGGTGCGCACAACGCCGCCGGGCAGGAGCACGAAGTCGAAGTTGGTGCCCTTGCGGATGACCCGATCGTGGTTGGCCGGCGACATGCCGTCCACCTTGAGCCAGACGCTGACCGTGGCCTCGGTGGTCAGATCGAGCATCGAATCGTGCCCGACAACGATGTAATCGTCCGATCCGTCGAACTGGAAGGCGCCGCCGATGGGCCCGGCGATGCGCGACGCGTCGTTCATGTTGACCAGTTGGCCATGGAAGTCGTTGCCGCTCGAATCGGTGAGCGTGGTTCCGGGGCCGTCATCAAACGTGTAGTACGCCACGAGCCCGCTGGTGATCGCATCGAGCGCATCGACTTCAAGCAGTGCCGCCTCGCTGGTCGTCGTCCCCTCGCTGTTGGTAACGCGGACCGAGTAGCCCCCGGCATCCGCGGGCTGAAGCCGATTCAGCGTCAGGGTGTTCTGCACCGCGCCCGCGATCGGGAGGCCGTCCTTGAGCCACTGGTATTCGAGCGGGCGTTTCCCCGTCACAAAGACCTCGAACATGGCGGTCGTCCCCTCGATCCGCTTCTGCCCGGCGGGTTGTTGCACGACGACCGGCGCGCCGGCGACATCCTGGCCGGCCAGTTGCAGGATCTCGGTCTCGGAGAGCGGGCGTGACCAGATGCCCAGTTCGTCCAAACGCCCTTCGAGCGGGCTGGTGCTTGTCACGGTGGCAACATCGTCATAGGCGCCGACGACAAGGCCGGCCTCGGAGGGCGCGCCGAGGGTGCCCGGTGCGGGATCGCCCACGCGAAATCCGTTTCGAAAGAAACTGACGGTGTTGTTGCGGTAGAGGACGACCCAGTGCTGCCACTGATCGAGGGCGACCGTTCCCTGCGGCGCGTTCGCCTCGAAGGCGCTCCGCACGATCCCGCCGGTGTCGGCTCCGGCCCCCGCGCGGCTGACCAGGGTCTGCACAACGGTGCCCGGGTCATTGATGAGGCGAATGCCGAACTGATCGCCTTTGCGCAGAATGTAAGAGGCGCTGCGCGTGTAGACGCCCACATCCTCAGGCACGCCCCACCCGATCGGGCGAATCCAAAAGGAAAAAGTCGCCTCGCCCTGGACCTGGCTGAGCGACGGGCTTTGCGGGACGGAGACGAGGCTGGCGACGCCGTCGAAGCCGAGGCTGCCGTTGACCTGGCCGGCGCCCCAGTGGGACGTCTCATCATAGTACCCGGACAACTGACCGTTGTTGCCGTTGCCGGAGGCGTCGGAAGCGGTCAAACCGGACGTTTCATTGAAGGGCATGAAGAGGGCACGGGCGGTCTGGAGACCTTCGACGGAGCGGACTTCGAGGCTGGCGGACTGGCTCTTGGCGGTCCCGATGTCATTGCTGACCTCGACCCGGTAGGCCCCGGCGTCGGCGGACGCCGCAAATTCGACAACCAGGGTGTCGGTCGTCTCGGTGCGGAGCGGTTGATCGTCGCGGTACCAGAGGTAGCGCAGAGGATCCTGGCCCGCGGCGCTGACCGAGAAAGTGGCCGTGCCGCCGGCATACACGCTCTGGGGCTGGGGTTGGCCGGTGACGGTCGGCGCCCCCACACGGGCGGCGACCTGCAGAATCTCCTCCGCGCTCAGCGGGCGATTCCAGACCAGCACCTGGTCGATGGTGCCGTTGAAGGTCCGATTCAGATCGTCACCCCCGATCACCAGGGCGAGATCGGTCACGTCAATCGGCGCCGCCACGGCCCGGCTGCCTTTGAGGGCGCCATCCAGATAAACGAGGGCCTCGGTCCCCGTGAACACGCCGGCGATGTGATACCACGTGTCTGCCAGCAAGGGCTCGACGATCCCGACCGTCTGATTGACGGCCCCTTTCTTCAACAGGAAGTTCATGCCGCCGCCTTCGGTCGCCACGCCCTGGAGGAGAAAGAACATGTTGCCCTTCTCGAGCAGGGCGTAGGTGCCCACGTTCGACGCCAGCGGAACGTTGGACCTGAACCAGGCCGACACTGTGAATCCGTTGGCCAGGTCCGCCGCAATGCTCGCATGGCTGGGCACAACCAGGCGGTTCGATGTCGCGCCGGTGAAGGCGAGGCCGCCGCCAAATCGTCCCGCCACCCATTGCGCGTCGTCGGTATAGTTGTCCAGGGTGCCGTGATTGGCGTTCGGTCCCGATGTGTCGTGGGCGATGGCTCCGCTGCCCTCCTCGAAGTCCCAGCGCGCCACAAGGCCGTCGAGGGGGATCGTCTGCGCCGCGAGCATCAAGGTCGCGCTCAGCCCGCAACCAGCCAGGAGTGCGCCCGCGACCAGACGCCGAATAAGTTGACGATTGGTTTTCATGTTGTCGTTGGATTTGTGTTGCGCGCCGCGAAAACTACACCGCAGCCCCGGGACAGGCGGCTACGCGCCCTCTGGGGCTGTTGGTCTTCGTTGGCTTCAGCCAGAGAAGAGCAGGATCCCGGCGAGCCGTCAACGCGGATTGCGCGGGAAAGCAGTGCATCTCGAGGGTGTCGGTGGGCATCGAGTCTGCGCCGCGTGGGGGCACGCGGCCTACACCGGCAATTCCCATCCGCTGTAGGCCCGGTGCCCTCACCGGGCGTTAGAACCCCGACAACAACCAGATGCACCGGCGGAAAAAGAGAGCGGGACGACATGCGCGCCGTCCCGCTCCGAGCGACTCGATCCCGTCCCCGAGTTTACGGGTAAACCACCTGGTAGAACGCGGCTCCCGGCAGCGGCGAGCTGTCGGTGAACGTGGCCGTTCCACCGGCGCCGACAGTCGCGGTTCCGATCGTCACCCACGCGCCGCCAAGCGCTCCAACGCGTCGGATCGAGTAGGCGCGGTCGATGTCGCCGCTGAAGGTCAACACCACGTTTCCGGCGGCATACACGGGCATTTGCAGGACGGCCTTTTCAGGCTCGACAGCGCCGGGTGTGTAGTAGACCCGGAGTTGCGGACGGTTTCGTTCATCGGCCTGCTCGGATGTTCCGAAGCCCCAGCCGTCGCCGGCATCCACCCACGGCAGAATCACCCATCCGTGGTTGGGACGCGCTCCGCGGACCCAGGCCTGGACGTCTGGGCTGACCTCGAACGAGTGAAACGCCGCCTGGACATTCGGGGCGAGCGTGGGGTTGCCCACCGCCACGCTCGGGGTTTCGAGGGCTTCGACGCCATCGGCCGTCACCCCGTTGTCGAGCATGGTCCAGGTGTCGGTGTGCTGCCACGGCTTGAGCATGGCGTGGAATGTGCCGCCGTCGCCCATGGCATTGCCGACCATCGAGGCCAGATCAAGCATCGCAACGTCGATGCGCGAGCCGGGCGGGATCTGACCGGGTTCGGTGCCGATGATGTCGCCGAACTGAATGAGCACCTGCTCCTCGTTCCGATCCCCTGCGCTCACGAAATAATCGACATAGACCGAGGCAATCGTCGAGCTGTCGGCATCAGGTGCGTTGGCCCGGATGCGCGTGTCCTGAGCGCTGTAGTATTCGTTGACGTCCTGGCGGAAGCTCGTCCTGGCGGTCCCGGCCGGCAGCCACAGGACGCGGAGCCGGGGGCGATAGTCGGGATTCGAGGCTTCCGACGGGCTGAAGGCCGTGCCATCGAGCCGGGTCGGCCAGCCCGGCATCAGCCAGCCGTGATTGGGCTCGCCGGCGTTCACCCAGGCTTCCACATCCGCCGTGACGCCCAGGCTGAAGGTGCCGGTGCCCGTGTTCGCGTCGCCATTGGCCAGGCCCAGGAAGGAATCGTACGTCGAGCGCGCGTGGATGTCGTCGGGGACGAACCCTTCGTAGCCGTTTCCGACGCCATTGTACGTCGAGGTCTCCGGATCCCAATCCACCAGCATCCGGTAGAGCGGGCTGGCGTCGCCCTGCGCGTTGCTCACGGTCGGCGGCACGGTGAGCCAGAGCTCCGCGCTGACAATGATCGCCGTGGGCGGGATCTGGCCGGGCCCGGTGCCCGCGATGTCGTCGAATCGCATGAGAACCTGGCAGGCGTCGGTGGTGGTCTCATTCTCCTGGGCGTCGACCCACAACCCGTTCCCATTATGCCCCATGGGATAGGCGGCCTCAGGGTTGATGAGTGTCAGTTCGCAATCGGCTGCACCAGTGTAGACGCCATAGCCGCGGTCAACCCCTTGCTGGAACTCGGCCACACGCAGCAGTCCGACTCGCACCGGGACAACCCCCGTTCCGGCGCCGTTGTCGGCATCGGTCAGAGTCAGCGTTACCGATCGAACACCCGTGGCGGGCGAGCTGTTCACGTTGCGGAACGTGACGGCGCGGATGAGCGCCTGGGCCGCGGCGGGGGTCGCCGCGTTGTTGAGCGCGACGACGAGCGGTGCGATGCCGACACCGCCGGTCAGGGTGCCGATGGGCGTGCCTTCATAGGAGACCTCGGAGCCGGACACGGCAATCTGGCCGACATCGGACCCGGTGCTGCGGATCTCGAGCCGATCGTCCGGGGAGCCGTTGGCGGTCACCGCGACGGTCAGCTTGCCCTGGTCGTAGTGGGCCGTGAGCGGGTCGGTCACCGTGGCCCGAGAGGCAATGGCGATGGCCGGCATGCCGCTGCCATAGACCACGCCCTCGGCAGGCAAGGCCACCGTGGCGTCGTTGTCCTGAAGCGTCACGGCCACGTCAGCGGGTTCGATGGCCGCATAGACCGGGTCGCTTGAAGCCACGGTGTTCTCCACCGTGAATGCCACGTCGCCGCCGCCGACCAGGTTGTCCACGGCCGTGACGGTGACTGTCTGGGGAGTGCCCCAGGTTTGCGGCGTGAACGCCAGGGTCGTCGGTGCAGCGGGCCCGGCGGCCGCATTGCCCGAGGTGACGGTGACGACAACGTCGGATGCCGGCTGGCTTCCGAGCACGACGCTGAAACTGGCCGTTGCGCCCTCGACAATGCTGAGGCTCACCGGATCGACCAGGATGCCGACGGTGTCGTTGTCAATGTTCGTCACGGCCACGTCCAAGGCGTTCTTGCCGTTGTAGGCGGGATCGGTGCTGGTCGCCGCCGCCGTCACGATGGTGTAGGCGATGTCGCCGTCATCGACCGGATCGTCGACGCCGGTCACAGTGACCGTCTGAGGCATGGACCAATTGTCCGGCGTAAAAGTGAGCGTCGACGGCGAGACGCCTCCCTCGGTCGGATCGCTCGATTCGACGGCGATCGCGACATTGGCCGACGGCGCGGTATTGAGCTGGACGGTGAAGGTGGCGGCGCCGCCTTCTTCGGTCGTGATCAGGCCGCCGGTCGGGCTCACGGTAATCCCGACCTCGCTGTCCGCGTTGAGCACGGTCGCATCGGCGGGATTGAGTCCGTTGTAATTGAGATCGGCGCTGGTCGCAGGCGCCAGGATCACGGTGTAAACGATGGGGCCGTCTTCGAGATCGTCGTCCTGCCCGGTAATGACGACCGTTTGCGGCTGGTCCCAGTCCTCCGGCGTAAAGGTGAGGGAAGCGGGCGACACGGCGCCCTCGGTGGGGTCGCTCGAGCTGACGCCGATTGTCACAGCCGCTGTCGGCTGGGTGTCCAACACGACGGCGAATGTCGCGGTCCCGCCGTACTCGCTGGTCTCGAGATTCTCCGTCGGTGTCACGGTGAATCCCGGCGTCGCGCCGAGGATGAAGGCGAACGAGGCGATCGGTTCGGTGGGATCGACCGGGGTCTCGAGGAGATTGATCCAGGAGTAGTAACCCGCCTCCTGCCATTCCTGCATGGCCGGGATGTCGCGGGATTGGATGATCCAGCCGTCGCCGGCGGTGTTGACGTCGTAACAGACGATGTTGTCGGCATTGTCGGCCATGCCGCCTTCGGGCGAAACGATCAGGACGCCGTGCGCGGGGGAGAGGCCGTTGATCTTAAGCTCCCATTGGCCGTAATCGATCGCCTGGACGGTGAACCGGGGCGTCGTGCCGCTGAACATGTCGATCGTGCCGTCGGCCAGGAACCGGCCCGAAACGACGGTGGTGTCTGTCTTGGGCACGAAGACGAAAGCCACAGGGTCGCGTTCGCCCGCCGGGTCGCCGCTGTCCTTGGACCAGACCGTCCATGTGCCGGTGTCGGCATTGGCGTGGGAGAGGGCGTAGTTATCCTCGTTCTTGGCGCCCAGGACCAGGAGCACGCCGTCCTTCCTCGAGTCGATGCCCAGGCTGGTCAGATCCACCGTGTACGAAGCGTTGCCGAGATCGATGAAATGGGTCCCCAACTCGAGGCCCGGCGAACCCCGGAAGGCGTCGAGGGTCGTGATGTTCATGGTGACGGGGTCGCTGTAGTGGGCGTACCCGGCAATCCACTTGTCATACGGGAACCACGCCGCGGCCACATTCATGTCGTACTCGATCACAGAGGTCGACGTGGCGTTCGGCAAGGTCAGGCAGACCGGGATCCAGTAGCCGTTCTGCGTCGTGGTATCCGAAAACCCCAGGTGACTGGTGACGAAGTTCGTGCCGGGATAGAGCAGGTGCCCGTTGTCGCGTCCGTTCTGCCGGAGGCTGGTCATCAGGACGCCGCCGGTCACATCGTCGGAGACATCCTCGCCGATCTGGATGTTGTAGTCCCCGTTGTTCGAGCCGGCGCGCACGCGAAAATCGTTGATCGCATACGAAGCCGTCGCGGTCACGGAGCTGGCCGTGTTGTCGAAACTGTTCACAACCACGTCGAGGTTCGCCGCGGCCACCCCGTGCGGCGGCACCGGGTCGGCGCGCGGCGTCCAGAGCGCGGCGAGGAGCAGCGCGGACGCGGCGAGCCGAGTCGAGCCGCCTGCGGCGAGCCGAGTCGAGCCGGCGAGCCGCGTTGGCCACAACCGATCGAAACGAGCGGTTCGTTGAGATGAGGGGCTTCGTGTCATAGGTTCCTTTGCGGTTGAGGGTTGTCAGTTGGTGTCGTGAAGAGTCGATCCGTTGCTGCTGGCATTGCGGACGCGATCGTAGATGCGCTGCGGGATGAACTCGGCGTGACCGTCGCAGAAGGTCATGTTGGCCCCCGCCGCGCCGTGGTTGTCGCTCGGGTCGGGAAAGTTCTCCCTGTCCTTGTCCAACTGGACGTCATCGCCGTCGTGAAGGAGATAGATGCGGGACGGGCCCGGCCGCGTGCCCGGCGGCAAGCCGGTGTACTTCTCGTCCACCGTCAGCGTAAACTCGGCGACGCTCGACTCCCGCTTCTTGCCGTAGACCGTGTTGTTGATGATGCTGTTCCAGGAGCCGAAGCACTCGTAACTGGTCCCGGGCTGCTTCTTGTTGCGCCCGTTGTCGAAGAGATCGACCACGTAGGTCTGACCGTCCCGCACGGTCACATTGGTCCGGATGAAGTTCTGCGTGTTCGGGCAGATGAAACTGCCGAAGTTGCGGACGTAGGCTGGGTAAAGCCAGTTGAGATCGTCGTCCGTCGAGTCGCGATCGGTGTACGTCTGCAAGGCGGCTGGAATCGTGAAACGGAAGGGCGCCGACGGCCCCGAATAATGCCCATTGTAGTCGTCCGCATACATCTGGCTGCCCAGACCCAGTTGCTTGAGATTATTCAGGCACCCGATCCGTTTGGCCTTGTCCTTCGCCCTGCCCAGCGCAGGCAGCAACATCGCCGCCAGAATCGCAATGATCGCAATGACCACGAGCAGTTCGATCAGCGTGAAAGCGCCGACCGAACGCCGCGCTGCGGCCGAATGGCCCGGGTCCTGCGCTGTCGAGACGGTTCTTTCTCCTTGCTCTCGCATGTCCGGGGAGGTGGCCGGCCATCCGGATGCGCCTGACTTGGCGTGTCTGTAATCCATAGCGCTCGCCTGAGGAGACCAGCCTCGCATCACGGTCCGGCGACTGCTGTGTCACATTTGCGTGACCTCTCCGGAAGCCCGCTTCAGAACCGCTCCGGACACTGAACCCCATGGAGTCTTCGTCAGAATGCGTGACGCGCAACGGCCCTGTCAAGACCTCAGGCCGTGGACCACGGCTGATGGGTGCAGGTCAAAAAAGTCGCAGGCACGGACGGGGTCGGTAGGATTAGGCGGCGCGGGGGAGGGTTTGTGCCGCCAGCGTCCGCTGATTCCAGAACTGGTCGAACTGTCCGTTCTCCAGAACGCAGCGGATGTCCAGGATGTTGTGCGCTCCTGGCAGTCCCCAGAACATGCCGGACTGTTTGAGTCGTTGGCCGACGACCGTCTTGCAGCCTGCTTCGACCACCCCCGAGCCGATGAATAGCCCTTGGGCCTGGTATTCCCAGTAGCGCATTTTGTCCCGGTTGTTCTCGAAGTAGGCGAGGGCCTTGAGAGCGGCTTGGCGGGTTTTACTGCGGCGGGGGATGACCGCCTTCGCCTGTTGGATCAGTTGGTCCACGCCCTGTTCCTGATCCTTGAGCAACGTCACCCAGGCATCCCGCTGGGCGTTGGCCTGCGGCGTGTCTTGGCCCAAGAGTGTCGCGCACAACTGGCCCACGTGCTCGGCCGCGTGATAGAAGTCCAGAATGAGCTTGGCGAAAGGGAACCACACGCGGGCCAGTTCCCAAACCCAAGCGGCCCCGTCTCCCAGAAACACCACCAGGGACGCCAGCCCCATGCCTTGCCGGCGCGCCATGTCCCGCAAGGTCTGCCCGAACTCTTGGGCCGTGGCGGTGCTGGTCACATACCGGGTACTGCCCGGCACGCGTTGAGGCCGCACCCGGGCGGGCGGCTCGCCGCCGGGGGTGGACGGAGGGGGCGAACCGGACTGGCCCGGGACGGGCTCCGTCGGCGGGTCTTGCCGGAACGTCACCCCCACTTTGATCTCGCGCGTTTTGGCCTGACCGTCCTCGCCCTTGCCCTGCCGCCCCACCACTTCTTCGGTGCGCACCGGGATCCCGGTGCCGTCGGCCTCCACGTAAAAGACGGTCCCCGCCGGAAGCGTGGTCGGGGCTGGCTGACTCTGGTTCCAACGGGCAAACTCCGGCCCCAGGCCCTGCACGAGCCGTTGAATCCGTCGCCCCTCAATCTGAATACCGCAATAGGTTGCCAGACTTTGACTGGCGTCCTCAAAGGGTTCCAGGGCTCCAGCCCGACACATCAGTCGGGCCACCCCAGGGGTGCAGCCCTCCACGATGCCCAAGGACTCGTCCAACGGGGCTCGCCCGCCTTCCCCCCCGCGCGCACTGTAGTAGTTGCGTCGCAACACCAGCGGGCCGAAGAGGCTGTCCACCGTGTTGATCCGGCCGGCATGACAACTCTCTCCCGGCCGGGTGTGGTCGCCGGGGACCTGCACCGCGGGATCGTTGAGGAGGTTCTCCAGGCACTGGCGCCCGTCGCGGCGGAGGGCATCACGGAGCTTGTCCTCCAGGCAACCCAGGACCGTCGCTCCGGCGACGGCCAACTGGGCGCGCGCCCAGCTCAGAAACCGGGTGGTTTCGCCCCATTGCTCCTCGCCAACCGCAGCAGCCGTTTTTTTTTGACTGCCGGCAACTGCCCGGCCTCCAGGGTCATCTGCTCCGAAAGATCGACGAACTCGTCGGCCAGTTGGCGGAAGCGTTTGTAACCCTCGACGCCTTGGCGGACCGGGTCGAGCTGATCGGCGGCAATGCGTTCGCAGAGGTTCTTGCCGCGAAACCACCGTTGCAGAACGTAGTAGGGCCCCTGGCGCACGGTCTTGCCGCCGCGGGTCGACTTGAAGAACTGCTCGCTCAAGTGGCCGCGGCACATGCGGTCGATGGCGCCCATCTCATGGAGAATCTGCTCGCGCCGTTGTTGGAGCTGGATGAGGTCGAGGCTCATGGGGCGATGATATAGATCATATACAACATGACCAGTACAAAAACACGAAATCTTCAATGAACTTCAATCACTCACCTCTCCGCGACTTTTTTGACCTGCACCCTTTTTGTGTCGCACGCAACGCGGGCACGGTCATTTTGTTTAGACGCATGCCCAACCTGGCCTCCCGCTCGCTGGCCTTGGCGATCAAGGCCCTGCCCGAACACTGGGAGCAGGCCCACGGCTACCGACCCGTCCTGGCCGAGACCTTCTCGGACATCGAATCAGCGCTACGGTCAGTTCCTGACTCAGAACCAACGCCCTACGGTTCTACGCGACCACCAACCTCGAAAACGCCACCATCACAGGCGACGCCCTCAACAACAACCAGCCGCAGGCACGTGCCGTGCTCGACCGGGGCGGCGACTACTTCTTCCAACTCAAGAACGAACACTGCCCCAATCCTCAGTCTCAGTCGCGCGGACGTTGATAGTACCCGCGGATGGCCTCCATCGCGGCATCCGGGAAGTCTGTGGCGAAACTGGCGCAGCCCAGGTCGAGCAAGCGGTGAAAGACGCGGGGATCATTCTTTCCCCACGGCAGGGTCTGAAACAGAATGCCGCGCTCGCGCAGTGCGCGTCCGGTCTCCCGCAGAAAGGTCTCGCTCGGGAAGAAGACGCCCTCGGGGCTGGTGTTGACATGAATCTGGAGCTGATCGATGCCGGCGAAACGGACGGCGCGTAGCGCTTCGAGGCGTTGGGCGAGCTGGGCCTGCGGGTCGGTCGCCGGATCCGTCGAGGGGCTCGTCCAGTTGCGCGGACCGCCCATCCAGTGGAGTGTCCGCGACCTGGGGGCGAACTGGCGCCAGAGCTTGAGCTCTTCGTGCTTGGTGCTGGCAAGGATCAACTGGGGATGGACCCCGACGGTCTCGGCGGCGAGCCGGCGAAAATCGACCTTCTTGATGTCGATGTAGAGGGCGCGGTCCGGATGGGCTTTGAGCCGTTGGACCATCTCGGCGAGGCTGATCATCCGCTGCCCTTTGAATTGGCTGTCTCGAAAACTGCCGACGTCGAGCTGCCTGGCCTCCTCGAATGTGAGATCCTCGACGCCCTTCCTCTTCAGCTCCTCAGGCGCGTCGGGCAGGATCCGCGCGAAGTTGGCGTCGTGGAACGAGACGATCACGCCGTCCCTGGTCTGCCGCAGATCGGCTTCCGGGATGCAGCCCAGTCTCCAGCCCAGCTCGAAGGCTTCGAGCGAGCCTTCGGGCGCCAGGTCGCCCGCGCCGCGATGCGCCTGCACAACCACCTTGCCGAGCGGAATGTGGTCGCGCACGTTCCAGTCCGCCGCTCCCCGCTCGTAATACTCGCGAATCGTCTGCATGGCGACGTCCGGACGGTCCGTGCCGAACCCGGCGGACCCGAGGTCGAGGAGCCGAACGTAAGCGTCGGACCGCTCGGGGACATTCCACGGCATGGTCTGGAACTCGATGCCGTGCCGGCGTAGCTCGAGGCCCGCGCGGCGGATGAAGTGGTCGCTGGGCACCATGGCGCCTGTGTTGGTGTTGAAATGGCAATGCACCTGGAGCCGATCGATGTGGGCAAAGCTCGATTCCCGGAGCGCGGCGAAGCGCTTCTCGACCTTGGTGTCGTCGGTGTCGCCCCAAGTGCCCACCCACAGGAAGGCATCGCTGCGGGGCGCAACCGCCTTCCAGCGGGCCAGGTCCGCCTCCACGCCGGTCGCCAATACCACCTGGTCATGCACACCCTCGGTCGCTTTTGCCATCACCGCGAAGTCCACGTTCTTGACATCGAGATAGACCGATCGTCTCGAGTCCTGCTTCAGAGCCGCGACGATCTCCGCCAGGCTCACGATCCGCTGTCCGGCGAATCGCGGCCCGCGGAATGCGCCGATGTCGAGCTGTTTGGCCTCCTCGTACGTCAGGTCCTCGAGCCTGCGCTTGCGCACGGCGTTGGGCGCATTTGGCAGGATCCGGGTGAAATCCTTGTCATGGAACATCATCACGTGGCCATCCTTCGTGGTCCGCACGTCCACCTCGGGAATGCAGCCCATGCCCCATGAAAGTTCGAGCGCCTCGAGCGTGTTCTCCGGGGCCAGAAAGCCGGCGCCCCGGTGCGCGACCACCGAAACCCTCTCGATCGGCATGTCCCGGATGTTCCAAACGGGTTCCGCCGCCCCTGCCGTTCGCAGGAGCGACGCAGCGCAAATGCATCCAATCCCGATCAGTCTCTGATAATGACCCTTCATCCCGTTAGTCCTTCCTTGCCCGATCGGTGCGGATCGTGTCCCACACTCGGTCCTCCCGCATTCGAGGCTCTGATGAGCCAACTCTGCGAAGCGAGAGCTGAGGGGTCAAGGCCTCATCGAGGGGGCGCCGGTGATGCCAGCGCCAATTCATGAAGACAAAACGGCTGGAGGGGGGACGGCTCGTCCCCCTACCATCGCGAGTGAACACGGTGTTTCTCGGCGACGGGCCGTCGCCGCTCCACTCCATGAATTGGCCCCGCGGTGATGCCCTGTCGGTCTCAAACCCGGTCTCACGAACTATCGGGCGACGCGATAGACTCGCATCATGCCCGTTGGCGCGATGGTGAGCGGGGAGTTGGCATCGGGCACCGGCTGCCACGCCGCGCCGGTGACGGCCGCCGCCTCCTGCAAGACGCCGCCCGACCACGTCAGCACGATGTTCGAGCCGTCGGCCTGGATGCTCAGAGTCGGCCGGGATGACGGCCTGGCGCCGACCGCGTAGTGAGTGAGGATCTGTTCGGGCGTCAGGACCTTGTCGTAGATGGCCGCCTCGTCGACGCTCCCCTCGAAGAAGTAATTGCCCGTGAGGCTCTCGGTGGCGCCGCCGCCAATCCGCAGAACGGCCATGTCGTTTGGCGCAAAGGCGCTGATGTTCGAGCCGACCTCGACCCCGTTGACGTAGAACCGTTTGACGGCGCCGTCGTAAGTGCCGACGAGGTGGGCCCAGGCGCCCATGCTGATCGCAGGCCCGGTCAGGCTATTCCAGCCCGTCGATGTGCCGGTCCAGAATTGCCACGTGTTGCCCGGTTCGGTGTAGAAGATGTAGCCGCGCTGCGGCCCGTCGGCGCGGGACGTCAGAGGCGAGCGATGACCGGTGCCGCCTGTAGCCATGGCCCAGACCTCGACCGAGAAGACCAGCGGGTTCAGTTCATAGGCGAAGGGGACGTCGACCTTTGTCTGGCTGCCCGCGAAGAACCGGGCCGCAGGGTCCGGGTCGCCGACCAGGGCGCCCGGATCGCCGAGGGCCACCCCGTTCAGGTAGGTGCCGTCGAATTCACCCGCGGCGTCCACGGCCACGTCGCCCGATGTCTCACCGAGCCGCCAGTAGGCGATCGGTTGGTCGGCCAGCACGGCATCGCTGTAGGCGATATTGGGGAGATCCAGCACAGTCAGAGTGGCGACGTCGCTGGTTGCCGTGCCGGAGAGGTTGCTGACCCGGACCCGATAGCTGCCCGAGTCGGCCACGGACACGGCGGTCAGCGACAAGGTGACCTCGGTCGCGCCCGGGATATCCACGTCGTTGCGCTGCCATTGGTAAGCGAGCGGAAGGCTGCCCGCAGCGCCCACCGTAAAGCTCACGTCCGCCCCCGGCAGAACGGCCCGCGACCTCGGGTGCTCTACGATGCTGGGCGGGGTGCTGGCGCCGAACGCCGCGCCATAGTGCAGCGCGATGCGATCGGCCGGCAGCGCCGTGGAATACACGGCCACTTCATCCACATCGCCGTAGAAGAAGAAATTGCCGGCCGGACTGTCCGTGGCCCCGGCGCCGATGCGAAGCGGTCTGTCGGTGTTGGGGCCAAACGGAGTGGTGCTGGAACCGGCTTCAACGCCGTTCACGTAAAAGCGTTTGGTGGTTCCATCGTAGGTGGCGACCAGGTAGGTCCATTCGTCGTAAACCACCGCCGGGCCCGCGATTCCGTTCCATCCCCCGACGGGCCCTTGACCGGTCCAGTGTTCCCAGATATCGGCGGGTGTCGCGTAGAAGATGTAGCCGCGCTCGGGCGAGCCGGCGCGGGAGGTCAGGGGCGAGCGGTAGAATCCGGATCCGCCGCCGACCTTGGCCCAGCATTCGATCGTGTGCTGGGCGCCGTTGAGGGCGGCTGCATGCGGCACTTCGACCATGCCGGAAAAGCCATCGAAGCCCGCCGCGGTGTCGGCATCGTCCTTGAGTGCGCCGGGCTGTCCCTGGACGGCACCGTCCAGGTAGAGGCCGTCGTAACCGCCCGCGTAATCGAGCGCGATCGCGCTGCCGGTCTCGCCCAGACGCCAGTAGGCGGCCGGTCGGTCGGCCATCACAATGGCCGCGTAGGTGTTGGCCGGAGGCACGATGACAGTGAGCTGGGCAGCCGGGCTGATTGTCGTGCCGGCTTCCGAAGAGACCTTCACCAGATAGCTGCCCTGGTTGGCCACCTGGACGTTGGCGACCGCCAGCGTCCGGCCCGTTGCGCCCGGCAGGTCCGCCCCGTTGAACTGCCATTGGTAGGTGAGATTCGCACTCCCCTCGGCCTCGACCGCGAAGTTGGCCGTGCCGCCTTCGTAGACGGTGTGATCCGACGGCGCCGTGACGATGGTCGGAATGGTGATGTCGATCATCGTGAGTGTCGCCGGCGCGCTGGTGGCAGTCCCCGCGGCATTCGAAACGTCCACACTGTAATCCCCGGCGTCGGAAAGCTGGGCGCTCTCGATCGTGAACGTCGCACCGGTGGCGCCCGGAATGGCGACGCCGTCTCGCATCCACTGATACTGGAATGGCAGCGAACCCAGGGCCGTGACGCTGAAGGTGACGCTCTGATCGAGGTATCGGGTCTCGCCTTGCGGGTCGGCCACAACCATCGGGTAAACAGGCACGGGCTCCTCGCCGCTCCCCGCCTTGTAATGGGCGTAGACGCGGTCGGCAGAAAGCACGGTCGCGTACACCGCCACTTCATCAACGTCGCCGTTGAAGAAGTAGTTGCCGGCGCCCTCGGTCGCGCCGCCGCCAATCCGCAGCGGGCGGGCCTCGTTCGGGCTGTAGAGGGGCGGGGTGAGCCGGGCGGCCGCGCCAACCAGTTCCCCGTTCACATAGAAAAGCTTGTTGGCGCCGTCGAACGTCCCGACCAGATGGGCGTAGGTGTTATAAATGAGCGGCGGGCCTCCAACCACGTGCCATGGGCTCGCGTCACCCGTCCAAAACTCCCAGGTGTCCCCCGGCGTGGCGTAGAAGATGTAACCGCGCTCCGGCGTCCCGTCGCGCGCGCTCAGGGGCGAACGGTGGCCGCTGCCACCGACGACCTTGGCCCAGCACTCGACGGTGAAGACCTTGCCGTTGAGGCCCGCGTTGAACGGGATGTCGACCTTGTCGTCGGTCCCGTCAAAGCCCGCGGCGGTATCCGCATCGCCCGCGATGGCGCCCGCCTGGCCTCCAAAGGCGCCGTTCATGTAGGTGCCGTCCGCGGTGGCGCCCAGGCTGCCCAGATTGACCGCGGTGGGCGGAGTGGGAACCGCAGCCTCGTTGAGCCGCCAATAGCCGGCCGGATGATCCGCCTGCACTTCATCCACGTAACCGGCCCGCCCCGGAATGACCGCAAGCTGGCAGACAACGGTGAGAGCCGCCGCCTGCATCAGACGAAACCGGATCAATGCACTTTTCATGGGAATGATGGGTGGTTGGATTGAGACGCCGGAAACAATGCCGCGAAGCGCAGAGAAGTGCAAGAAAAACCGACGGAAGAACGCGGCGCAAGAACGACGGACAAACAGACTCCCGAGCTCATCGATGTCTGGGGCCGGTGCGGACGCGACCACTCAGCAGTGGCTTGCCAGATCTTGGGGTCATATCTTCACATTTGACAATTGCCTGCGTGCCGCGCCGATCCCGTCCCGCCAGGCCTTGCGCCGGGGGATCTCCGGGCGAATCGGCCTTCCTGCCGGACTGCCCCATGCTCGGCAAAATGTCAATTATGAAGATGTGACCCTAAACGGTGAAAATGCCAAACTGTAAGAAGGATGAGGTGAAAATGCTCCAGGTTGCGTCTCCGGCACCGGCTCACACTGCCCCCGGACGTCCATAGACGCGCATCACGGCTTCGGTTCGACTGCGCACGTGGAGCTTCTCGTAAATGTGGTGCAGATGCGTTCGAACGGTCTCGACGCTGATGCCCAGGTGTGCCGCGATCTCCTTGTAGAGGTAACCCCTGGCCAGGCCCGCCACGATCTCCTTCTCGCGCGGCGAAAGTCCCGTCGCAGCCTCCGCGCCCGACGCCGGTTGCTGGAACGTCTCGACCACGCGCCGGGCGATCTGCATCGACATGGGGGAACCGCCGCGGTGCAGTTCGACGATGGCTTCCAGCAGCTTGTCGGGCGGCGTCTGCTTGAGCAGATAGCCGCTGGCGCCGGCGGCCAGCGACTGGAAGATGCGGTCGTGGTCCTCGAACACCGTCAGCATCATGATGGCAAGCTTCGGCCGCAGCTTCCTCAACCGGCGGATGCACTCGATGCCCGACACCCCCGGAAGCTGGATGTCCATCAGAACCGTGTCCAGGTCCAGCCCCGGGATCTTGGCAAGCGCTTCCTCGCCCGTCCCGAAAGCGCCCACGCAGACGCAGGAGGGCGAATTGTCAATCAAGTGACGAAGCCCGGCCCGCACCGGCGGATCGTCCTCCACCAGCGCGACGCGGATTCGGTTCGCTGCGGCGGTCATCAAGGAGCGGCATTCTGAGCGGGGGACTGCGTCGCGCGCAATCCCACAAACGTGCGATCGGCATTCCCCCAATTCCCCGGCGTTTGCAGCGATGTCTGCCTTCGCGCCGCGTGAGGGCACGCGGCCAACAGCATGAGACCGCGTGGGATCAGCCCCGGCGAGACCTTGGTTCGAGGGGGACGCTGATGACAAGGCGCGTGCCCTGTCCTGGAGTCGATTCACACGTGAACTCGCCCCCGAGGTCGCGCACGCGCCGTTCCATGTTGCCCAAACCGTTTCCGCTCCCGCGTCGGCTCGCCGGTTCGAAGCCGCGCCCGTTGTCCTCGACGCGCAGCCCCACCCGCATTCCGTCGAGATCGAGCCGAACGGTCGCAGCGCTGGCCGCGGCGTACTTGACGAGGTTGGTCAACGCCTCCTTTAGCACCAGGAGCAGGTTGCGTCGGAAGGTGGCGGACACATGGTGGCCGGCCACCTCCAACGGAAAATCGAGCTGTGCCTCGAGCCCGGCGCTCTCGAGTCGCGATGCCGCGTGCTGCCGCAGAAACGCCACCAGGTTGTCCAGCGTGTCGTGGCGGGGATTCGTGGCCCAGACCAGGTCACTCATGCGCGAGGTCGCCTCCCGCGCCGCCCGCGAGATGGCCTCGAGCGTCGCGCGCGTGCAGCCCGCGTCGGTCGCCTGCCCCTTGCCCACCTCGCCCAGGATGGCGATCTGCGTGAGGGTCGCACCCAGTTCGTCGTGCATGTCCGCGGCGATCCGGGCCTTTTCGTCCGCCAGGGCCCGCTGATGCGTGAGGGCCTGGAGACGGCGTTGAGCAACCGAGCGGCGCCACTGGAAGACCCCGGCGAACACCGCCACCAGCACGCCGGCCTCGATCTGAAAGGCCCGCGTCCGCCAGAAATAGGGCAGCACCCGGATCGGCATCGAGGTGATCTGCTCGTTCCACAATCCGTGGCGATTGCCGGCTTGCACCTCGAACGCGTAGGTTCCGGACGGGAGGTTCGCGTAGTAGGCCAGCGGCAAATCGTCCTCCAGCCAGTCCCGATCATGGCCCGCCAGCCGGTGCCGGAACCGGACGCGATCGGCGTCCAACAGGGTCTGCGCCGCGAAATAGACGGTCACCTGTCCGTCGGATCCCGGCCGCACCTCGCACCGTGTTCCGGTCGCGGTTGTGGCCACGGGCGCATTGCGCCGATTCGCCACCACGCGCTCGATCCCGACGGTCAGGGGCTTGACCTCCCGCTCGACGCGTTGCGGATCGAACGTCGCCAACCCGTTGCACGTCGCCACCCAAAGGTGGCCGTCGGGAGTCCTGGCCATGCTCGGGTAATGGAGGCTGGAACACTCCGGCGTCAACAGGCCGTCCCGAACTCCGAGCGTGAGGCTGCGCACCCGGCCCAGGCGCCCGGCGAAGCAGTCCTCGATCTCGCGCCGGGCGACCCGGTGAACACCGTGCTTGCCGCTGATCCAGAAATGGCCCAGGTCGTCTGGAATCAGGTCCAGCAGCGTGTCCTCGGGCAACCCGGCGCGCGCATCGAGACTTTGGAACTGCCCGTCACGATGGCGAACCAAATGGCCCTCGGCCACAATCCAGAGCGCGCCGGAATCGTCGAGATGCACCGGCATGCAGCAGTTGGACGGCAACCCCTCCTTTGGCCCAAAGGCGTCCACGCGCCCCTGACCGACATGGAAAAGCCCGTGCGCCACTGACCCGACCCACATCGTTCCATCCCGGTCCTCGACCAATCCCGTGAGGAACATGTTCGTCGGGAACTGCTGCCCGACGGCGTAGCGACCGCACGCGGGTTCCGGGCTGGCCGGTTGAGGCACCAGCACACCCCGGCTGTCAGTCGTCAAACGCTCCGGCCTGAGCCAGGTCAGCCCGTATTCGCAGGCGAGCCACAACGTGCCATCCCGCGCGAACCGCAGGCTGTTGGGATGCTTCCAGTCAAGTCCGAGCCCCACCGCCCTCCTCTTGGACGGTTCGGTGCCGGTCCAAAGAGCCGATGGACCCGTCTCGGCCGTGCTGTACCACGGCTCTCCTTGTCGGTCGCACGCCATGGCTCTGAACCGACCGTTCGGTTCCTGTACGGCCCACTGGCCGTCGCGCCACCGATTCAGACCCTTCCCCGTGGCGACCCACAATCCGCCATCAGGGGTCGCGCAAACCGACCGCACCTCGTTGGCGCTGAGGCCGTCCTGCGTGGTGAACACCCGCACCAGGCGTTCTTGCACGAAATGCAGGCCGTCCTGCTCGGTCCCGACCCAGACGCCCCCCTCGCGGTTGGCGCACAGACAGGCGACTTCGTGATCGTCCGGGTGGTCGGCCACTTCGATGACTTCAAGCCTTTCCCCGCTCAGCCGCGCCCGCCCAAAGGTGACCCCCAGCCAGGTCTGGGCGCCCGCAGGACCATTCCAGCGCGAGAGGAACGGACGTCCCCAACGCGCGTCCCAGTACCAGTGGAAGGTGGGCCGGCCTTCGCCGAGGCGGACCTCGACCCACCGGTTGGTTCTCGGGTGGCCGCGCTCCCAAATGCGCACCGCCGCCTCGCCCAGAAGCGCGCCGCCGCCCAGACGCACCGCCGCGGTCGCGTAGTCCACCGTTCCCACGACCGCGGTGGCGGCGGAACGCCCGTCCCAGAAGTGGATTTGCTGGGGCTGCTCCGTCGCCAGCCAGACGCCGTTGGCGACCGCCACCACTTGCCGCGGATGGCCCGGCACGACCGTTTCCCCGCTTGTGATTCCCGATTCGGGATGATACCGCCGCAGCCAGCACGGACCGGGCGGTCCCTCGGTCTTGAATCCGGCGAGCCACAGCCAGCCACCCCCCGCGGGCATCGCCTGAAGCACGTACCGCTGCGGCAGACCGTTGGTGAAGGCCACGCACTGGCCGTCGCGAATCCGCAGCAAACCGCCTCGAATCCCGGCCCAAATGGCCTGGTCCGCGTCCTCGGCAAGGCTGCAGACCCTGTGCCCGATCGCCTCGAGCACCGGCGTGTTCTGCTTGGTAAACCCCAGAAACTGACGCCCATCGAACCGCGCCAGACCTTCATCCGTCCCCACCCACAGAAGTCCGTTTCGCGCCTGCAGGACGGCCGTCACCACGTTTCCCGGCAAGCCATCCTCGGTAGTGAACCGCCGATGCGACCAGGTCTGCGCCGACGGGCTGACCAGGTTCGTACACGCTTCCATGGTCATGGGCCGCTGTGTGGCCGCCAAGCGCGCGCGGGTGTTTCGGGCGGGCCGCCGGGGGACACCCGATCCGTGCAGGGCGCGGACCTCGTCATCCGTCAGCACACGGTCGAACGCGCAGAGATCCCGCACGACGCCGTGGAAGGCGCACTCCCCACCGCCGGGCGAGTTGCCCACGGTCAGCCAGCGGCTCTGCCCCGGCCACGGATGCGCCAGCCGCCCGTCGAACTGCCGCACCCCATCGACCCACACCAGGCTCGTGCCATCCATCTGCCGTGCCAGTGCCACATGGTTCCATTGTTCGGGAGTCAGGCGTGCGCGCTCGGCGGCGTTGGTTTGGTCCCACGCCAGGGGGCCGATGAGGAAGTCGAATCCTCCGCGACCCGCCTGGAAATACCACTCGATGTCGCCGGCTTCCTGGCCGATGAGCCACTCCCAGCCGAGCGGGCGCGCCGCGCGGCAGCGGACCCAGAACGACAGGGTGAACACCTCGTTGGTGAGGGCCGGCTGCAATTGCACCCAACCCGTTTCCCGGCCCAATTCCGTCGCGTCGTCCGCGCCCGGCTCGACCGGCGGCACCACCCCCATCACCACGCCTTCCTGGCCGCTGATCTCGTCGCGCGTGTCAAAGAGATTCGGCCACCAGCGGATCAGCCCATTGGTGACAGCGAGAGCCATGGACGGATCGAGTCGCGGGGCCGGTTGTTCGCTTCGAGTACTGAACGCGGGGCTTCCAGCCTCGAACGTCCTGCCCAATTCGTTCGACGTTGAACGATGGACGTTGGACGTTGCGCGTTCCTCCTGACCCCAGGCCAGAACACCCAACAAGAGCGCCAGAACCGCGCTGATCCCCCTCGACCACCCCAACGGCCCGCTCCGCCTGAACCCGGTAGCCGTGGACGTCAGTCCGCGCCAGCTCGCTCCGCCAAAGGACGACATCAGCGCCATCTCACGACGGCGGCTACGGGGTGCGTGTTCAAAAGGCAGTTCAGGAGGGAACAGGCCGCTTCCCGCGAACCTCGGAGGGGCGACGTCTCCGTCGCCCACCGCACCGGCTTGCGACGAGGACGTCGCAACTCCGACGCATCGAGGTTCACGTCCGCGGAGCATGGCGGCAGGGCCAACGCCGCTTCCCACCAACCACCTTCGGACAGCGCAGATACTCCTGCCTGCCACTTCAGGCGTCTTTCCAGCAGCCCGAACCGTGGCCAGCCCCGAAAGCTCGGCGAACCTGCAGGCAGGAAAGCCTGCCTGACGGCCAAGTTCACGGCCTCTGAGCCGTTCCAAAAAGAGCCAGATACTCTTCATGCACCGCATTGCATCGGGAAACGTCGTCGGAGGCTACGCCCCCCGAACTCCCAACACAAGCCGACTCAATCCGATCCCAGTACCTGCCCGGCCCGCGCTTTGAAGCGGTCCTTCCCGCAGTCGGAGACCCGGGTTAAAATACAACGTTTGGGGGAATAGACGGAGCGGTGGCGATGGGAGATAAGTGAGGCGCTATGAAGTTCGGATCGACGATGACAGCGCAGCGAATCGCACCAGCCATCCCGGCTTCGCCGAGTGAGGCCCTGCCGGCTGCGTCTCTCGCTCCGGGGCAAGGCCCGGCGACAGCAGGCACGCGACTCGGCCGCTGTCCGCCTCCTTCCGTTCCTTCATCCCATCTCTCGAACCCACACTCGCACTCACAGCATAAGATTCAAG
Organism: Verrucomicrobiota bacterium; assembly: GCA_022710935.1. Classification (GTDB taxonomy): domain Bacteria; phylum Verrucomicrobiota; class Verrucomicrobiia; order Limisphaerales; family J093; genus MWFF01. The sequence goes on from JAKLFY010000068.1 coordinate 32,337, forward strand.
GCTCCCGCCAGTTTGGCCGAGCCTTCCTCCGCAAAGGGAACAACTGCACTCGGCTAATAGCTGTTGGGCGGCTGCCTCTCGGCGCGCAAGGCAAGCATTACTCACAAACAAGACACCATCGAAACCATATGAACGACAAGCAAATCGAGGAAATGAGGACACAGCTTCGCGCGGATCTGCCTTCAATGCCGCAGATTACCCTCAAGGGGCATGATGTTCATCAGGAGGTGTACGTCGACGGAGTCCTCGCCGAGGACATTAGCGACCCATCGTCCGGTGTTTGGCGCAAGCGATTTGATTTTCCTCTGAACTTCGGGCCGGTCGGTTGGTTCTACCCGCGCTTCGCTGTTACTTTGCAGTACTTCGGCAAGGGCACTCCATATGTCACGTACTTTACTGAGTGGCAGTATGCGTCGTATGGCCGCTATTCTGGCAGCGGGATATGGACATTTGACCTTACGCTCCGCGCAGGCATGACCGGACTTCGGAAAATCACTTTGGGGAGCAATTATGTATCCTGCACAGTTGAGAGTGGTGTCTACCAAGAGAAGACGCTTCCTCCTCCTGAAGGAAGCGGAGGACCGTTTCCAAAGGACTACTTTCAGCTCATCAACTCAGTTTCGTTGCATGGGTACGGAAGCGCCAATAGCTGCTAAGTCAGGCGCTATGAAAATCGCTTCCATGAAGAGGACGCAACCATTTGAGAATAACGAGCCATCAACGTTACACTATGAAACCTAATACAAACCACATGCGAGTACTCATGTTCACAACGTGCGCCGGACTCTTGCTGGCCGGTTGCACGACAAAGCACATTGCCTATCAGGCGGATTCGACACTGTCGCCAAAACTGCGCGCTCAAAGCGTTCCGGTTTGGCTTCCGCGAACGGTGCTCGAGTTTCGGTGCGTAGGAACCGTGACGACCGTGGAGCCCAGTCTGCTGTACGAAAAGGCAACCGCCCAAGACGGCGAAAAGGATGTGAGACTAAAGAGGCTCTATCAAGAGGCGGCGGAACTTGGGCTTGGCGTGAACCCGAACAAGGCAGTGACACAGTACTCACTGAAGGAGCCGACACTTTCAGCGCGAGGCGAGCGTGATCCGGAGGCTATGTTCTATGTGAAGATGGATGGAGGATTGTTCTCGAAGGTTGAGTTCACGGGCCAGTTTGCGCCCGATGGGATTCCAGGCACCCTCTCCTCGTCCGCGGAGAACAAGGGGTTTGAATTTGCCATGAAGACCATCGAGGTGGCGGCTGGCGTCGTCGGGAAGGCCGTGAGCATTCTTGCCATGGCGGCACCCAGTACAAATGCTCCGCCAGACGATTTCAGTACGCTGCTCGAGCACGTGTCAGCCCGGTTAGGGCAACTGCGTGAGGCGCGTCAGGCTCTTGTGACAGGGCAATCGCTCGCGGTCCAGGTTGATGAGAAGACCCTCGCGAAGATGCTGGAGGAGATCGCAAAGGCCGAGGAATCGCTGACGGCATACTTCACTGGTGCCTCAACGCAGAGGGCGTTTCCGCTCATCGTGACGATTCGACCCAAGCCATGTTACAATCCGTCTTTCCCACTGCTGCGTTTTGACGCCAGCAGTGGATTCGCCATGCCAGATGAGCGTGAGGAGGTTCACGTGAGCCCGATTCCGCCGAGTTTGGAGGCCAAGTCTGCACCCGCACAGCAAGTTGTGTTGGAATTCGCCGCTCAGAAGAGTGCGGAGAATCAGATGTGGGAGATTCTCAAGGGCGCCTCGGCATCCAAGCGGGGCTTGCCATATCGAGTGCCAGCACGGTCGCACGCCTGCGTTGTGCTCCTGGACGTGCAGGGCAAAGAGGTCCGCAGACTGCTGGCAGCGGATGCTTTGATCGCACAGTGGGGAGAAGTCGGCCATCTGCCGCCGAGCATGGACAGCGTCGGCAGCGCGTTCAAACCCACCTACTATACAGACACCGGCAGCCTCAAGGAACTGACCGTGACGAGTTCGGCCCTTTCGCCTGATTCGCTTGGCTCCCTCGATAGAGCAACCGGATCAATCACCGATGTCCTGAGGGAACAGGCAGCCCGGGCAGCGACAGCAGCGAAAGACAAGGCGGCCAAGCAGGACGAGCTCAATCAACTCGAACGAGAAGGAGACATTCTTGAACAGGAACTGCGCATCCAGCAGTTGAGGGAGAAGCTTCCCATAACGGTCGGTGACGATTAGCGAGGCTTCGCCTCAGACCGAGGGAGCATGTCACCAATTCGCTTGCGCTGGGTTTTGGTCATGGCCACCGGCAGTCGACGCCTCGAGGCGTGCTGTGTGGCGTTGTGGTGTGCGCGGTGAATCTCCGGAAGCGTGCGCCGCGTTAAGCGACTTGTGTGCTCTGTACTACGGACCAGTCGAGGCGTTCATTCGGTGTCAGCGGTTGAATCCGGAGGATGCGCGCGACCTGACCCAGGAGTTCTTCGCGCGCTTGTTGGGCGGTTCCGGTGTGGCTGGTGCAGAGGCCGGCCGCGGCCGATTTCGCT
>JAKLFY010000069.1 GCA_022710935.1 Verrucomicrobiota bacterium
TCAAGCTCTCGCAGTCGAACACCAGATCCGCGTCCGCCGATTCGGGATCCTCCCACACCAGGCGCTCGAGAATCCCGTCCTCACCCCGGAGGAACGCCACGAAGGCCTGGGGCAGTCGGACGCCATGAAACCGCTCCACTTCCCGAATCTCATGTTCCGTGAGAGTTTTCATGCCGCAGATGGCTGTGTGATCCGGGCTAGACGCTGCGGCTCACCGACGCCGGGCCAACGGTGTTCGATTGCTAACCGGGACCCGATCCCGGCGTTCGGCGCAACCGGCTGGTTCGGCCCTCTATTGGCTCGCTCTTGCCGTTTGAGTTTCTTGACTCTCCGTGTCTTCGCGGTTTCAGACCAGTCACAAGCTGACGACCAGCCTCCCCCTCGTCCATCAAGGCCTCGGCGCGGTCGTCCCCGGCGGCCCGTGAACGGACGGCGCCACCGTCGCCGGGCCGTCTCGCCTGATCTCGACGTCGAGATCGACATCCGGCTTGGGCGTGGCCGGCGGGCGGCGGAGTCCGCCCTGCATCAACTCCGCCCCACTCTTCTGCGCTGTGCCGTACAAACCCCGCCGCATCCAGTCCAGGCGTCGGGAGATGACCAGATCTTCCTTTGTCTTCTTGATCTGTTCGCGCAGCTCCGCCAGATCGCTGAACCGCCGTTCCAGATCGGCCTTCTCGGCCTGCAGGCGCTTGAGTTCCTTGAGCAGGAACGAGCGGTTGCCCTCCGACTCATCGAGCCGTCTCCGAGTGTCGGCAATCCTGGTCTCGAGATCGGCGATCGCGGCCTGCATCTCGTTCGCCCTCCGTTCGAGCTCGGTGTTGGCGCCCTCGAGTTCCGCGATCCGTCCGTCACGCCTGTTCACCATGACCTTGGCGGATTCGAGTTCTTCGCGCGTGGCCTTGATTTCGGCCTCGGTCTTGCCCAGCAAGCCGCGCGTTTGAGAGAGCTGTGACAGACTCTGTTCGAGATCCACGCTCTTGGCCTGCAGAGTGGCCGTCAGGTTGCTGTTGGCCCCGATCTGCATCGCCAGTTGCCGATCCCGCTCATCGATCTGCTGAAGCAGACGCCGAATCTGCTCGTCGTCCGCCTGCTTCTGCGTCACCGCCACATGGTGGCGGTACCAGAGGCCTCCGCCCAGGCCGAGGCAAATCAAAATCAGGATGACCGTCCAGATCTTCGTTTTCATCGTGTCTACATTCCGTGTATTCATGCCCTTTGGCAAGCCGACAGGCTCCCGACAGGCCCCCGTCGGTGCCTCTTGGTTGTTGTCGGTCTTCTGTCGCCCGGTGAGGGCACCGGGCCTGCACCGGATGGAGACTCCCGCTGTAGACCTGTGCCGCCACGCGGCGCAAACTGGATTCCCACCGACACCCCCCAGATGCACTGGGTCCCCGTGTGCCCCTCACTCCGGTGGGGACACAACCTCGATGCGCGCAGCCACATCGCGAGCGAAGGGCGGGACAGCGATCCGCGCGGCCCCATGAACAACGTCGAGCGTCTCTTCCCCCGTCACCAGGCCGTGGCGCGTGTCCCACCACTGCACCCGGCTCGGCCCATCGGGCCAGCCCTTCAGATCGAACTCGGCCCCCTGGACTTCTCCCGGCTCCTGCTGGGGAACGCGAGCCAGGCCGGCCCACCCTGCAGCGCGATGAAACAGCCACACCCACGCGCGATTGCGGGTCCTCAATACCACCAAACGCACTCGGTCCTCCGCGGTCAACCCAACCGACGCCTCCAGACCGCCGGCGGTCCAGGGAACATCCCTCAGAAACCGACTCAGCGGCTTGTATGCGGGATAGGCGTTCTTCTGGTCGAGACGCTCCCACCACCAGGCCAACGCCGTGCCCGATGCCCCCGACAGAGCGGATGCCCAGAGTGCGTTGTGGAAATCCGCCAGTTCCGGACTCTGCTTCATCAGATCCGTGATCCGCCATTGGTTGTCTGCCAAGCCGAACTCACCCAGGAACGCCGGCTTGTGCGGAGCGTGCTCGCGAAGCCAGCGCGCTCGATCGAGCACAGCCTCGACCTCGTCGGCAAGCCGGGCCGCGTCGGACGGACGCAGATAGAAATGCGTGTCGGCCAGATCGAGTTTCGGATGCCGGCAATCCCGTGCAGACGGGCCCCAGGTGCTGGTTGTTCTCAGATGATGATAGACATCCGTGACCTCCAGGTCGTCGCCCAGGGCCCTGTAAAACCGATCCGTCGGCAAACCTGGATTCATCTCGTTCCAGTACTCCCACGCGGCCACGCTTGTCGACCAACCCCACCGGGCCACGGCGTACCGCATCAACCTCCTTGCATCGGCAATTGCGCGATCGTACTCGCCGCTCGCAGGATCCTTCAGCGCGTTCATATACAGATCGCGCGTGAGCAGAACGAGCTGGAGATGCAGGCCGTGCCTCTCGGCGCTCGATACCACCTCGTCCAACATGAAACAGTCCAACGGATTGTACCACCCGCGCGCCGGACGACTGACATCGGCCTCCCAGAGCAGCTCAGGCTCGCCATCCGCCTCTTTCAACGACACGTCCGCGATCCATGCCGCGCCACCGCCTTCGAGCCTGAACCGCACCGGATCGAGCCAGTGCTCCTCGCCTCCCGTCGCAAACTCCTTGCGGAACTCGAACCACACCGGCTCGCCGGTCGAGGCTGGCAACTCCTCGAACGAACGGCCCTGCAGCCCGACTTCGAGCCGCCCTCCGCCTTCGACACGCCCCTTGCCCCGAAGGATGTACCGTGTCTTGGGCCTCAGCGCGACCGGATGCGACGGATTGGCCTCGATCGACGGACGATCCCGCGACAAGCGCAGGCATTTCCTGCCCGACGACTCGTCCCCAGGCATCGGCACAAAGGGCGGACGCCAGTCCCAGGAGCGTCCCCAGGCGCTCTTGCGCGCTTCGATCGCCATCGCCCAATCCTCGCAACATGCCCACACACGCAGATAATTCGCGCCGTTCGCGTTGAGCTGCGCAAAGACCTCCTCGACCCGGCCGAGCGTGACATGCTGACTGTTGCCGATGAACGCCAGGTTTTGCCCGATTGGGAAAAAAGGCCGCCCCTCCGAGAACTCGAGAAACCGCGGGTCCTTCGTGCTCACCCGCACGAAGCCCGGACGCGCTGAATCCCTGACGCAAAATCGGACTGCGCCGGAACGGAACACGCCACGCGCGTCCGAAACGCGGGCGACGGCCAGATGCGAGCCAAGTTCGCCCGACGCGAATCGCGCCTTCCATCCGGCTTGGCCTACCGGATAGACCCAGTCGCGCTTCTGCCCGCCGAGCCCCAGGCGCCGATGCTCGAAGTCCTGGGCGTAGAACCCCGGCACGGCAAGCAAACGCCCGCCCGGCGTCGTCACCTCGAGGTCGACCCGGACCTCATCCGGGTCAAACGGACACACGTAGGTCGTCGGCAGTTGGAGACGAAACTCGACCTTCTCATACTTGCCGACATCCGGATTCAGACACTCGAGTCCAACGCCTTGCGGGGAACGGGCAGGCTCAGACTCGATCGAGGCAGGCACGGGTTCGAATCCGGCCCGCTTTAGACCTCGATGGATCACCGGATTGCCCCGCAAGCGATCCCAAACCCGCCCTGTCCGGTGATTCTCGATCATCAGCAGGATCGGTCCCTGATCGATGCCCAGCACGTCCGAACCCCACCAGTCCGCCTGAAGATTGAATGCGTCGCGAAATCCGTACGGACTCCACAGTCGCGTGCGATAGTTGTTGTCGAGGTTTCGGAGCACGGCGAGCGACTCCGCCGGCGTGAATGGGATCGACCCACCAGCCGCGGTTGGCGCAATCGTCCCGTCGTCGTTCTCCGGAGGCGGCACGCCTCGAGCCGAATACCCCTTGGGCCCATCGCATGCGGTGAATCCCCAAAGGTCCGGTCCGTACCCGGCGAAGCATCCGGGATTGGCAACAGCGTACGCTTGTTGGGCCAATGTCGCCCGACGCGAGTTTTCGAAATACGTGATCCCTCGGCTCCGCATCGGGGCGTCGGCGACGGCCCGCAGATCGATCCAGCATTGCGTGTATTGATGCCCGATCGTGCCGGCTGGGGCGTCCCCTTGGGGTCTTTCCCAGAATGTGCGAAGCGTCGTCAACACGCGCGCGCGCCCCTGCTCACGCGTGATCCAACCGTGATCGATGCCAATCCCAATCGCCGTCAGACCGAAGCCGACGGCGGCGATACTGCAAAAGGAGGTCGGTGTGCTCCGATCGCGCACCAGGCCGTTGGTCGGATTGGCCTCGCTCCAGAAGTAGTTGAAAGCCGACGCCTGAAGCAGTTCGAGGAAGTCCCCGTCACTCGCCATCGATTCCCCTCCGGGCTCAACAGATCGCGACCCGGACGACGCCCCTGGCCTGTCCGCCGGTCTCTCGCCCCCCCCGCTCGGGCGACCGACCTCGACCGGCCCCGCGCAGACAATGGCCTCCATCCCGCGAAGCAGCACAGCCATCGCACAGGCGACCGACCAGAACTCGAGACGCATAACGCCCACGCCCGCCCTCTATACCGCGCTCGCCTGCACGTTTCACCACTTTTTGCCACCGCGAAGCCGGAGTTCACAAGAGAAGTCAGCATGCAGGCTGGGAAAAGCCCGGATTTCGTTGTCATCTTCCCGGTCGTGAGAAATCCGGGGACGGCCAAGGGAAGCCGCCTCTTTTCGGTGCAAAAAAGTCATTGGCGCTGGGAAGGGCTTCGGCTACATTCCGGCGCTGCATCATGAGCGCACACGAAGCTGTTCATCAGCAAATGAACTCGTCCAAAGACATGTTCATCACGAACAAGCTGGGCATTCACGCCCGGCCGGCTTCGATGTTTGTTCGTCTTGCCAACCAGTTCAAGTGCGAGGTGGCCGTGGAAAAGGACGGTGAGATTGTCAATGGCAAGAGCATCATGGGGCTGATGATGCTTGCGGCGGGTCCAGGGTCCAAGATCCGGGTCCGCGCCAAAGGCGCCGACGCGCCCCAGGCTATGGAAGCCCTCGCGGGCCTGGTAAACTCGAAGTTCAACGAGGAGTAGGATTCCAGTGTCCGCTCCTCATGTTGACATCCACCGCATCGCGCGCCTGGCGCGGCTTGAACTGAGTCCCGAGGAAGAGACCCGGTTCGGCGCCGAGTTGGGGAATGTGCTCGACTACATCAAACTGCTCGAGGAGGTCGATGTCCGCACGGTCGAGCCGATGGCCCATGCCGTCCCGCTCAGCAACGTGACGCGGCCCGATGCAGTGCGACCTTCCCTGTCGCACGCCGAGGCCTTGAACCAGGCGCCCTCCCAATCGAACGGCCTGTTCATCGTCCCTCGAATCGTCGAGTAGCGCCCCGCCCTCATGCCCAATCGCCTCACCGTCTGCGATTTGTCCCAGCTCCTTTCCCGGCGGGAATTGAGCGCCCGCGAGGCGACCCAGGCGTGTCTCGATGCCATCCGGCAGCGCGATCCTCTCGTGCGGGCATTTCTGCATGTGGACGAGGCGGGGGCTTTGGCACAGGCGGATGCCGCGGACGCAGCCCGTCGACGCGGGAAGAGTGCGGAAACACACCCGCTCCTGGGCGTTCCGCTGGCGATCAAGGATGTCATCGCTGTTCGCAACCAGCCGCTGACCTGCGGATCGCGCATTCTGGCACAGTACATTGCCCCCTACGACGCCACCGTCACGACGGCGTTGCGCAGGGCGGGCGCAGTCTTCTTGGGCCGACTGAACATGGACGAGTTCGCGATGGGAAGCTCGACGGAGAACTCGGCGTTTGGCCCGACGCGGAACCCCTGGGATACAACCCGGATTCCGGGAGGGTCCTCGGGCGGCTCGGCCGCCGCCGTCGCCGCCGACGAATGCAGCGCCGCGCTCGGGTCGGACACCGGCGGTTCGGTCCGGTTGCCGGCCGCGTTTTGCGGCGTGGTGGGCCTCAAGCCGACCTACGGACGCGTCTCGCGTTACGGGTTGGTGGCGTACGCGTCCTCCCTCGACCAGGTCGGGCTGCTGACCAAGACGGTGCAGGACGCCGCGCTTCTGCTCGAAACCGTGGCTGGGCACGATCCCCTCGATTCAACCAGCGTGCCGCAGCCGGTGCCGCCCTATGTTGCCGGCTTGGACCAGTCAGTCGCCGGATTGAGAGTCGGCCTGCCCCGAGAGTACTTTGTCCAAGGGGGTCTCGACCCCGAGGTCAGACACTCCGTCGAGCAGGCCATCGCCCAACTCGAATCCCTCGGCGTCAAACCCGTCGAGGTCTCGCTTCCGCACACGCGCTATGCCCTGGCCACCTACTACTTGATCGCTCCCGCCGAGGCCAGTGCCAACCTCGCCCGCTTCGACGGCGTCCGGTACGGCCTGCGCATCGACGGGGCGGACCCGATCGAAATGTACGCGCGGACGCGTGGCGCCGGCTTCGGGACGGAGGTAAAGCGGCGCATCATCCTGGGCACATACGCTCTGAGCAGCGGTTACTACGACGCCTACTACCTCCGCGCCCAAAAGGTCCGGACCCTGATCCGCCAGGATTTCCTCGACGCCTTCAAGGAAGTCGATGCCGTCCTGACGCCGACCGCGCCCACGCCTCCATTCAAGCTCGGCGAAAGGCTGGCGGACCCGCTGCAGATGTATCTGTCCGACGTCTTCACGATCTCCTGCAACCTCGCCGGCATCTGCGGGCTGAGCCTGCCATGCGGCTTCACAGCCTCCCCCAAACTCCCGATCGGAATGCAATTGCTCGGACCGCCCTTTGGCGAGGAGACCCTGCTCCGACTCGGGCACGCCTTCGAGCAATCGACGGATTGGCATCGCCACCGCCCGCCGCCGCGAACAGGAACTTGACTCATTTGCCACAGATTTCGTCCGGGGAGTAACTTCAGCCCGGAAATCTCAAGCTGAGACGATGACACAGATTTCCGGACTGAGGCAAAACCGCGTCTGAACAGTCGCTCTCCACGCCAGTCGCCCGCGCGGTCTCGCACCTGACCCTGCAACCGTTGCGGTTGCCGGCGGACCGCGAGCGACTCCATTTCATAATCCCTTGCACGGCCCCCCATCTCCGATCTCCGATCTCCGATCTCCCATCTCCCATCTCCCATCTCCTACTTCCTCACCGACACGATCGAGGTCGCGGCGGCTGCAACGAGAAAGGCGAAGAGGATCGAGTGGACTTGAAACGGATAATCGAAGCGCGCATGGACGAGGCATCCGCCCAGACCGGCCCAGACCAGGCCAAGAAAGACCGCTGAGACGCGGTGACCGCCGCGCAGCAGCGGGCGCAACACCGCCAGCGCCAGGGCACAGAACACCAGCAATGCGCCGATGCGTCCGAAGGTGATTCGCGTTTCGAGCCAATCGTTGTGGACGTACCACGGCCGGGTGAGCCTGGTTTGACGGTAGACCTCGTACATCGAGCTGAATGTCCCCGGGCCCGAGCCGAACCAGGGGTAGTCGGCGGCAATGCGGCGTCCCAGCTCGTAGATTTCGGTCCGGCCCTGGAGTTGTGCACCCAGAGATTTCGGTCCGGTCAAAGCTTTGCGGGGAATATCGAGTCGCGGGACTGGAAGTTGATCCGATCCGTTCTCATCGCCACTTCGTTGCCCGGATGAGCTGAGCAGGGCGCGCACCTGGGTCTGCGACAGCGCCTCTGCATAGAGTTGGGCGTGATGCACGGTGGGCGTGGCCGAAGGCCGCTTTGGATCCCGATCGCGCTGCACGCGCAGCACCGACGCGCTGATCTGGTTGGTCAAGGGTGGAAATCGCGACCGACTGGTGACGACCCGAAGCGGGTTGCCCTCGGCATACAATGCCAGATTCGTCTGGCTCCTCACAGCGCTCACGGCTACCCGGCGTCCGCTGAACAGCGGAACGAAGTTGGTGCAGACCAGGCGGATTTGGTTGGTGGCAGGATTGCCGCGAAGCAGGAAACCGAGCGTGTCCTTATAGACATAGAGAAGCGCCGAGTTCTGCCCCGCATTGAACGAATCCGACATAAGGTAGGCCAGACTCCACCACCGCGCGACGCTCTCGGTGGGGCAGTCGAACACAAAGTGAAGCGAGAAATCAGAAAGCCCTCCCTCGACGCCCGTGCTAAAATGCGTAGGCGGTTCGAGCAATCGGGTCACCGCCTGCCATCCGCCCAATCGGGCCGCCCCGGCGCCCGCAAGGCCCAACAAGGCCACGAGGACAATCCCGATTCTTCGCACATGCGGCGTGCTCCCTGCCAAAAGCAAACCCGCCGAGACGATGAAAAGCCCAAAGGCCACCAAAGCACCCCCGCGGGAGCCCGCAAAAAAAGCCGCGCCAAACAGGAGAGAGGCCGCTGGCAGCAGGAGGATGTGAGGCGAATCGCCGGCGCGAGCCGCGCGGCGCACCGAGCTTCTTCGGGCATGGTGCAGATACCACCAGAAAGCAAGGCAGATGGGCCAGAGCAGGTTGAGGTACTGGGCGGCGTTGGCGTAGTAGTCGAATGGACCGAACTGCGTCCGGTTGATCCCCGCGTGCACAGGCTCGAAGACCCAGAGCAGCTTGGTCGTCCCCGAAAGCCGCTGCAGAATGCCCGCGATTGCCACCGCGGCGCCGTTGAGGCAAAGCACCCACAGCAGGCGCCTCAGCCGGGCCGGCAAGACTTCTGCCATAGCCCTGTGACGATTCGGAGTTCGCAGCTCGGAGTCTCGATATGCGAGATCCGCATCCGGCTCGCGGCCATGACCTTCGCGTCGGGTCTTTCCCAGGAACCAATCGCGAATAGCCCAGAAGCTGCAAGCCAGACCCAGATATTGCCAAAAAGCGAACCAACTGCTCGGCGCATCATAACTGTGCGGCAGCCAGGGAATCGTGCCGTCACGAGAGTCGAGACGGAACTGGGCGAGGTCGACTGTGGCGCGCGCGTTCAGAGCGCTGATCAGGCACCAAAGCACGAGGACCACCGTCAGCGTCCCCAACAGGCGCATCGGCCATCGGCCCGCGCCTTCGTCCCATCGCGCCGGCTCATACCCCGCGGCCCGGCAGTTCAGCCACTTGATTGCCAGGAGAAGCCCCAGAGCGTACCCGGCTCCGTTCATGGTCCAAACCGCCCAGGCGGGGATCGAAGCGATGGCCCAGACGGAGAACAAGACCATGGCGTAGATCAGCCATTCGGTCGCTCCGTCGGCCCATTGGCAGAGGCGGGGCGCAGCGGGCCCGGGGGCATGAACGGGGCGGGAAGAACGACCTGAGCGGGATGCGAATGAGAGAGCGGTGGCAGAACCGTGCGCCTCTTCGATGCGGCCCTGGTTTGACACAGGCCCGGCATCAGACCGCGCGGAGCCTGGGGAGAGATGCGGGCTTGCTCCTTGGCCTATTGCCTGCGCCCCCGATCCTCGGATTCCCATGTCCGATCCGCGCGGATCACTCATCGCTCTTGACTCGCGCCATTTCCATGCCGGCAGGCGCAGTGGCGGGCGCGCTGTCGGTCTCGATGCGCCACCCACGCCATTGGAGTTTGCGCCCGAGATCGTCGAGGAGGCTGTAGGCGATCGGGGTGACGATCAGTGTCAGCAGCAGGCACAAGGCCTGTCCGCCGATCACCACCACGGCCACCGCACGCCGCTCGGCCGCCCCCGGACCCGTCCCAAGAGCCAGCGGGGCCATGCCGGCGATCAGCGTCATGGTGGTCATCAGGATCGGGCGCAAGCGCTCGCGGTTGCCGCGCAAAATGCCGGCCGCCCGGTCGAGCCCCGCTGCCCGCAACTTGTTCATGTGATCGATTTGAAGAATGGCGTTCTTCTTGACGACGCCGAACAGGACGAGCAACCCCAGCGCTGAGTACAGGTTGATCGTCTGACCGGCAATCAGGAGCGATAGAAAGGCAAAAGGCACCGACAACGGCAGCGACAGAAGAATCGTGAACGGATGGACGAGGCTTTCGAATTGGGACGCCAGAATGATGTACATGAGGACCACGGAGAGGGCAAACGCCCAGAGAAACTCGTTGAAAGTGGTCTCGAGCTCGCGCGCACGTCCGGAAACACGCGTCGAGTATCCGGTCGGCAGACCCATCTTCGCCACCTCCGCCCGCAGCGCGGCGATGCGGTCGGCCTGGGCGAAGCCGGGCGCCACCGAGGCCCGGAGGCTGACCTGCCGCTGACGGTCCAACCGGTCGATCCGCGACGGACTTTGGGCGGGCACCAGCTTGACCACGTTGTCGAGTCGAACCAACCCACCCTGCCGCGGCACAAACAGACGGGCGATGGTCGCGGGGTCATTGCGGTCGCCCTCTTTGAGCCGGATGGCGACATCGTAATCCTCGTTCATGCTCTCATCGCGAAATCGGGTCACCTCGGTGTCGCCTCCCACCATGATCCGCAACGCAGTCGCGATATCCTGCGTATCCACGCCGAGGTTCGCCGCCCGGTCGCGGTCGATCTCGACGCGGAGTTCAGGCGTGTCGAGTTTGAGCGTGGTGTCGGCATCCAGGAGGCCGAGTTCGGGCGCCTTCTCGCGCAGGGCCTCGGCGTAGCGCCAGAGTGTCGTCAGGTCCGGACCAAGAAGCGCGAAATCGATGTCGAAGTTCGGTCCGCCGCCGACGAATGTCTGCGGATTGCGCACCTGGAATCGGATGCCGGGGATGGCTGCGAGGCGGGCGCGGATGATCTGTTGGATGTCGCGCTGGGTGTAGTTGTTCTCGAACGCTCGCCAGGGCGGCCACCGCAAAAGGCGTGTCCAGCGGAACGTGCGTTCGTCATGCGGCTTGAGCCGCAAAAAGAAGCTGGCGTTGTTGACGCTGCCCATGAAGCCGCTGCCGCTCGACGCAAGAACAAGGTCGACGCCCGGCGTGCCGCGCAGCTCCTTCTCGATCCGCTCGGACACCTCGTTCATCGAGACCAGCCCGGTGCCCTCGGCGGTCGTCACACGCACATCGAATTCCCCTTCGTCCACGTTGCTGGGCAGATACTCCTGCCGCACGGCTTGATAGAGCGGCACCGACGTGGCAATGACCGCCAGGGCCAGGGCGGCGACCAGCCAACGCCGGCCCACCGCCCAGGCCAAACCCGCCGTGTAAATCTGGTCGATCCAGCGATAAAAGCCGCTGCGCGAACGCGGTGCGGCGTCCTGATCGCCCCCGCCATTCACGTGCAACAGCCGGGCGCTCATCATCGGGGTGAGGGTGAACGACACCAGGAGGCTCACGAGCACCGCCACGGCCGCGGTGATCCCGAACTGATAGAGGAAGCGGCCCGAGATGCTCGACATGAACGAGACTGGCACAAAGATCACCACCAGGCTGAACGTCGTGGCCATCACCGCGAGCCCGATCTCCGCCGTCGCCGCCCGCGCCGCCTCGAACGGGCGCATCCGCTTCTCCTCGACGAATCGGAAGATGTTTTCGAGGACAACGATGGCGTCGTCGATCACGATGCCCACCATGAGCACCAGGGCGAGCATGGTGACGCTGTTGAGTGTGAAATCCAACGCCTTCATCATGCCGAAGGTCGCGATCACCGAGGTCGGGATCGCCACCGCCGCGATCACCATCGCCCGCCCATTGCGCATGAAGAGGAGCACGACCAGGCAGGCCAGGATGCTGCCAAGGATCAGATGCCGCTGAATCTCGTGGAGGGCCTCGTAAATGTAGCGGGACTGGTCGCGGATCACCTCGACCCGCACATCGGACGGAAGCTGCGCCTTCAGCACATCGAGATTGGCCTTCACCGCCTCGATGACCGCAACGGTGTTCGCCCCCGATTGCCGCACAATCTCCATCGACACCGTCGGCACCCCGTCCAACCGCGAGATCGAGCGCTGCTCCTTGGTGCCGTCTTCGGCCGTGCCGATGTCGCGGATCCGGATGGGCGAGCCGTTGCGGGTGGCGATCACCAGGTCGTTGAAGGCCCTGGGGTCGTTCAGCCGGCCTATGGTGCGCAGCGTATGCTCGCGCAACGGCCCCGTCACGTTGCCGCCGGGGATGTTCGCGTTCTGCCGCACCAGGGCCTCCCGCACCGCCGTGATCGGAATCCGGTACGCCGCCAAACGGTCGGCATCGACCCAGATGTTGATCGCCCGCTCGAGACCGCCATAGACATTCACCTCCCCCACCCCGAGCGACCGCTCAATCTGGGTCTTGATGATCTTGTCCGCGATCTCGGTCAACTCGCGCGTCGACCGCGGACCCGACACCGCCAAGGTCATGATCGGCGCCTGGTCCGCGTCGGTCTTGGCGATCGTCGGCGGGTCGGTGTCGTCCGGAAGATGGCGCAAGACGGTCGAGACCCGGTCCCGCACATCCTGGGCCGCGACGTCGATGTCGCGGTTGAGCTCGAAGGTCACGATGACGAAGGAGGAGCCGTTCCCGCTGACTGAGCGCAATTCCTGAATCCCCTCGATGGTGTTCACAACCTCCTCGATCGGCTGGGACACCAGCGATTCCATTTCTTCAGGCGATGCGCCAGGCAGACGGGTCATGATGCGCACGGTGGGCAGATCGACCGACGGAAACCGGTCCACCCCCAGATTCATGTACCCGGCCACGCCCACGACAACCAGGGCCATCACGATCATCGTCGCGAACACCGGCCGACGGATGCAGATTTCAGCGAGCTTCTGCATTGGACTGTCTGTTCGCCGCGCCCAATTCGCTCCGCGGCGCCGCGGCGCCCGCGACGCCCCCCGGCCCCGTGGCCGTGGACTGGCCGCCGCCTGCGGGCGCGGACGGCGTTTCGCTCAAGGTCGATTCCACAGTGACACGCTGCCCAGTCCGCAGGCCGGCCGGATCCAATACAACCGTCTGCCCGAGGGTGAGCCCGGACAGGACCTCGACCCGATCCGCGCGCTGACGTCCGGTGGTGATGTCCTTTTCGAGCGCTTTGTCATCCTGGACCAACACCACCTTTTCGATGCCGGCAAACGTCACCACGGCGTTGGTCGGCACGGTCAAGGCCTCCTGGCGATCGTCCACCACGATCGCCGCGCTGGCATACATCCCCGGACGCAGTGACCCGGGATTTGGCACGTCGGCCTCGACCCGCAGCATCCGGTCCTCCTCGACCAACGCGGGACTCAGACGGGTAATCGTGCCGGGATATGTGGCCGTGTCTCCTTCCGCATAGAGCCGCACCGTCTGCCCGGCCCGGACGAGCATCGACTCCCGCTCGGCAACCACAAGGCGCAGGCGGAGCGGATTGGTCTTCACCACGGTCACGATCGGCGCGCCCGTCGCCACGTATTCGCCCACGCTGGCCGGACGCGACTGCACGGCGCCGTCGAACGGGGCCCGAACCGAGGCGTCGGCGAGCTGCTTGCGCGCGATTTCGTACTCGGCCCGGCGCTGAGACAGCGTCGCCATCCGCATCCGCGCCTCTTCCAGCGCCGTGGCGAACTTCGCCGCCGCCACCGTATGCGTCGCCTCGACCGTGTCGAACTCGGCGTCCGAGGCAATGCCGGACTTGAGGAGGCGGGCCACGCGGTCCTGGTTCTTCGAAGCCTCGTCGAGCACCGCCTTGGCCTGTTTGACCGAGCTCACCTCGTCAAGCGCGATCTCGTCATCGTCGCCATCCAGAGGCAAACCCAGCGCCACGCGCGCCTGAGCCAGGGCGGCACCCGCCTGCTGCAGCCGCAATTCGTAATCGCGTGGCTCGACCTGGGCCAGCAGATCCCCCGCCCGCACCACGCTCCCGATGTCTACCATCAGTTGCTGCAAACGCCCGGGCACTTTCGCGCTGAGCGTCGACTCCTCGTAGGCTGCCAGCGTGCCCGTCGCCCTGATGCTCCGCTCCATCGGACGCACCTCGACAGCCGCCAAACGCACCGGGCGCGCGGGTTCCGCCCCGTTCTGCCGCGCCTTCGCACCGGCGGCGGGCTTGCCGCACGAACAGAGCAGCAAGCCCGCCAGCACAAAAGCCGAAACCCGGCACAACACGGCGCAACGCATGAGAAGGAGTCTATCCTGAAACGCCAACCGCTGGCCACGGAAAACAAACGCGCCACCGGTCGCTTGTGCGCCAACCAATGCCCTGCTATGTTGCCCACGACTGATGCAAGAGCGATGACAGGTCACATGCAGAGCGCCGAAACCGATTCTCGCCCGACGTGGCGGGCCCATCCGCGCGTGCCGTGTCCGCCGGCGACTGTGAGTGGATGCGCCTTGCATCAATGGCGGAATTGAAGTCGCAAACGAGTGCACGAGACCATTAAACCAAAGCTTATGCCACACCAACTGCCCCCCCTACCCTACTCGAAAGAAGCCCTCGAACCTCACATCGACACCCTGACGATGGAGATTCACCACGGCAAGCATCACCAGGCCTACGTCACCAACCTCAACAAGGCCATCGCCGGCAACGCAGCCCTCGAAGCCAAAACGATCGATGCCCTCATCAAGGACCTCGCGGCGGTGCCCGACGCCGTTCGCGGAGCCGTGAGGAACAACGGCGGCGGGCATTGGAACCACACCTTCTTCTGGAATATCATGGCGCCCAATGCGGGCGGCGCGCCCAGCGGCGCGGTCGCGGCCGCCATCAACGCCGCGTTCGGCAGCTTCGATTCCTTCAAGGAAAAGTTCGAAGCGGCGGGCTTGGGCCGGTTCGGAAGCGGGTGGGTTTGGCTCATCGCCAAGGCCGGCAAAGTCGAGATCGCCTCGACCGCGAACCAGGACAATCCGCTCATGGGGAGCTCGATCGCCGGGTGCGACGGGGTGCCGATTCTCGGCGTGGATGTCTGGGAACACGCCTATTACCTCACGTATCAAAACCGCCGAGCCGACTACCTGAAGGCGTGGTGGAACGTCGTGAATTGGTCCGCGGTGGCCAAACACTACGAAGCGGCGGCCCGGTAGTCTCAAGGCTGCCGGAGCAGCGACAACGCGTGACGCCGGGCGGCCTCGGTATGCCCGCCTAGCATGCGGGCCAGCTCAGTGATGCGCCCCGGCTGGTCCAGGCGCTCGATCGTCGATAGGGTTCGGCCCCCGTGAATCTCCTTGGTCACGGCGAAGTGGGCATCGGCGGCGGCGGCGACCTGGGCGAGATGGGTAATGCATAGCACCTGGCGGTGCCGGGCGACCGCCCGCATCTTTTCACCCACCGCGTTCGCCGTTTCGCCGCCGACATTGGCGTCCACCTCGTCGAAGATGAGCACCGGGATCTGGTCTTGAACGGCCAGAACGGTCTTGATCCCCAACATGGCCCGGGCCAGCTCGCCCGACGACGCAATGGCGCGCAGCGGTTTGGCTGGCTCGCCGGGATTGGGCGCGAAGTGGAACTCGACGGTGTCGATGCCGGCCAAGCCGGGCTGGGGATGGGGCGGCGGGTTGCGGGCGAGCGACTCGATGCGCACGTCGAATTCGCTCCGACGAAAGCCGAGATCGGCCAGTTGTCCGCTGACGGCGCGGGCGAGCCGGGCGCCGCACTCACGGCGGCGGGCGGAAAGGTCGAGCGCCGCGTCCCAGAGTTCGGACGAGACCCTGGCCAGCGCATGGTCCAGTCTGGCCAACTCTTCCGAGCGCCGTTCGAGTTGCTCGAGGCGCCTGGCGGCTTCTTCTCCAAACCGGATCACCGCATCGATCGGGGCCCCGTACTTGCGCTTGAGCGTCTGGATCAGATCGAGGCGCTCTTCGAGGCCCTGCAGGCGGGCGGGGTCGAGATCGATGCGCTCGGCATAGTGGGACAAGTCCCTCTCGAGATCGCGCAAAAAGGCAATCCCCTGCTCGAAGGCCTCGAGCAACGGCCTGGCATCGGGATCTGTGCGGTTCAACTCCTGGAGCAGCCGCCCGACCGTGCCGGCCTGACTGAGCACCGACCCTTCCTCGCCTCCGAGGGCATCGGCGGCGGCCTGTCCCAACTGAAGCCGCTGGGCGGCGCTGCTGGCGCGCTGGTATTCGCGCGCGACAGTTTCCTCCTCGTCGGGAGAGAGCCGGGCCGCGGCAATCTCGGCCGTCTGATGGCGGAGGAGATCGAGCTGTTGGGCGTAGGCGCGATCGTCGATGATCAGATCGGCCTTCTGCCTTTCGAGGGCGTCGCGCTCACGCACCAGGGCTTCCACCGTGGCAAGGCGCGCGTCGAGGGCGCCGAACGCATCGAGCAGGGCGAGTTGGCGGCTCGGATCGAGGAGAGACTGGTGCTCGTGCGGCCCGTGCAAATCAACCAGCCAATCCCCCACGCGCGAAAGGGTCTGGAGCGTGGTTGGCGTCCCGTTGACGAACTGGCGGTTGGCCCCGGCGGCGGTGAATGTCCTCTTGAGAATCAGTTGTCCGTCGGCGCATGGATCCAGGCCCTGGTCTTCGAGCGACCGATGGAAGGCGCGGCTCAAATCCGTCACGTCGAACACCGCCTCGACGGCACAGCTCTCCTGGCCGCTCCGAATGAGACCGCGGTCCGCGCGTTCGCCCAGAACAAGACCCAGCGCGCCCAGAAGGATCGACTTGCCGGCGCCGGTTTCGCCGGTAATGGCCACCAACCCGGACGGGAGTTCGAGGATCACTTCGGACACCAATGCCAGGTTGCGGATGCGGAGCGTGGTCAGCATCTCAAGACTTTTCGTTCGCGCCCAATGTGTCGGGTCTGCTAACTTCAGGCAAAAGAAAACATGTCGTTTCGTCTGACTTTCCTGGGCACCGGGACATCGCAGGGCGTCCCGATGATCGGCCAGGATTATCCGCCCGCGTTTCTCGCCAATCCGCGCAATCATCGCTTGCGACCGTCGGTGTATGTCGAGACCGACGCCGTCAAGTTCGTCATTGACACCACCCCGGAGTTCCGGCTGCAGATGCTGCGCGAACGCATCCGATGGCTGGACGCCGTCCTGTTTACCCACGGCCATGCCGACCACATCATGGGACTCGACGATTGCCGTCGGATCTGCGATGTGCGCCACGGTCCGCTGCCGATTTACGCTTCAGCCGCCACCCTGGCCGATCTGAAGCGGGTGTTCTGTTATGCCTTCGACGGGCGGCCGATTCCCAAAGGCTACTTCCATCCCGACCCGCATGTGATCGACGGTCCGTTCCGGATCGGCGATCTGCATGTGCTTCCCTTCAACCTGCCGCACGGACGATTCGTCACCACGGGATTTGTCTTCTTGCAGGGGACCCGCAAGCGCCTGGCCTACTTCAGCGACTGCAAAGAGGTGCCTGCCCCCGCCGCCGAAAAGGCCCGAGGGGTCGAGGTCGCCGTCCTCGATGCCCTCCGGCGGACGCCTCATCCGACTCACATGAACCTCGATGAAGCCCTGACCGCGGCCCGGCGGATCGAGGCCGGGCGGACGTTCTTCACCCATTTGACCCACGAGTTCGATCATGACATCGATCAGGCCGAACTGCCCACGGGCGTTGCCTTCGCGTACGACGGATTGAAACTCGAGTTGAAATGACTCTTCCAGCCCGCACATTCACAGGTCTGCTCGCCGGATTCGCGATCCGACTCTGGGCGGGCGGGGATGAAGTCGTGGTCGTCTACAACACGGATGTCCGACCCGATTCGCGCCTCGTGGCCCAGCACTACACCGGGAAACGCGCGGTGCCCGACAGGCAAGTCATCGGACTCAGCATGCCGCGGGACGAGGGGATGACGCGAACCGAATTCGAGAAGCGCCTGCAGGAACCGCTGCTGGCCGCCCTCGAACAGCGGGGACTGCTCACGTTCCACGACCAGATCGTGCCTGCCACGGACAACCAGCCGGGGCGCGTCGTCCGGCTCCCCGTCGCCGCCACGGTCCGTTACGTCGCCCTTTGTTATGGAGTTCCTGTGCGGATTCTCGAGGACGCCAAGCCGACCGGCACGAACAAGACCTTGTTGCCCGCGCAGAGACGGGCCGCGGCCGTTGACAGCGAGCTGGCCTTGTTGCCCGCTCTTCATCAGAGACTGCCGGTCGAGGGGATGCTCCGCAATCCGTTCCTGGGAACCGAGGCGATGTCCAGACTCGATCCCAAGGGCGGTCTTCTCATGGTGACGCGACTGGACGGCCCCAGCGGCAGCGTGGCCCGGAACCTGGTTGACAATGCCATGACCGCCGAAACACATGGCCTCTGGGGCCGCGCCTATTTCGATGCGCGCGGCCTGACCAAAGGCGGCTACAAGGTGGGCGATGACTGGATCATCGCGGCATCCGCGGCCGCTCGCCGCCACGGTTTTGAAACGACTCTGAACCTCGAGCCGGCCACCTTCGGCACGGGCTGTCCCCTGCCCCAGGTGGCGCTCTACGCCGGCTGGTACGACCAGACACCCTCGGGCCCCTTCAAGCAATCCACGGTCGAGTTCATGCCCGGCGCCATCGCCTACCACATCTTCTCCTACAGCGCGCGATCGATCCGCACCGCCGATACATGGGTCGGATGCCTGCTCGACCGCGGCGCCGCCGCCACCGTCGGCTTCGTCACTGAGCCGTATCTCGAATCCACCATCGAGGTCGGCGTCTGGTTCAGCCGCCTGATCGAGTCCGGCGCAACCTTCGGCGAAGCCACCTACGCCGCCCTGCCCTCTCTATCCTGGCAAACCACCGTGATCGGCGACCCCATCTATCGACCTTTTCCGATTCGCACCGACAGCTCTCCCACCCGCCCGCCCGCCCTGCCCGAATCGCTCGTCCCGTGGTCCCGTCTGCGGGAGATCAATCTGCGGCTGGTGCGCGGCGACACGCCCGATCGAGTGGCTCAGAGTCTGGCGCGCGCCCCCGAGACTCGATCCAGCGCTCTGCTCGAACAGAAGGTGGGCGACCTGTGCGAGCAGGCAGGGAAGCTCGATGACGCCGTCGCAGCCTATCGCCGCGCGCTCGCGTTGCGCCCCAGCGACCAGCAGCGCGTTCATCTTCAGCTCGGCCTGGCCCGACTCCTCACCGCCCTGCGCCAATCCGACGCCGCCATTTCGGCTTACGAGCAGTTCCTCAACCAGAATCCAAAGTACCCCGATCGGATCGACGTTTACCGCAAGGCTCTGCTCCTCGCCCGCGAGATCAAGAACGAATCGCTCATCCGGCGTTACGAGGCCGAAATCCAGTACCTCACCCCGCCGCCCCCCGCCACCAACGCCCCGCCGCCGGCAGCGAAAGCCGCGGCCCCGGCCAAACCGAAATGAACTCGCGCTCGACGCTGTGGCCCTTGCTGGCCGACCTCCGCCAGCAATTCCCGCCTTCGAAAACACTCGACCTGGACCGGGTCGTCCAGGAGGCCCTTGCCGCAGTTGTCCCGTCCCTCGAACCCGGCGCGCGCGTGGCCGTCGCGGTCGGCAGCCGTGGCATCGCCAATCTGCAGACAATCGTGCGCGCGGCGGTGCGCGCGCTCGAAGCCGCCGGCGCCCACCCGTTCATCCTCCCGGCGATGGGCAGCCACGGCGGCGGCACGTCCGAAGGACAGGTCGCTCTGCTGGCGGATTACGGGATTACGGAATCGGCGCTGGGTGTTCCGATTCGCCCCTCGATGGAGGTCCAGACTGTCGGCAGCGTGATTCCCGGCTTCGATCTGTGTGTCAGCCGCGAGGCGCTGTCGGCAGACGGCGTCCTCCTCATCAACCGCGTCAAACCCCACACCGACTTCACCGGATCGATCGGGAGCGGTTTGCTCAAGATGCTGGTGGTGGGTCTGGGCAAACGGGCCGGAGCCGCCCAGTTCCACGCAGCCGCCTGCAGGTTGGGATACGAGCGCGTTCTCCGGGCCCACAGCCGAGCGCTGCTCGAGACCGTTCCCGTCATCGCAGGCCTGGCCATCCTCGAAGACCAGCGACACCAGACGGCCCGCATCGACGCGATCCGCCCCTCGGACATCGAACAGGGAGAACCCCTGCTCTGCGACGAGGCCAGGGCCATGATGCCCGGCCTGCCATTCGACGACATCGATCTCCTGATTGTGGATCGCATGGGTAAAAACCTCAGCGGAACCGGCATGGATCCGATGGTCATCGGACGCTCGATCCACGGCTATTCGCTCGCCGAGGAGACGCCCCGAACCGGGCCGCGCATCCGGCGCCTGTTCGTGCGCGACCTGACGCCCGAAAGTCATGGCAATGCCATCGGAATCGGGTTGGCGGACTTCACCACCACGCGCCTGGTTCAGGCCATGGACCGCGGGCTCACCACGGTGAATTCGCTGACGGCGCTTTCGCTGCAAGGAGCCAAGATCCCTCTCCACTTCCAAACCGACCGCGAGGTCCTCGAAAAGGCGGTCGCAACGCTCGGGTTGGCCGACGTGCAGGATGCCCGCATCGTGCGCATCCTCGACACCCTCCACCTCGAGCATCTGCAGGTCTCCGTCCCGCTCGCCCGCGAAATCGAAGGCCGACCAGGGATCGAGACGACCGGAAATCCGCATCCATTCGAGTTCGACGCCACCGGCAACCTGGAGTCTTAGCCCTTCTTCTTTCCGTGGCTCTCACGGAATGGAACGGGCCTTGGCCCTGGCACACCCCCGTCCAACTGCTTCACCAGCCACTCCAATCCGGCCAGGTTGTCCGCCAATCGTTCCTCGGCGTCTTCGTCCGTGTGGTTCAGGATGCCGACCGGCCCGCGCCAACCGCTGTCGCGGATCGTCTGGAGCAGGGAGAGATCGAGGTCGCCCTGGCCGAGCGGGAGGATCTTCTTTCCGACGGCGTCGCCGCCGCGCACCATGCCGTTGAGGTTGAGGGCCAGCAAATGCGGCTTCATCCGCTCGAGCAGGGCGGGAAAACGGTCGAGATGCTCGTGGCCGTGGTGGAGGTTGTAGACGATCCCGACGTTTGTGACGCCCTGGGCGCGCAGGCGTTCGATGATAGCGATCTGGTTCTCCGGTTCGCCGAACCAGCCGCCATGATTGTAGAGCGCCACTGTGCACCCAATCCGCCCGGCGGCCTCCGCGATCGGACGCACCCGCCGGGCCTCGTCCCCGACGCGCGCGCGCACAGCCTCCGCCCCGCTCACCGCCTCCCCACCGCCCGTGACCCAAAGCTGGGCCTTGATGTCGTGTCGTCGCAGGACCTCGAGGATGAGCCGCGCCTCGTCGTTCAAAACCGTTGGGAACCACCAGGCGAGGAGTCGGACATTCCGCTGCTCGAGCGCCTCGATCTCCGCATCGAAGGTCGGAATGTGCTCGGCCCTGTAGTCGTAGGCGAACAGGCGCAGCCCCAGCCGATCGAGCATCGCTGCGCGCTCGACCGGGCCCCGCTTGAGGGCGTCGAACGGCACAATGCACCATGCGACGAGATTCGTGCGGGCGAAGAGTTGGTAATCCTGGGCCAGGACTGCGAATGTGCCCACCCACAAGCCCAGGAGACCCAGGCGCCAGCTTCGAAGAGGATTCATTGGCAAAATCTTAAGCGGTCGCGGGCGCCGGCGCGGTCAGGCCAGGCGGGAGCTTGGGCGGGACCGGTTTGGGGACCTCGGGCAGCGGCGTGGCCGCCTGCGCCCCGGTGGGAGGACTGGTCTGAGGCGCGGGAGGCGGCGGCGTGAGGCGCCCCGTGCGGACGATTTCCTCGACTTGGGCGCCTTCGAGCGTCTCGTATTCGAGCAGCGAGTTGGCGATCAATTCGAGCTTGTCGCGGTTGTTGTGGATGATCTCGCGAGCCCGCTCGTAGCACTCGTTGGTGATCCGTTTCACTTCCGCATCGATGTCCCGCGCCGTCTCCTCGCTGTAATCCTTGCCCCGCACCATGTCGCGTCCGAGGAAGATGTACTCGTTGTCCTCGCCGTACTGGACCATCCCCAGCTTCTCGCTCATGCCGAAACTGCAGACCATCGACCGTGCCATTTGGGTGGCTTGCTGGATATCGCCCGCCGCCCCGGTCGAGAAATCGCCCGAGGTGATTTCCTCGGCGATGCGCCCGCCCATCGTGACGGTGATCAAATCGAGCAGCTCCTTGCGGCCGCGGTTGAGGATGTCGTCTTTCGGGAGATACATCGTCGCCCCGAGCGCCTGGCCGCGCGGGATGATGGTCACCTTGTGCAGGGGGTGCGTGTGTTCGAGCAGCACGTTCACAAGCGCGTGCCCGGCCTCGTGCCACGCAGTGAACCGCTTCTGTTCCTCGGTCATCGCCAGGCTGCGCCGCTCGCGTCCCCAGCGCACCTTGTCGCGCGCCTCCTCCAACTCAGCCAGGGTGATCGCCTTCTTGTTGAAACGCGCCGCCAGCAAGGCCGCCTCGTTCAATAGATTCGCCAGCTCAGCGCCCGAGAACCCCGGCGTCCCGCGCGCAATCACGGACAGATCCACGTCCGGCGCCAGCTTCACGTTCTTCGCGTGGACTTTCAGAATGGCTTCGCGCCCGCGCACATCCGGCAGATTCACCGTGATCTGCCGGTCGAAACGCCCGGGCCGCAACAGCGCCGGATCGAGAACGTCCGGACGGTTCGTGGCGGCGATGATGATGATGCCGTCGGTGGTGTCGAACCCGTCCATCTCGACCAGAAGCGCGTTGAGCGTCTGCTCCCGCTCGTCATTCCCGCCACCCAGCCCGTGCCCACGGCTCCGGCCCACGGCGTCGATCTCGTCGATGAAAACCAGGCAGGGCGTGTTCTTGCGCGCCTGCTCGAACATGTCGCGCACACGGCTCGCACCCACGCCGACGAACATCTCGACAAAATCCGATCCGCTGATGCTGAAAAACGAGGCGTCCGCCTCGCCGGCAATCGCTCGCGCCAGCAGCGTCTTGCCCGTGCCCGGCGGCCCCACCATCAGGATGCCCTTCGGAATGCGACCCCCGAGCTTCTGAAACTTCTTGGGATCCTTGAGGAATTCAACCAGTTCGGACACCTCATCCTTCGCTTCCTCGATACCCGCCACATCCTTGAACGTCGTGCGGTTCTTCTCCTTGTTCAGCAGCCGTGCCTTGCTCTTCCCGAAGCTCAGCGCCCCTTTGCCCGCCATCTTGATCTGCCGGATGAGAAAGAAGTAGACCAGGGCGGCGATCAGGACAAACGGGAGAATGCCGTAAAGCAGGTTGACCAACATGGTGTTCGGCTCGGCCACCTTGAACTTGCCCGTCCGAAGCAACTGGTCCTCGAGAGCCTCCGACAGACGCGTCTCCACCTTGAACGGCACAGGCTCGGCCGTCTTGCTTTCCCCGGAATCGACGTACTTGCCGGTGATCTCCCGCCGCAGCGATTGCGGATTGTAGTAAATGGTCGCTTCCTGAATCAGATCGTTCTCGACCAGGTTCAGAAACTCGAGGTGATTCAACTCCCTGAACCGCGATTCCGTCCGGTCTTTGAAGAAAACCAACAACGGTATCAACGTCAGAATGGCCAGCCAAAGAAGCCACGTCCGCGGAGGAACGCGCGGATCATGCCCGCGTTTCTCCTTCGGACCCGGCTCGTTGCGCTTGTCGTCGCTCACATCGTCGCTCTTCAATGCGTCCTAGCCTAGCATTGGCCTTCCGCCACTGCAACCGTTTGACGCGCCGTTTGACGCCCCCCGGTCACCCCTCCCGGCTCCAACACCACTCGAGCCACCTTCGGGTCTCCAACCTGATCTTGAACCTCTCCGCCATCCGGAGCCCCTCCACCCAGAAAAGCTCCCCCGCCGCCGTCAGCGCAGTCACCCGCCGATGCCGTTCGGCTCGAGGCACGCCGGCATTGACAAACAAATCCTGAAGCTTCGCGCCGGCTTCCTGCCCGATCGGACAAAACCGGTCGCCCGGCTGCCAGTGCCGCAGCACAATGGCCGAGCCGACCCGATCCGCGTCGAAACACTCCCGCTGCGGACGCCGGGCCACTCTCTCCCTGCCGCGCCGCGTCACGATCCGCCACGCCACCGTCATTCCGCCAAAAACAACACTCCCCGAATCTCCGTCCAATCGCACCGAATGCCGTTCCCCGCGAAACCGCGCTCCGGCAGTCCTCTCGACCTCAACATGCCCCCGGACATCGCTCCGGACAGTCAAGCCCGCGCCGATCATCCGGGACACGCCTGGCTGCGTTCGAAGCGCCTCGACCAATTCAAACTCCGGATCGATGCCAGACTCGATGAACTGCTGGACGAGAATGCGGCGCTGGACAGCCACGTGCAGCGTGCCGAACGCCGCCCGGCGCCGTGCCCCGCGCCACTCGCGAGCCAGATCGTTGACCAGATCGGCCTCCGCGCCAACCAGCGCCGCCGTTCTCGCCACCGTGGCCGCCAACCCGCGGCCGACACGCCGCCTCAGCTTCGGAACGATCTCGATCCGAAGCCAGTTCCGGCTCATGTCGACGCATGCATTGGTCCGATCTTCGCGCCAGGACACACCAGCATGCGCAGCCCACTGTCGCAACGTCGCCCGGGTCTGACCCAGGAGAGGGCGAACGAGTTGGACCCCAGCATCTGCGGGCGACGGCCCAAGCCACTTGATCCCCGCCAGTCCTTCCCCACCCGCGCCCCGCAGCAGGCGCAGCAGGACAGTCTCGATCTGGTCGTCAGCGTGCTGGCCGAGGGCGACTTTCGAGGAACCCGACTGCGCAGCCACCTCGGCAAAAAACCGGTGCCGCGCCTGGCGTGCCGCCATTTCGATCGAGATCCCGGGCTGACGCGTCCGCAGCGCACTGTCGGCCCACCCGACCACACACGGCCATCCCAGGCGCCATGCGCTGTCGAGAACCAGCGCCTCGTCCCGATCCGCCTCGCGGCCGCGAAGCCCGTGATTGAAATGCGCGACGATCAAGGACCACCCGGAATCGAGCGCCAGTTCATCGAGCAACCGCAACAACACCATCGAATCGAGCCCGCCCGAGACCGCCACCACAATGCTTTCCCCACGCTCGAACAGCCGGCGCGTCAAAACGGCCGCCCGCACTTCAGCAACCAGGTCAGACACAGCACACAGCGCGGCGAGGCCGCAGCCAAAGGTCGGAGGGCCGTGTCACGAATAGACGAGGAATAAGACCAGGTTGAGCACGACAACAGCAATCACCACACCCCAAAGGAGGCGTTTGGCGGACTTCGCTTCGTCCGGGCGGTTCATCAGGTGAAATGTCACGGCGACCGGTCAGATGACATCAAAAGTTGGTGAGAAATGCGGGCTAGGCTTCTTCGACGACCTTCAACTCGAGCGTGCCAGCCAGCTCCATCACCGCATTGCGGAAATCGCCATAGCAGGTGACCCGATGCCAGCCCCATTGGTCCCAGTACCGGAATAGCTTCTCGATGTCGCCAATCGGTTCGGCGCAGAGCTTGGTCCGGCAGGCCCGGTCGTCCAGATCGTTCGCCACCGTCCGTGCGCGATGCATGATGACTTCCTTCCGCTTCTGATCGAACTGAACCGTGGTCGTGAGGTAGCCAACCGGCAGAATGGACCGGACCGATGCGCCCTGACGATCCTCGGAATGCGTCATGATCTCGAACGGACTCGCCTTGCCGCGCGGGCCGAACGGCTTGTTCGACGCCACGCAATGGGCATAGACGATCTCGCGCTTCGACGTGTCAATCACCGGATCGGAGATGTAGCCGGGCCGGCCATGGCTCAGGATGGTCAGGATGATCATCGCCGACGTGGACCGCACGTCGGCTTCGCATGCCCCAACCATGCCTTCGTTGAGCAATTGATGGAAACCGAGACACGGATAGGCGTGGATGTGCCCGCCGTAGAAACCGCCCAGGCAGTCGATGGTGATCGCGTTGGCGATGTACTTCTTGAGCAGCGCCTTCTGGGCCAGATACATCGCCGCACTCTCTTCGAGTGTCTTGCGCGTCACATCCGTGACGTCCGTCGCCCCCCGCTGCCAGCGATCCGCCAACGCCCCCGCCTGGTCCTTGTCCGCGCTCTTCCATGCATCGTTCAACTCCGCAAACGCCACGTTGTAGACGGAAATGCCCAAAACAGGCTCCGCCCACCCCGATTCCGTGCCCCGTACGGCCAGAATCCGCGATTCCTTCATCTGGCGTAAACATTCCGGAATCCCCGTGGTCGGCATCGGGTCCGGGACGATGCCCGACGTGCTCGCAAAAGGCGTCCGCCCACGCCGCGCAACCGACGTCACTTCGCCAAAACGCCTCGCGGATAGCCCCTCCTTCATCAGACCAAAGCACTTGACCGCCTCGACCAGGTCGTCCGCGCTCGACGAGGAAACAAAGCCGACGTTGCCGGCCCCCTGGCGTAGGAACGCGGCGTTGTAAACCAGGAAACCGCCACTGCCGCCATACTTGAAATCCACGTACAAGACCGGCTTGCCCGAAGCGGCGATTGTCTGCACCACCCGGTTCCACGCGTTCATCTGGCACACGATGTACCCGTCAATCGACGCTGATTCATCGGCCGCCAGGATCTCCTTGGCCTGCTCCGGACCCGTAGCCATCGATGCCAGGAATTCAAACTCCCCACACCGCTGAGCCAGAATTGTATTGATTCCCTCCATCACAGGCCGGAAATCGAACCCCTTGTTCGGCCAATCCGGACCCGGCTGAACCGGTGCGTGCAGGGCGTAGATGATCCGAATCTTCATCTTCGGGGCCGTCACCTCAGCCCCCCGAGACCACGCGGGAAGTGTCAGCGCACCCGCCGCCGCGGCGCAACGCGCGCAACCCGAAAGGAATCGACGCCGGCTGACGCCGCAGCTCGAACACTGGAGAAACGATCGGTCGGTCTTCATGATTTGCCCTTCTTCTGCCCAACGTTGTTTGCCCATCCCGCTCTTCACACGCATCGCCCGCCGGTCGCGCCTGCCGCCCAGCGGACACCCTGCGCCGCGGCCCGAACACCGTCTGGACTCGCCTGCAGCCGCCGCCCGGAACAGACAATGACGGTCACGGGCTTCACCGGCAAGGTTTATGGCGCGAGCCGGCAGAGTCAAGCCAACCGTGCGTCCGCACAGCAGTTCTCACTTTGCGTGCAGGGCCTTGCCCGAACATCGCAGGACGCCCATGTGCGCCGGACTCACGCATGGCGGCGTGATCTTCGTTCCCAGGACGATTGCTCAGGCCGATACCCGCCTTCTCCTGCGCAGGTTGAACGGACTGATCGAGCGGGAAGGCAAGGCGGACTGGCGCTCGCGCGTCTTCTGGCTCAGAGTTTGATCTGCTCCCGTTGCGGTCTTTGTCGGAACCTTCGTCGCAACCTTTGTCGGAACCCTCGTCGACCATCCGCGTGTCCGGCGACGAAGGTTGCGACGAAACCATCGCCAGTCCGGCGTGGACAATGCCGGCACACGGAAAGTAGACTCCGCTCTCATGGAATTGAGCGATTTCATCCGCATCGCGCGCGAGGAGCCAGCGCTCGGCTTTCTCGTCATCGGCGGGTACGCGGTGGCGGCGCACGGGCACACCCGCGCCACCTTCGACGTCGATTTCCTGGTACGCCAGGCGGAGCGGGAAGCCTGGTTCGCCCGGCTGACGGCGGCAGGACTCGCTCGGTTTGCTGAGACGCCAGCGTTCGCCCAGTTCACCCAGCCCGACGGCGGCGATGGACTTGACTTGATGTTCGTTGACGACTCGACGTTCAATCGGATGCGCCAAGCCTCCGAAGAGCGTGACTTTGGCGGCACACTGGCGCGCGTCCCCTGCCTGGATCACCTGCTGGCGCTGAAGCTGCACGTTCTCAAACAAGCGTTGCCGCATCGCACGTCCAAGGATGCCGATGATGTCGAGATGTTGATCCGACGCAACGGGCTGGATCTGAAGGACGTGCGATATGAGGAACTGTTCTTGAAGTATGGCACCCGCGAAATCTACGAAATCTTCCTCCGACTCCTGCGGACTCCGTGACGCAGCGCCCCCGAGCGTGGACCTGAATCTCCCGGACCCCGAGGGATTCCGCTCGCTGCCGCCTGTGGTTTCGCTGGCGAAGATGATCGAAAGAAACCGCCAGTTCCGGCAGTGGTTCCCCGCCGGGCTGCCGAGCGCCATCGAGCGGTGGCAGGCGCGGGTGACTGAGGAGTTTCGGCTTTGAGCCGGAGTCGGAAGAGGAGCACTCGCCGCCGTCCAATTGCAGAAACATAGCGGGCATGCGATTGTCCGCGCGTGCCGTGGAGCGGGGACGTCCTCGTCCCCGACGATGGCAGTCGCCAATGGTGTTCGCGGGCGACGAGGACGTCGCCCCTCCAACGCGCATGTTCGCACGGGCAGTGATGGGGGGGATGGCACCGAAGTGCTGGAGATCGAAGTCACGGTCGAGAGTCTGGACGTGACCGGCGAGGAGCAGAAGACCTCCGCAGGAAAACCAGCCGCCTTAACGCACGTGTGTGAGCGAGAGAGCCGGCTCCGGCCGTTGGCCACACAGTCCCCCATCTCCCATCTCCGATCTCCCATCTCCGATCTCCCCCGGAGGCTGACCAATTGCGACCTCCGGAAAGCCCATGCCGCGAAAGCCCGCAACCTCAGCTCGACCACCCCCGACAACCGCCTCCCCAGCCGTGCCATCTGTCAGTAGTGTGGACTCGACCCCATTGCCTTCTCGCTTTGCCGAAATCCGCCGCGCCAATCTCACCCTCTTCCCCTACGCGATCTGGTTCTTCCAGCCCGGCGACGAGATTTCCATCCGCCGGAATGGCCGGCAAATGGCCTGGGGGCATCTGTTCAGCGTCTATGCGGCGCATTGCGCTTTCAATAGGATAACATGTACGCACGCACGCACGCGGACTGCAAGAAGAACCGTGCCGCCGCGCTGCCGTCCCTTTCCCGGCAGGGCCAGATCGATCGCCTGACCTGACCCCTGCAGGCATAAAGGTCAGTCCCGGCTATTGGCTGTCGTAGCGTGTTCTTCAACGCGTTCACGCTCCCCATCTGCAAGCGTCGCCCAAGCCACGCCAGGGTCTTCGTCGTCTCCCGCCGCAGACGCAGCGCGATGCGCGTCGTCTGCCGGTCGGTCTTGGGCTTCGCACCCAGGTCTTTCTCCGACCGGTTGCGTCGCACCAATTCCTCGTTCACCAACCGCTCCGCCTTCTCCTCCTCGCCCCCCGACAACCACCCCTCCAGCCGCGCCATTTGTCAATAGGACGGATCTGACCCTGTTGCCTTTCCGTATATCCCAATAACACCTCTGTAAATCGGGTTCGAGACCGCTGCATCTCATTCGTGATCGTGTCCCTTCCCGCTAGATCGCTGGTGAACCCACGTGGGGGAAATGAGCCCTGAGGCGCAAAGGGGAGCCATGGAGAATGATGGGGGTTGGATCTTTCTTTCCGTCTTGGCGTCTTTGGGCCTTTGCGTGAACCGCCCCCGTCCGCGGACGAGCCTGCCCCATCGCCTCGAAAAACCCTCGCTTCCAGCAGCCGTTGGCGCTAAGTTCCTGCCATGAGCGTCGAGCAAATCGAGCAACAAATCCAGCAGTTGCCGGCCACCGAACTGATCCGGTTGGCCCAGTGGTTCAGGGGCTTCCTGGCGTCCAAACCGGGCACCAGTGCCGGCGCCGAGGCCGACTGGCAGGAGCCGCCGGAACTGGTTGCCGAACTGGACCGGCGCCTTGCTGAATTCACCGCCAACCCAGGCATCGCGGTTCCTTTCGAGCCCGACTACTTCGAGAACCTGAAGCGCCAGCTTGCGGATGAGCGCACCCAGAAGGCATCCGCTCGCTAGAGCGGACATCGAGCGCGAAGCGCGCTGGTACGATACCCAGCGGCCGGGGCTGGGCAGCGATTTCGTAGATGAGGTCCAGCGCGTCATTGATGGGATTGCCGGGAATCCGCTACGCCACAGCATCCGGCTCGGCAACTGGCGCCGGGCCAACCTCCGACGGTTTCCGCACGCGGTATTCTATCAGGTGATTGACGACGAGCCAGTGGTGTTTGCCGTCCTGCACGCCAAGCGCGATCATGGCCCCCTCCTCGAAACCAGACTGCGGACGGTCTGAGCCGGGACGCCTCCAATGAACCCACCCTCACCCCGGCCCTCGCCCATCCGATGGGAGAGGATGTCCCGCTATGCGCGACGGGTGAGGGTGAAGGTGTCTCACATGCCACGGATCTCTCTGTATGTACGGCTCTGACCCGATTGCCTTTCCCTGGCTGGAGTTTGACACACCGTTGCCGGTGCGTGACACTGCTTCCATGACAATTGAATTGGCGAAAGACGTCGAAGACTTCTTGCATGAGCAGGTCCGCGCCGGGGTCTGTGCGGACGCCAGTGAACTCGCCAATGACCTTCTGCGCTCAGTACGCGAGCAGCAGCGCAGGCCGCTGGAAGTCACGCCGGAGCTTGAAGCGTGGCTGCTCGAGGCCGCTGACAAACCCGCCACCCCCCTGACTGAAGTGGACTTCGACCGCATCAGGCAACGAGCCCAGGCACGCACCCCACCCTCGAAGGCATGCATATCCTGTTCTACGAAGTGTTGACTGGCGAACTGGTCTTGCGGCGTGCCATGCACGGCCGCCGTGACCTGCCCCGCCGCTTGCTCGAATAACCCGGGCCCCACTGAGCGGTAGACCGTGCGGCAGATTCTGCCTTGCCTCCCTCTTACATCCGACCCGCCTGCCAACCTATCCGCCGAACCTCGAAGAGCGCACGCGGAGGCCTTGCCCACGCGACGCTCGTCCGCAGCCCAAGCACGGTGAACCATGCCGCCACGCCAGCCGGGCCGGCTTCCACCAGGCTGAAAGGCGACAGTCCGTCAAGGCGGCCCCGGCATCTCCATTGCGAACTCGAGGTGCGGAGTGGCCGCTCGGCCCAGACACACATCCACTCGCTACCGCCTTGCCATCGCTAATTGTCATATGTACGGATCTAATCCGTTTGCCTTTTCGTTCTTGAGGCTTTCGCTCTTGCGGCCTGGACCGCCGTCTCGCTTGACGCTGAATGGCACACAAGTCAATAGTCCACCATGAGCGTTACGCTGGAGTTCGACGAAGAAGTCTTGGCCGGCCTGCCGCTTGGCCCTGGGGAACGGGAGCGGCACATGCAGATCGAACTGGCCTGCCGTTACTATGCCAAAGGCTGGCTCTCTTTGGGCCAGGCCGCCCGGCTGGCGGGTCTCGACCACTACGCCTTTGGCGTCGAGTTGGGCGAGCGGGGTATTCCCCGGCAATATGGACTGACCGAAGCGCAAGAAGACCTCGCTCATGCGCGCTGTCAGTAACACTTCGCCCCTCTCGAATCTCGCCATCATCGGCCGACTCGAGCTTCTGGCCCGCCGATACACTGAAGTCATTATCCCGCCCGAGGTCGCGCGCGAACTAGCGGCTCTGACCCACAGTGCTGCCCAAAAGCAACTCCAGTGCGCCCTGGCCCAAGGCTGGCTGCGGGTGGAAACCGCAACCTCGATGCCGCCGCTGTCGCTGCCCTTCCCCCTCGACGACGGGGAATCCGCAGCGATCGCTCTTGCCTTGGCGCTCAAAGCCGACGTGCTGCTCATCGACGAGAAACGAGGGCGGATCGCAGCCCGCGCGTTCGGTTTGGCTGTCGGTGGTTTGTTGGGCGAACTGTTGCACGCCCGCCACCGGGCCTGGATTCCCACCTTGCGCGACGAAATCACTCGCCTTCGCCAAGAGGCCGGCTTCTTCGTGGATGTCGAGATCGAGAGGTTCATTCTCTCACAGGCTGGCGAATAGCGATCGCACCGCCGAAAACCCACCTGTGCAACCACCCCACGCGCTTTGTAGCTTTGCGCGCGGTTTATGACGGTGCGGTGGAAACCTCTTGCTGCCCTCTGCCCAGCCCTGCCCGAACGTTCCCGTCGCCGCCGCCATGTCTGCCTCTTCCATCCGACCTGCCCGCCGGCCTGTCCGCCGAAGCTCGAGAAGCGCGGACGCCGAAGCGTTGGGGCGGGCGGCGCCCGTTCGCAGCGCAAGCGCGGTGCACTGTGCCGCAACCCCAACCGGACCGGCTTTCCACCAGGCAGCAAGGCAACGCGCCCCTGCGGCCGATCCGCTACCTCCACTAGAGAATCCAGGCGCGGAGTGGGCATTCGGCCCAGACACACCTCCGCTCGCCACCGCCTTGCCATCGCCAAGTGTCATATGTATGGCCCTGACCCGATTGCATTTCACGGAGGGTTGCGAATCTCTGAGCGTGCGGCCAGGATCGAGGTATGACGAAATCGAAACGCCAAAGACCCCGCCCGAATCTGTCCAAAGCCAAGCTCGATGAGATGATCGGGGAAGCCACCGTGGACGCCTATGGGGACTCCGAACAAGTCATGGGCTTCTTCTGCATGCTCGAAGAACACCTCCAATTGCCGTTCAACACCGAAGTGCTGGGGATCGAAGTCACGGTTGAGAGTCTTGACGTGACTGACGAGGAGCAGATCGTCGCCGTCTGCTCACGCGGCAAGTGGCGGCAGTGCATCTCCGTTTTGGATCTGCCTCTGCCCTGTCCTGCGCCGCAGGGCGCGGAATGGATCGACGCGTTTCGCTGCTGGGCACGGGGGAACTCACTATGAGACGGCAACCCATCCACATCGACCGCGACAAGCTGCGCGCCGCGATTCGCAAGCTCGGCAACCAGCACATCTTCTACATGCTGAGCGACGCCATCGACCTTCTGCCCCCGGCCAAACTCCACAAGATCGCAAAGAAGTACCTGCACTTGGAGCGGCTGCGCCCTGACGCGGAAGAGGCGACGAGATCGAGCTTGCTTGCCGACGTGAAGCGTTTCGAAAAGGCCAGTTTGGCTGGCGAGTACTACGAGTCGTTTGATGTCAACTCCAGGAACTGCACGGAGCAATCAAGCGGGACCAGCGCCTGGATTGCCGAGCATGGTCGGCTCCTTGATCGATGTGTGACCGACATAAAGAAGAGTGATCCGGCGGAAGTGCGTGAGGCCATGGACATCCTCTTCGGGCTGCTGGACCACATCGATGAATGCAACGATGACATCGTCTTCTTTGCGGACGAGGCCGGCTCGTGGCAGGTCGGCGTGGACTGGGCCAGGGTGTTGCCTGTTTGGTTTAAGGTCCTCTCGGCCACGGCCGGACCGGAGGAGTTTGCCGGGCGGATAACGGCCTTGCTCTCGAATCACTACTGTTACGGACGCGACAAGATGCTCGCCATCGCGCGCCGGACGGCCACGCCGGATCAGCGCAAGGCGCTCGCCCAACCGACCAGGAAAAGCGTGCGCTCGTGAGTTGCGTCAGCTGGGGTGCTTTGCCCCAGGCCTTCAATCCGTGCAATGACGAGTGGAAAGCACAGCGCGAGCCGCTGGAGCAAGTCCTGACGCCTTGGGAACTTGAATCGGCCCGTGCCGCCACCCTCAACGCCCACAACACTGCAACTCCCTTCGTCGGCGACGAGCCGTCCCCGCTCCAATCCGCGCCCGCGGATCGTCACGATTCCGTGCGACCTCCGAGCGTCGCGTGCCGCCCCTCAACCATGAACCCTCAACCACTTGTGTGGTTGATTCCCCTCGCTGACTGTCACCGTGCCGATTCAACCACAGAGACACGGAGAGCGCGGAGAAGGCCGTCCCCATTGCCGGGCACAATCTGGGTTGGATTCCGAATCTATGACTGCAGCTTGCGATAGAACTCCCTCGGCGAAAAGACAGTCACGCCAAAGGGCTTCTCCAGCGCCAACAGATCCTTGTCCTTCGTGACACCATGGTCACGCTTTGCCCCTACGCCGGCCCGCGCGGTACTTCTTGATTTCCTCCTGAATCTCAGCCTCGTCGGCAGCGGTGATGGGCCGGGTGCGGCGTCCCGCGTCCAGCGTCTTGAACACCGCCCTCAGCTCGGCCTCGGTCGGCTCCGGCACCGCCGTCACATAGAAACCCTCGCCCACCTCGGTAATCCGCAGCGAGGTTCCTGGCCCAATACGCTTGCGCTCACACATGGCCTTCGGCAACACCACCTGACGCTTCGTGGTCACTGTCATCGTTGTCGTCACGCTCGTAGGATTATCCTACGCTCGGGTTCGGTCAAGCTCTGGCCCACTCGACCGCCGCCTCGCTGAGTTCACCGCCGACCCAGCTATTGCCGTTCCTTTGGACCCGGACGCCCGACGCCTTGAACCGCAATGCTGCGCACCGATCCGTTCAGCTTGCCCGCATCCTGCGCAAAACCTCCGTCATCCGCTCTGGCCCCCATCTCCGATCTCCCATCTCCGATCTCCCCCGGAGCCTGACCGATTGCGACCTCCGGAAACCCCTGCCTCGAAGATCCCAACCCCAGGACGACCGACCCCCGACAACCACCTCCCCAGCCCCGCCGTTTGTCAATAGTAGATTCTGGTGAAGGGCGTAGGGTTTTTCAGCAGGGATTGTGAAGGGAACGCGGGTTTCATCGCCTCTTGGTTACGGTAACGTCTAACGGGGGCGTTGTCAGGATGACTTCGGTTGGTTTTCGAAG